>JAGSGY010000023.1 GCA_023954855.1 Pseudomonadota bacterium | reverse complement strand
CGCGGGCCCGCCTCGCCGGCTGGCGCCATTGACTTCGAGGCGCCCCGACCGCCGCTACTGATGGTCGCCGGAGCACTCGACCGCGCCATTCCCCCGGGACTGAACCGGGACAATGCTCGCCGCTACGGGGCGGCCGCGCCCACCGACTTTCGCTACTTCGAGGGGCGCATCCACTGGATTTGTAGGCAGAAGGGCTGGCGTGAGGTCGCTGGCATTGTCGAGGAGTGGCTCTCGCGGCTGTTTGCTCGGTAGACCCGCTACCAGATGAAGCCGATGCCCACGTCCGGCGTTCGTTCCTTTGCGTCGCCGAGACCGAACATCCAGCCGCCGTGAACCTGGATGGGCGCATCTTCGAAGTCGCCGACGAGGCGCAGTCCCGCGGCCGGCTGCAGTTCGCCATGCCGCAGCGTCCCGCCCGCAGAAGCCTCGAGACTCAGGGTCCCCTCGAAGCTCAACGGGATGTCCATGAACGCGAAGGCCGTGGGTTGTGCGGCGACCTTGGACCGCCGCCCGCTGACGGCGCCGACCCGTGCGCCGAGGAGCGGACCCTGGCCTTCGGGGCCGATCTCGACGCGGTAGCCAGTGAAGTGGCCGACTTCGAATCCGTGGCGGAGCACCAAGTCGACCTCGTCCCAGCCGAAGTCGATGCCCTCGTCGTAGCCGCCGTCGATGGGGTGGATGTCGAGCAGCAGCCAGGCGACCGCGCTCGCGTCTCGCCCGGGAAGATAGTCGACCCGGAACTCGATAGGACCGGCGTGAAGTCTGCCGCCGATGCCGACCACCGCGCCGTTCGTGACCACGTGTGTGCCTCCGCGCAGCTCGTCGGCCAGGCGGATGTCCAGGCCGAAGTGGGTCGTCGTCATCAACGAGCCCCGACTGCTGAGGTTGGCGTAGGAGTGACGCACACCCGGAACCGCTTCGGCGCCGATCCAGAATCCTCCGCCAGCACACCGCATCGACAGCACCGGTGATGAGGACAGCGTGGTGCCCGAAGGCGTCGCCAAGTCCCAGTCTCGGTGCCCGCGTGTCGCACCGACCGCCCCTCCAATCGCAGACACACAGCCCTGGGCCAAGGCCGTGGCCGGTGCGCAGAGTGCGAGTCCGAGAAGGAGGGTGCGCATCAGTCGGCCAGGGTCGCGATGAGCAGGGCGGTGCCGAGGGTGGCCCCCGCCGCGCTGCCGATGGTCAGTGCGGTGGAGTGGTCCCGCTCCTTGAGGTCCATGTTGTCGGTCGAGGCGGTCTCGAGCCATCCGTCGTCCGCGTCGACCCTGTAGAACAGCACCTCTTCGTCGCGGGCAAGGGCCATCATCGACCCGTCGTCTGCCATGCTGACCTCGGCGGACTCCGGAAGCTGGAAGTCGGCGATGGGCTGGCCGGTGTCGCCGAGCACCAGGCTCAGCATTCCGCCGATGTCCTGGTCCATCATCACGGCCGTGACGCCGGTGGCGCCGGCGGAGTCGATGTCGAAGAGCGCACCCCTGAGATCTCTCGACCAGGCGATCTCGCCGTCGGGCCCCATCGCCCCGATCCATGCTTCACCGGTCTTGCCCACCAGCACGTGGCCGGTGGAGGCATCGAACGAGAGCCGGTCGGCCGGGATGTCCCAGGTGGCGGTGCGCCCGTTCGGGTGAAGCTGAGTCAGCTGCTGGCCGTCCCCGATCCATGCGACGCCGGTGCTGCGGTCCACCGCGAGCGACACGGGACCACTGCAGTCCGCGTCCGGCAGCTGCCAGGCCTCGTCCGGCGCACTCGACCAGCTCAGGCTGCAGTCCCCAGCGGTGGTCGACAGGGCGACGATGCTTCCGTCGTCGGTGATGCGTGCGCGGGTGGCGGCGTCTTGGGTCAGGGCTTGGGGTTCGCTGAGGTCGCGGGAGAGCAGGTACAGCGCGCCCTCATGTGCGGTGAGCACCTTGTCTTGATGGCTGTCGAGCAGGACCTCAGCGCCGTCACCGAGGTCTTGGTCGCCGATCACCGAGGCGTCTGACACGTCGAGCAGGCAGACCTGGCCATCCATGGCGGCGCTTGCGAGGCCGTCCGAGCCGAGGGCCACACCCGCGGTCTCGGCGGGAAGGGCCGAGATCAGCGTGAAGCCGATCTCGGGTTCGTTGGTGCAGCCAATAGCCGCTAGGCTCGCGAAGACGAGGGGTAGGTGTCTCATGGTTCTCCTCCTGTGCCGGGCACAGCATCAATCTGGAGGAGGACCTTGGATGTGGGAGGTGGACCTGGTGAACCGTCGAAGGACGGTCGTTGAACCTCGTGTGAATGCGTCGGTCAGGTGCAGCTGGTCAGGGTGAGCCCGGCGGACCAATCGCTCCACTGCAGTCCCTCGTCGCGGTAGCGCACCCGCACGCAGGCCCCGGCGGAAGACAGCTCGTCGAAGACCTCGTCGGTAAGGTCGTCGTCGGCTTGGCTGTCCTCGTTCTTGTACTCGTTCTGGTCCTGCATCCACCGCTCGGTCGTGACCGAGGTGAAGTCGCAGGTCGGGGCCAGCTGCCAGTGGCTGGCCTGGTGTCCGTGTCCGTCAGGGTCTGAAAAGGCCGAAGCGGACACTGTGGGTGCGCTGCTGCAGTCCACGCCGCTCACCACCGGTGTGGCCGGGGCGTCATTGCTTGCCCAGATCGTGATCTCGTCCGCGAGCGCGTTGTCCTCGGGGGCATCCGGGTTTCCGCGGCTGATGCGCTTCATCGTGAACTTCGGCGCGTCGCCACCCTCGACCTCGACGAGCACGAAGCCGTAGGTGTCGCGGCTCACCGTGAACTCGTCGTAGTCGGCCTGCTTGTGCTCGTTCCACCGGTCAATGCGTCCGCCGGCACTCGCGACGTTCACCATCAGGTGGTCGTGGTCGCGAAGCTGCCCCCGCGAGTAGCCGTGGGTGTGGCCGAAGAAGTGAATCGACGGCTTGCCGCAGTCGGTCGAGAACGTGCCGATCATCTCTGCGACCTGGCCGGTGAAGTCGCTCTCGCCAGGCGTCCACAGCTCAGAGAGCCAGGGGTGGTGGAGCTGCGCGAACACGAAGTCGACGTCGTCGGCGGTGCAGGTGTCCTCGAGCACGCCCTCGAGCCAGAGCAGCTGGTCGGCATTGTCGAAGGGCGGATTGCTGTCGAGAGCGATGACGCGAAGGTTGGCGTAGTCGGTCGTGTAGAAGCGCTCGTTCTCGCCGTCGTCGGGCACATCGAAGTAGCGGAAGTAGTGGGGACTGCCGCCTTCGTGGTTGCCGATGGCCGGGTACACGGGCACGGCGCCGAACAGCTCGGCGGCGGGGCCAAAGAACTCGTCCTGCCACTCTGAGGTGAGCCAGCCGTTGTCGACGAGGTCGCCGGGGAACAGGACCAGGCCGAGCTCTTCGGAGAGGTCCTCGCCATACTCGGCCCTGGTGTAGGCGATCACGCCGTCCTGCACGACCTCAGCGAACTGCGCCGGACGCGAGTTGTCCTGCTGCGAGTCCGACATAGCGACGAGTCGAAACGGGGTCTCGGGGTCGCTCGGGACGGTCCGGAAGTGCTGGATCTCGCTCTCGGTCCGTCCGGTCTGAGTCTGGTAGTAGACCGTGGATCCGGGAGAAAGGCCGGTCAACGTCGCGGTGTGCACCTGGGTGGGGGCATCCTCTGGCTTGCCGTCGAGCACGCCGACCACCTCGCCGCAGACCGCCTCGCCCATGGATTCGTCGGCACCGAAGCGTACGCGTGTGCCGACGCCTTCCGTCGTCTCCCACATCACGACCGCCGAGGTCTGAGTGACCCGCTGGAGGTACGGCGCAATGGTGATCTCGGTGCGGCCCTCGTCGTCTCCGTCGCAGACGAGCGGGTTGTCGTCGCCGGTGGCGCCGGTGCAGGCAAGGAGCAGGAGGGTGGGGACGAGGCGCATGAAGACTCCGGTCCCGGAGAGTGCCCGGTTCCAAGCGCCGCGGCAAGGGTATGCTGCGCCATGCTTGCTCTTCTCCTCGCCGCCGCCTTGGCCGATCCCGTCGGTCCTGTGCCGAGCTGCCCCGCAGACGTCTTCCCGATGGTGCCGGTGTCCTCGGCGGGCTGGCACAGCTACTGCCCCGATGCCCGAAAGTGCTTTGCCCAGTGCAACGCCGGCGACGCGCTCGCATGCTACGGCGGGGCGCTCGCCCTCGAAGCGGCCCAGGAACCCGATCCGCGCATGTACCACCGGGCGTGTGAGCTCGGCATCGTCTCGGGCTGCACGAACACGGCGGCGGCTCTGTCCCGCGAAGACCCCGTTCAGGCGGCCTGTGCGGCGCGCACCTTCGAGCTAGCGTGCCTGGCAGACGACCCCTGGGCGTGCACCATGTTCGGGACGCACTTGGCCGAGGGACGCGGGGTGCCCGTCGACGCGAAGCGCGCCATCACCTTCTTTGCGATGGCGTGCGGGCCTGGCGAGAGCCACCCGGCCTGCGACGCGGCTCGAAAGAGCCAGCGACGGGTTCAAGAGTCTCTCGGTGAGGGAACCGAGGGGCCCATCGACTCCCGGGCCGTCGAGCCTAGCGAGCCGGCATCACGATGATGTCGGCGTAGCCGTTCGCGTCACCGGCGACGATGTCGGTGGCGAGGGTGACGAACGCGGCGTGGCGGGCGTCAGAGGACAGGTCGGGCGCTGTCGAGCGATCGTTGCCAGCCGCGCCGGCCGGAGTGCGGCTGATCAGCGTGGTGGTGCCGTTCGCGACGTCGCGCGTGAAGATGTCGTCGAGCACCGAGTTTCCGTCATCTGCGACGATTTCGTACGCGCGAGACTGGAAGGCCACCAGGCTGCCGTCTCCCGAGATGACTGGGTAGAAGGACGAGGCCAGGGCCGGCGTGCCGGTGCTGCTCTCGCTCTCGCGGGTCGTGGTGCCGTTGTTGTAGAGGAAGATGTCGCCGATGAAGTTGTCGTCGTCGCTCACCAGGTTCGTGGCGCTCGAGAAGTAGACGACCTTGCTGCCGTCGTCCGAGACAATGGGCGCATCGGTGTGGTCGTCGGCGTCTTCGTTCGAGCTGTTGGTGCTGAGCTTCGAGGTCGTGCCGGCGTCATCGTCGTAGAGCCAGATCTGCTGCCAGGCGACTCCGCGGGCGATGTCTGTGGCCGCGGACTGGTAGGTGACGTAGCGCCCCGTGCCGCTGATGTGCGCGCTGTAGCTGTCGCCATTCGCGTCGGCGCCCCCGGCGGCGTCGCTGATGCGCACCGTGGTGGAGTCCGTGGTGTCGTGCATGAAGATGTTGCTGAACGCGGAGGTTCCGCCGAGGACGGCCCGAACGTCCGTGAACAGGTCGGTGGACTCAAAGACGATGCGGGTGCCGTCGTCCGAGATTGCCGGCTGGATCGCCGATGCGATGGCCTCGCCGCCCGCCGAGGTGACGCTCACGCGGGTGGTGATCGAGGTCTGCGTGTCGTGCAAGAAGATGTCGCCACGTCCATTGGTGTCGCTGGCGACCAGGTTGGTCGCTCGGCTCATGAAGGCCACGAATCGGCCGTCTGCGGAGATCGAGGGCCAGTTGGAGCGACCATCGCCAATCGTCCCGCTCGAGTCCCGGCTGATCAGCGTCGTCGTGCCCGTCGCGAGATCGTGCAGGAAGACGTCGGCCACGGCATTCGTGTCGTCGGCGACGAGGTTGCTCGCCTCGGAGGTGAACGCGACCCACTGTCCGTCGGCAGAGATCGCCGGGTCTTCAGAGGCCTCGTTGGCTTGCGCGCCTGTGGAGTCGACCGAGACGTTGATGGCGGCGGTCAGCTCGCAGTCGCCGTCTTCGACCCATTCGCCCTCGTCGCAGATCAGGGCCAGCTCTCCGCGATCGTCCCAGCAGGCCTCGGAGCTCTCGTCGCCGTCGGTGCACTCGTCGGGGTCCACGCACTCGACATCTTCCCAGGTGCCGTTGACGCACTCCTGATCGTAGGCGCCTCGGTCATTCAGCCCACAGCTATCCGCGACCTGAGTGTCGCCGTCGGTGCACTCTGGAGTGTCACTGTCCTCGGTGCCACTGCCGGAGCAGCCAATCAGAGCGAGGAGGGCGAGGGAGGGGGCGAGGCGCATGAAGGGTCTCCTATGGGAGCGTCTTCATACACCAGGTTCTCTATGGATGAACCCCACGGGCCTCCACGAATCGTCTAGCCCTCGACGGATGCCCGGATCGCACGACCTGGATCGAAGCGCTCGAGTGCGGCGAGCTCGTCGGCACTTGGCTCTCGGGTCGTCGGAATCTCCGCGGGCACGACCAGCTCGAAGCCGGTGGCGGCCTGGACGTCAGCGATGTCGACGCCTGGATGCAAGCTGCGCACGCGCATGGTGCCGCCCTCGAAGTCGAAGACCCCGAGGTTGCTGACGACTCTGCGGATCTCGAACGCGCCGCGGTCGGTGCCGATGCCGCTCACCATGTCGACGGCCTCGACGAACACCTTCGAAGAGTGGCGCCCGACCCAGTAGCTGGTGGGGTGGCAGATGGTGTTGCCGGGGGCGCCGCGCACGCCGAGAAGCTGGACCTTCGGGCGCGCGAAGTCTCCGATGCAGCTGATGTTCTGATTGCCGTGCTTGTCGATCTGGGTGGCGCCCATCATGACGTGGCGCTTGCCGTTCCACAGCGTGTCGAACACCCGCGAGAACGGCATCCAACCCTCGGGCTCGCCGTCGAGATCGATGATGGTGGCGACGCCGTCGGTGAGCACCAGATCGGGTTCCCACAAGGCCTTGCAGACTTTGGCGCCGAGCTTTGGGATTGGGGCCATCGGCGAGACCATCGAGTTGCCGTCGCCCCGAAAGGTCTCGGCGCAGGCAAGGGCGCAGATATCTCCGAGCATCACAGGGCCTCCACGAACTTGGCCCAGGCTTCTGGGTCTTTGGCGGTCTTGGCGTAGGCCTTCTGGGCGGCCTCGTCGCGCGGGTAGTCGGGAGGACACTCGGTGAAGCCGGCACCGCCGGGCGCCACGATGACGGCATCGACCATGGTCCGGTTGATGATGCGGCTGTGCAGGCAGCTGTCCTCAAGTCCGAGCTTCTCGCAGCTCATGTACGCCTTGTCGGCGGCCATGCAGAACCAGTCGTCGAAGTACGGGTCCGGTCCCAGGTACTGGCCGTTGCCTCGTTCATCGGCGCGATTCATGTGGATGAAGGCGGCGTCGAGCTTGAGAGCGGGCATCGCGACAAGCTCATCCCCGGTGTAGGGGCAGGTCACGGTGGTGAGCTGCGGGTTGACGTCCATCACCCCCGAGCCCAGGCCGGACTTCGTGGGCAGGAAGGGCACGCCCCAGGCGGCGGCGCGCAGGCCGAGGTTGAGCATGCCCTCGTCGAGCTCCATCACCTCGGGAATGGTGCCTTTCTGGCGGGCCATGCGGAAGTGCGGCTCGAGGGGAATCGAGTCGAGGCTGACGAAGCCGTACACGAGCTTCTTGACCTTGCCGAGGGCGCAGAGAATCCCGGCGTCGGGCCCTCCGTAGGTCACGATGGTCAGGTCGGTGAGGTCGGACTTCGCGAGGGCGTTCACCAGGGCCATCGGCTTGCGCCGCGAGCCCCAGCCACCGATGCCGATGGTCATGCCGGACGAGAGCTCGCCGATGACCTGTTCGGGCGTGAGCATGCGCGTCATGTGGCCTCCTTTCCGTCGGTGACGAAGGCATCCCGGGCGGCATCGCCGTCTCCGGCGAGGTTGAGCTCGAAGGTGAAGCCCTGCTCGTAGCGGTACGAGCGGTTCACATCCCACAGGTCGATGCCGTTGAGCGACTGCTTGGCCGCGCGAATCACGTTGCCGCGCTTGGCGGCGATCTGACCGGCGATGCGCATGGCGGTGGCCCGGAGTTCACTCTTCGGCACGACCTCGAGCACCGAGCCGTAGTGGTGCAGCTCTTGGGCGGTCGCGTTGGTGGCGGTGTAGACCATTGCCCGCATCTTGTGTTGGGGGACCAGGCGCGCCAGGTGAGTGGCCGCTCCGAGGGCTCCGCGGTCGACCTCGGGAAGACCGAAGAACGCGTCCTCCGAAGCGACGATGATGTCGGAGTTGCCGACCAGGCCGATGCCTCCACCGAGGCAGAACCCGTTCACTGCGGTGACCACGGGAACCAGGCACTCGTACACACCCTTGAAGGCGGCGAAGCAGCCCTTGTTTGCGCCGATCAGCGCCGAGAAGCCCTCGGTCTGCTGCATCTCCTTGATGTCGACGCCGGCATTGAAGCCGCGGCCTTCAGCCCGGAGCACGACACAGCGCACATTCGGGTTCTCGCCGGCGACGGTGACCTGGCGCCCGAGTTCGAACCAACCTGCGACGGTCAGGGCATTGACCGGGGGTCGATCGACGACGACCTCCGCGATGCCGTCGGGGTGAATCGTCGTAGAAATGCCGCTCACTCGCGCCTCCCAGTGGGTCGGGGACGCGAAGTAGAACATGTTTCACTTTGGGGTGCCAGGCCTTCGGTGTGGGCTTGGCAGAAGCGACACGTGACGCGACGTACGGCTAGTCCAGATGGAAGCTGCCGCCGCTCACATTCACGATCGGATCGCGCTTAGCTCGAGCGGGCACCCACGGGAACGCGGAGGGACATGAGTCCGCGCCAACGAAACCGCCTCGCCCGCGTGACGGGAACCTGCGCCTCGATCCCCAGACGCGCCGTACCCAAGGTGACGCCGATCCGTGGCACGACCGCCAGGAGGGTCTGCGCCTCGCCAGTCAGGGTGTGCACTCCATCGAGACCGAGCCCAGGGCGAACGCGGTCGCCCCACTGCCCGTCGACACGCCACAGCAGCTCTGAAGATGCGTGCGGGTTCATGTTCGGTCCCGGGTGGCCGTGCACACTTGCGCCGAGCTGTGCACCCCATCCTCCGCGCGCGCGGGCCTGCCACAGGCCGCTCTGCAGCTGTGCCTTTAGGTAAGGCAAGCCCAGGAAGTGGCGGTCGCCCAGATACTCGCTGGTCGCGGTGGGTAGCTCCAGTTGAAAGCCTCCACCGATGCGCGCGATGCCGACGGGCCAGGCCGCATCGACCAAGGCGACCGCATTCCCCAGGCCGACCACACTCGTTCCGCGGTAGCGCAGCCACACCGCGGGCAAGGTCGCCTCGGCGCGGAACACCGGAGAGAGCGCAAAGCTCGCGCCCACAAAGGTCTCTTCGGTCCAGACCTGCGAGGCTACCGAGGTCACCCGCGTGGCGGCCACCACGGCATGGGCAGTGCCTGGGGCGGCGCTGGGCGGACACTGATCCAGGCCGCAGCTCGCCTCGGCGGTGCCAATGAGGGCACCGACGCAGATCAGACTGGCGAGAAGGCGACGAGGCATAACTGCGGGTATCGCCGCACATCCCGTACGCGACGCAGCATGGGGTTTCGCGGTGCGACATCTTGCCGCAGGAGGGTCTTGGGGGGGCTAGGATAGGGGCTCTGCACCTTCCACGGAGTTCTCGATGTTCCGCACGCTCAGCTTTGCTTTCGCCCTCACTCTGGTTGCTGCTTGTGGCACGACTGCCGACGAGGACTGCACGGACGGGGCGTACCAGTGCGCGACCGGCGAGATTCTCGAGATGTGCACGGATGGCGCGTGGGCCGAGGAAGAAGACTGCGCATCGCTCGGGTTGATGTGCCATGCAGAGATGGGTCACTGCATGGCCATGGACTCCGGCATGTGAGCCTGCGCTTGGAGCACATGTCGCCCGCGTCCGATGGCCTACTGACCAGCGCACAGTTTGTGCGTCTTCGGTGGGTTGTGATCGCCGCCGCTGTGCTCGTGGCCGCAGGGGCGATGAGCCATGCGCCGGCACCGACCCTCGCAGGGGTAGCCGGCGCCGGGCTCGTCACTAATGCACTCCTAGAGTGGGTGATTCGACGCCAGGGAGGGCTGACCGACACGCAGCTCGGCGCCATCCACATTCTCGATCTGCTCTTGTTGACGGCGGCCTTGGCCGTCACCGGCGGAGACGCCAGCCCCTTCGTGCTCGTCTACGTCGTTCCAGTGATTACGGCCTCGCTCGCCGCTCGGGTGAGGTGGGCGATGGCCGTCTTCACCTTTGCTTCGCTGTGCTACGCGAGCCTGTTCTGGATTGCGCCGGCGGACCTGCATGCCCACGACCACAACGCGATGCGCAGCCATCTCTACGGTATGTTCGCGGCGTTCGCGGGCGTGGGAATCGCCGTGGTCGGGGCGGGTGCACGGGTTCGTGCCTCGAAGATCGAGGCCGACCGACACCTCGCGGAAGCCCGGGACATCGAAGACCGCAACCGACGGCTCGGCTCACTCGCCACCCTCGCTGCGGGAGCGGCCCATGAGCTGGCCACACCTCTATCCACCATCATGTTGGTCGCCCGTGAGCTCGAGACCGCGGCTTCCTCGGATCATGAGCGCGAGGACCTGGTGCTGATTCGCGAAGAGGTCGTGCGCTGCCAGGATGTGCTCTCTCAGCTTGCCGGTGATGCGGCGCTCCATACCGCCGAGGGCTTCAAGGAGGTGGACCTCTGTCCGCTCCTGGTCGAGCTCGGCCACCGGTCGGACGAGCGCGTGGTCGTCGAGTGCGACCACGTCGTGGCTCGCGTGCCGGTGCGGGTGTTCGAGCAAGTCGTCCGGCGACTCGTCTTCAATGCCCTGCACGCCTCTGAAGGACCGGTCATCGTGGCGGCGCAGGTCGAAGGGGACCATCTGCTCGTGCGGGTCACCGATCGCGGCGAGGGCATTCCGGAAGCGGTGTTGCACCGGGTGGGTGAGCCCTTCTTCACCACCAAGCCGGATGGACGCGGCCTGGGCGTGTACTACGCACGCTCCGTCTCTGAACAGCTCGGCGGCAGCCTCAAGCTCCACTCCACGCCGGGCGAGGGCACCACCGCCACTCTTCGCTGGCCCATGGACGTGACCTGATGCAAGCCGTGCCCCACGAGAGCAAGTTCCTGCTGGTCGACGACGATGAGCGCTTGCGTGAGCGCACGGCCCGGGCCCTTCGCGACCGCGGCTTCGAGGTGGTCACCGCCGATGGTCCCGATGAGGCGATGGCTGCCTTGCGCCAGGACCCGACGCATGCGGTGGTGGACTTGCGCATGCCGAAGGGCTCGGGTCTGCCGCTCGTGCGCGACTTGATTCGACGCCGGCCCGAGCTCCGCGTCGTGATCTTGACCGGCTACGGAAGCATCGCCACCACCGTCGACGCCATTCGACTCGGCGCCGTGAACTACCTGACCAAGCCCGCCGACGCCGACATGATCCTCGCCGCCTTCGCGCGCGGCGACAATGTTCCGCTCGCGGAAGCCCCGGACTACCAGGCCCCCAGTCTGGCGAGAACCGAGTGGGAGCACATCAACCGCGTGCTCGACGACTGCGGCGGCAACATCAGCGAGGCCTCTCGGCGTCTCGGCATGCACCGCCGAACCCTGCAGCGAAAGCTCGCCACCTTTCCCCCGCGTCGCTGAGCGCGGCAGTTAGGGTAGGGCAGGAGGTTCACGTGCAGGTGCGCCCGACGGCCGATGGTCGTGATCTGGTGCTCTGGGACGGGCTCTGAGGCTTCTGACGCCGATTTGCTGCCTGGGTCAGGCACAAGGACATCACAAAGCGCTTCACCGTGGCGCCGTACCAAGACGCGGACGACCCTGCCGTGACCGATGAGCTGCGCGCAGCCTGCGAGTTCGCGATGCACGTGGTCACTGCCGACGGCGAGGTGATCCGCGCTGGACGAGCGGTGCTCCACATCTTTGGCGGGCTTGGCTGGCCGGGGATGGGGCTGCTCGCTTTGCCGCCGCTCATCTGGTTCATCGAACTCGGGTACACCTTCATCGCCCGGAACCGGCGCCTGGCCTCACGCTTCTTCTTCCGGACGGACCACGACGCCTAGTTCTCAGGCGGCTTGCGGGGGCCGGGCGGTGGGTCGCCGGCCGCCTGCGCAATGGCTTCGCGCTGAGCTTGGTCGGCCTGTCCCGCATCCAGGGCCTGGCGCTGCGACGGAGTCGGGAGCAGGTCGCGAATCCGGTCGCACACCTCGCGGATGTGCCGCGGTGCCTGGCCTGGGTGGTGCGGCGGGCCCCAGTCCTCGACCAGCTGCGCCGAGCGCACGATGTCGCCGTCCATGCGGATCTCGGCCCAGCTCTTCGGAAGGCGTCGCTCGAGTCCACCGTCCTCGTCGATGGCGAACTCGTCGCGCAGGCAGCCGGTGGTGAGCACACGGCGGTCGAGCCAGGTCCAGACGTGGGACTGGTGCAGGTGGCCGATCACGCACACACGCAGATCGTCGCGCTCACGCATGAGCTTCTTGTAGGCCTGCCCAAGGTGAAGGCTCGTGTCGTGGGTGCTGAAGCGGTACGCCACCTCGCGGGCCATGGTCCAGCTGATGCGCTTCGACGGGTCCTCGCCAGCCCAGTAGTCCTGCCACCAATCTTGGGTCCAGTACTGCCAATACGCGTTCAGCAGCAGGTCGTTCACCTCGGGAAGCAGGGCGAGGACCCGCTGGCGCGGCTTGACTCGGTCGAGGTCGTAGAGGCGGTGCTGAAGGGGCAGGGCGACGTCAATCAGGGACACTGCACCCCACGGCAGGGCCAGCACCGGCTCGCCGCGGTGCCGAATGAACAGCTCGCCGGGCTCGACCTGGAACATGCTGTCGGCCTGCATGCCGTGCTCGATGTGCAGCTCGCCCATCTCGAGCGAGAAGCCGGGAAAGCGAACCGCCTCGCCGATGGCATCCCGGATGGCCCGCTGCACCTGCGGAAAGGCCAGCTCCATGTCGTGGTTGCCGAGCAGGAACGAGACTGAGCGGGGACCGCGGTCGTCGAGCAGGATGGTGCGCAGCGCATCGAAGAAGGCGGGGTGTGCGGCCTGAACTCGCTCGAGCTTGGCCAGGGCGACGGCCGCGGTGATGCGGTTTGGGTAGGCCCCGTCGACCGAGGTCTTGAGAAAGTCGAAGGTGTCGCCGTTGAACACGAAGTCGACAGCGCCGTCGTTGCCATCCACGTACGCGAGCAGACGCTGCCCCAACCACTCAGAGTGGGGGAAGTCGTCGAGCTCGCAGCCCGCTCCCATCTCGATGTCGCTCATCACCACGACCAAGCGTGACATCCGGGCTCCCGTATCCGAATTCTAACTTCCGTCGGCGACTGGTACAGCACCGGCGGGTCGGCTAGGTCTGTGCGTCCGGGGAGCAGCTATGGCGCGTATTCAGTCTCTTTCGGCCTTTTGGCCGCACTACATCTCTGAACACAGCAGCCCGACCTCTCGGCGCCTGCACTTCGTGGGCACCTCGGGTTTCCTCGCGTCGTGTGCCGTGTCGACAGTGCTCAATCCGATTGGGTTCCCGCTCGCCATGGCCGGCATGGTGGCCATCGCCACGGATGGCGTGCGTCGCGTCGAGAAGGACCGCCGCTCCGTGCCCCATGTCCTCGGCGCGCTGATCTTGCCCTCGCTCGCGAGCCCGGTGGTGTTTCCGGCAGGGGTCGTCTGTGCGTATGGCTTCGCGTGGGTAGGGCACTTCAAGTTCGAGGGAAACAAGCCGGCGACCTTTCAGTACCCGCTGTGGTCGCTGACGTCGGACTTCAAGATGTACGGCCACATGCTTCGCGGCCGCCTGTGGAGTGGTAACCCGGTCGAGGAACTGGGACTCACAGCACCGGCCGCCTCGTGAACGAGCTGCTCGTGGCCTCGCTTGCCGTGGGCTTCTCGCAGATTGTGAAGGGCGTGACCGGGTTTGGGTCCGCGCTCGTAGCCATGCCCGTACTTGTCACCCTGTTTGGTCCCCGCGATGCGCTTGCGGTGATGGTCGGCGTCGACACCGTGAGCGGTGCGGTGTTGCTGCCGGGGGTTCGGCATCGGGTGCACTGGCCACTGGTGCTCGGGGTGTTTCTGCCCCTTCTCGTGGGTCAGTACCTGGGCACCACCTTGCTGGTCTCGGTGCCTGAGCGTCCACTCGCGGTCGGGCTCGGCGTCCTCGTCGCCGTGTTTGGTTCTGGGCTGCTCTACAACCCTGTTCCTACGGGCTGGGGCGAGCTCGACGGACCTGCTGACTCGGACCCACGTGTGTCGATCTTTGGGGGCGTGGCGGGGTTTCTGGGCGGGTCACTTCAGGCCATGGTCGGTGCCGGTGGTGCGCCGATTGTGGCTTGGGTGCGCCGCCACTTCACCGACCACTTCGGTCGTGCTCAGCTGATTGCGGTCTTCGCGCTCGGCGCCGTCGCATTGTGGACCCAGCTCACGCTGCGAAACGGCGGGCTCGGTGACTCGGGCCTGCGGATTGCGGCTTGCCTGCCTTCGCTGTTTGGGGGGGCGCTACTGGGACAGCTACTGTCGGGCACGCTCTCGCGAGAGGTCTTCGGGCGTCTCGTCGGGGCGCTGCTGATCGGGGCGGGAGCGGTACTCTTGCTGCAGTGACATCGGTTGTCATCGCGGCAGGCATAGGGCCGACGCATAGTGCGACTGTCTGAGGAGACGACCATGCGAAACACACTCGTTCTTGCGGTTCCCCTGTTGCTCGTGGCCTGCGGTGGCGGCAGCGTCACTTCTGAAGAAGAGGCGGAGCTCGCCTACATTGGACTCGATGGGGCCATTGAGCGCGCGATGGACCTCGGCTTCGACGGCTTCAACGCCGCCGACAGTGCGAACATCCCCGAGCAAGTCGGCGATGGCGACGAGAGCGGCACGATGACCGTGAATGGCCAAGTCGATCAGGGCTCATCCGACAACAAGGGCATGCGCCTGACGGTTGCCCTCGACGAGTACCAGGACGTCGTGGATGTCGATCCCGAGGACGACAACGAGGTTGTGGTCACCTACTGGACCGATGCGGAAGCGGACCTTCCAGTGCTCGACCTGGGGCTGCGGAACATCCCAGACGGCACGATCTCCGGCGACTTCTCAGGCACCTTCCAGATGGAGGGGGACCTCGAGGGTGACGTGACCCTGGACGTGACCATCGACGGCGAGATCGAGTCCGACGGTGCGGACGGCACTCAGCGTGCAGCCGGAACCATCACCGTCACCGGCACGGCGGTCGGCCCTGGCGGCGGCTCTTTCGACATCGACATCACCATCTAGCCGCGTGACGCGCGTCGGAGTGCCTTGCGCTTGCGGGTCTCCGGCGTCTGCACGGGCCAGGTGGTGCTGTGAATGGCATCCGAGGTCCAAGTGTGCGCCTCGGGACGCTCGTTCACGCGGTCGCCGAGGGCGGCCACGGCGGCGTCCAAGCTCGCGTCGTTCATGATGACCAGCTGCTGCGCGGCCATCGCGAAGTGAGACTGACGCCGACTTCGCTCCAGCGCCACCAGGTCGGGAGCGGGGATGGGCTCGATGTCGATCAAGTCCAGCTGCCCGACCATGAAGCCCGGCTCTTGAATGAACGCGACCTCGTCCATCGTCAGGCCGCTGATCGCCACCCAGTCGGTCAGAGGCCCGACAGAGAGCTCGGCCATCACGACGTCGTTCTGGGTGGCATAGGTCTCGACGACCAACGGCTCGTACCCGCTCTGCCAGATCAGCTCCGCCATCGCACAGCGTGAGCCCGTGGCATCCATGAACATGTGGGCTGGACCCGGCTGGTCGAGGTTGAGCGGAAAGCGTCCGGCGCTCGAATAGGCCTCGAGGCGCTCGATGTGCGCCTGACGCCGCTCGGAGAGGACCGCTCGCCACTCCTCGCTGAAGTCGTCGGCGGATGCGGTCGAGAACAGGGCGGCGGCGGCGAGAGCGAGCATCAGATCTCCTGGGTTCGTGTGCTGAACGGTAGGAGTGCCCTGCGCTTACATTGGTTCCGATCTACGTTGCGCGACCGTGACGGCTGTCAGCTATTCTGTGGACGAAAATTTTTCCGCGAAAATTTCCCGTGTCGACCTCGATGTCCGGCCCTTTGAGCCTCTTTACGGCTTTTGAGGCTTGAGAAGGGCGGTTGAAATCGGCTTAGAGTGAGGCCTCTGGTTTTCTGGAGTTCTTTATGGAACGGCTTTTTTCTCGCCGTCCCGCCTCTGTTTTTTGTGCGGCGACGTCTCTCTTTTCTTCATCAGCTCTCAGATCTCGCAGCGGCGTCAGCGAACGACGCAGCCGGCAGGGAACCGAGGCGATCGAGTTCGCTCTGATCTTGCCGGTGTTCCTGACGCTGGTGTTTGGGGCCTTCGACTACGGTCTGATGTTCTTCACGCAGTTCCAGGCGAGTGCCGTGGTCCACACGGCTCTGCGCGAGGGCGCTCTGGTGGCACCGAGTGAGTACGAGCGCGCCTACGGTGGCTGCGACGAGTGCCAGGCGCAGACGGGTGAGCGAGCCTCCTCGGCTCTCGACAGTCTCGGCATCGATGTCGCCGCGAACGATCTGAAGCCGGACTTGGTTCAGCTGGCGGGAGCGTGCGCTTTGGTGCTGCGCGCTGAGATTCCGTACACGCCGCTCATCGGGCTGTTCTCGGTGCCCGACCACTACATCGTCTCGTCCTCCCTCCCAGCCCCGATGGTGCCGCTATGCGAATGAGTTCTTCCCTCCGCCAGCAGGCCCTCCTCCAGAACGACCGCCGTGGCAGCTATGCGGTCACCTTCTCGATCATCCTTCCCGTGCTGATTGGCTTCGTCGCCATGGGCGTGGACTGGGGTGCGGTGGCCGTCGCTCGCATCCAGGTGCAGGCAGCCGCCGACTCCGCTGCGATGGCGGCGACCACGAGCCTCGACGACGGGGACATCGCGTGGGACCGCGCTGAGCGCTACGCCGCATCGGTGACGGCGAATGGCATCACCCCTGCGGTCTCTGATGTGCGGTTCGGCGAGTGGGACCATGACGCCGAGTTCTTCGACGTAAACGGCGACGACGTCAATGCTGTGCGCGTGGTCACCGAGGCCCAGGTGCCGATGTACTTCACCCGCCTATTTGGTTGGGACGAGGTCACCGTTCGCGGTGTCGCAGGTGCCGGTCTCGCCCTCCCGGCTCGCGCCCCCGACATGGTGCTCGTGCTCGATGTGACCGGCTCGATGAGCCCCTACGAGATCCAGCAAGAGCGCTTCGCGACCGAGGCGTTGATCGACTGCGTGGCTGAGCGCTCCCATCCTGAGTCCCGCGCATCGATCGTGCTCTTTGGTGGCGTCGACTACACGCAGGTCGGCATGGTCGAGCTCGGCCAGGACTACGGCCAGCTGATGGCCGCGGCGGGGACCATCCAAGGCTGCGGCCGCGGCACGCCGTGCTCGAACACCAACCCCGCGTCCGGGTACGAGGCGGCCCTGTCGATTCTCGAAGAGGCCGACACGCCCGAAGACGTGGGCCAGGTCGTGATCTTGATGTCGGACGGCGAGCCCGTTCCCTACCCGGCCATCTGCGGGCGAAGCTACCTGCGCAAGGCTCGGCGCGGTGACTTCCGCTTTCCGCTCGAGGAGCGTTGCGAGCAGGTCGGTGGGTTCCGCGGCGTGGACCCTTGGGCGTTGACCACTTGGGCGAGTCAAGCCCAGGACAAGGCGATCGAGCGTGAGGTCGACACCTACAGCGTGTTCTACGGGCGCAACCAGCGCGGATCCGACTTCCTCGAGGACTACATCCGCGCGGGGGACGGCGAGCACAGCATCGCCCTCGCTTCGCATCAGATCGACGATGCGTTCACCGACATCTGCCTCGAGTACACCTCGAGTGATGCAGCTCTTATTTTCTAGGTTCGACCTTTGTTCTGTGGAGTGGCTATGTCTCGCCCCCCGTTTTCGACACGAAGCCATCGCCGCGGCGCAAGTGCTGTGGAGTTTGCCCTGACCCTACCCATCTTTATGGCCATGGTGATGGGTCTCATGGACTACGGCTGGTTCTTCGCCATGCAAGCGCAGACGATGAGCGCCCTGTCAGGTGCCATGCGGGCAGGCTCGCACATCGCTCCCGACGAAGATGACCGGCCGGGAGGCTGCATCGGTTGCGTCGGCGCCGCGTCTGCACACGCGGTGATGGCGCTCGAGAGCTTGGGCCATGAGGTCGCTGCGGGTGAGGTTACACCGTCGATTCGCTCCCTCGAGGGCACCTGCGCTCTGGTGCTCGACGTGACACTCGACCATGACCCAATCGTGGGCTTCGTGCCGATTCCGGATGACTACGCGATCAGCGTGAACGCCCTTCTGCTGCACGTCGACGACTGCTAGTCCGAAGGACGCCGAACTGAACGCCCCGTCAGTCGCGGGAGGCTGATCGGCGGATGAAAGTTTTCCGGACGTCCAGAAGTCCGCCAGTACCGCGCTCTGTGCCAGATCCGTCTCAGCGCGCGGATGAGCGTGAAATTCATGTATGGTGCGCCGGTCTGGAGCCCTCGGTCCGGATCAGGAGCTGCAATGGTCCTTCGCTCATTCTTCGCGTTTATCCTCGCCTTGTTCGTCGGCGCCCCGGCGCTCGCGAACACCTGCAACAGCAGCGTCACCGACATCTCGGCGAACATCAACGGCGTGGTGGCCTACGAGGCGACGACGTGCGGCTGGAGCAACGACAACAGCGGCTCCTGTGGTGGATCCAGCGGCACGGAGGGCGTGTTCCGCTTCACACCGGACTACTCCGGAACCATGACGATCGCGACGGACTACGGTCCGTTCAGCGATGATGAGCCCGGTTCAAGCTACGATACGACGCTGTACGTCAAGGAGGGCTCCTGTTCTGGAACCGAGCGGGCCTGCAACGACGATGGCGGAGCGGGCAGCGCGTCGTTCATCAGTATGAGCGTCACGGCGGGCGTTGAGTACTACCTCTACGTCGACTCCTACTGGAGCTGGTCGTGCGGCGAGCTGAACCTGTACCTGATGCTTCAGAACAATGAGTGCGAGGCGAGTGACGTCGAGGCGGAGCTGACCTGCTCCTCGGACCTGTTCGGCGAGACCACATCGGGCGGAAGCACGGTCCTCGCGGACTACCAGTGCGACAGCTACGTGGGCTACGACGGGCTGCGGCAGATGCAGGAAGAGAAGGTCTACTCGTTCACCGCCCAGGCCGACGGCTCGGTGAGCTTTCGGCTCGATGGACTCTCCTCGGACGGCGACCTGTACGTGCTCGAGAACAACTGTCGCACGGCGGACTGCATCGATGCGTCGACGGTGGCCGCGACGGGAGTGGACACCGTCACGTTCAACGCTACGGAAGGCACGACCTACTACATCGTGGTCGAGGACTACCTGGCGACCGGTAACATGACGTATAACCTCTCCTTTGACGACAATACGGGCGGCTGTCGTGAGGATTGTGACGATTTGCAGGACAACGACGGCGACACACTCGTCGACTGCGATGACCCGGACTGCTTCGGCGAGCCTGAGTGCCTGAACGAGGTCTGCAACGGCATCGACGATGACACAGATGGGACCATCGACGAAGGCTTCACCGACACCGATGGCGACGGCGTGAAGGACTGCGTGGATGTCGAGGAGTGCGACACCATCAACCACGATGGCGACACCGACGTGGATGAGGGCTTCCCCGACATCGACGGCGACGGAATCGCCGACTGCAACGATGTCGAAGAATGCGATGGCATCAACCACGACGGCGATGGCGACGTCGACGAGAACTTCCCCGATGTCGACGGCGACGGCACCGCCGACTGCAACGACACCGAGGAGTGCGACACCATCAACCACGATGGCGACGGCGACGTGGACGAGGGCTTCCCCGACATCGACGGCGACGGCACCGCCGATTGCAACGACGTCGAAGAATGCGACCTCATCAACCATGACGGTGACAGCGACTTCGACGAGGGCTTCCCGGACACCGACGGCGACGGACTTGCGGACTGCAACGACGAGGAGAGCTGCGACGGCGTCGACAACGACGGCAACAACGGCATCGACGAGGGCTTCCCGGACAGTGACGGCGACGGCACTGCCGACTGTCTCGAGGGCGAAGAGTGCGACATGACCGACCACGACGGTGACGGCGATGTCGACGAGGGCTTTCCAGACACCGACCTCGACGGCGTTGCCGACTGCAATGACGTCGAAGAGTGCGACACCATCAACCATGACGGCGACAGTGATGTCGACGAGGGCTTCCCAGACATCGACGGCGACGGTACTGCCGATTGCAACGACGTCGAGGAGTGCGACCTCATCAACCACGATGGCGACAGCGACTTCGACGAAGGCTTCCCGGACATCGACGGTGACGGCACCGCGGACTGCAACGACACCGAGGAGTGCGACCTCATCAACCACGATGGCGACGGCGACATCGACGAGGGCTTCCCGGATGTCGACGGCGATGGCACGGCCGACTGCAATGATGTCGAGGAGTGCGACCTCATCAACCACGATGGCGACAGCGACATCGACGAGGGCTTCCCGGATACCGATGGCGACGGCACCGCGGACTGCAACGACATCGAGACCTGCGACGGTCTCGACAATGACGGCAACGGCAATGTCGACGAAGGCTTCGGCGACTCGGACGGTGACCTGATCGCCGACTGCATGGACACTGAAGAGTGCGACGGCCGAGACAACGACGGCAACAACCAGATCGACGAGGGCTTCACCGACACCGATGGTGACGGCCGCGCGGACTGCGTCGACCCCGAGATCTGCAACGGCGACGACGACGACGGCAACGGCACCGTCGACGACGGCTTCCCCGACACCGATGGCGACGGCACGGCGGACTGCATCGACATCGAAGAGTGCGATGGCCTCGACAACAACGGCGACGGCACCGTCGATGAGACCTTCCCCGATACCGATGGCGACGGCGACGCCGACTGCATCGACGAAGAGGTCTGCAACGGCGATGATGACGACGGCAACGGCACCGTCGACGACGACTTCCCCGACACCGATGGCGACGGCACCGCCGACTGCATCGACGTCGAAGAGTGCGACAACCTCGACAACGACGGAAACGGCGTCATCGACGACGGCTTCCCCGACAACGACGGCAACGGCATTGCCGACTGCGCCGATGACGAACGCTGCGACGGCGTCGACAACGATGGCGACGTGACCATCGACGAGGGCTTCGGTGACGTTGACAGCGACGGCATTGCCGACTGCGTCGATGCCGAAGAGTGCGACGGGGTCGACAACGACGGCGACGTGACCGTCGACGAGGGCTTCGACAGCGACAACGACGGACTCGCCGACTGCTTCGACACCGAAGTCTGCGACGGTATCGACAATGACGGTGACGGCCTCGTCGACGACGCGGACCCCGACATCGACTCGACCACGCAGTCGACCTGGTACCTCGACTCCGACTCGGATGGCTTCGGCGACCCGGCCAGCACGACGCTCGCGTGTGTGCAGCCGATTGGCTACGTCGGGGACAGCACCGACTGTGACGACGTGCACGACGACCGCAACCCGGACGAGACCGAGATCTGCGACGGTGTCGACAACGACTGCGACTACGTGGTCGACGAGGGCACCGAGTGTAGCGACGACGATGGCGACGGCTACAGCGAGCTCGGCGGTGACTGCGACGACACCGAGGCCGCGATCAACCCGACGGCCACCGAGGTCTGTGACGGCGTCGACGACGACTGCGACACCAGCACCGACGAAGACACCGAGTGCAGTGACGACGATGGCGACGGCTACTGCGAAGGCTTCGACATCGACGGCAACGGCTCGCTCGACTGCCTCGACGGCGCGTTGCCCAACGACTGTGTCGACACCGATGCGGCGGTCTCCCCCGGCATCACCGAGAACAACGCCAACGGTATTGACGACGACTGCGACGGCGTGGTCGACCGCAGCGTCAACGACGTCGATCGCGACGGCTACACCGACTACGGCGGCGACTGCGACAATGGCGACGCCACGGTCTACCCGGGCGCTCCCGAGCTCGAAGACGGCATCGACAACGACTGCGATGGCGCGACTGACGAGGGCACGGCGGCCTACGACGATGACGGCGATGGCCAGACCGAGAACGACGGCGACTGCAACGACGGCGTTGATTCCATCGCGGGTACGGCGACCGAGGTCGACGAGAACGGCATCGACGACGACTGCGATGGCATCGTCGACGAGAACGGTGTGTTCACCGACGACGACGGCGACGGCTGGTCCGAGTACGCGGGCGACTGCGACGACGCCGACGCGGATGCGTACCCCAACGCCGAGGAGGTGGTCAACGGTGTCGACGACGACTGCGATGACACCATCGACGAAGGCGTGACCGACGCCGACGGCGATGGCTGGGCCACCTCTGACGGCGACTGTGACGACGACAACGGCTGGGTGAACCCCGACCTCAACGAGATGTGCGACGGTCTCGACAACGACTGCGACGACATCGTGGACGAGACCTGCGACGACACCGTGGACTACACTCCCGAAGAAGGAAGCTGTGGTTGCCGCGGCGGCTCGACGACTCCATCCATTCTGGTGCTGCTGCTCGGCCTGGTCGGCTACCGCCGGCGCCTGGCGGCGTAGCGAGGAGTGACACTGAACTCTCGGATTGCCCTTGGCGTGGTGGCGACGCTTGTGCTCGCTGCCGGCCTCAGCTTGCTGCGCCCGACACCTCCTTCGGTCGACCCAGAGCCCAGCAATCCTGCGGTTCGGACCGTTCGGCAGGGCGAGGCTCCACCTGAGTTGGCGCCGCTGCCCGAGGCTCGGGTCACCGCGACAGCCGGCGGCCTCAGCCCTCTGGCACAGGCGCTTGGAAAGCAGCTCGTGTCCTGCGAGCTTCCCGCTTGGGTCCAGCCCGAGGACTACGGCGCCTTTCGACCCGGGCAGGTGAAGGATGGCGTGCTCTACCAGATGGTGGGCCGGGGCCCATCGCAGCGGGTGCTCTCGGCGCTTCCGCGTCCGCAGCTCTCCTACACGCTGGAGCAGGTGCGCGAAGCGATGCACGACACCGAGCTGCGGCTCGCCATCCTCGCGGAATTCGAGGCGTCGGTCGAGATGAAGCAGGACCGCGCCTTGCTGGGGGCATTGGTCTGGGAGGCGCCGACCGAAGCGAGTGTCGGCGGGTGCGAGTTCCACCCGGCGGACAGCCTGATTCCTCTGGTGGTCTACGTCCAGGACGGTGAGCGTCGCCTGGTCGACGCCTTCGTCAAGGCGGGCGAGACCGGCGTGAATAGTTCGGGGGGCACGGCATCCCTCGACGTGGTGACAGGTCGAGAAGTGCGAGTCACGGCCTCGAGCGCGCTCGGAAGCGCCTCCACAATCGTGACCCCAGGGCGGGGCAGCGAAGTGGAGCTCACCCTCTCTGACGGTGCGCTTCCCAGCTTCGGCGCGCCCAAGAACTGGGATGCAGCCGTCGCCCATGCCCGTAGCGAGCTCGAGGGCGCCGAGCTGGACGCGCTGCTGGAGTACGATGCCTTCGTGCGTGAGCCCGCGGTCGATCCGATGACGGCGGCCGTTCGAGACTTGCTGCGGAAGCCCTCCAAGGGCACGCCCGGAGCATCAGTGAATACCGTCGACCTCAAGTGACGGGTTCACGACCAACAGCCTAGGTCACCTCGGCTACGCTGCATCCGGAGGTTGGCTATGGATGGGGAAGACCGCGCGCTGCAGCGAGCGATCGAGCGCCAACGCAATGCGAATGCGCAGCGCATGAACCTGGTCCGCGTGATCGGTGTGTCCGGCTGGATGGCCTTCTGCCTGGTGTTCGGACTGGGGCTCGGAAAGCCCTTCTTTACCGAAGCGCTGATCACGGTGTCGGTCTACTTCATCGTGTCTCTCGCGCTGTTCTTCGGCGCCCGCCAGCGCGAAGATCTGGCCTCGGTGTCGGCTTTTGCGCCGGCCCTACTCGATCTTCCGGCGGTGTTTCTGATCACGCGACCGCTCGTCGGTCTGGCCGACGACCCGGATGCGACGGCGGCTCAGACCGTGTCGATTCTGATGATCGTCCTGTTGCTGACGGTGCTCGGACTGCGTCGAGCGCAGCTGTGGTTCGCGTGCGCGCTAGCGGCTGGCATGGCGATGGTGCTTCACGCCGAGGTGGGCGCGCCGCTGGCGACGATGATTACCGGCGCATTCCTCATGCTCTTGTTCACGCTGGTCGCTCAATACGTGCAGGATCGACTGCTCCGCCTCGCTCAGCGCCTCGCAGCGGAGCAGGTCGCTCTGTCCCGCCTGGGGCGGTACTTCTCGCCGGCGGTCGCGGCGCAGATCCGCGACGATCACCAAGACCAAGGCTCGCTCGAAGAGCGGGATGTCTCGATCTTGTTCTGCGACATTCGCGGCTTCACCAAGCTCGCGGGGGAGCTCGATCACGCTGATGTGGCGAGCGTGCTCAATGCCTACCTCGCGCAGATGGTGGACGTGATCTTCGAGCACGGCGGCACCCTCGACAAGTTCATGGGCGACGGTATCTTGGCGTACTTCGGCGCACCCGTCTCGCAGGCGGACCACGCCGATCGCGCCGTGCGCTGCGGTCAGGCGATGCTCAGGGCCCTCGAGTCGATGAACGTGGAGTTCAAGCGGCGCGGACTGCCACCCCTTCGCGTGGGCATCGGGATTCACAGCGGAACGGCTCTGGTGGGCAACATCGGCCCGGCGCAGCGACGCGAGTTCACCGTCATCGGCGACAGTGTGAACCTCGCCTCCCGCATCGAGGGACTCACCAAGGTGCACCACGAGCCGATGCTGGTCTCGGACGCGACCCGGCAGCGCCTCACGGGCTGGGATTGGCGTTCGCTCGACGCCGTTGCCGTGAGAGGTCGCGACGAGCCCGTGCCGACCTACGTCCCCGCGAGCTAGCGCTCTTCGCGCACCGACTCCCACAGCTGCAGAAAGCGCTCCGCCGAGCGCAGCATCGGGTCGAGGTCCACGCCCTGCGCTTCGACGGCCTCCCAGTGAGCAGGCAGCATGCCAGGGTGCGCAAGTCCCTTTCGGTCGAGGTCGGTGGGATCGTCCACGTCTCTGCAGCGAGCGACCGGGGTCGAATGCGATGTCCAGCCGTTCCAGTCCGAAGACCAACCCGTCGATAGCGCGGTGCGTTGGGCCTCGGTCATGCTTTCGGTGGTGAGGGCGCTGTCTTCGAAGATCTCGGCGACGTGGTCCTGCAGGGTCTGCTGCACCAGGCCGTGGTGCCAGGTCCAGGCCTCGACGGTGCCAGGACAGAGGCGCTCGGGTAGCTGCGCCTTGGTCTCTCCGCCGGTCAGCTCCTGGGCGTTGAGCCCGGAAGCAAAGAAGCCGCCGAGCTTGTACACCTGCACGAGCTGCTCATCGCTGATGCCGAACTCGTCGTCGCGGGCCTTGGCGAGCACGCTGTGGGTCAGAATCGGGGGAATGCCGTTGGCCTCGCAGACCTCGAGTGCGTCCTCGAGGGCCTCGGGCGACACATGGGTGTAGTCGACGAGGATGCCGGCCTCATCGAGCTGAACGATGGCCGACTTGCCCATCTCGGAAAGGCCGCGGGGAAGGTCCTTGCGTCGCTTCTTGGCCCCCTTGGGGTTGATCAGTGGTCCCACGGCTTGGTCTAGAATGGCTGAGCCGCCCAGCTCCTCGTCGCGCAGGTGAATCAAGGTGGCCAGGGCCACGCCCTGGTCGGCCCAGAACTGCGCATCTGTGGGCTGCCAGAGCAGCTCGTGCATGCCTTCGATGCTGTGCACGACGACCATCTTGTCGGTGTCTCGAAGGGCGGTCCGCGCCTGCGCGGGGGTCTTCGCGAGCACGTAGGACTCGGGGTGCCGGGCGACGAAGTCCTCGACGTAGGCCAGCTGCTCCAGGATCAGGCGCTTCGCCTGCTTGGGGTTCTTCGCCCGCTCAGCGGCCATCGCTGCGGCCAGGAAGATGCGGACGCCACTGTCGCCGAGGGTCTGCTCGGTGACTGTCTGGCGGAACTGATGTCGCCAAGTCCGCCGCTTCAGCGGTCGGTCCGTCAGTCCTTTCCCGAACATGAACCACGGAATGTGCATGGCGGGGTGCGCCTGCCAGTCGATCTGAACGCGCACCGGCTCCGAGGCGAGCTCGTCATCTATGGGCGCCGCGATGGCGAGCGAGAGGGCGAGCAGCAGACTCACTCGCCACATTCCCCGGCGTAGACCAGCCAGTGGGTCGTCCCCACGCCAGCCGTGTCGCAGTTGTCGATCTGCACGATGTCGGGCACCTGGTCTCCGGTGAGCTCCAGGAACATCCACTCGTGCGCGCCGCCACTCGGGCAGACGCTGCTGCCGGTGTAGTAGCCGTCGGTGCCTTGGGCCCAGTCGTTGTAGGGGGCCATGGGCAGGCCGACCGTCAGTGGCGTGGCATCGAAACCGGTGGTCGTGTTCGGGTAGACAATCCACGAGGTGGTGCCGACGCCGGCGGTGTCGCAGTTGTCGATCTGGACGACATCGGGGGCGCCGTCGCCGGTGACGTCGAGCAAGATCCACTCGTGGGCGCCGCCGCTCGGGCAGACGCTGCTGCCGGTGTAGTAGCCGTCGATGCCCTGGGCCCAGTCGTTGTACGGGGCGATAGGCAGAGCCCAGTCGATGGGGGTGCTCGCGAAGCCCGTGCCGGTGTTCGGGTAGACAATCCACGAGGTGGTGCCGACGCCAGCGGTGTCGCAGTTGTCGATCTGGACGACGTCGGGGGTGCCGTCGCCGGTGACGTCGAGCAAGATCCACTCGTGGGCGCCGCCGCTCGGGCAGACGCTGCTGCCGGTGTAGTAGCCGTCGGTGCCTTGAGCCCAGTCGTTGTAGGGCGCAATCGGTAGAGGCCACGTCCCCGAGCCGCTGAAACCGCAGTCCGCCACGGGGTCCGTGTCTGTATCGGCGTCGGTATCGGCATCCGCGTCGGTGTCGGCGTCCGCGTCCGTGTCGGCATCCGCATCGGTGTCTGCATCCGCGTCGGTATCGGCATCCGCATCGGTGTCTGCATCCGCGTCGGTATCTGCGTCCGCGTCGGTATCGGCATCCGCGTCGGTATCGGCGTCCGCGTCTGTGTCGGCATCCGCGTCGGTATCGGCATCCGCGTCGGTATCGGCATCCGCGTCGGTGTCGGCATCCGCGTCTGTGTCGGCATCCGCGTCTGTGTCGGCATCCGCGTCGGTATCGGCATCCGCGTCGGTATCGGCGTCCGCGTCTGTGTCAGCATCCGCGTCTGTGTCTGACTCGGCGCTGTCATTGGGTGCGGAGTCGTCGACACAGCCGACGGCGAGGGCCAGGGCGAGAACTAGGGGGAGACGGATCCACGTCATGTCTGGCCTCTAGCGCGCAAGCTGGGTGGGCAGGCAGGCCTCGTCGAGCCCCTGATCCACCAGAGTCTGTGGAGCGTGGAGGTCCGTTTTGTAGACGGCGTCGAGGTCGACGCGCTCGAGGCTTACGCCCATCACCAGCTCCATTGCGTCCATGAAGGCGTTCGCTTCATAGGCGTAGCCGATGTCCGAGAAGTGCACGCCATCGGCGCTCAGCAGGCCTCCATACGCGTCCACGCTCAGGGTGTCGCCGTCCACGACCAAGCCATTCGCGCGGACCTCTTCGACGGTCGACTTGAGGTCCACCACGTGCACGTTGTCGTAGCGGGCGGCGGAGGCGTCGAGGGCATCCGCGTAGCCTTCTCCAATCGTGCGGATCTCCTCGAGCGCGGCGGCGACCTGCTTCTCGGTCCAGCCCTTGGCGCGGGCATTGGCGGCCTTGTGCTCGGTCGCGGGCAGCAGGGTTGCGTCGGGGATGTTCGACAGGAACACCTCGGCCCCCATATCGGCGAGGGCGTCGATCAGGTCGTCCATCTCGGCGCGCAGGTCCTCGACGTCGTCGAGGGACCCAGGACTGGGCACATCGTTCGACAGGATCGAGCCGATCAGGTCGTTGCCGTAGGTGTCCGGGACGACGATGACGGTGGGTTCGAGTCCCTCGGCGAGCTCGAGCTGCGAGTAGGGCACCGGGTCAGCGATGTCGCCGTATGGGTCATAGACCAAGCGGGCGAGGAAGCGCTGGGCGATGTCGTCCTCGTTCGGGCCGTTCAACAGAGTGGTCACCGAGGTGTTCCCCACGGACAGGTTGTAGACCTCGATGTCGGGGTCCTCCCGGCCCAGATAGAAGCCGATCTGGTTCTCTTCCTCGTCGTTCAGCGCGCCGAGGACGTCGGCGGCCGAAGAGGTGATGAAGCTCACGACATCGGGGGGACGGCAGTCGGGCGCAGCCGTGACCTCGGCTCCGGTAATCACCGGGAACAGCCCAGGAGTCAGCACGGGAAGAGGGTGGTAGGCCCCGGCACCCAGCGAGATGAAGCGCGAGGGTGAGTGCAGCTGTCCGTGCGCAGTGGGGGTGCCGCCTTGCACGCCCTGGCCGAGGCTTGCGCCCATGGCGATCATGCGCTCGAAGCCCGGCTGTCCCTCTGCGTAGGTGAACCCGCCGCGGAGCGTGGTCTCTTCGCCTTCGGCATCGGTGAAGACGACGTCGTGCTCGCCGGCCTCAGCGTGCCCTTGGACGGTGAAACGCACGGTCTCGCCGTCTTGGGAGAGGTAGATCGCGGGGACTCCACCGACAGTGACGGATGCGACCTCGAGCGAGGTCTCGGCCTCGACCTCGAAGTAGCCCGACTGTGGCCCCTCCTCCGTAAGGAGGGTGGCGGGGGTGCAACCGAAGAGGACGAAGGGCAGAAGTAGACGCATGGCGTGAGGTTAGCCTTGCATCGCCCATCAGCCCACTTCGAGCTTCCAGGCTTCGATGTCGCGGACCCGATCTCGCAGTTCAGCCGCCCGCTCGAACTCGAGGGCGGCTGCCGCGGCCCGCATGTCCTTCTTGAGCCTGACGAGGATCTTGTCGGCGTTCTTGAGGGTCACGCCGTCCAGGTTCTCTTCGCGTCCGGGCTTGTTGCGATCGGTGCCGACGTCGACGTAGTCGCCAGACACCAGCTCTGCGAGAGGGGAGTCGACCGCGCGGATGATCGTGCGCGGGGTGATGCCGTGCTCCAGGTTGTACTCATGCTGAACGGCGCGACGCCGCTGGGTCTCGTCGATCGCGTCACGCATCGAGTCCGTGGTCTTCGCGGCGTAGAGGATGACGTGGCCATTCGCGTTGCGAGCCGCTCGTCCCATTGTCTGGATCAGGCTGCGTTGGTTCCGAAGGAAGCCCTCCTTGTCGGCTTCGAGGATGCAGACCAGAGACACCTCGGGCAGGTCGAGCCCCTCTCTCAGCAGGTTGATGCCGATGAGTACGTCGAACTCGCCGATGCGCAGCTCGCGCAAGATCTCCATGCGTTCGACGGTGTCGATGTCGCTGTGGAGGTAGCGGGCCCGCACGCCGAGCTCTTGGTAGTAGTCGGTGAGCTCTTGGGCCATGCGCTTGGTGAGCACGGTCACCAGCACTCGCTCGCGGCGCTCGACGCGCACTCGGATCTCATCGAGGCAGTCGTCGACCTGAATCTCGGCCGGCCGGACCTCGACGGTGGGGTCGAGCAGACCCGTGGGTCGGATGATCTGCTCAACGACCTGGCCGTCGGCCTTGTCGATCTCGTAGGGGCCGGGCGTGGCCGAGACGTAGATCGCCTGGGTGACCATGTCCTCGAACTCTTCGAAGCGCAGCGGCCGGTTGTCGAGGGCTGAGGGAAGACGAAAGCCGTACTCGACCAAGGTCTCCTTTCGCGCCCGGTCGCCCTTGAACATGCCGCCGACCTGGGGAATGGCGATGTGCGACTCGTCGACGATCGTGAGCCAGTTCTCGGGGAAGTACTCGAGGAGCGTTGGAGGTGGCTCGCCGGGTGCGCGCCCAGACAGGTGACGCGAGTAGTTCTCGATGCCCTTGCAGTGGCCGATCTCTTCCATCATCTCGAGGTCGAAGAGGGTGCGCTGCTCGACGCGCTGAGCCTCGACGAGACGGTCCTTCAGGCGCAGCTGCTCCAGGCGCTCGATCAGCTCGGAGCGGATGTTCGTCACCGCCCGCTCGAGCTTCTCTTTCGGGGTGACGTAGTGAGAGGCTGGATAGACCGCGACCTTCTCGACCAGGCCCAGGCGCTTGTTCCGGAGCGGGTCGATGAGCTCGATGCGGTCCACTTCGTCGCCAAACAGCTCGACGCGAATGGCGACGTCTTCTTCGTATGCGGGGAAGATGTCGATGACGTCGCCGCGGGCGCGGAACGTGCCGCGGTGGAAGTTGGTCTCGTTGCGCTCGTACTGAATCTCGACGAGCTTCGCGAGGATGTCTTGGCGGTTCACCTCCGAGCCCACTTCGAGGTGGAGCAGCATGCCTTCGTAGGCCTCGGCCGAGCCGAGACCGTAGATGCAACTCACGCTGCTGACGATGATCACGTCGTTGCGCTCGAGCAGATTGCGCGTCGCTGAGTGACGGAGCCGGTCAATGGCCTCGTTCACCAGACTGTCCTTCTCGATGTACGTGTCGCTGCTCGGAACGTAGGCCTCGGGCTGGTAGTAGTCGTAGTACGAGACGAAGTAGGCGACCGCATTGTTGGGGAACAATGCCTTCATCTCGCCATAGAGCTGGGCGGCAAGGGTCTTGTTTGGCGCGAGAATCAGCGTCGGGCGGTTCGACTCGGCGATGACGTTTGCGATCGTGAAGGTCTTGCCCGAGCCCGTGATGCCCAACAGTACTTGGTGCTTCTCGCCCTCGTCGAGGCCGTGAAGGAGCGCCTTGATTGCCGCGGGCTGGTCGCCGGTGGGCTGGTGCTTCGACACCAGTTCAAAGGGCTTTCCGGGGATGGGCGCGCCCACGGCCTCCTGGGTGGGAGGCCAGGGAGTCGCGCTGCTTTGACGGTTGCGGTGTCGTCGGGACATGGGTGCTCTTCTCGCGTTGTGCACGGTGTATCGCAGCTGTCCGAGCAGGGCGCGGCGGCTGCTGCCATGGCTTGGCACTGAGGGGCTCAAGTCGCGGGTGGGTTCGTTCTGCGCTACCCTTTCGTCTCGGGGCCCCCCGTTTCCCCGAGGATTCTTCGTGAAACGTCTCATTCCACTTTCGCTCGGCTGGCTCGCGCTCATCGGCTGCGGGCGCATGAACGCCCTCAACCCCGACATGGTCTGGACGGACAGTGGTTGGTCCGACGACACCGGCATGGTCGAGGGCGACACCGATACGGACACCGACACCGACACCGACACCGACACCGACACGGACTCCGACGCAGACAGCGACAGCGACGCCGATAGCGACGCGGATGCCGACAGTGACGCGGACAGCGATAGTGACACGGACACCGACGTGCCCACGCCTCCGGTTCTGTCTTCGCTGAGCGGTACCGATGTGGGCAGCGGTCAGATCCGCGTGGACTTCGTAGCAGACGACGCAAACAACAATCTGTCCGGCGGCTTCTTGGCGCTGACGGTGCAGGGCTCGTCCACCGACTACGCCATGCCGAGCCAGCTGAGCTCCTTCAACCCTGGAGGTACGTCGTCGATCACCGTGTCTTCGGGCTCGGGCTCTTCCGGCTGCGGTGGCGCACAAATTGGTCTCGAGGCCCGCGTGCGCGACGCGACTGGGCTTCAGAGCGGCATCCAGAGTGCTGCGGTGAGCATGAGCGGCGGCGGCGGCGTCACCAGCTACGCGAGCTCCGAAGTGGGCGACGGCTGGGACCTCGATCACGCCGGCAACATCGCTCGGAACGCGACGATCACCGGCAACCTGTACGGAACCGGCTTCGACTGCCTCGACATCCTCTGCTTGGACCAGGGCTACACGTCCGATCTCGACTTCGTGTCGTTCACACCCTGCGAAGGCGGGACCTGGAACTTCGACATGACGTGGACCGGGGGCGGTGACTTCGACCTCGCGTTGTTCGACACCAATGTGACCATCCTCGCAAGCTCCGAGGGCACCACGCAGATCGAGCAGATGAGCTACTCGCTCACCGCGGGTACCACCTACGTCATTCGGGTGGTGGGCTACAGCGGTTCGGCTGGAAACTGGACAGTGTCGGCGTACTGACCGTCGCTTGGAGGTCCCCTGCGGCTCACGTTCCTCTTCATGGTGGTGGCAAGCTTGCTTGCTTGCGGGCGAATGAACCCGATGAACCCCTCCTATGAATGGACGGGCGAGACTTGGGCGGACGGCGCGGACACCGGGGATGCCGTAGATCTGGGCCTCAGCGCCGAGGACACCGGGCTGTAGCAAGACGGTCGGGCGACTCTCGTGTAGAGTGCGTGCGTTCTTATGGAGGTCTTCGCTATGCGTGGCCGTTTCGACTTTCTCTGGCTGCTGCTCCTTATGGCTAGCTGCGGCCGTCTGAACCCGCTGAATCCTGACTACGAGTGGCAGGACACGGCGTGGGTCCTCGACTCGTCCGACTTTGCAGACACGGACACAGACACGGATTCCGACTCCGACTCCGACGCGGATGCCGACTCCGACACGGATGCCGACGCCGACGCCGACGCCGACGCCGACGCCGACGCCGACTCCGATACGGACACCGACACGCCAGTGCCTCCGTCGTTGACCAGCCTTACCGTGACGGCGCCCGGGTCCGACATTCTTCGGATCGACTTCAACGGGTCAGACGCCAACGGAGACGCATCCGCGTTTGAGCTGACCGTGAACAGCAGCATGACCAGCCTGTCGATTCCCGGCGAGATCACCACTTGGAATCCCAGCGGCACCAGCCGCATCGACTGGCCCTACACCTACCCCGCATGTGGAACGACGAATGTCTCGGTCGAGGGGCGAATGGTCGACGCACTCGGACTGCGCTCGTCGAGTGTCGCCGATGCGGTGCAGATCGTCGGCTCTGGCAGCGTCACCAACACGGCGGTGACTGAGAACGGGGATAGCTCAACCAATCAGTACGCCCTCGGAACCTTGATGCGCGGCTCGACCATCACCGGCGTGTGGGATGGCGGCAGCGACAGCGACTACATGTCCTTCTCGCCTTGCGAAACGGGCAGCTACACCTTTCAGCTGAGCTGGTCTGGCACCGCGGACAACGACTTCTACCTGTATCAGTCGAACGGCACGACTTCGATCGACACCGATACCTCGATCTCGACAAACCCGGCTTCGGTGTCGGGATCGCTGACGGCAGGAACGACCTACGTGCTTCGTGCGTACAATTACTCGAGCGTGGCGAACAGCTGGACCATCACCGTTCAGTGACATCGGGTCCCGACCTGGCAAGCTATAAGGACGGCCGGAGTTCCCCGTGAAGCTGATTATCCCCGCCGCTTTGGTCCTGATTCTCGCCGGTTGTGGACGTCTGAATCCCTTGAATCCGGATGCAGTCTGGCAAGAGACCGGCTGGGTGATGGGCGACACGGGCGATGAGTCCGACACCGACACCGACACCGATGCGGACGCCGATAGCGACACCGACGCGGATGCCGATTCAGATAGCGACGCCGACTCCGACAGCGACTCCGACACCGATGCCGATGCCGACGTCACGCACAACGACAACGGCGACGCGGCTCCGGGCCATGACCTGGGTGCAGTCAGCTTTCCCTTTACGGTGAACGGCTCCTTTAGCGTAGCGGGTACTGGCGCCGCTTATGGAACGGACCAGGAATGGATCACGTTCACGCCGAGCTCGGCCGGGCAGCGGACCATCGACCTGACGTGGACCGACAGCGGCACCGATGCGGACTTCCAGCTGTACGGCACGAATGGCGTCGATGCTGACCTCGACGGCTTCATCGACCCCTACGTCGTCGCCGAAGCCGTCAGTACGACCGGTGAGACCTGGAGCTACAACTTCAGCTCGTCCGAGACCTACTCGTTGGTGCTACTGCATTGGAGCGGCAGCCCGACGGCCTGGAGCGTCTCCGTTCGGTAGCCAGCCGTCACGTCTAAAACAACGAAGCCCCGGTCCCGCATCTGCAGGACCGGGGCTCTGTGTTTCGAGCGACTAGGCTTCGGGAGTCGGCTCGGCTGCAGCAGCCTCTGGCACGGCCTCGGCTGTCGGGGCAGCCTCCGGAACGGCTTCGGCTTCCGGAGCGGCTTCGGCTTCCGGAGCGGCTTCGGCTTCCGGAGCGGCTTCGGCTTCCGGAGCGGCTTCGGCTTCCGGAGCGGCTTCGGCTGCCGGCGCGGCCTCGACTGCCGGGGCGGCCTCGGCTGCCGGGGCGGCCTCTGGCGTGGCCTCGGCCTCTGGCGTGGCCTCGGCCTCTGGCGTGGCTTCGGCCTCCGGCGCAGCTTCGGCCTCTGGCGTGGATGCGGCCTCGGAGGTCGCAGCTGCGTCAGCAATCTGCTCTGCCGCAACCTGCTCCGCAGCGAGCACGGCGGGGTCGGCGATCTCGGTCTGCTCACCACCGCGGCGGCGAATCACACGAGCGTGGCTCTTCGCGACGCCAACGGGTGCCGCGATGGGCTCCACGCCAGCGGCGAGGCCGGCGGCCTGCGCCTCGATCAGCGCCTGGAGGCGAGCGAGGTGACCCTCGATCTCGCGGTACTCCATACTCTTCTCGTTGCAGCGCTCACGTGCACGCAGGTACTCGGCGTGGGCGGGGATGAACAGCTGCTTGGCCTCGAGGATGGTCGCGAGGGCGATGAACACCTGGGTGTTCGACGGGTCCTTCGCGGCCATCGCACGAATGTCGGCTTCGGCCGCGTCGAGCTTGCCAGCGTGCATGTCGAGCATCGCCTTCTCGAGACGAATACGGTTGCGACGGTCGCCGTTGCGATCGGTGAGCTTCCTGGCCTTGTCGAGCAGCCAGGCAGCGCGCTCGAGGTCTTCGCCCTGCTGACGCACGATGCGCGCGAGCAGGAGGTGGGCCTCTGCGCTCTTCTTGTCGATGCGCAGAGCCGTGTCGAGCACGTCCTTGGCCTCGGCGAGCAGGTCGTTCGCCTTCTCGGGCTCGACGCGCGCGCGGTCGAACAGCAGGTAGGCGAGGCGAGACAGCTGCACGTTGTCTTCGGGGGCCAGGCGGACGGCTTCGCGGAGCAGCTGCTCGGCTTCGTCGAGCGCGTCGACACCCTCGTCGCGCTTGGCATTGCCGAGCAGGCCGTAGGCGTCGGGGAGCATCGGGTCGAGCTCCATCGCAGCCTTGAGCAGGTCAATGGCCTCGTTGCGGCGGCCCGCGCGAAGGAGCATCGACGCCAGACGGCACTTGAGACGGCTTTCATCGGGCAGCGCTGCGACCGCAGCCTCGAGCACGGTGATCGCCTTGTTCCGCTTGCGGCGGCTCAAGAAGAAGCGCACGGCCTGGTGGTAAAGCTCCGGCACCGGTGCTGCGACAAGGGCATCCTCGAGCATCGCCGAGACGATCTCGAAGGGCGCGTCCTGGGCGAGCATCGCGTCCATCAGAAGCACCCAGGCCTCCGCGTTGGACGGGTCAGCCTTGACGACTTCGCGCAGGCGGCGGTCAGCGAGGTCCGGACGCGGCTTCTTGCTGCGAATCATGCCGATGGTGCCGTCAACCAAGGCGTCCTGGTCGGGGTACGGCACGCTGATGCAGCTCTTGAACTCGCGCGCGGCGATGAACTGGCGGTTCGCTTCCTGGCTGGTCCAGAGACGGTCGATGCCCTCGGCGGCGCGGGACAGCTTGCTGTACTGCTGGCCAACATCGCGATGGGTGTCGAAGTCGGTGATCTCCCGCAGCGACAGGTTCATGCCGACGAGGCGATGCACGCGGTAGCGCTTCTGCTCAAGCGTGCCGACGGTGTCGAGCAGTCCGAGGCGAAGCAGGGCCAGACGGTGCTTGCGCGACAGTCCCAGTCCTGAAAGAAACGCACCGTCGACCGGGTAGTTCAGGTGTGCCACGAGGGCGAGCGAGGCCCGCACGTCGCGCGGCAGCTTGTCGACGGTCTTGCCGATGGCCTTCTGAACAGCGTCGGTGTCGGTCGCCTCAGACATCTTCAGGAACTTGGCGTCCTCGACGAGCTGCACGCCCTTCTCGCGAGCGGCAACCGCGTAGGTACGCGCGGCCACGGGGTGCCCGTGGATCTTCTCGTTCATCGGGCCGAACTTCTCGCGCGCGAACTCGGGGGCCCGGAAGGCCTCGAAGATCTCGAAGAGGAAGCGACCCTTGATGCCCTCGATCTCGACGCGACGCAGGCTGGGGGCCGCGCCTTCGCGATGAAAGACCGGCTGCACAGCCGAGGTGAAGACGATGCGCATGCCGTAGCTGCCGCGCAGCAGGGCCTGCATCAGCATCTCGAGGCGGCCCTTGCGGAAGGCATCGCCGTCGCGGCCAATGCCGAACTCGAGGCGGTGGATGACCATCACCTGGTCGGGGCTCGCGCCGTTGAGCACCTCAACGGCCGCGTCGATGGCTGCCGTCGGGGTGTGCGGGGCTGCAAGCAGCTCGGCGAGCGCGCTGTTGTCGCTAGCCTTGCCAATCTCGGCGATCCGGCCGATGAGCGTGTCGAAGCCGGAGCCACGACCGATGCGGAAGTCGGGAAGACGCTTGAGCTCCGTCCCGGCGAGCGCGTGCTCGACAATCTGGGTGCGACCCATGCCGTGGGTACCACTGACGACGATCGGACCGCCCTCAGAGAGCAGTCCGGTGAGGTTCGCAACCTCTTCCTCGCGGCCCGCGAAGATGAAGCGAACGGCGTCGGCGTTGGACTTCTTCGACTTCGACTTCGCCGGCGTCTCGGGAGCCGGCATGTCGGCGAGCGCCGGCGGAAGCGGCAGGTCACGCAGGAAGTTCTTGGCGCGTCCCTTGAGTGTGTCCGTGCGGACACCGCGGAACGAGGCCGCGAGCATCAGCGGATTCACGCGACCGACGACGAGCACCTGCGGGCGGTGCGGGGCGCGGGCGACGATCTCGGCGATCTGCTGCATTCCAGCCTGATCCGGACCCGAGGGTTCGATGAGCACCAGCACGCCATTCGGGGCGCCGGTGGCGCGGGCGAGGCTAGCGTCAGTGATCGGCTGCACGGGGTGCTGCGCGTGGCCGGACAGGGCGAGTGCGGGCAGTGCCGCGCGCTTGCTCAGCTCGAACATGACGGACTCATCCCGCAGGAGGGAAGAGGACACGGCAACGACGCAGCGGCCGTTTTCGATCGCGGTGGCGACGCGATTCATAGGGACTCCATTTTTGGACAGACGCGCGGGTAACCCAAATGACCTGCTCAGGCTGCTACTGACGCCCCTCGGCACCAGGACTTCGGCCCCTCCAACCCAGCGCGATAGTGGAGGTCATGCCTACGGACGCGCTTCAAGCCAAGGTCGCCGGTCTTCCGACATCTTCCGGTTGCTACCTGTTCAAGGACGCGCGTGGTCGCGTCATCTACGTCGGAAAGGCGATCAACCTACGCGCTCGGGTGCGGCAGTATCTGTCGTATCAAGACGAACGGATCATGGTTCCGCACCTCGTGGCCTCGGCGCGCGATGTGGACGTTGTGGTCACCCACACCGAGAAGGAAGCGCTTCTTCTCGAGAACAGCCTGATCAAGAAGCACAAGCCCCGCTTCAACACCGAGCTGCGCGACGACAAGAACTTCCTCCACCTGCGCATCGACCCGCGGGAGGCCTGGCCTTGGTACCGGCTCGTGCGAAACATCCGCTCCGACGGCGCTCGCTACTTTGGGCCCTACACGAGCGCGTCGCGCGCCCGCGCCACCCTCGCTTTCCTGCAGCGCAGCTTTCCGCTTCGAACGTGCACGGACGCGGTACTCAAGTCCCGACGCCGAGCCTGCCTGCTGCACCAGATGGGGCGGTGCACGGCTCCTTGTATCGATGCGGTGGAGCGTGAGGCCTACATAGAGGATGTCGAAGCGAGCATGCTCTTCCTCGAAGGACGGAACCGGCCACTCGTGAAACGGCTCGAGCGGCGCATGCGTGCCTCGGCCGAGGAGCTGGACTTCGAGGCCGCGGCGCGGTTTCGCGACCTGATCGCCAGCGTAAAGGCGACCATCGAGCAGCAGCAGGTCGTCGATGCCCGCCAGGCCGACCGCGACGTGTGGGGCCTGTTTCGGGAAGGAGCCCGCGGTGCCCTCGCGATTGTGCCGATTCGCGAAGGGGTCATGGGCCAGCCTCGGGCCACGGTCCTCGAAGGGTTGATCGGCAGCGATGCAGAGGTGCTTTCGTCGCTGATCAACCGCTCGTACCGCGCGGATGTGCCCAGTCCTCCCGAGGTGCTCCTTCCCGTCGAACTGCCCGACCGAGGGGCACTCGAGGAGGTGCTGACGGAGCGCCTTGGCAAGCGCGTGCACCTGCGCGTGCCGCAGCGCGGCGGCAAGACGCGTATGGTCGCGCTGGCCGTCGAGAACGCCCGAGTCGCTTTTCTTCAGGAGCACGACGAGTCGGCTAGGCGAGCGGCTGCTCTCGAGTCGCTCGCCGAGGTTGTGGGCCTCGCCCTTCCGCCGCATCGCATGGAGTGCTTCGACAACTCCCACCTCGGCGGCACGAACCCCGTCGCAGCGATGGTGGTGTTCCTCGACGGTGAGCCAGCTCGCAAGGAATACCGGCGCTACCGGGTCAAGACTGCTCCCGGGGACGACGACTACGCGATGATGCGCGAGATCCTCGAGCGCCGCTTCCGGCGAGCCATCGAAGAGGGCAACCGCCCTGACCTGCTCGTGGTCGACGGTGGCAAGGGCCAGCTCGCGGTCGCGCGAGCGGTGCTGATGGACCTAGGCCTCGATGACCAGGCCGTCATCGGCATTGCGAAGCCGCGAACCGAGCGTCGCCGCGGTGATCGGAGCACCCCCGACAAGATCGTGCTGCCCAACGCAAAGGACCCCATCGTCCTGCGCTCGCATCACCCGGGTCTCCGCATGCTTCAGCACCTCCGCGATGAGACCCACCGCCAGGCGGTTCGCTATCAGCGAAAGGTCCGGCAGCGCGCGTCACTCACCAGTGTGCTCGAGGAGATCCCCGGCGTCGGTGCCGCGCGAAAGAAGGCCCTACTGCGGACGCTCGGATCGGCTGCGGCGGTGGCCGATGCCGATGTGGAGACTCTGGCCGCCGTGCCCGGAGTGGGGCCGCGATTGGCCGAAGTGATTCACGCGGCCTTTCGTCCCGATCTCTAGGAGCCGCGGGCCGCTGAGATCGCCATATCGAGGCGGTCGTTGCCGAAGAACATCTCGCTTCCGACGAAGAAGGTCGGCGCACCAAAGGCGCCGCGGGCGAGGGCTTCATCGGTGTTTGCACGCAGTCGGTCCTTGACGTCCCGCTCTCGGGCGCGCGCGACGGCGGTCACACTCAGGACTGAGGCGAGGCGCTCGGGCGAGGCGATATCGACGTCGTTCACCCAATAGGCCTCGAACAGCGCCTGACTCACATGGGGCAGGTCGCGGACGGGTAGACCGGTCAGCACGCGCTGGGGCAGGAGGGTGTTGAGCGGGAACTTGGTGGGGAACGAGAACGGGATGCCGTGCTGCTGCGCTTGCCGGTAGAGGTCGATGTACATGTACCGGGCCTTGGCTGGAACAGAGGCCGGCATTGCGTTGCCCGCCGACTTCAAGACCGCACCCAATAGGAATGGACGCCAGACCAGTTCGACGCCTGGCGCACCGCCCTTGAGGCGCTGTCCGGCCAGGTAGGAGTACGGACTACCAAGGTCGTAGAAGAACTCGAGTGTGCCCAAGGATGGAACCTCCGGCCGGAGCATACCCGCTCGTTTAGACGACGTCGTGTAGCCAGACCGCGCCGCGGGTTCCGTCGACGGTCACGTGCTGCCCGTCGCGCAGCAGGTGGGTGATGCCGTCGAGGTTCACCACTGCTGGCAGTCCATATTCGCGCGCAACGACTGCGCCGTGCGAGAGCCTGGAGCCCATCTCGAGCAGGACTCCGCCGGCGCGCAGAAACAGCGGCGTCCAGGCCGGGTCGACTGCGGCGGCGACCAAAATCTCGCCTTCCTTAAGCTCCGCCGCTTCGGAGAGTCGACGCAAGATCCGTACGGTGCCGGTGACGCGGCCGGGCGAGATGCCCAGGCCCTGCAGTCGGTTGCCCGTCGGGGGAGCGGCGATCCCGTCGTCTCCGCGCAAGAACACCGGCGGAAGTAGGTCGGCGTGTGCGGCGCGTTGGGCACGGCGCCTCTCGACCCAGCCCATTGCTTGTTCGGCGTCCAGGCCTTCGGTCGCGAGCGCGCGAAGCTCGGGGAGTGTCAGCATCGCGACGTCCTCGGCCGAGGTGAGGGCGCCTTCGTCCGCGAGCTGACCGCCGATCCAGTGGGCCGTGTCCTGCAGCGCGAGCAAGAGGTGATCGAAGACAAAGCGCTGGTTCTCGCGAAGGAGCAGGTAGGTGCGCGTGTAGTGGACCAGCAGGCGCGCGGTGCGTCGTCGCAGGGGAGGCAGCGCGTCAAGTTCAGCGAGGGCGTCGTAGTGATCCTGTTCCTGGCTCTGGGACCGTGCGCTCGGGGCCATCCCCACCTGCTGGGTGCGTAGAAGCGGCACCAGTAGCTCCGGGCAGTCGCGCCATCGAGGTGTGAACACCTCCCAGGAGGCCGATGCACGATGGCCGTACCGGGTAAGAAAGCGGTCGAGGGCCAATCCGAACGGGCCTTGCGACTCCCCCTGCTCGAGGCGGTCGAGGTCGTCGGGTTTGGCCTCCAGTGCAAGCGCATGCAGTGCGGCGTTGGTCTCGAGAGTACGGTTGCCGGGCGGGCAGACCGCGAGTCTCGGAAGCAGGTTCGCTGCCCGCTCGGGCATCCATGCGGAGAGCGCTCCGTCGAGCAGCTGAAAGAACAGGTTCGCGAACAGCAGCGACACGATGTGGATGCCCACGTACTCCGTCACGACCTTGAGTTGGTCGTCGAGGCGATGCAGGGCATCTCGCCGCGACACGGGGGTGCGGGAGAGGCGTGGGAGATCCGCGAGCAGCTGGGCCTCGAAGGTGTCCCAGACCTTGTGATTCGTCAGTGGGTTCCAGGCGAAGCGCCGCCAGCGCTGCTCCGTGAAGGTCTCGCTCAGCAATGAGGCGTAGACGGACAGATCCGGCAAGAGAGCGAACCGGCGCTGCCAGGCCGCCTCTTCTTCCGGGGGCACCAGCTCGGTCATGAAGCCGGGGGCAGGAGCACCGGGCAGCTTGAAGGCGAGATGCCGGAAGACGGTCGCGTTCAAGTACGGCCTGCCGTCCACCAGCCGCAGCGCGGTTCCTCCGCCAAGAAGTCGGGCCTGTGTGCGCGGATAGGCGATGAAGTGCTCGAAGACCGGCGCCATGATCGCCCAGCCAAGCGGTGTCACGGGCTCGGGCCATCGCTCGCCGATGAACCTCCGCGTCCAGAGCACATCCTTGCGCGGTCTTGCCTCCGCGGTCGTGGTGATGGGCCGCGCCTGCAGCAGATACAGCCTGCCGGAGGCGTCGTAGCTCCACTCGATGTCCTGCGGGCTTCCGAGCATGGCCTCGATGCGCAGCCCCAAGCGGCAGACGCGAAGCAGGTCACGCTGACTTAGTGTCGGGATTCCGCGGCGCTCGCGGGGCACGATCTCGACTTCGACGCGGTTTCCGCGAACCACCCACTGGCGATCGATGTCGGGCAGGTCCTCCTGCATGACGGCAAGCCGGACGCGGGACAGCACCCGTTGCACGGGCCTCGGGGCCTTGCGTGGTCGGCGGACGAGTGTCCAGTGCGGGGCGATGCGGCCGCTCACCACGCCCTCGCAGAGTCCCCAGGTCGACTCCACAATCATCTCGCGCCAGGAGCCGTTGAGGGGATTGATCGTGAACATCACGCCAGAGACCCGCGCGTCGACCAGTTCCTGAACGACGACGCCCATCGCGCCTGGACTTGGGCCCCGCTCCTCGCCTCGGCGGTAGGCCAGAGCCGTGGCCGAGTACAGCGATGCCCAGCACGCGCGGACCGCTTCTGGGACCTCGGAGGGGGTCACGCCGAGCTTGGTCACGTGCTGGCCCGCGAAAGAGCGCTGCGCGCCGTCTTCGTCGAGCCCCGAAGACCGGACTGCGAGCCTCGAGCCCAGTTTCGAGGCCGAGCGAATCAGGTCGCGCCGCCATGCGAGGGGCAGCTTCAGCCCGAGAATCGCCCTGGCCATCGCCTCGAAGGACGCCTCGCTTGGGCTGGTCTCTGCCGTCTTTGCCAACTCCAGCAAGCCGCCGGCCTCGAGAGCGTGCCGAAACGACTCCACTGGAATGGCGAACCCCTCGGGTACCGGAAGGCCTCGACGTGCCAGGCGCGCGAGCTGCAGCGCCTTGCCGCCGACGCGGTGTCGGTCGGTGAGCTCAATCGCGGAGAGGGGAAGAGGAGCGGGCACATGTCAGGCTAGCTCGCGCGGTTGCCTGGGCCCACGTCGATGCCCACGAGGCCGCGTTGCCCAGTCTCCGCACACGGGCTTGCGCCGGCCTGGCGATTGCAGGGCTAGCTTGGTTGTCGCGCTCGAACCGGTCAGAGCCCCGATTCTGGGGCGCCCGCGGGCGTAGGGCTTGACAAACGTGCTCGAGAGGGTAAGTCTGGACACAGAGGTCGCCGGGTCTGTCCGCGCGCCCTCGATGTTTTCGAGCCTCGTTGGCGCCCGCCGCGTGGTTTGGAGTTTACCCTTGCGCACTCACGCGCAGACCAACGTCTCGCTCCGAGACTGGTAGCAGGGAACCGTACGTCGAAGCCGCGTAGGCTTGACCTTCCCTGCATGGGAGGACCTTGTCCATGGTCCATGGATGCAGATAAATCCTTCGAACCCGATCATCGTTCAAGGCGATGGCAAGGTCCTGCTTGAGACCCGCCATCCCGACTTTGAGAAGGCGCGCGACTTTCTAGCGCGGTTCGCTGAGCTCCAGAGCTCTCCCGACCTGCTGCACACTTACAAGATCACGGCGTTGTCGTTGTGGAATGCCGCGTCTGCGGGCATGACCCGCGACGCGATCGTCGAGACTCTGCGTGGGCTGTCGAAGTTCGACATTCCCGAAGATGTGCTTCGCCAGATCGAGGACACCATCTCTCGCTACGGGCTGGTGCAGCTGTTGCCGCACCCCGAGCCCGAGCAATGGATTCGGGTGGGCTTCGGTACCGGCTACGTCGAGAAGCTGGTCAAGAAGACCTCTGCCGGCAAGGATCTGCTTAAGGCCGATGGCCGACGCCACTTCAAGATCGAAGCGGGCATGCGCGGGATCTTCAAGCAGCGTCTGCTGCTCGAGAACTGGCCCGTCGAAGATATTGCCGGCTTCCTTCCGGGTGATCCGCTGGCAATGAAGCTTCGCGAGACCACGCTCGGCCGCAAGCCCTTCGCCCCGCGTCACTACCAGGAAGAAGCCGTTGAGCGCTGGTACGCGGCGGGTGCTCCTGCGGGCGGACACGGCGTGGTCGTCTTGCCTTGCGGTGCTGGCAAGACCATCGTCGCGATGACGGCCATGGCTACGGTTCAGCAGAAGACGCTCATTCTCTGCAACAACCAGTCTGCGGTGAATCAGTGGATTCGCGAGCTGCTCGACAAGACGACCCTCACCGAGAAAGAGGTGGGCGCCTATACGGGCAAGACCAAGCAGATCAAGCCGGTCACGGTGGCCACCTACCAGGTCCTGACTTGGCGCCGATCGCGCAACGCGGACTTCGAGCACCTGCACCTGTTCCGCGACGAGAACTGGGGCTTGCTCATCTACGATGAGGTCCACTTGCTGCCCGCTCCCGTGTTCGGCGCCACCGCCGAGCTCCAGGGACGCCGTCGTCTCGGTCTTACTGCCACGCTGATCCGCGAGGATGGGCGCGAGGGCGACGTGTTCTCTTTGGTCGGCCCGAATCGCTACGACCTTCCGTGGCAGATCCTCGAAAAGCAAGGCTTTGTCGCCGAGGCCAAGTGCCATGAGGTTCGGGTCCCGTTCTCCAGGCCTAGGCGCGAAGAGTACGAGGCGGCTTCGGCCATGAAGCAGTTCCGCCTCGCCTCCGAGAACCCAGCGAAGATCGACGTGGTCGAGAGCCTGGTCGAGCGCCATGAGGGCGACAACATTCTGATTATTGGCACCTACCTGGGCCAGCTGATCGAGTTGTCGCGTGAGCTGGATGCCCCGCTGATTACGGGCAAGACCCCCCACTCCGAGCGCGACCGCCTGTTCGCTCGGTTCCGCAGCGGCGCGCTGAAGAAGCTCGTCGTGAGCAAGGTCGCGAACTTCGCGATCGACCTCCCCGACGCCAACGTGGCGATCCAGGTCTCTGGCTCGTTCGGCTCGCGTCAGGAAGAGGCCCAGCGTCTGGGCCGCATTCTGCGTCCAAAAGAGAAGGACGCCTTCTTCTACACCGTGGTCACTGCAGACACGAAGGAACAGGAGTTCGCGATCAAGCGGCAGCTGTTCCTGACTGAGCAGGGCTACCGCTACTACATCGAAGATCGCGCCGCGAAGTAATCGCCCCACGAGAGGGCACGCAGCGGTGACGGAGGACGAGAGATGTCCGAAGAGTTCGAGAAGTCATCTGGTGACCAAACCCAGCGCCGTCGTCGTCGTCGCCGCCGCCGCGGCGGTGGTGGTGGTGGTGGTGGCGGAGGAGGCGGGGACAGGTCCAACGCCGGCACCGTCGTCTATGGAGACGCGAACGAGGTCGTGACCGAGACCACATCGCAGCGTCGAAATGGACGTCGTGCGGTCGATCTCGCCGGGCCTGTCGTCAGCGTTCCGGCCACCGGACGCAACCCCGCCCGCAAGCGGAACAGTCGCGCTCGCCGCGGGGGACCCAACAGTTCGGGTGCCCGGCGCCGCCGCGTGTCCCGCGATCAACTCCAGGCTGCTGAAACGTGGCTCGAGCGCATGCCCGACTCGTTGATTGGCAACCTCTACAAGGGGCTCGGCGGTCAGCCCGGTCGCGTGTCCAGCAAGGACCGCATGATCCAGCTCGCCGTGCGCGCGCTCGGCCAGGGCTCACGCATCGACAACTTGCTTCGCCAGGTGCAGGAGCGGGACAAGAAGGCCCTCGGCGCTCTCGTTCAGAGCGGCGGTGTGGCCCACGCGGATGAGTTCCTCCGCGAGCTCTCCGTCGCCTTTGGCGGGCACGAGCGCGAGTGGCGTCGCGCCATGTCCGTACTCGCCGACAAGGGTCTCGTCTTTGCCTCGGATGAGCGCGATGGCGACTTCTTCTACCTGCTTCCGATGCCGCTCGTGGACGGACTGATCGCTTCGCTCAAGACGGAGCTCTCGCTTCCGACCTTCGAGCACGAAGACGTGCGGGTTCTCGACCAGAAGCCGTTCTGTCCCCCGCTCGACTACTCGATCGCGTCGCTCGCGACCTACATCGACCAGAACGCGCCGCGTCTCACGCAGCGCCACGAGATCTACCGCCACGACAAAGAGGCGATGGACCAGTTCTTCTCCCAGATCTGGGAGAGCGACTCGGAGCTGTTCGCGTTCCACATCGACTTCCTGATGATGCACGGCCTCATCGAGTTGCGCGGCGAGTACCTGTCGCTCAACAAGGATGCGATGGACGAGTGGCTCAACCTCGAGCCCGAAGACCAACGCGATCTTGTCTTCCTCGGCCTCGAGAAGCGCTTTCCCATGGCCGAGTGGGTGCTGTGGGCGATCCACGGTGCTGGCGACGAGGGCTGGGTGGCCGAGAACCCGCTCATGGCCCAGTACCGGCGCTGGCGAAAGGGGGAGGACTGGCGTGGTCGCTACACCAGCGGCTCCTACGCTGCGTCCCGGACCCATGAGCGCGAGTCGTTCAGCTTCTCGCCGCTCGTGCGCGCCGGAATGCTCGAGATGGGGCAGTGGGGCCAGGAGAAGTTCTACCGGCTCTCTCCCCGAGGACGCGCTCTTCTCGAGCCTTCCGAAGACGATGGCTTCCGTCAGTTCTACCTGACGCCCTCCTTCGAGATCATGGCGCCTGCGGGCCTTTCACCGGTCTTGCTGTTCCGGATCGGAGAGCTCGCTGAGCTCGCCGGCTGCGACCGGGCGAACACCTACAAGATCACCGAGCCGTCGGTCGAGCGCGGGCTCGATCGGGGCTGGCGTCGCGACGACGTGCTCCAGTTCCTGCGTGAGAACAGCCAGATCGGACTTCCTGAGAACGTCGAGTCGACCCTCAAGGGCTGGATTGGCCACCGGGGCGACGTTGAGTTCCACGAAGTGACGCTCATGACCGTCCACCGCAGTCAGATTCGTCGGCTCGAGGGCAACAAGCGCATCAAGTCCTACTTGCTGCATCGCTTTGCCCCCGGAATGTACGCTGTGGATGCCTCGCGCCGAGAGGAGATCGAGGGCGTGCTGCGCGACATGAAGTTCGATCCGACTCCCGACACGCGTCGCTACCCGGGAGACCCCGAGGCTGTCGAGGCCCGTCAGAACCTGCATCGCATGGTTCGCGAGGCACGCGAGGCCGCCGAGGATCCGATGGTCCGCGGCCTAGCGCTCATCGAGCCCGAGCAGCTTCACGCTGTGCCGGGCAGCCGAGTGGCCAAGCGCAAGGTGAAGGACAACAAGCCTCCCACCGTCGATGCCGCCGAGGCCCGCGTGCTCATCGAGCGTGCGATGTCGGCCGAGGCCGACGTCGAGATGGTCTACATCACACAGCAGAATCAGCGCCTGGCGTGCATCGTCGAGCCGCAGCGCGTGGCGTACAAGGGCGATCAAATCATGCTCGTTGGCCTCGATCGCGATGGCAACGAGCGACGCACCTACGACCTTGAGCGCATTGAGCGGCTTCGGGTTCTGGAGTCCTGATGGCGGATGGATTTGAAGGATCGCTAGCGGCTCTCGAGGAGCGCGTGCGCAAACTCGAGAGCGGCGATGTCCCTCTCGAGGACGCGCTGAAGCTGTTCGAAGAGGGCGTCGAGCTCGCCCGCAGCTGCCATGAGCAGCTCGAGGCCGCCGAGGAGCGGGTTGCCGCCCTTAGCAGGGGGACGAGTGGCATCGAGGAGACTCCGCTACCGGAGCCTCAAGACTAGTGCCCGCAAGCCTGGTTCTGGGCCATCTGGGCGCTGTCGGGTTAACTGCCGGGGGTCTGCGCGCACTCTGCGTGAGATGGGCCCCATGGCGGGTGCCTTCGGCTTTGTCTGGCAGCGTTCGCGGGATCTTTTCACCAGTCCCACGATCCATCGGCTAGATCGGGCCCCCTTCCTTCCACCGCACGAGAGGTTGCCTTGTTCGAGGGCGTCGGTCGCAGTCGAGACGAAGAGGCGCTCAAGCGCAGCGCACAGTCCGTCGTAGCCACGGCGATCTTTACGGGTCTGCTCGCCGCGATGGTGGTGGGCTGGGGCATGTACCGAGCCGCTCGCTACGTGGTCGAGGAAGTGCTCGACGACGACGAGATGGTCGAGTTCGTCATGGAAGATGACGTCGAGCTCGAAGCCGCTCCTCCACCGCCACCTCCTCCGCCGCCGCCGCCAGCTTCCGCTGCCGAAGAGGAAGAGGAAGAGGACGAGACGGAAGAGGAAGAAGAAGAGACTCCCGACGAGATGGTCGAGGAGATCAAAGAGCTCAAGGAAGAGGTCAAGGAAGAGGTCAAGGCCGCAGCCGTGACTGGCGTGGTCGGCGGCGTTGAAGGCGGCGTCGAAGGCGGTGTCGTCGGTGGCGTCATCGGCGGCGTCGAAGGCGGCGTTCTCGGCGGTCAGCTCGGCGGAGCCCGCACCTTCCACCACTCCGAAGTCCAGGTGAAGCGGCGTGTCACGCCCCAGTACCCTGATGCCGCACGCGACCAGAACCTCGGCGAAGTGGACTGCAAGGTCCGCATCTTCATCGACGAGAAGGGCGTGCCCTACAACTTCCAGTTCGAAGCCTGTCCCAAGACCTTCCAGACTTCTGCCAAGAAGGCCCTGTCCCAGTGGCGGTGGTACCCGGCCAAGTTCCAGGGTTCGAAGGTCAAGGCCCAGTTCCTCCTGAACATTCGCTACAAGCTGCGCTAGCGCGCGCGCGTTCTCAAACGGAGAGCCCCAATGCTCCTGTCGCTGTTCGTCACCACTATTGCACTCGCGTCCGAGGACGGAGACGTCGAAGGCGCCTTCTCCATGCTGGGCATGTGGCAGCACGCTGGCTTCATTGCCCGCGCTGTCATCATCACCCTGATGCTGATGCTCGTCGGTTCGGTGCTCATCGCTTTCGAGCGTAGCCTGGCCTTCAGCAAGGCTCGCAAGACGTCGATCAAGCTCGCGTCCGCGATTGTCGGCAAGCTGCAGAACAACGACATCAGCGGCGCTCTCGCCGTGGCGTCTGACGAGCAGTTCAAGGCGGCCTACCTCGGCGCCGTGCTTCGTCCCGGACTCGCCGAGATGTCGCTCCGCGTGGATGACTACGGCCTTCAGAACGCGCACCGCGCGATCGAGAAGTCGCTCGGCGAAGAGGTCTCCAAGTTCCGCAACTGGGGCATGACCGCCCTCGCGACGGTCGCTTCGACGGCTCCGTTCGTGGGTCTCTTCGGAACCACCTTCGGCGTCATCAACGCCTTCCAGGGCATGGCCACGGGTGGCGGCGGTCTCGCCAGCATCTCGGCCGGCATCTCCGAAGCCCTCATCACCACCGGTATCGGTATTGGTGTGGCCGTCGTTGGCGTGTGGCTCTTCAACTACTTCAACATGAAGATCGACAAGGTCACCGAGGACCTGGCTTCCGCAGAGGCCGACTTCGAGGACTGGGCTGCAAAGCTCGTGCAGCAGCGCCACGCGCCGGCTGCCAAGTAGTCACCCAGTCACGGTAACCCTCGGAGGACGACCCCATGGGAGCGAGTCTAGGAAGCGGCGGCGGCCCGATGGCCGACATCAACGTCACGCCGTTGATCGACGTCGTGCTCGTGCTGCTCGTGGTCTTCATGGTCATCACGCCAATGATGGAGTCCGGCCTCTCGGTCGACCTCCCCCAGGCGACGCAGACCAAGAAGATGCAGGACAAGGGCCAGTTTGTCGTCGTCGGGATCAGCGCCGAGAAGGGGCTGTGGGTGGACGATGATGAGGTCACCGAAGAGACGTTGGTCGACGTGGTGAACTCTCGTTTCGCCAGTAAGACCGACCTCGAGGGCGTGCTCATCAAGGCTGACCATGACCTGCAGTACGGCGAAGTCCGCAAGTACATGGACATCCTCGGTCAGGCGAACATGACGACGCTGCTCGTCGCAGCCAACAAGAAGGACTGAGATGGGCGCGTCACTCGGATCCAAAGCGACGATGAGCGAGATCAATATGACTCCGCTCATCGACATCGTGCTCGTCGTCCTGATCATCATGATGGTCTCGATTCCGGTCGAGCTCGAGCAGATGGGCGTCAAGGTCCCCGGACCGCCACCGCCGACTCCTCCGACCATGCCCGAGGACGCGCCTGAGCAGCTCGTCATCGCGGTGTACCAGGACGGCACATTCGGTCTCAATCGCCGCCTCATGGCGCGCGAGAAGATGCTCTACGAGGTGACTCGTCGCCTCGTGCCGCTCCAGAAGAAGAACGTCTTCATCGACGCCCACCTCGAGGTCCCGTTCTCGCTGGTGGTCGAGATGATGGACCTCGCGAAGGCCGCTGGCGCCGAGAAGGTCGGACTCGCCAAGGTCAAGGACTCCGGTCCGCTCGCAGCGACCTCGGTCGACCAGGGCGCGGCACCTCGCGGTCTGCAGCGCGGAACGCCGAAGCCGGTGGGCGCCATGTCGACCCCCAAGGCTGACAAGGCGCTTCAGCCGCTGCTCGCAACCCTCGAGGGTTGCTACTACAAGGAGCTCGGCGCGAATCCGCAGCTCTCTGGCACGGTCAACTACAAGGTCGACGTCTACCCCGACGGAAGCGTCGTCAGTGTCACCGTTGGCCACAGCACGCTCGACAACGACACGGTCGAGTCCTGCAGTGTGCAGGCGCTCTCCGAGTTGATGAAGTTCGAGCCGCTCGGCGGCCCCGACAAGACCGCCGCGATCCTCTACCCGATCCTCTACTCGCCGGGTTGATGCCATGAGCGCGCTTGCCGCGTGGATGCTTCGCTGCCGTGCCGAGGTCGATCGCGATCTCGGCGCCGTGTTTTCAGACGTCTGGCCTGTGGGCTTCGACGAGGCACTGATCTACCCGCTAACGACGGGTGGAAAACGAATCCGGCCCGCCCTGTGCCACGCAGCGGCCCAGGCCGTCTTAGGGTCCGAGGACTTCAAGGTCGCGCGCAGCCCGGCACTCGCCATCGAGTTGGTGCACACCTACTCGCTGGTGCACGACGACCTTCCCGCCATGGACGATGACGACGAGCGGCGCGGTCGCCCCACGGTGCACGTCGCCTTTGACGAGGCCACGGCGGTTCTCGTCGGCGATGCCCTGCTGACCGAAGCCTTCGCGGTCACCATGCGCGACCTGCCGGCTCCGACCGCCGTTCGCATGGTCGAAGAGCTTGTCCGTGCAAGTGGCCACCGCGGCATGATCGGCGGACAAGTGGCCGACATTCGCGGCGGCGTCGAAGACGTCGACACCCTGCTCCGCCTGCATGGTGGAAAGACTGGCGGTCTGATTTCGTGCGCCACCACGACCGGCGCGATCGCGGCGGTCTCAAGCACCGCGACCGATGTCGCAGCTGCCCTTCGCGAGCAGGCGGACCTCTTCGAGACGCTCCGGAGCTTTGGCATGCTGGTCGGCCTGGCATTCCAGCTCGCCGACGACGTGCTCGATGCCGACGAAGACGCTGAGGAGGGCGGTCCGCCGAACTTCTGCAAGCTCTTGGGCGTCGACGAGACTCGCCGTCGCGCGGCTTCGCTGGCAGACGAGGCGATCGCGATGGTTGACGGTCTCGCTGCGCCGCAGCGCCTGCAGGACCTGGCGCGGTTCTCGGTCGAGCGCGACCACTGAGCCGTCCTTCGCCGGTACGGCTTGACCTTCTGCTCGTAAAGCGTGGGCTGGCGGCTTCTCGACAGCGAGCCCGCGAGCTCATCGAGAATGGCAAGGTCAAGGTCGACGGCATCATCGCCTCGAAGCCGTCCATGCAGGTGCGACCGGATCGGCCCATTCTCATGGTTGGAGACGACTTCAACTGGGTCGGCCGAGGCGCGCTGAAGCTGCTCGGCGCGATCGAACCATTCGGAGTCGACCCAACGGGTTGGATCACCGCAGACCTCGGCGCTTCGACAGGCGGCTTCACTCAGGTGCTGCTCGAGAAGGGCGCGGTCAAGGTCTACGCAGTCGACGTCGGGAAGGGACAGATCGCGTGGAGTCTTCGGACCGATCCGCGCGTGGTGGTGATGGAGGGCGTCAATGCCCGACACCTCGAGACGCTTCCCGAGCCCATCGACCTGATCGTGGGCGACCTCTCGTTCATCTCGCTGTCGCTCATCCTGCCCACCGTCGCGCGCCTGCTGCGACCCGGCGGCGAGGCCGTCCTCCTTGTGAAGCCACAGTTTGAGGCGGGGCGCGAGGCGATCGGAAAGGGGGGCAAGGTGCGAAGCGACGAGGAGCGTGAGGCAGCGATCGCCTCAGTGCGAAACTCCGCTGAGCAACTGGGCTTCGAGACGCTCGGGTCAATGGACTGCACGGTCGCCGGCGCCAAGGCTGGGAACGTCGAGCACTTCCTGCATCTGCGCCTGCCGTCCTCAGCAGCCGAGTCCGGCGCCTAGGCGTATTGGGCGGTGCTTTTTGGGGGCGCGGAGCGCGCTCGTCCCGTGCTAGGCTTCGCCGGTGGAGGACATTTATGCGTAGTCTGATCGGAGCTGGGGTTGTAGTGGCCCTGGCGCTCGCCACAGGGTGCACCTACGTCACGCAGGGCGATCTAGAGCAGAAGCGTGCCTGTATCGACGTGGACGGCGACGGCGCACCCCAAGATGTGGGCGTGACCTGTGAAGAGGACCTCGAGACTGCAGGCCTGGACACCTACGAGGTGGACTGCGACGAGAGCTCGGCGGACCGCGCGCCGCACTTCGAAGAGATCCCCTACGACGGCATCGACAATGACTGCGATGGCGCTGATCTTCTCGACGTCGACGACGACACGAAGCCAGGCATCTCCAAGGCCGATTACGAGGCCCTTGGTGGCATGGCGTGGCCCGATGGCCTTCCCGGTGGCGAGGACGATGTCGACTGCGACGATGACGACGAGACCGTCTTCCCCGGCTCTCCGTTCGAGGCCCCCTACGATGGCATTGACTCGGATTGCCTCGGCGATGGCGACTACGATGTCGACGGCGACAACTACATTCCGACGCTGAATCCGAACACTGGGCTTGCCCACGATCCGCCGTACAACGGAATCCTCGAAGACGGTGACTGCGACGACAACAACGCTGATGCCAACCCCGGAGCGGTGGCGGTCGACGCGCCCTATGACGGCGTGGACATCAACTGCGACTGCGCCAATGACTTCGACGCCGATGGCGACGGCTTCATGTGGGACCAGCTCAGCAACGAGACGGCCTTCACCACCTACGTCGCGCGCTACGGCTGTACCTTTCCCAGCACCCCGGACTGGGGCGACTGCGATGACGACGCTGCGGGCGTGAACCCGAACGCGACGGACGAGTGGTACGACGGCATCGATTCCGACTGCTTGGGCGACGATGACTTCGACCAAGACAACGACGGCTTCATTCCCGATGGCCACAGTGCGGTCTACACGGGCTCGCTCGCTGCGGGTGACTGCGACGACGAAGACCTGAACATCTTCCCCTCCGCACTCGAGCTGATTGGCGACGTTGTCGATCAGGACTGCGATGGTGGCAACGACTCGTCCGAGTTCGCGTTTGCCGAGGCCGAGTGGGAGTCGCCGCGTGGCCCTCGCGTCGGTTGGACCGGCGAGCACTACGTGCTGGCGGTTGGCGCACAACAGTGGACCGACGTGTCTACGGGTACGCCGCAGATTCAGGACTGGCCCGGGCTTCTGTTCCGCTTCCCGCCGGATTCGGACAACAGCACCGAGGTCGAGGCCCGTCAGACCTGGAACGGCGTTGGCGGCCAAGCCGACCCGCTTGGCGAAGTGATCGACATGGTGACGGACAGTGCCGATTCTCGCGTCTACCTCGCGGTCTCCATGCGTCGCTCGGTCACCACCGGTGACAACACCTACCTCGCTCTGCGTGGATTCCAGTGGTCCGGCTCGGTGTACACCGCGCTCTCGCCGGTTCTCCAGTCCGTGGCCAGCCCCGACCTCGCCAACGATGTCGAGATTCAGATCTCGGACACGGGCTCTGTCTTTGCGGGCAGCTGCGGCGACCCCCACCTGCAGTACATCCATGCTTCGTGGAGCACGGGGTCCTTCTCACGTAAGTACGTCGGTGCCACTGAGGCGGCCGGCGGACAGCACTGCACCCTCGAGCTCGACCCGAGCGATGATGCCGGGTCCCTGCTTCACGTGCAGGCACCGACCGATGACCCGAGTCCGTTCCTGCTGCGCGACAGCACGGCGGCGCTCTTCGTGGACCAGGACCCGCTCAACGCGGGTACCGGGACCTACGCCGGCTACGAGTTCGGCGTGGTGAACGAAGACAACGGTCTCGTCAGCATCTACGACGTCGTCACCGGCGACACCACGGTCGAGGGCGACACCTACACCCACACCGTGTTCTCGAATGTGGTCGTCTACGACATCGCGGCCGATGAGGCGCCCAACGGCGACCTGTTCGTCGTTGCGGTGATCGAGGACCAGGGTACGGATGGTCTCAAGGACCTGGTGATGTTCCATGGAACGCCCGGTGGCACCTTGGTCGAGGTTCCGCTCTCGGTCGACGATGGCCGCGGAACGCTCGAGCCGCACGGAGCATCGATTCACGCCGATGACTCGCGCGTCTTCCTGGCAGCCGCGATGCGCGACACCGACACCGGAACTCCCGCAGACGACGTCGGCTGGATGTTCCTCGGCTACGCGCCGTAGACTCACGTTCGGCGGGGCTCAGGCCTCGTCGCGCTCACGGGTCGCGGCTAGGGCTCGTGCGTAACGGCTGCGTCCGGCTCGGTGGGCTGCTCGCCTCGAATCACGACCTGGCGCCTGTGCTTCAGGCCGCTAGAGTCGGTGGCGATGGCGACCACCCGGTTGACCCCAGGTAGTACGTCGATCGGCGTGCGAAATGGCACGAGTGGGTCGCCACCGGGGACCCAGGCACTCTTGTCGCCGTTCACGTAGACGACCACGTGCGCGATCCTTTCGTCGTCAGACGCGTCCCAGGCTAGAGTCAGCTCGCCGACTGGCGCCGACAGGGGTGGGTTGCGCGGGGCGACGACGGGCTCCTGCAGGCGAAGTCCCTCACCGTTGAGCGGCAGCAGCAGCTCGTGCTCGAGCAGCTCGCCGTAGTTCTGATTCTCGGCGATGAGCAGGAGCGGAAGGGCGTCAGGAGGCGCCTCCGCACCGAGTTCGATGCGAAGCTCGACGCGCTCTGAGGACCGCGGCGGAAGGTTGGGAATACGGACCGCGCGGTCGACCAACTCGACATCCATGTCGCCGGGGGCCCGGAAGAACACATCGAGGTCTTCGATCGGTACGCGGCCGTGATTGTCGATCACGACCTCGACTCGTGGAGCGCCTTCGGTCAGCAGACGTGCGTTGACCGTGAGCTCGGGAAGCGACCCTGTCTCGAGAGAGAGCACCGTGCTGTCGGCGGACCAGGGTTCATGATTGGCGGCGCGCAGCTTTACGGAGACCTCGTCCTCGCGTTCGTGGATGCCTGGCCGAAAGTCGACGCGCACCTTGCCCGTACCGGTGGCTCCGGCTTCGAGGCGTCCGAGCGGAATGCGGAGCTCATCCCAGCCCGAGAACGAAGGGGACTCGAGCTCGACGAGCACCTGGCCCAGGGCGCTGTCGCCCTGGTTCTGGACCTCAGCATGCACCCAATACTGGTCGTCGCCTGCCGCCTCGGCGGTGATGTGCACGTCCGTCGACGGGATGTGGCCCTCCACGAGGGGTGGAACGGTCCAGTCGATCTCTCGAGCGGAGAGGGCCTCCTCGAGCTGGGCGTCCTGGCTTGCGCGCATCTCACCGGCGACGATTCTCAGGGCCAACACCGTCTCGTCGCGGGTCGGCGCGTCGGCGATCAGGACGGCTCGGCGAGCGAGCTCACGCGCGATGTCGACGTTGTGGGACTGGCCTCGCCAAGCCTCTTCTTCACGCACGGCCGGCAGTACGTCCTCGAAGGCGACCTGCTGGTGCGCTTCATCCCAGCCGCGCTCCCAGCGTGCACCGTGTTCATCGAGTTCGATCTGGCCGACCACGATGTCGGAGACGAGGCCGTTATACGAGATTCGGCGGTCATTCTCGAGCACGTACTCGGCGACGGTGAGCTTCAAGCTCGCGCCCTCGCCGAGAGGGTAGAGCTTCTGGACCGTGCCCTTCCCGTAGGTGCGCGTTCCAACCAGGGCCGCGCGACCGTGCTCGACGAGTGCGCCGGCCAAGATCTCAGAGCCGGATGCGGTGCGCTGGTCCGTCAAGATGACCAACGGGACCTGGGGCTCATCGCCGGTGTTGACGGCATCCATGCGGGACTGCAGGTTCTGGACGGCTTTGCCATCCGGGCCGGCAGTCCGGACGAGGAGTCCTTCGAGTAAGAACTGGTCGGCGGATCGTGCGGCATGCCGCAACGAACCGCCTGTGTTGCCGCGAAGGTCCAACACCAGTCCCTTGTCCAGGGCACCCTCGTCAGAGAGGGTCTGCAGTGCCGCAGAGAGGTTCTGAACCGTTCGCTGGCTGAAGTGGCCGATGCGGACGTAGCCCACGCCCTCATCGAGTACCCGATGCGTGACGTTGGGGACTACGACCTCTTCACGGGTCATCGAGAGCTCGAGTGCGCGCTCGCCACGCAAGATCGAGAGGGTGACTGGAGAGCCCTTTTCGCCGCGGATCCGACGGGTGATCTCACGAAGGGGCATGTTGGTCGTCGAGACCTCATCCACGGCCACGAGCACGTCGTCGCGGAGCATGCCGGCGCGTTCTGCCGGTCCACCGGACGTGATTCCGGTGATGCGGGGACGGTCTTCGATCAGCCGAAGGTTGCAGCCGATGCCCACGATTGTGCCCTTGAGCCGCACGTCAAAGCGCGCCAGGGAATCTCCGGAGAGTACTCGGGAATAGCGGTCGAGAGCCTGGGTGCCACCGTCCAGAAGGGAAAGGCCAAGGTCGACGTCGCCGATCCCGTAGGGGGCATCGCGGACCATCGCCTCCATTGCTGCGAGCGCGTCCGGGAGCTCGGCCATCGAGTCGACATGCACGGTGCCGAGTTCTGCGCCGGCCCCGTGTCGCAGCGTCACGGTGGAGTCGTCGGGCTTGTCGACAAGCAGCCAATGGACGTCGTCCGCGAGCTCATCTGCAGCCCCGTGCAGCACGTTGCCTTCGTGAACCACGGTCGGGTAGAAGTACAGGCGCTCCACCAGCCCCACCGTACGCTGGTACGGGTTTGGAGGCCCAGCAGCGGCGGGAAGAGCCAGGCTCACAAGAAAGAGCGCGGGCAGGGTGAGACGCATGGTGTCTAGCATAGCCTCGCGATGCAGGGGCGTCTGTCGACTCCTGTCATCGGGCCGTGAGGAACCGATCTACGCGGCGACGGGCTGCGTGAGGAGCAAGATGGCCATGACCGTGAGCACATACAGGGCGGTCGTGAGCAGGATGGGGGCGTCGCCGAGAAGCGTGTCTTCCGGGGCACCGCCCGCTCCCTTCATCTCGACCAAGTAGATGTAGCGGAACACGATGTAGAGCACGTACGGAATGGTGACGACCATCCACGGGTGGCTGCCCATGATCGTGTACAGCGAGTAGGTCACCACCACATTCGCCGTCACGATGGCCTGAAACTCGCGAAGGAGGCTGGCGCTGTACTGGTCGAGGTTCTTGCGCGTGCCGCTACCCTCACCAAGAGACGCGAGCTCGGCGCGTCGCTTGTTGAAGCCGATGAACAAGGCGAGGAAGGCGGTGCACAGGAAGAACCAGGGCGACACGGCAACGCCAATGGCCAGTGCGCCTGCGATGGCCCGCAGCACGAAGCCCGACGCAATCATCATCACGTCGATGATCACGACGTGCTTCAAGAAGAAGCTGTAGGTCAGCGTCTCGACGAGGTACGCCACGGTGATCGCGAAGAACCACGGGTTGATGAACCAGGCGAGGCCAAGGCCAAGGCCGCCGACGATGACGAGCTCGACGATGGCCACGGGAACCGGAAGAGCTCCAGAGGCGATGGGCCGATGGCGCTTCTTAGGGTGCTTGCGATCGGCTTCGCGGTCGAGCGCGTCGTTGAAGATGTAGCCCGCGCTCGCGGCAAACGAGAAGGCGACGAAGCCGAGCAGGGCATCGATGATCTCGGGCGGGCTCGTGAACTTCCCAGAGAACAGAAGGGCGGCGAACAGCAGGCCGTTCTTTGCCCACTGCTTGATGCGAAGTGCCTTGATTGCCGCGACCGGAAGGGAGGGCAAGGCGATCTCGTCAGTTGGCTGGCTCACTCGGCTTCATCTCGCTCATCATGAGGATGATCACGCGGTGCTCTCCGTCAGCCACCGTGACCGTCTGCTCCCAGGGCTCGTGGCCTTGGAGGGTAACCTGCAGCTGGTAACCCCTCTCCGGTGCCAGAGGCACCTCGCCGACGATCTCGGTGCCATCAAGGCGTACCGTCGACCCTCGGGGCGCTTGAACCCGCAGCGCTGGAGCGCTTGCGAAGGAGTCTACGGGCGCCGGGTTGAGGACGAGTGCGAGTGCGCCGATCAAGAGACCGCCGAGCAACACTCCGAGCAACAGCATCGAGCCGCCGACGAGCACGAAAGCCGCGGTCGTCTGACCCCGGTTCTGCTGCCACATCGTATTGCTCTGCATGTGGTCGGCGGTGCTGACTTGGTCGAGCAGGCGCCCGAGGTCGTCGTCTTCCTCGTTGACCGCCTCGGCTTCGAGCTGCAGCTGCTTGATCGCGTGGCGCCCGCCGCCTCGGATCAGGGTCTCGGCCTGGCCGTCGTCGGGGAGGGGTGCGGCATCGAGCAGAGGATTGCGGCGGATCTGGGTCTCTTCGTCGCCGTGCGAGACGCCGAAGGGGCGCTCGTCGGTGAGGCTGCGCTTGAGCTTCTTCTCGACGACGCTGCGGTCCATCACCTTGGTTGGGCCGTCGGTGTGGGTGTCGGCCTCGGTGGCGTCGATCTGGGTCGGAGGCTCGTTGATCTGCTCAAGTGCCGGAGTGGCATGACCCTTGCCCTTCTCGGGGAATAGGCCCTTGAGGTAGGTCGACAGCTTCGCGTGCGTGAACAGAAAGCCCGAGTCGTGGAAGAACTTGGCTAGGGCCTCTTTGAAGGCGGTGGCGTTCGTGAAGCGGTCGCGACGCTCGACAAGAAGCGCTCGGTCGACGATGGCGGCGAGGGCCGGCGGAACCTCGGGATTCACGGTCGTGATCGGACGATACTCGCCGCCCCGAACGCCTTCGAGGGTCGTGAGCTCGCTGTCCGTGCGGAATGGATGCACGCCGCAGAGCGCCTCGTAGAGCACCACACCGGCCGAGAAGAGGTCGGAGCGCTGGTCGAGATCCTTTGCCCCTGAGGCTTGCTCCGGACTCATGTAGTCGAAGCGGCCTTTGATGACGCCGGCCTGGGTCTCCATCGCCTTTAGCGAAGCCCGTGCGATGCCGAAGTCGGTGAGTTTGACCTCGCCCTGCTTCGACATGAGGATGTTCGGGGGGGACACGTCGCGGTGGATGATGTTCAGCGGCACCGGCCGGCCACCGCGCATCACTTGCCGCTGGTGGGCGTACTCGAGGCCTTTGAGCAGCTCGATGGCGATAAAACAGCAATGAGGGACGGGGAGAGTCAGGCCCCGATCGCGCGCGCGCTTGAGTACAGCACCGAGATCGTAGCCGTTGACGAACTCCATGGCGATGTACCAGATGCCGTCGACCTGCCCGAGATCGAGGATCTGCACGATGTTCGCGTGGGAGAGGAGGCCGGCGACCTTCGCCTCATCGACGAGCATCGTGACGTACTCATTGTTCGCTGAGAGATGAGGGAGGATGCGCTTGATCGCGAAGGTGCGCTGAAATCCACCGATGCCCTCGAGGCGGGCCTTGTAGATCTCGGCCATGCCTCCCGTAGCAATGCGCTCGAGGATCTGGTACTTCCCGAATGTCCTTACGGCGGGCTTCGCCACGGAGACCCTCGCGTTAGGCGGCGGTGAAGGGGCAGGATATCGCAGTGCGACACGGGAGCATATCTGAGGCGAGCGACGGGCAGGCTTCATCCGAGGCCACGCTGCCGAAGCTTCAGCTCCGCGCTGCCGCGATAGTGACTGCTGTCCTACTCGGAACGTGGGTCGTTCTTACGCTTTCGAGCTTTCGCATCGCGGAGCCCATTCGCGGGCAGGTCGATGAACTTCAGATCTCGTTCGGGCTGGATCGTAGCCGTGGGGAGCGCGTCAAGTGATACCGGGACTCATTGAAGGGGTGCTTGTCGCGGCGCTTGTGGGCGCGGCGGTTTCAGACGCGCAGAGCGGCAAGATCCCCAACGTGCTGACCGGGCCGCTGCTGCTGGCGGGACTAGTGCTGTCGACGATCTTCGGGCAGGGCTTTCTCTTCGCACTACTCGGCGCTGTGGTGGGGTTCGCCATCCACTTTCCGCTCTGGGTGATGAAGGTCGAGCGCGGCGGCGATGCGAAGCTGCTCATCGCGGCAGGTGCCTTCGTCGGCTGGCAGGGCATCCTCGAGATGACGCTTTCGGTGCTGATTCTCTACATCCCCATGGGACTCACGATTCTCATCGCGCGGGGCCGCCTGGGCAACTTCATCGGTCACCTTCGCCATGTGAAGAATCAGGCACTCAACGTGCCCTCGGCCCCGCCCGCTGAGGTGACGGTCGCCGTGATGGGGCCGCTCATCCTGGTGGCCGCGATTGTGGCGATGGTCACCGACTGGTTCGACTTCGTCCCGCTGATCTGGTCATGATCTTTCTGGCCCTGGCCGCGGCCCTTGCCCAGCCCGTCACCGAAGCCGAAGTCGAAGCCGTCGAACCCAGCAAGGCTCGGTATGGCGGCATCGCCATTCCGCTGATCTCAGCCAACACCACCGATGGACTCGGGTTCGGACTTGGGGGAGAGTTCTTTCGCCGGCCTGAAGATGGCTCCGACGGCTTCGTCTGGAAGCTCCAGGCCGCGGGCTATCTGACGACCTCGCTCGAGTACCAGAGCTACACGGTGCGCTTTGAGACGCGCTCCGGAAACTGGCAGTGGTTGCTGTCCGCAAGCCACCGTGTCTGGAAAGACATGCTCTATTCGGGCGTCGGCGGCGAGGACGTGCTGCTGCTTGGCGACCGCGAAGAAGGCAACCGGCTGATCGGGCCGCTGCTGCAGGCCGGCGTGCGGCGTCCGTTTGCGATGGATGACGCGCTCGCGCTGTACGTCCAGACCTGGACGCGCATTCACAGTGTCGACCCCGACGAGGACGGACTGCTCTTCGAGCGCTCTCCAGTGGGGACCGAGGGCGGTGTCTATTCCGACCTCACAGTCGGCCTTGATTATGAGAAGGTGGACCGCTGGCCCCTTCCGTACAAGGGAGCGCGCGCCGACGTCGATCTGCGAGCCGGGGTGGGCCGATACAAGGGCGATCCGCGGACCTACGCCCTGGTGGGCGCCCACGCGGAGTTCGCCGGCTACTACCCGCTGGTGCAAGATCGTGTAGTGCTCGGTGGACGTCTGCTCATGGCCAGAGGCGGGCCGAAGCCGTTCTTCGAGCAGGACTTCACGGCCGGCCGTCGGCGCGATGAGCTCGGCTACGAACAGCCGTTTACCGGCTACGGACGCACCCGCACCCGTGGGGATGGCGCGATCGCCGCGCTGGTCGAGTTTCGGCCGAAGATCGTCGAGTCAAACCACCCCTTCTTCGACCTCGAGCTGCATCTGTCGGTGTTCGCCGAAGAGGGCTTCTTGATGGCGGATGGCCGCGGTCTGGGGCCACACATGCCGACCATCGGTGGCGGACCCGTGCTGCTTTGGCAGGGGGGCACGGTGCTGCGACCCTTCTCGGCATGGGGTTGGCGCGCAGAAGCACCCGGATCCAAGCGAATCCCGGTGATGCAGTTTGGCGTGGCGCTTACCGACCCGCTCTAGCGGCTAGCCGGCGACGACCACCGGCTGGCAAGTAGCGTCGAGCCTGGGCGTGCCGTCGACAGCATCGGGGTCGATGGCCACGCAGCCATCACCGCGCTTGGTGTCATAGCCATCGCAGTCGCTGTCGATGCCGTCGGTCTCGCTCGCCTCAGGCGCGCACGGGTAGACGGTCGGGTCGTCGGCATCGCAGTCGCCATCGTCCGGCCAATCATCGCCGTCGGAGTCGACCTCGCCGTTGCCTTCGTCGCCGCAGTCGGCATCGCAGCCATCACCGCGGAAGTCCGGGGCGTAGGGATAGACGTTGGGGTTGGTGTCGTCGCAATCGTCGTCGACGCCCCAGCCATCTTGATCGTTGTCTCGGTAGCTCTCGTACTGGTCCGAGGACATGTACGGGCACCCCACGAGGGTCAGTGCCATGAGAAGAGTCGCAACGTTCCGCATCCAGCCTCCGACGGGAGTGTATCGGATCTGAAGCTCTCAGCCGAGTATCTGTCTTCCGATCACCGTCGCGACGGCCATGGTCGTGAGCTGAGGATTGACGCCGAGGGCGGTGGGGAAGACCGAGGCGTCGGCGATGTAGAGGCCAGAAGCCCGGTGTGCCTGGCCATCTGGGCCGATCACCGAGGTCTCGGGGTCGGTGCCCATGCGGCACGTCGCCATCGGATGAGCGGCGTACAGGCCAAAGTCGCGAATGGTCTTGTCGGCGAGATTTGCGGCGAAGGACTTGCTGTCGCGGTGCAGTCCCATGCCGCGAACCGGTGCCGTGACCTCTCTCGCGCCTCCCGCGAGCAGGACGTCGGCGGTGCGAACCATGCCTGCCTTGATGCGCTCGACATCGTTCGGGGCAAAGTCGTAGGTCACCGCGGAACGCCCGTCGGAGCGCGCTGAGACGGTGCCGGAACCCTTGTCAGAGATCATCACGACGGCACCGCACATCTTCGGCAGCAGCGGCATGAGCGCTTTTGCCTCGACGCCGACCTTGCCGAACATCATCAGGACCACGCCCGGCTCGGCTTGCAGGGTGTGGGGAAGAACGCCGGGAAGATCGGGATCTTCGAACCACGCGGCTTGGGTGGCGCCTCGCCACATGGTGACGTCGTGGTCGCACAGCCCCACGACGGCGTTGCCCGGATGCAGGTGCAGGCCCTGGCCGACCGCAGGGCCGAGCCTTCCCGCGGCACCTGCCTGGGCGATGAGGCGTGGGGTTCCGATGGCCCCTGCAGACAGCACGACCTTGGGGGCTCTTGCAGTGAGCCTGCCGACCTCGACGCGCGTCTCGGGGTGGCGCACGACGCCGACCACTCCGACCACCGCATCGTGCTCGAAGATCAGCTCTTCGATGCGAACGTCGCCCTGGACGATGGCTCCCGCGGCGCGCGCAAGGGGAATCAGGTTGCGGTCGACGCTGGCCTTTCCGCCGGTAGGGCAGCCCAGGTTGCAGAGTCCGCAGCCGCTGCAGTGCGGCGTGTTCCGGCGCAGGAATCCGCCCGGCAGGCCAAGCGCTTTCGCACCGCGCACGATGATCTTGTTGTTCTCGCCGGCGATGGCTTCCGGGGTCTCGGCGATCTGCAGGAGTTCTTCGAGCTCGTCGAAGATGGCCGACATCGGCGTCGGACCGAAGTGGGGCACCCCGAGGGCCTTGGTCCACTTCTCGAGCACGTAGTCGGGAGTGCGCCAGCAGATGGCGCTGTTGATCAGGCTTCCGCCGCCGACGCCACGTCCGGCCGCGATCGGAACGAAGCTCTGCAGGCTCTGCGCGACGACGGCGCCGTTCTCCTGCATGTGGAAGCGCTGCGTGTGGGCCAGGTTGGGGCGGAACCTCGGCCTGGCCGGCCCTTCTTCGAGCACGAGGACACGCAGGCCGCCCTCGGACAGGGTTCGGGCGATGGCGGCGCCGCCTGGGCCCGAGCCCACGACGACGACGTCGGCTTCGAGTGTGGTCTCGCCCTTGGCATCACTCCAGTCTCTTAAGGTCATGCGCCGTACCCACAGCGATACATGGTGCGCATGGTCTTCGCGATTTCGGGGTGCATGGTATAGCCCGAGGCGATCAGCGCGATGAGTGCCTGGACGCCGCTGCGAAGGAAGTGGTTTTCGCTGTTGAGCCATCCGGCCAAGATCTCGGTGCGTCGCGCGAGATCGATGTTTGCGTACCGACTGAAGCGGAGCGGAACGGTAAGGTCGTCGAGCAGCTGCATGAGGAGCTTGAGCTCCTTGCCCTGTGCGGGGTGCATCGCGGCGACGAGGTCGTCCATGAAGTGGCCTACGCCTGCCTCGGCACCCGAGAGGCTGGGCTCACCACCGGGCGGCATCCAAGCTTCGGCGAGGGCTTGGACGAATGCGAACTCGTCGGCGGACAGCGCCTTCAAGTCTGCGGCTGGGGCGCGGTCCCACCACGACCAAGCGACGCTTCCTGCGCCGAGGGTACTGACTGCCGCAGTGCCTGCGAGGGCCGCGAGGACGTGCCGCCGAGTGATGGCCATCAGGAGCCCTCGGCGACGCGTAGATGGGTTCCAATGGAGAAGCGGGTCCGCAGCGCTTCGAAGCTCTTGACCTCGGTCTTTCCGCGCGAGGCCAGGTCGGCGAGGATGCGTCCGACCAGTGGCGCAAACTTGAACCCGTGGCCCGAGAACCCGGCGCCGATGCTGATACGGCGGTCTTCGGGGTGCAAGTCGATCACGAAGTCTTCGTTGTGCGTGCTTGTGTACAAACAGGTCTCGGTCGACACCAAGCGGGTCACGGGGTCGTGAAGGTGCTCGGCGGCGATGCGCTGCAGCTCCGAGGTCACATCGGCGGGGGCGGTGGCTATGAAGCGCCTTGCGTCGCATCCTCTGCTGCGGGGCTCGTGTTTGGCGATCTTGACGCCCTGGCGCCGCACGGCGGGAAGGCCGTAATGGGTCTCTTCTCCGACGTAGGCCCACATCGGAAAGTCGGCCTCGGCGGTGGGACCCGAGACGTGCGCGTAGCCGACGTACTGGCGCGCAACGTGCAGGGTTGGCGCGAGGAAGGGCAGCACGTGCGGGGTCCACGGGCCGGCGGCGATCACGCAGTGCTGGCACTCGACGGTACCCCGCTCGGTCTCAAGGACGATGGATTCGCCTTGGGGAACCACGCGCAGAACCGTGCTCGCTTCGAAGATTCTCCCGCCCTCTTCGCGCACAAGACGCTTCAAGGTCTCGAGTGCCTCCGCCGCCTTGATCAGCCCGCCGGAACGGTCCTCGAGCGCGAACGAGCCTTCGGGGACTTCGAGCTGCGGGTAGCTCGAGTGCAGTCGCTCGCGTGAGATGGTTTCGATGCTGTCGACGTGCTCGGTGGCTGCCGCATAGTCGCGGATCGGGCCGTCCTCGGGGCCGAACAGCACCAAGGGGGCCTGCGCTAGAAGGGTGGTCCCAGAGGCGCGCTCCACGAGGGTCCAGCCGTCTTCAATCGACTCCTGTGCGAACGCGACCCAGTCTGGGTCGGCATAGGCCGCGCGAGCGACTCGCGATGCGCCGTGGCTCGAACCGCGTAGATGGCCGACTCGAAAGCGCTCGATCACCGCCACCCGGTGGCCCATTCGGCCCAGGTGCCAGGCTGCGCTCAGACCGATGACGCCGCCGCCAATGACCACGGCATCATAGCTACGCCGCACCTACGCGCCCTTGAAGAGGCCGACGTAGGGCAGGTTGCGGTACTGCTCATCGAGGTCGAGTCCGTAGCCGACTACGAAGCGGTCTTCGATGGGGAACCCGACATAGTCGACAGGCACGTCAACCTTGCGGCGTGCCGACTTGTCTAGGAGAGAGGCGACCTTGATGCTTGCGGGCTTTCGGACGCTGAGCGTCTGCAGCAAGAACTCGAGTGTGAGGCCGGTGTCGACGATGTCCTCGACCACGAGCACGTGGCAGTCCTCGATGGGCTGACGCAGATCGTGGGTGATGCGCACAATGCCGGTGCTCTCGGTGCCTTCGTAGGAAGACACCCCGAGGAAACCACAGCGCACGTCGCCTGGAATCGCTCGGATCAGGTCCGACATGAACAGAATGCTGCCCTTGAGGACCCCAACACAGAGGATGGTCTTGTCGCCGTAATCGGCGCGAATCTGGGCGCCCAGCTCGGCCACTCGGGCAGCAATACGCTCGGCATCGATGAAGACCTCAACCTGCGACACGGTTCCTCCATTTGGGCGGCTTGAGCCCGTCGTCCACGGTCACACGCTGGCCCCACTCACGCAATCCATCCGCGCGGGGTGCCACCCATACGTCACGCCATCCGTACGCGGCGGAGTCCACGGGTTAGTGCTGGCAGGTCGCAGGAGTCCAGATGTCTCGAACCCCCCTCGCAGCGAGCTTCTCGCCCGACTACACCTCCGCCCGAGCCCGCTTTCGCGCGGGTGCTTTGGCTCTCGGCTGCCAGATGGCTAGCTGGCCGGTGGATCAGAAGGGGCCCGACGGGCAGGAACTCACGATCGATCTCGCCATCCTGGGCGACCCGAACCCCAAGCGCGCGGTCATCGTCTCTTCAGGGCTTCACGGCGTGGAGGGCTTCTTTGGTTCTGCGGTTCAGGCAGCGCTTCTCGAGGAGACCCTCGGTGGCTTTCATCCTGGACCCGGCACGGCGGTGATCTTCCTGCACGCGCTCAATCCGTTTGGCTTTGCGTGGGTTCGCCGTGTCAACGAAGAGAACATGGACCTGAACCGCAACTTTCTGCGGTCCGATGAGCAGTACACGGGCGCGCCCGATGGCTATGCCGAGCTCGACCCGCTTCTCAATCCACCGTCGCCTCCGCCGGCCTTCGAGCTGTTCCTTCCGCGGGTGGGGTGGATGATCCTCCGGCAGGGCATGCCGGCCCTCAAGAACGCGGTCGCGGGCGGCCAGTACGAGTTTCCGCAGGGCCTGTTCTTCGGCGGCCACAGCCCGTCGAAGACCGCGCAGGTCCTCGACGCGGAGCTTCCGAAGTTGCTCGGAGGCTGTGAGCGGGTGGTGCACGTCGACTTTCACACGGGGCTAGGCAAGCGCTCGACGTACAAGCTGTTCGTGGACCACGAGTGGGGTTCCGATGGCGCCGAGGCTCTCGCCAAGGCGTTTGGCGCGGACGTCGTTGAGCCCTGGGAGCCCGAAGAGGGGGTGTCCTACGCCATTCGAGGCGGCATGGGCAGCTGGTGCAAGGCCCGCTTCCCAAACATGACCTACGACGTGCTCGCGGCCGAGTTCGGCACCACCCATGTGGTCAACGTCATTCGTGCGCTGCGTGATGAGAACCGCGCCTGGCAGTGGGGCAAGCGCGACGACGTCGCTTCGATTCGAGCGACCGCTGCTCTGCGCGAAGCCTTTGCTCCGGGCGACCCGGAGTGGCGACACGCCTGCGTTGAGCAAGCGGTACACGTCGTTGAGCAGGCGATCGAGGTGATCAGCGCCTAGGCGCCGCTAGTTCCACTGGTCGAGGTAGTCGCAGTCGCCGAGGCACACGTTGCCGAGGTCAGGACGACAGTCGTAGCCGCGCGGACAGTCTGTGGCGACAGCGCAGCCGACGAGGCAGCGGTTGTCGAAGCACTCGGTGACCGTACAGCTCTCGTCAGTGCAGTAGCAATCGGCTCCGGCGCCACACTCACCGGGGAAGCCGATGCAGCTCTGGCCGTTGGAGCTCCAGCCCAGACACTGGCCGCCGGCGCCGCACTCGGCATCACTCGAGCAACCGGGCTCGCAGTGTGGCGCGGTGTCGGCGATGCAGGTGCCGTCGACGCAAAACTCGCCGTAGTTGCAGTCGAGGTCCGTGTCGCGGCAGCCATACGCCTCGCAGGCGTGGGTGGCCGCGTTGCAGGTCTGTCCCGCCCGACAGTCGGAGTCGCCGTCGCATCCGGGTGTGCACTCGTAGTTTGGAGCGGCGCAGTACGAGCCCAGGTCGCAGTGTTCGCTGGTCACGCAATCGACGTCGGCGCAGACGCCGGGCCGGCTTGGGTTGGCCCGCACGCAGACCTCGAGGTCTCCGCAGTCGCCGTTGTCCGAGCAACCCGCTTGGGTGCCGCAGCCGGCGAGCCCGAGGCTCATGAAGAGGAAGACGATCAGGGCGAAGCCGCTACGCATTAGGGGGCTCCCGGACAGAAGGTCTCGGACGTCCAATCGCCCTCGTTGTAGCGAACGCTGATGCGCTCATTGGCCAGCGGCATGCTGTTCCAGTCGAACACGACCGCGGTGCGCTCGACGCCGTCCGAGTCGGGCAGGCGCTCCAGCCACCAGGTGCCGTTGACGCAGTCGATCTCGACCTCTTCGACGAAGACGGTGAGGTCCTCGGGGTTTGGGTTCGCCGACAGGAAGAAGGTGTCGCGCATACGCGAGGCGTTGAGCGAGAGCTCGGTCACGATGTGCTCGAAGTCGTCGTCGCAGAGGTTGCCGAGCACGCCGCTGGTCTGCCGAGCCACATCGACGTAGCGCGTACTCTCACCCACCGGGATGGTCGTTCCGCAGGCCGTGCCGTCGGTGATGGCGAGTGCGGAGGCGTTGAAGATGTCGCGCTCACGCTGTCCCTTCACGCCGAAGAAGTGGTTGATGTACTCGTTGACCGGCAGGGGCGAGCCGTCCTGCTCATCGCTGACGAAGATCATCGATAGGGACGCTTCGGGACGCAAGAAGCCGGCGTTCGCTCCGGAGAGGTTCGGCTCGGAGAGTGCGAGGCGGCCGGCTTCCAGTCCCATCTCGGAGGCGGATCCGCAGGTGCCGACGTTGACCAAGCTGTTGAAGACGGTGGCTGCGTCGGGCGTGGCTGCCGTGATGATCGTGTCCTGCACCAGCTGTCCCGGAGGGGGAATGCGTGCGAGCTCGGCCGCCGAGCACTGCTCGTTCGAGGGCGTGATCGACGTGGTGGTCACCGCGATCTGGTAGTCGATGTTGCCGTCGACGAACCAGCTGATGAACTGCGAGAAGTTCTGCCCAAGCCGCGTCTGGTAGGGCTGCATGGAGCAGGAGTTGTCGACGACCAGCAGGATGTCGACGTCCTCAGCAGGATTTTGGTTGAAGACATCGACAAAGCCGAAGTCCGTCAGCTCGTAGTCGCTGCAGCCGGCAAGGCAGAGCATGAGCAGTGGGGTGATGGTCCGCATCGAGCGTCTCCTGGCGGCGGGTGATCGGCCCGCCCCTCACGATCGTTTCAGTGCATACTGACGGTCTGTGGCACGATCCGCAACGTCTCGCACCCGGAGTTTTCATGCTGAGGTCCGCCTCGTTCCTCGCTTTGCTGCTGGCTGGACCCGCTTGGGCGGACTGTCCGGGCGGAGGCGTGGCTGCGAGTAGCGTCGAAACAGGGGGTCTCTACAAGATTGTCGGCGTGTCGTCTGAAGATGGGTACTACGACGACCGCGCGGAGCTGATTGGGCAGACGGGTAGCTTCGAAGACATCAGCGTGAATGGTGAGTGCCACGTGGGCGGCCAGTTTCACGGGGCGGACGGGAGCTCTCGGTACTTCTACAAGATCGAAGTGGTGCGCACGGACGGTCAGGCCATTGGTCTGCTTCCGGCGCCGGTCGGAGCGGGCCTCGGCTGTCGGCCTGGCGCGATGTCCTATGTGCCGCCGAACACGCGGGTCACGATCCTCGAGATCAGCCCGGACGATGCCTACTTCTCATCGCAGTCCCAGTACCTCGGTCGGTCGGGCATCGCGGAGTCGCTGGCGGTTCAGGAAGGCTGCTTCATGGGCGGCTCGTTCATGCTCGACCCCGCGCCCGGAAGCCCGACTGGCCAGTCCATGTACTTCTACAAGGCCACTTTCAGTCAGGGGACGGGCCGCACCACGACGGTGGCTCCGAAGCTCGCCAGCGGAGAGGGCTGTCCAGACGGGGCATACGCGGGCCCGCTCTGGACGGGCACACGCGCGAAGATCTTGGCGGTCCACGAGCGCGACGCGTGGGGCGAAGACGTCGAGCTGGTGGGCACAGCCGGTGAGGTTCAAGCCTCGTTGAACGGTAGTGGTTGCTGGCTCGAGGGTGGTTTCCGCGGCGATGATGGCGTGTACCGGTACTTCTACCGGGCGGCCTTCGGTGAGGCCGAGCCCAAGAAGCGGCCGGTGATTCGCACGGCTGATCCGGTCAATGTCGTCAGAGAGGGCGGCCGGGTGCAGATCGCCGACATCAATTTTCAAGACGGCCTCTACGGCAAGCGCGACCGATGGATCGGCCAAGAGTGCACCGTGGTCGACGGCGATCTCATCGACACGGGCGCAGGATGGCTCGGCGGGCATCTTGAGTGTCCGGACCGCACGGTGTCGTTCTTCCGCATT
>JAGSGY010000018.1 GCA_023954855.1 Pseudomonadota bacterium | reverse complement strand
GGTTGCCCGAGGAACCGAGGCGACTGCGCCGAAAGCGAAGCGTGCCGGCCGAAAGGCCGGAGTGAGCGCTAGCGAACGGAACCATAGGTATCGTGCCGGCCGAAAGGCTGGAGTGAGCGCCAGCGAACGGAACAATAGGTACCCCGGACTACGCGGGCCCGGCTGAGTCCTTCCACCCGATGTCGACGTGGGAGCCGTCGCAGAAGGGCTTGTTGGTGGACGCGCCGCAGCGGCAGAGGACGTACTTCTCGGGGTTCGCGCCCTGGGCGTGCCGCGCGCCCTCAAGCGGGATGCCGGCGACGCGGTACGGGCCATTGCGCTCGACGGTGATGCCCTTTGCGTCGGCCTGAAGGTGCTCGGGGGCCTCGCCGGTTCGGCTGAAGCGCAGTGCGCCTGAGGGGCAGGCGGTGACGACCTCGCGCAGTCCCTCGGCGGTGGCGTTGTCCGGCACAATCCATGGCTTGCGCGAGGAGTCGAAGGCGGCCTTCTGACGGCGGCCACACTCTGCCGCGTGCGAGCAGAGCAGGCGGTTGTAGTGGATGGTGACCTCTTCGCCTTCGTAGGTGAGGATCTCGTCCTTGCTCTCGTCGGTCGCGGCGGTGCTGTCGAAGCCGACAATGGCGTGCGAGCCATCGCAGAAGGGCTTGTTCTTCGACTGGCCGCAGCGGCACAGGGCCATCACGGACTTGTTCTGCAGCTCGCTGCCGTCAGCGGCCTTGAGGGCGGGGATGTCAGCGACAACGAGCGGACCGCCGTCGCGCTCGGAGATCTGCGGTCCCTTGGTGCCCGCCTTGCGAATACGTCCACGCAGAGCCAGTCCGTCGCGGATGTTGAGGCCGATCATCACGAAGCAGAAGGCCTGTCCGGCAAGCTCGATGCTCTGAACGCCGTAGTAGAGCGGGTCGAAGACACCGGCGGATGCGCGGTACCAGAGGAAGCCCGATGCGGGAACCAGCAAGAGCAGACTGGTCATGAAGGCGCGAGGGCCTCGCAGCTGCTTGGTGAGCCCGAGGGGGGCCGTGCGCTTGCCGAGCAGCGACATGCCGGTCGCACCGGCGCCGGCGAGCAACGGCAACTGCACGAACATGCTCTTGAAGATGAGCCCCTTGATCATCGCAATCGTCTCGGGACCCGCCATCAGTCCGGACACCACGGTCGATGTCATGAAGGTCGTGACCAGAACGAATCCGAGGACGCCCGCGAGCGCGTGCAGCAAGCCTTTCATTGTTTCTCCATTCGGTGTCAGAGATATAGTCCTGCGTATCTGGATGAAACATACGATTTCATCCATGATTTTATGCAGATCGTCCAGGATCTCGTGGCGAGTACAGACGAACGGCCTATTTGCTCCTTGAACCGAGGAGTTGCTCACCAAGGGAGGTGCCGATGGATGTGCTGTCCGACGTGCTGAATTGGCTCCGGGTCGAGGGAACGGTCAGTCGCCGCTCCGAGTTCTCTGCGCCCTGGGGGGTCGCCTACCCTGTGGTGAATCTCGTCTCGTTCATGGTGGTCGAGAAGGGCAGCTGCTTCATGCTGCCCGATGGCAAGGAGCCCGTCTGCCTCGAAGCCGGCGACTTGATGATGTTCTCGCCGGGCCACCAGAAGTCCTTTGTCGATCAGCCGGCCACGCCCACCGTGCCCTACGCACGCGTGCTTGAACAGGTCAGGGCAGCGGGAGGCGACACGCACGAGCCGGAGCAGGGAATCTATCCAACCCTCAGCTACGGTGGAGGAGGGCGCCAGACGGTCGTCATTGGTTGGGGGCTTCGCTTTGAAGGCGATGCCCAGAACGCGCTGCTCTCGCTGCTTCCGCCCTCGTTTCACCTCACCTACGAACAGCGCACGGCCCTTCCGTGGCTCGACACGACGCTTCGGTTCATCCTCCACGAGACGCACCGAAAGGGCGATGGCTCCGACATGATGATCGTCCGTCTAGTCGAGCTGCTGTTCGTGCAGCTCATCCGCGCCTGGTTTGAACAGCAGCCCGACGGGGAAGCTGGCTGGTTGGGAGCGTTGCGCGACCCTTCGATCGGCCAGGCACTTCGGCTGATTCACCGGTACCCGACAGATGGCTGGACGGTCGCGAGCTTGGCCAAGGCCGTAGGCATGTCCCGCTCGAACTTCTCGTCGCGATTCGGTGGACTCGTCGGCACCCCTCCGCTCACCTACTTGACCCAGCTCCGCATGCGGCTCGCCGTCAACGCGCTGACCGGCGACGTACCGTTGAGCGTTGGCGAAGTGGCCAGGCAGGTCGGCTACGAGAGCGAGGCCTCGTTTGGTCGTGCCTTCAAGCGCCAGCTCGGGACGACGCCGGCCGCGTTTCGTAGGGCCCACTTGAAGCGTCGGGCTGAGACTACCGGGACGTGATGCGCTCGAAGGTCTGACCGAGAATGCGCTCTCGCTCGGTGCTGCTCACGGGTAGGCGCTCGACCCAGCCGAGGATCTCCCGGTAGTCGTAGCTCCCGTCTTCCTCGTGAAAGCCGTAGGGAGCGTCGGTTCCGTACAGGCAGCGGTCCGCACCCATGCGCTTCACGGCCGCGCGCACCAACCGCTCCGAGAGGTAGGGGCTCGAGAGGTCGACGTACAGGTTTGGGCAGGTCTCGGCGTGGTCCCAGAGCTTTCGAAAGAACGGGAAGCCCGCGTGGGCCGAGATGATGCGCAGCTTGGGGAATCGACTGCACAAGCCGACGAAGTCGCCGCGCACGCCGAAACCGAAGTGGATGAGGACCGGAAGGCCGAGCTCTTCGCAGCGAGCGAGCAGCGGCTCGGCTTGTGCGGTCGGGTAGTCGTGCCAGTGTGGATGCAGCTTCACGCCGATCATGCCGGGCTCGTGGCGCCAGCGCTCGAGGGTCTCGACGACATTGGGGTCGGCCGCCGGGTTCAGGAAGATCCATGCCGAGAAGCGGTCGGGATGCTGGGCAACCAGGCTGGCGACGGCGCTATTGTCGGGACGGGCGTAGATCTCGAAGGTCTCGCCGGAGAGCTTGAGCTTGCCGGGCTCGCGGATGGTGTGGCGGTGAATCGCCTCGACGATGGGTGCGGCCCCGACCGACAGCAGGCCACGAACCGCAGTCAGCAACAGCTCAGGAGTGTGCGGGAGCGGGTCCTGCATCGCGGGGATGAACACGATGCGGTCGACCCCCACGGCATCCATCTTCGCGAGGATGCGGTCGGCGGTGAGCATGCGGGGCTCGAAGTGCGCGTGGCAGTCGATGATCATGGCGGGATGCTACGCCAGGTCTCGGAACCGTGGGATACGCCATGACCTCCAGGAGAAAACATGGGCGACGTGCAGGACCGCAACAAGGCCAATGCCATGGCCTTCTACGACCTGATGTTCAACCAGAACGAGCCTCGGCTCGCGGTCGAGCGGTACGTCGGGGACGTGTACATCCAGCACAACCCGCACGTCGGGGACGGCAAAGAGGCGTTCGTCGAGTACTTCGAGCGCATGTCAGCGGGGTGGCCGAACAAGAAGGTCACGTTCAAGCGCGCGTTCGCGGAAGGGGACCATGTGGTGCTGCACTGCTTTCAGGAGTGGGAAGGCGACCACAACTACGCGGGCATCGACATCTTCCGCTTCGACGTGAACGGAAAGGTCGTCGAGCACTGGGATGTGCTTCAGGTGGTGCCCGACAGCGCGGCCAACGACAACGGCATGTTCTGAGCACTGCTGCCAGTCTGTGCCACCAGCCCGATCGCATCCGTCGGAACACGGATTAGGCTCTGGGCCGATGTTCGACTTCTTCGCTCCCGCCACTCGCACTTGGTTCGCCGAGGCTTTCTCTGCGCCGACCAAGGTGCAGCAGCTCGGCTGGCCCCACCTTGCCGCGGGCGACCATGCACTGTTGCTGGCACCGACCGGGTCGGGAAAGACGCTGGCGGCCTTTCTGGCGGCGCTGGACCGGCTGTCTCGCACCGAGCGCGGCGAGGCCAAGGGCGTGCGGCTGCTGTACGTCTCGCCGATGAAGGCGCTTGCCTACGACGTCGAGCGAAACCTGCGCGCGCCGCTCGTGGGCATGGCGAGAGTGGCCGAGCGGCTCGGGGAACCGTTCACGCCGATCTCGCTGGCGGTTCGGACGGGTGACACGTCGCAGCGCGACCGCCAGCGGATGCTGCGCAATCCGCCCGATGTGTTGGTCACCACCCCCGAGTCTCTGTTCCTGCTTCTCGGCTCGTCTGCGCGCGAGAACCTGCGCACCGTCGAGACGGTGATCATCGACGAGATTCACGCGATGGCGGGCACCAAGCGCGGTGTGCACATGTCGCTGTCGATGGAGCGCTTGGCGGATCTCTGTGACGACGATCCGCAGCGCATCGGGCTCTCAGCGACCCAGCGGCCGCTCGAGCGCATCGCGGCGTTTCTCGGTGGTGGGCGCGAGGTCGCCATCGTCGACACCTCAGAGCCGCCGCACATCGAGCTGTCGATTCAGGTGCCCGTCGAGGACATGGACCAGCCGGTGAGCATCGGTCCTTCCACCGTGACCTCGGCAGCCGAGCGCGTCGGCACGCACATGACGGCCAAGGGTGCGGCTCCGACCTCGTCGTCGGGCAAGACCCTCAAGCCGTCGATCTGGCCGGCCATCTATCCGCGCCTGCTGGCACTGATCCGTTCGCACCGTACGACCATCGTGTTCACCAACTCGCGACTGCTCTGCGAGCGGCTTGCGCAGCGGCTGAACGATCTGGCGGGCGAAGAGCTGGTCCGCGCGCACCACGGCTCGGTGGCCAGGCATCAGCGCGAGGCCATCGAAGAGCTGCTCAAGGCCGGTGAGCTGCCTGCATTGGTCGCCACGTCGACGCTGGAGCTCGGCATCGACATGGGGGCGGTCGATCTGGTGGTGCAGATCGAGGCACCGCACTCGGTCGCGGGTGGCCTGCAGCGGGTCGGGCGTGCGGGTCACGGTGTCGGCGAGCTCTCCGAGGGCGTGATCTTCCCGAAGTTCAAGGGTGATTTGCTGCTCTCCGCGGTCGTGGCTCAGGCCATGCGCGAGGGCGCGATTGAAGAGACGCGCGTGCCCCGCAACTGCCTCGATGTGCTCGCGCAGCACCTGGTCTCGGCGTGCGCGGGACGCACGTGGAAGCCCGATGAGCTCTTCGCACTCGTGCGGTCGGCCTACCCCTACGCCGAGCTTCCGAGATCGAGCTTTGATGCGGTCCTCGACATGCTCTCGGGCCACTACCCGTCGGACGAGCTTGCCGACATGCGCCCGCGCTTGAGTTGGGACCGCACGAAGGATGAGCTGGCCGCGCGAAAGGGCTCAGGCATGCTCGCGCTGATGAACGCCGGCACCATCCCGGACCGCGGCCTGTTTGGTGTGTTCCTGGGGGATGGGGGCCCGCGCTTGGGTGAGCTCGACGAGGAGATGGTGCACGAGTCTCGCCGCGGCGATGTGATCATCCTCGGCGCCAGCTCCTGGCGCATCGAAGAGCTGACCCGAGACAAGGTCATCGTCTCGCCGGCGCCCGGTGAGCCCGGCAGGCTCCCGTTTTGGCATGGTGACCGTCCCGGTCGTCCGCTCGATCTCGGCCGTCGCCTTGGGTCCTTTGTCCGCGAGCTCGACGCGCGACCCGGCCAAGAGGGGCGGAGCTGGCTGCAAGAGCACACCCCGCTTGACGCCCTCGCTTCCAAGAATCTCGTCGACTACCTGGCCGCTCAGCGCGAAGCCACCGGGGTGTTGCCCACCGACCGCCGCATCGTGGTCGAGCGCTTCAAGGACGAGCTGGGAGACTGGCGTATCTGCGTGCTGTCGCCGTTCGGCGCCAAGGTTCATGCGCCCTGGGCCCTCGCGCTGCAGTCGCTCTTGGCCTCGCGCGCGGCCTTTGATGTACACGCCATGCACACTGACGATGGCATCGTACTGCGCCTTGCCGACACCGATGAGCTGCCGGAAGAGGCGTGGCTGTTTCCGGAGCCCGAAGAACTCGAGGACCTGGTCGTCGAGCAGCTTGCCCACTCCAGTGTGTTTGCCGCGCGCTTTCGCGAGAATGCGGGCCGTGCACTGCTGCTGCCGAAGCGTCGTCCCGACAAGCGCAGTCCGCTCTGGGCGCAGCGTCTCAAGGCGCAGCAGCTTCAGAAGGTCGTCGAGCGCTTTCCGTCGTTCCCGATCATGCTCGAGACCTACCGCGAGTGCCTCTCGGACGTCTTTGACCTCGATGCGCTCAAGACCTTGCTCGGCCAGATTCGCAGCCGCGAGGTGCAGGTGGAGTTCGTCGAGACCCGCACGCCATCGCCCTTCGCGCGCTCACTGGTCTTCGCCTACACCGCGGCCTTTATGTACGAGGGGGACTCACCGCTCGCCGAGCGACGGGCCCAGGCGCTGACCCTCGACCGCAGCCTGCTTCGCGAGTTGCTTGGACAGGAAGCGCTTCGCGACTTGCTTGATCGCGACGCGGTGGACGAGGTTGAGCGCGAGCTGCTTGGCTTAGTCGAAGAGCGGCTGTGCAAGGACGCGGATCACGTTCACGACTTGCTCAGACGCGTCGGAGATCTGACCGCCGAAGAGCTCGATCAACGCTCGGTGGAGCCGCCGGCTGCCTGGGTCGAGGAGCTGATCGCCCAGCGCCGGGTGGTGTCGATCCGCCTTGCCGGTGAGTCACGCTGGATCGCCGCAGAAGACGCCGGCCGGTACCTACACGGACTCGGCGTCGCGATTGCTCCCGGACTTCCCGCGGCGTTCATGGAGGAGCCTGAGTCACCTCTGGTCTCGCTGATGCTTCGCTTCGCGCGCACACGAGGTCCCTTCCTGACCGAACAGCTTGCGTCGCGCTTTGGTGTGCTCGCAGGTGCTGTCGAGCCGATCCTGCAGGGTCTCGAGGGCGATGGCCTGCTGGTCCGAGGAGAGATGCGGCCTGGTGGCTCTCGAATCGAGTGGTGCCATGTCGATGTGCTTCGTCGCCTCAAGCGCCGCAGCCTCGCGAAGCTGCGCCGTGAGGTCGAGCCCGTCGATGGCGCGGTGCTCGGACGCTTTCTCGCGTCCTGGCACGGGATCGGTGGCAAGCGCGGGGGCACCGGCCGGCTCCGCGAGGTGTTGCTGCAGCTCGAGGGCCTTCCGCTGGCTTGGTCCGTGCTCGAGGGCGAAATCTTGCCGGCTCGCGTGCCCGGATACCGGCCCGCACAGCTCGATGAACTTGCCGCCACAGGCGAGTGGGTCTGGGTCGGTGCGGGGCCTCTCGGATCGCGCGACGGACGGGTGATGCTGCTTCGGCGTGAGGCGGCGCCGCTGCTGTTGGGCGAAGAGGGCGAACGTCCCGAAGGAGAGCTGCACGTCGCTATTCTCGAGCACCTCGAGCAGCGTGGCGCGAGCTTTCTCACTGTGCTGCAAGGCGCCACCGGGGCCACCACCGAGGACCTGCTCCCGGCGCTCTGGGACTTGGTTTGGGCGGGTCATGTCACTAACGACGGCTTCCTACCGCTCCGCAGTCTCAAGACCTCGAAGCGGTCGCGCAAGGGATCGACGCGCTTCGCCGGGGGGCGCTGGAGCTTGGTGCGCGAGCTTCGCTACCGAGAGGTGACACCCACCGAGGCTGCGCACGCCCGCGCCATGACCTGGCTCGAACGCTACGGCGTTGTGTCCCGCGCTGTGGCTGCGCTCGAAGGGGTCGAGGGGGGCTTCACCGCCGTCTACCGCCTGCTTCGCGCGATGGAAGAGCAGGGCAAGTCCCGCCGCGGTCACTTTGTCGAGGGGCTCGACGGCGCACAGTTTGCCCTTCCTGGCACCGTCGACAGGCTGCGCGGGCAGCGCGATCAGGCCGGCACCGCGCTGGTGCTCGCCGCCGTCGACCCGGCAAACCCCTACGGCTCGATGCTGGCCTGGGGCCCGTGCGCACAGACCCCGCGTCGTGCTGTCGGCGCCAAGGTTGTGCTGGTCGACGGCCGTGCCGCGCTCTGGGTCGACCGCGGTGGCAAGCGCTTCATCACCCTTGAAGCCTTCACCGAGCCCGCACTTGCGGAGCGCGCCGTCGAGGCGTGGGTGGGGGCCTTCGACCGCCACAAGAGCCTGAAGATCGTGCGGATCGACGGCGAGGGGGCCAAGGAGAGCCGCTTCGCTTCGCTGTTCAAGGACGCGGGCTTTGTCGAGGACTACAAGGGCCTAATTCGCGTGCGCTAGCGCGATCTGAAGCCGCTGAGACTGTCGACGGGCGGCGCGTGGCTAGCAGTCGAAGCAGTCGCAGTCCCAGCCCAGGGCTTCGTTCCAAAACGCGTCCGGCTGATCCCCCCAGATCCCGCAGTCCATCAATCCACTCGAGTCGTCCAGCATGTCGGCACGAAAGGTCAGGCCCGTCTGGGCGCAGTCAAACTGGGATGAGGTGCCGAGGGTCACGGCTTGGCTGGCCACCGCGCCCTCGAGGATGAGGTCCCAGCGATCCCAGCTACCGTCCTGGGCGAAGTCCACCTGGTTCATCGGATGGTTTTCGCGGGTGACATCGGTCGTTGGCCCCCCCGACCATCCGCTCGTGTCGCCGATGCGAAACCGCATGTTCGCAGCCCAGCCGTCTGTGGTGATCTCGACCACAAACGCTGCGCCGTCACACTCGGAGTCGACTGTGGCGAGTTGCCACGGACCGTCGTACTGGCCGATGGGTCCGCCCTCCGGCGCGGGTGGCTCTGTCTCTCCCGGGTAGTCCTCGGGGACCATGGGCACGCACTCACGCCGGGCCTCATCGAGGAAAGTGCCTCGAACGCAGCGCTCGGGCATGGGCTTGCAGGCGACAAGTACCGCGGCAATGGTGATGAGCAGGCCGGGGCGCATCACGCCGCCCTCTGCGTGGCCAGTAGGGTCGCTGCCACCGGAAGCAGGACTCGGTGGATGCATTGGTGAACTTCGAGAGAGTCGGCGTCGGCGCCCAACATGCCGTGGGACTCGAGCTCGCTTGGTTGCACGCTCGTCGGCGGGCTCGAGTGCGCAAGCTCGTCGAATACAGCGGAAAGCGCGGTGTGAACGGGTGCGCCGCCAATCTCCAAGGCCCACCGTAGGATGCGCCAGGCGAGCTCGGCGTGTTGCGCTTCTTCCTGCGCGACGCGCTCGAGCACCGCCCGAACCGCTGGGTCGGTCGCCCGCTGGAGACGAGACGCGGCGAGCTGGGCCGCCAACGCCTCGCCGACAGCACCTTCGCGCGCGGTCGAAACTGCGAGTTCCACGAGCGTCTTCGAGAGTTCGACCTGTGGTCCGAGCGGAAGTCCCGCTGGGCCGAGGGGCTGGCCCGTGAAGGCGCTGGCGAGTGCAAACGCGTCCTGGGCGTGGGCGACTTCATCGAGTGCGGCGCGAAGCGTGGCTTGCACCAGATTCGGGGGGGCGCCGTGGGCGAGCAACTCCATTGCTAGGCGGTTGAACCCGGCGATGGAGCTGTGTTCTTCGCTGGCCGCGCGGAACCAGTAGGCTGCCAAGCGCGCGCGGTCCGCTTCATCCAGGTTCGATAGGTTGGGCGTGAGAGAGGCCCGCCAGTCTGGTCGCTCCACGGCTTCGGCGAGCACGGGTGCGCCGTCACGATGGATGGGCCTCCCGCCGGGGCAGTCTGGGGTGTAATCGCACGACAGCTCGTAGCGGCACTCATCGCCGAGCTTGCGAAGGAGGCGGACGTCCGTCACTTGGATTCCCCCCCAGTACGGGTCTCCCGTGTCGCGCCAATAGTCCTCGGCGGGAGGTGTGCAGTAGGCGGGCACGAGGTCCGAGAACTGGTCGGCCGCGTAGAACGGATTGGGCGGGCACGCCTCGGCGCCGTCTGCGAGCGTGCCCGCGACTTGATCGACAAGTGGGCTGCTGGGACAGCCGCTCGAGCCGGCGGACCAGCAACCTGAGAGGGTGCCGAGGCTCGCCGAGCCAATAGCGGCGAGCAGGCGCCTTCGGAGCATTCGCCGCGTGGGAAGAATGGGGGCGTCTGAATTCGATTGTTCGCTCATCGCAACTCCAACCTTGCGAGAGTAGCAACAGGGGTGGACTGTCGGCGCGATTGGGCGTCGACACGCCCCCTCAGTTCTCGCCGTCGAACCCGAGTACTGCACGCACAGTTCATCGTTGCCCGCGGGGGGGCTGGCTTGCTCTCGCAGCGTCTGCCCTCGTGCACCGGTCCCGGAGGATACTGCACCAATTGGCCCAACTGGTTGTGCGAAAATACCTGCCAAAGCCCGCAATGGAGCTGGCGCGCGTCCAGCGCCCGAGCCTTCCGCTAGAGGGCGAAGCCGACGCCGACGCCGGCCCACACGAAGCTGCCGAACCGGTAATGGTAGGTGACCTCGTCCAGCGGCCGGAACACGTCGAGCGTGGGGCCGGCCTCGACGTTGATGGCGAGCTGGAGCATGTCGGTGGCCGCGAGGTCCACCCCGAACATGAGCGGCAGACGGACGAAGAACGGGTATTGCGGTCCGAGGAGCTCCATGTAGACGTCACCTTCGAGGCGAATGCCGAAGTCGAGCGCGAGGGCGTCGGTGACCTGGTAGTCCATGATGAAGCCGGGGTAGAGCACCCCGACTCCGACCGGGCCCACACTGTTGTTGCCGTAGTTGAATTGAAGGTGGATGGGCACCGAGAAGGACACCGAGCCGTGGAAGTCATCCGCGTCGATGACCTGCAGACACGCGTGGACACCGGGCGACAGCGAGCCTCCGCCCCCCACACCGCGCCAGTCATGGGAGTCGAACCGGACGTTTGGGGTGATCTCAAACCTCTCCGAGGTGGGCACCCGAAGGCCGATCTCCGCGTAGGGGTAGCCGGAGGTGCCGTACAGCTGATTCTGCTCGACGACCTGGCCGCCGAACAGGTTGTTGCCGGCGACCGCGGGCGTACCCGTGAGCGTGAACGCCGCGATGAGCGCCGCAAAGAGGATTCGAGTGGGCGATGTCCTCCCCCAAGTGCGGTGAGACATGCTGACCTCCCGCCCATGGGTGTTGCAATCACCGTGCCTTGCCTCGGCTGCACGCATACACGCACTTGGCGGCCCTGCTTGCGCGTGCGAGTGTGTCCGCGTTCGTCGGAGGTTCCGTGTCCGAGAAGATGTCAGGTGTGCAGACCGCCACCATCGAGCCCCCCAAGCGCGAGGTCCCGTGGATCCCGCTGGGCATCGGCGCCGCAGTCCTACTCGGGCTGGGGGCCTACTTCTTCGCGCCGGGATCGACCCCGGCGGGACCCTGGCCTTCCACTGGCCCGATTCCCTCGCCGAGCACCTGCGCCATCGACAAGGGCATGGGCGCGGTGCCCGACGTGGTGGCGACCGATTGCCATCCCGCCGAGCTCGCCGAGAAGGGGATTCTTCCCGAGCCCTACCTGCGCATTGCGGCGTCCAAGGTGTCGATGACGCGGACCCACGGCGACGATGCGGTGCTGTCGATTCGCTACGAGGGCGCGACCGTGGACGATGCGGCGCTATCCGCATTGATGGACCAAATGGCCAGCGAGGACGACGAGCGCGGAGAAGCCGGGAGCCTGTCGCTGCCGTCATGGTGGACGGCCACCACGAGCTGGGCGCCGAGCTGGAAGCTTCCGAGCGGTGAGGGCAAGCTGTTCTGGGCTCAGTCGCCTCCGGGAGACCTGAGCTGCCACGAGGGTCCGGCCGCTGGCGCTATGGTGTTTCGCGATGGCGATGCGCTGATCGTGCATCGCTGGCGTGAGCGCCGCGAGTGCCTATGGAAGCAGATGCGGGGCCGTGGCTCGGGCTGGAAGAAGCCGGGCTTTGGCGTTGGCTTCGGCGGCGGTGGCTTCGGCGGCCGCTAGCTGAAACGACAAACGCCCGACCGCCGCGTGGCGATCGGGCGCTCGAGTTCGGGCGTCTTTAGGCGTCGAGCGCGTCGCTCATGCGCTTCACGTAGCCCTTGATCTCGCTGCCGAGCATGGCGCTGATCATCGGCTTGACCATCGGCGCCATCATCGCGGGAATGTCGAGATCGATGCCGACGGTCTCGGTGTAGGTGACTTCGGTTCCGCCGTCGACGGCCTTGAAGCTGGCAGTGCCGCTCTGCTTGGTGTTGCCCTCGCCCTCGGGACCCCAGGTCAGGGTGTCGCCGTCGAGGGTGAAAGTGGCCTTGTAGTTGCCCTGAAACTTCACAACGCCGTGGTCCTGGGCCTCGAGCACGAAGTGCACGGTGTTGCCGTCGACGGTGGCGGTCTCGACATCGGCGCTGTTGGCGATGATCGTCTCGAGGCTGGCGAAGTGCGACTTCACGGCATCGAGCGGCTTGTTCAGGGTGCGGGTCTCGCTGTGGGTACCTTCGAACCAGGACATGGGGCTCTCCTTGGGCGGCCTGCTATCCCGTTTTTGACGGCCATCCCATGCGGCTTGCTAGGCTCATCGAATGCGGGACGACGCTCGAGCGTCTGGGCGTGCATGGGAGGCTCGATGGTGCGGAGTGTGCTGCTGGTTCTTGGGCTCTGCGCGTGCGTGCCTCGCGATGCGCGGCGGGGCGATGAGTTTGCGCTCGCCGGCAACTGGGAAGGGGCGAGTGAGCACTACCGGCGAGCTTCCGTACAGCGCCCGCAGTCGGCTCGGATTGCGGCAAAGGGCGACCTGGCCGATCGCATGCTTCAGAAGGAGCGAATCGCAGACGCCGAAGCCGCCCGGCAGCGCGCTGAGACCGCCCTCGCGGCGGGGAACTACGACACGGCATTTTCCGAGCTCTTGAGCGCAAAGGCCATGGACCCGTCGAGTGAGGCTATCGCCTTGCTTGCCTCGGTGGCGGGGGAGCAGGTTCGCAGTCTCGCAGAGGAGCGCGCTCGCGCAGAAGGCTGGTCGACGGCGTATCCCTTCTCGGTGTTGTCGCTGCGTCTGGACCCTGCCGAGCCCCAATCGGTGGCCTTGGTGACCCGCGCGCGGACCGGTGTGTTGGCCGAGGTCGATGGGCTGCTCGAGGCCAGTGACTTTGCTGGAGCACGCGAGCTCACCGCGATGATTGCCGCTGCGGAGCCGAGCCTTCAGCAAGAGGTCGATGGCCGGGTGACGTCTGCGTGGTCTGCCGACCTGGTGCGCACCGCCGAAGCGCTCGCGAAGAAGGGCCGCAAGGGCGAGGCCTGGATGCAGTATGCGCGCGCCGCGGCGATGGACCCCTCAGCGGCTGCGGTGTCAGGCCGTGAGGAGCTGGGGCGCAGCATCATTGAGTCCCAGCGGGCCACGGTGTCTTGGCCCGCACCGGACAAGGCGCTCGCGTCGGATCTTGTGGGTCTTTCGCGGGGCGCGCTCGTCGATGACGGGCTGCGCTTCGACGACGGGGGAGCGATTCAGCTGTCCTCGGTGGGGGCCACCTGGAGCTGCGGCGAGAAGGTCGTGAATCACGCGGCGAGTCAGCAGTACGTGGCCCGGACTCGGTGGGTCGAGAACCCCGATCGTCGGGCGGCCGAGGCCAAGGCCTACGAGGCGCGAGCGGACGTACCCGAGCACGAGGCCCTCGTTGCCTCCACCTACAGTCGCATCGAGCAGCTTCAGTATGCGTCCGAGCAGCGCCGGGCCGACTGGCGGGTGCTCGAAGACGCCGCGCTGCGGGTGGAGGAGACCGCGCGTACGACGCAGGACTGGCTGAGCGAGGCGGAGCGTGCGCTCGATCAGGCCGAGCAAGATCTGGCGGGTTTGTCGAGCGAAGTCGACTCCAGCGAGTGGGTGGAGGTGCGCGATGAGTGGGCGCGTGAGGTCTCCGCTCGCGAGGCGACGCTCTCGGCGCGAAATGACGAGGCGCAGCGTGCCCGAAGCCTGGCCAATGAGCTCGGTCAGAAGGTGTCGACGACCGAGTCGGACCTCGGAAGTGCCCGCGATGACTATGCCTCGCAGCAGACCAAGCTGGCCGAAGTGGTGGCGAACATCGATCGGGCCGATGCCGCCGTCGCCGCCCTGCCCACCCAGGTCGAGGAGCCCGTCTACGCGACCTTCCCGTACACCGTGTACGAGGTCGTGCGGACCTGCGAGGTCAAGGCGACCGCCAAGCTCGGTGCCCGCGGAAAGACCACTCCTCGCGCCTATGCCGCGACCCGAACCGTGAGTGACCGCCACCATCCGGCCCATCCCGACTACGGCGTCAAGGAGGACCCGCTGGCCCTGCCCTCTGAAGACGCGGCCCTGGTGCAGGCATCGCTGTCCGAGGTCTCGGGCAAGCTCGTCACTGACATTCGCAGCGAGCGCGAGGCCTACTACCAGGGGCTCGTCAGCACGGCGGCCGGCGCCAGCCTGAACGAAGCTTCGGCGTTGCAGGGGGCGCTGCTGGTTCTCCAGCCGAGTGTGGCGGACGCCGCCTGGGTCCGCGAGCGCTGGGGTGTCGAGGCGAAGGAGCTGCTCGGGCGATGATGCGCTTCGCGTGTAAGTGCGGCACCTTGGACTCGTTGGAGGGCCATGCTTGTTCTCATCCTGCTGATCGCCTCCGCCGCCGCGGATACCTGGACGACCAACGTCGGCTCGGTCCTCTCCTCTGCCTCGCAGCTCGCCTGGCTTGAAGTCGAGGACGAAGGCCAGCTGCGGGTGACCCGTGTGGTGCGCGGACCCGCACCCACGGGTGATGTGTTGCGCGTGTGGAGCGAGGCCGAGAAAGGGGCACGCGTGTTGCTCGCTTGTGGGCATCCCTACGCCAATGTCTGCGTGCACGCGGTCGAGCGCGACGGCCTGTTCTGGCTTGAGCAGGCTGGTCACTCCTTCGGATCGGGAAGCATTCATCCGGGGGTCAGCACCGCGGCACACCTCGACGCCCTGGTCGCCGGACGTGCGCCCCTGGGATTGTGTGTGCGCATCGGTGCGCAGGCAGTCGTCGTGGACCCGAGCACCGGCGCGGCCGGTCTGCAGGGACCCGATCCGGTCGGATTCACGGCCGGAGTTGGGCGCGGTCGAATCGACCACTTTGATCCCGTCGCGCCGGTCTACGTAGGGCGCGCTGGTCACACCACCTACGTGGGCACGGACGCGCGCTTGGTCGAGCAGTGCGTGGTGTTCACGCCCCTCCAAGAGCGGTAGTCGCCCACTCAGTCGGCCTGAAGCATGCACCGTACCGCCGTGTGCATTGCTGAAGTGACACGCCTTGGGCTAGGGTCGGCGCGCGGAGGGAAGATGCTGTTCTTGGGCTTTGCACTGGCCTTTGGTGCGACCATTGTCGACGCGACGACGGGCGTCTCCCTCGATCTCGATGGGCACGGTGCGTGTGTCCTCGTCCCGGCCGAGAGTCGTTCCTATGAGCCGTGTGTAGCCGTGTATGGGAGCGAGGAATCGCTGGCGCTGGCGGTGCGTGCCGTTGAGGCCGCGCAGGCAGCGGCGGTTCGAGCCATTGTGCCCATGGAGGAGGGCGACGCATCTGTGGATCTTGTTGTCACTAGGCTTCCGCGCGCGGAGAGGCTCCCTTGGACACCCGCTGACGTCGAGGCGTACGTGCTTCAGATGAGCACGCAGACGACCCCGCTTCGCTTTAGCGACGGGGCCCTTGCCCGTCAGACCATGCACGAGGATGGATCGCAGTGGATCTATGTCGTGCAGCATGGCCTGGGTCGCGAGATGCACTTCCGGACCGTGATGAGTGGTGACTTGCTCGTCCACTTCTCGGTGTCTGGACTCCGCGAGGACGGGCCCGCGCTTGCACAGCTGGGAGAACAGCTCGCCGCCAAGCTGAGCGTGCCGGTCTCCACCGCCGAGCCGCCTTCGGACATCGAGGACAGCGTCGCGTTCAAGGTCGGCTACTACGGGGCTGGCTTGCCGGTGGCGCTGGGCATGGCGCTGTTTCCGGTGTGGATCGCCATGAAGCTCTTTGGCTGGTGGGCTCGAGAGTGATGGCCGCTCAGTCCGGGTCGCAGGCGCCGTCGCAGACCTGAATCACGCTGCCATCGGCGAGGAACAGCCCCATCTGGTCGAGGTAGGCCGGAAGCTCACGCACGTTCCCGTGGGTGTCGTTGTCGGTGAGCGGCGGCACGTTGCCCTCCGGCGACGGCTCGACATCCTCCAGGTAGGTGAACAGCACCGTGTCGGCATCGGCTCCGTCCGGGCCTTCGGCGGTCACCTCGTCGAGGCCCCAGACCTCGATGGCGGAGGGCGTGACGAGGGAGGCGCCGGCCGTGCGCGCGACCATGTGCGTCACCATGTTGGTGACCTGCGAGTCGTGCACCGCTTCGTGCATCGAGATCTGCACGGGACCGCGGCCCTCGGGACGGTTGTCGCCGAACGCACCGACGAAGTTCAGCGAGTCGGCCGAGTCGAAGCGGTTCTGGGCCAGGGCGAGGCTGATCTGCAGGATGTCCGGGTCGTCGAAGAGGTTCGACCAGAGAAGGCCCATGGTCTGCCACTGCACGGCACGCTGCATCATGTGGCTCCAGCCACCGCCGGGCACGACCAGGGCACCGCGGTCATACGCGGGTGAGGCCGCCATGATCGACAGTCCCTGGGTCCCGCCGTTCGAGATGCCGGCGTAGACCACGTTGTCGGTGTCCATCGGCTTGTAGGTGCCGGAGCCGAGGTCGATCTCGATGAGGTCGCCGAGGTGCTCGGTGACCAGCCGGTTCAGCGCGGTGAACTTCGACTGCGCCTGGAGCTGCTGGGCCACGATGATGTCGAGCTCGTCGAGTCCGCTCGACAGGCGGCGCAGTCCGTCGGCCTCTTCGTGGGAGTTGAAGCCGTCGAAGTCGATGGAAACGGCAATCATGCCCCAGTGGTGGAGGCTCTCGACGAGCGAGCGGTTCGCCTCTTCTTTGTTTGAGAAGAAGCCGTGCCCGTAGCAGACGACGGGGACCTTGGAGCTGCCGTCAATCGTCGTTGGGATGGTCACCTGGTACTCGACCGTCTGCTCTCCCTGAACGATCGGCGTGCCGTCCTCGTCCCGCACCAGCCGGAGCTCGTCGTTGAGGAACGAGGGCACCACGAAGGTTCCGCGGATGATGCGGAGTTGCTTGTTCACGTCCTCGAAGTTCTCGTCGATCGTGGGCGCTTCCAACGTGGTGGTCCACATCGTGTCGTGCATCGCGAGGGGGGCCTGCCAGACCTGCTCTGCGCTTCGGGTCGTGAAGGTCCAGGCCTGGATCACCGTCTCGGGATCAATGCCCTCCTCCTCGATCAAGGTGCGGACCGGCTCGAAGTCCTCCCGAAGGGCTTCGACCTCGCCCGAGTCGGTGCGAATGTCGTCGCGAAGCGCGCGGAAGGCTTCGGTCACGCGCGGCGTCGATCCATCGATCAGGCGTACGCCATCGCGAATGACCACGGCGTGCTGGGTGCTGCCGTGTAGCGTTCGGGCCGGACGGATGATCAGCACCTGCTCGCGGATGTTGTCGGCCAGCAGGTCGAGCTCCACGATGGCGGGAACGCGCTCGTTGCGGTCGAGATCGATGAGCCAGACCGGGGAGTCGTCCTCGATGGATTCGCCGATGGCGGGGAGGGTGTCACCGTCGACGCCATCCGGGAACCAGGTCAGAATCGGGCTGACGCGGGAGAAGCCGTCGTCTTCTGAGAACAGCTCCGGCCCGACACCCTCGAGCAAGGCCTCGGCGGGAAACACCAGGCGCTTGCCGCTCGGCAGACTCGCGTCGTCCTCGAGGTACAGGTCGGAGGGGTAGGGCAACAGGGCGGTCTCGGGCACGATCGGGTTGCCGCCAGGCTCGTTGCGCAGGCCGGTGAGCGGCTTGGTGCAGCCAGCGAGCAGGACGAGAAGGCTAAGGGTGCGCGCGATCGACATGGACTCTCCGACACGTTTCGTAACGGCCGTCATCTAATGCGTTTGCGTGCGGCGAGACCGTGAAACCTCTTCAGGTTGCCGTGAATGATTTGCCGGCGCCAGTCGTATGGGCACTCTGGAGGTTCGATGCGTTCGGTTCTGCTCGGTGTCTTGGTGCTCGCGATGGCGTCGGGGTGCCATGCGCGCTTCAAGAAGCACGCGCCCACGCTGGGTGAAGTCCGCCCCGAGGTGCACATGGTCACCCAGCCCAACGTTCAGCTCGGCGGGGTCGCAGGCGGCTCGCTGATTGGGGACGTGGTGAATGTGGTGCAGACCGCGCGCTCCTACGAGGTGTCGCGTCGGCTGGCTGAGCGCATCGACACCAAGTCGACGAACGCCGAGTTCACGGCGGGCTTGGTCGACACGCTCGGCAGTGGGCCCCCATTTGGCACCACCTCCGCCGACGGTGCGGCCCTGCTTCAGATCGAGGTGCGCGACATGGGCATGGAGGTCTACGGCCTCGGTGCGCCCGGCGTGTTCGACTACGACCTCTTCGTTCAGATCTTCCGCGCGGACGGCAAGAAGGTCTACAAGACCCGCGTGACCTGCACGACGGCGGCAGGGGCTCCCTCTGCGGTGTCTCAGGCACTCTGGACGGTCGACAATGTGAAGCAGCTCGAGGAGATGAGCGACGAGGAGCTACAGGGGGCCTTCGACGCGGTCGGCTACTACTGCGGTGGGGAGCTCGCGCGAAAGATGCGCCGCCACGCCGGTTGATTCGGCACGCCGATCCTGGGTGACTTACCGGTGATGACATCGGGCTGCGAATCGCGCAGAACTCGGTCATGTTGTTTGCGCACGGACCGGAAAGACACATGCGATGGCTACTTCTCGCGCTGCTTGCAGCGGGTTGCGCCCCAGAGATCCCCTCGGAGCGGCACACGCTGAACGGCGAGCTGACTGAGCCCACTCCGCGCAGGGCAGGGGACCCGCTACGCGTGGAGTTTACGGTCGAGCGCACCGTGGATGGGGTGCTCACACCGCTCTGTGCCGAGCCCCGAAGCGCCTGGTGCAACGTGAGTCTGCGTGACGCGCAGCCGTTGCTGTCAGGCCCGTCCGGACTCACCGTCGCAACCACCGAGCTCCTCGATGTCGATGGGGAATTCACGGACTGGGCCGTTCCGCCTGGACCGCCCGGCGTCTACACCGTGACCGGTGCGGCTGGCGTGGCGATGCCGTTCTCGACAGGTGTCGCTTTTCGGGTGGAAGACTGGGGCCAAGCCACGGACTTCGATGATGAAGCCGTGGTGGGCAAGGCGTTCAGCCTGGCGGACTACGCCACGCGTCCCTTCGACGTCTCAGGGCTGTTGGCTGAGCAAACCCCCGTGTTCGCCCAGATCGATGCCAGCGACGGCACCGAGGCCTCGTTTCGCATGCTGACCGAGCTCGAGGGCGAGACCTGCGTGGTGCTCGCGGCGACGGGCGTCTGGGAGGGCTCCGAGCTCGTGTACGCCGAGGACCGCCTTGCCGTTGAGCATCCAGAACTCGGCGAGCTCGTGGCCGAAGACGTGTTTCTGTCCCTCGCGTTCCGTAGCGGGGACCTCGACTTTGCCGACGGACGACTCGATCTCATCGTCGACACACGCCCCTTTGACTCGCTGCTCGACCAAGACAACCCTGGCTCAGGCGACGCCTGCGATCTGCTCGAGGCGGTGGGCGCGCTCTGCGAGCCCTGTGAGGATGCCGAGCCGGAGTGCGTATCGGCTCACGCCTACAAGGGGGAGTTTCGGGCCCTCGAGTCGTCGTTCGGCACCGACGTGCCGTTCTGTGGGATCGACGCGGTGAATGCGCCGTCAATCCCAAGCTTTTCGTGTGATCTCGACCCAGACGTCAGCTGTGATGTGGGCTGCAGCTCAGCGGGAAGGTCCTTCGCGCCCTTGGGCCTGTTCTTCGTGCCTTGGCTGATGCGTCGCCGTCGGAGATGACGGGATGCGAGCGCGCGGATAGGGTCGGGTCTCTGGAGGCTGCGTGCGTACGACCCTTGGATTCTTGCTGCTCTTGGCTGGCTGTCCCGCGACGGATGAGCCCGTCGATGACTCCGGCGTCGTCGAGACCGACACTGACACTGACACCGATGCCGATGCGGACACGGATGCCGACGCAGACACGGACTCCGATGCAGACACCGACGCCGATGCAGACACGGACGCCGATGCAGACACGGACGCCGACGCAGATACAGACGCCGACGCAGATACAGACGCCGACGCAGATACAGACGCCGATGCGGACACGGACACCGATACGGACACCGACGTCGACACCGGTCTGAACGACAACGCGCTCTTCGACGGGCTCACCGCTGACGCGTCCTGCAACAATGCCGTCGGCGTGCCCACCTCTGGTGCGACCAGCTACTTCGTCGGCGACTTCGATCTTGGTGCGAACAACACGGTGACCGGCCGCGAGTACTGGCACCTGATCGCGAACCCCACCTGGCAGACCAACGGCGGCTACACCTGCACCATGGCCTGGGACGTGACGGGAACGAGCTCGCAGGGCTCGACGGGCCTCACCCTCAACCTCGACATGGTCTTCCACGGTGCGGACTCGAACTGCCCGCAGAGCCTTGAGGACGTGCACGACGATCCGTACTCGGTCACCTACATTGCCACCGACTCGGGCGGCGGCGTCTCGAGTTTCCGCTTCACCTCGGGCACCCACTTGGGGACGGGCTTGTACAGCTCGACGCGCCTCACCTACGTGACAGCATCGGACTGCAAGTTCTTCTAGAGCGTCGCTGAGACGCCGCTCTACGCCACCTCAGCGGAGGGTTTTGCGCTTCGCTGGCACGCGCCAATAGAACATGTTCTACTTCGTCGCTAGAACACGTTCTACTGAGGGGCGCATGGGTATCTGTGACGGGCGGGTCGTGATCATCACTGGCGCGGGACGCGGCATTGGACGGGCGCATGCGCTCGCGTTTGGTGCGGCGGGCGCAAAGGTCGTGGTCAACGACATCGGAGCCTCCGGAAGCGGCGAGGGCAGTGATCAGCGCCCGGCCGAAGAGGTGGTCGAGGCGATTCGTGCGGCTGGCGGTGAAGCCGTGGCGAGCTTTCACGACATCGCCGACTTCGAGGCGGCTGGCGAGGCGGTGAAGTTGGCGATTGACCACTTCGGCGGCTTGGATGCGGTGGTGAACAACGCCGGTATTCTTCGCGACCGCATGTTCGTGTCGTCCACCGTCGACGAGTGGGACGCCGTCATGCACGTGCACCTGCGCGGTCACTACTGCATCACGCGGCACGCGTGTGCCTACTGGCGGGGCGAGGCCAAGGCCGGTCGCATGCCCGACGCCCGCATCATCAACACCTCGTCGGGTGCCGGCCTGCTCGGATCGGTGGGCCAGGCCGCCTACGCCGCGGCAAAGGGCGGCATCGCATCCCTCACGCTTGTCCAGGCCGCTGAGATGGGTCGCTACGGCATCACCGCAAATGCGATTGCCCCCGCGGCGCGCACGCGGATGACCGAGGGCCCCTTCGCCGAGATGATGAAGGCACCCGAGACCGGCTTTGATGCTTGGGCTCCCGAGAACGTCTCGCCGCTCGTGGTGTGGTTGGCGTCGGCCGAGTCCAAGGATGTGACCGGCCGTGTCTTCGAGATTCAAGGCGGAAAGCTCAATGTGCAGGACGGCTACCGCCCCGGAGCCTCCGTCGACAAGGGCGCGCGCTGGCAGCCCGAAGAGCTCACCGACGCCGTCGCCCGCCTCATCAGCGAGGCACCCGAACCCCTCTACGCCTACGGAGCCCGCTAATGCAGACCCGACTCGCCAAGAAGCTGGGCCTCGAAGCCCCGATTTTCGCTTTTACCCGTGCCAAGGAGGTCGTGCTTGAGGTGAGCCTCGCTGGTGGTCTCGGTGTGCTCGGCGCCATCGCGATGAGCCCCGAGGAGCTGGATGAGGCGTGTACCTGGCTCGATGAACGCCTGGGCGGAAAGCCGTACGGCGTCGACACCGTCATGCCGATGTCCTACGCCGGCAAGGGCGAGGAATGGACCGAAGAGAAGCTCCGCGCGATGATCTCGCCGGCGCATCATGCCTTCGTCGCCCACCTGCTCGAGAAGTACGGCGTGGACGAGCTTCCCGACGACTACGAGCGCAAGGGCGAGGACCTACTCGGGTGGAGTGACGAGCGAGGTCGGGCCCACCTCGAGGTCGCGCTGAGGCATCCGATTGCGCTGATCGCGAACGCACTCGGCACCCCTCCACCGGACTGCATCGAGGCCGCACACGCCAAGGGTGTGTTGGTCGGTGCGCTGTGCGGAAAGAAGAAGCAGGCGATGGCGCACAAGGCGGCCGGCGTCGACGTGATCATCGCCCAGGGCACCGAGGCGGGCGGTCACACCGGTGAAGTTGCCGGCATGGTGCTCACCCCCGAGGTCGTGGACGCGGCCGGCGACACCTACGTGCTCACGGCGGGCGGCATCGGCAGCGGGCGACAGATGGCGGCCGCACTGGCGCTGGGTGCAGACGGCGTGTGGATGGGCTCGGTCTGGCTCACCACCACCGAGCACGTCGAGTACCACGCGCCGATCGTCATCGAGAAGCTGCTCGAGGCCAAGAGCACCGACACCGTGCGCAGCCGCGCCATCTCGGGCAAGCCGGCTCGCCAGCTCAAGACGGCGTGGACCGAGGCCTGGGCCTCGAAGGAGAGCCCCGGCTACCTGCCAATTCCCATGATGTGGATGGTGCAGGCCGAGGCGGCCGAGCGCATCTACCACCACGGCAACAAGCCGCTCGCGGGTAGCCCTGTCGGCCAGATCGTCGGGCGCATGAACGAGATTGTGCCGACGGCCAAGGTGATGTCCGACATCATCTCCGAGTGCAAGGCCACGCTGAAGCGCATGGGCGCCCTTGGAGGCATGTGATGGGTGAAGCTGGAAGCTGGGACTACATCGTCGTCGGTGCGGGGTCCGCTGGGGCCGTCATCGCCGCGCGACTCTCCGAGGATCCCGAGTGCCGGGTGCTCCTGCTCGAGGGTGGCATCACCGACCGCAGTGCGATCTGCACGGTTCCCGGCATGGTCTCGATCATCCACACCGTGCCGCAGATCAAGAAGAAGTACGACTGGGGCTACAAGACCACGCCGCGAGCCCCGACGCTCGACCGCAAGATTCCCTATGTGCGCGGCAAGGTGCTCGGCGGATCGTCGGCGATCAACGGCATGGTCTTCGTGCGCGGAAACCGGGCCAACTTCGACAGCTGGGCCTCCGAGGGTTGCCCGGGTTGGGACTACGACAGCGTGGTGCCCTACTTCAAGCGCTTCGAAGACTTCGAGGGTGGCGAGAGCGAACTCCGCGGTGCCGGCGGGCCGATCAAGATCAGCCGTCCGACCGACATCTCACGCGTCTCAGAAGCGTTCATGCCCGCGGTCTCCGACGCCATCGGCGTGCCGATTCTCGACGACTACAACGGCGCCTCCCAGGAAGGGGTGTCGCTGTTTCAGCTCACCCACCGCGACGGCGTTCGTTCCTCGACGGCCGAGGGCTACCTGCATCCCAATAAGGGCCGTGCGAACCTCGAGATCGTGCTCGGCGCTCTGGTCGACAAGGTCATCATCGAGAACGGCCGGGCCGTCGGCGTGAAGTACGCGGTCAAGGGCGAGGACACCGTCGCGCGCGCGTCTTCCGAGGTCATTCTCTCTGCGGGTGCCGTGGGTTCGCCGGCCATCTTGCTGCGCAGCGGCATCGGTCCCGCCGAGGACCTTGCCAAGCTCGGCATCGATGTGGTGGCGGACCTCCCTGTGGGCAAGAACCTGCACGACCACCTGTTCTTTCCGCTGACGTTCATCACGCCAAACGGCGGACACAAGGGCACCGCCACCCACTTCTTCAGCGGCATGATTCGCGAGAAGCTGTTCGGCGGTACGTGGTTCGGTCGCAGCGTGTTCGAGGTCGTCGCCTTTCTGAAGACCGACGCATCTGAGCCCATCCCGAACCTACAGCTGCACAGCTTGCCGTGGGCGTACCCGCATCCGAACCAGGACGACACCACCAAGCGGCCGACCGTCGATACGCGAGCGGCGTTCACGATTCAGCCGACGCTCATCTACCCAGAGAGCCGCGGTGAGCTGCGTCTGTTGTCGCTCGATCCCGCAGACAAGCTGCACATCGACCCGCACTATCTCGAGCGTGAGGCCGACACGAAGGTGCTGCTCGACGGCATCCGCATGACCCGAGAGATCATGGGGCACGCCGCCATTGCCGGGGAGGTCAGCTCCGAGCTCGAGCCGAACATCAGCGGTGAGGCCTTGCGCAAGGAGCTTCCGAACCGCGTGGCCACCGTGTACCACCCCGTCGGAACCTGTCGCATGGGCAGCGATGAGCGGGCGGTGGTCGACCCCGAACTGCGGGTGAGGGGAATCGAGGGCCTACGTGTCGCCGATGCGTCGATCATGCCGAGTGTGACGGGCGGGAACACGAATGCACCGTGCATCATGATCGGTGAGAAGGCCGCGGATCTGATTCGCGGGCGCTAGGGTTTTTCGGCCCATTCGCTGGCGCGGACTGGGTACATCTCGCGGCGAAGCTCCATGTCCGCCGCGGCGCATCGCACGGGGTCGTCGGTATCGTCCGGATCCCAGCGGATTGCTGCGTAGCGGTTGTGGCACACCGGAGCCTCTGCGAAGTCGCCGCCCTGACCCGAGTGACTGTTCTTCCAGCGCACCGCCTCCCAGGTGCTGTGTCCCCAGAGATCCTGCCAGATGCCGGGTCTTCGGGTCAGGCCGATGCAACGCCCGCTTTGCTGGCCGATCTGCTGGAGGTAGGTGTCCTCGGGGCACGCGATCACGCCCCCTTCGCTGGCCACATCGACCTCGCCGCTGATGGCGTAGTCGTTGGGTACGTCGAGACAGGTCACGACATGGGACTGCGGCGTGGCGCCGATGAGGATGTCGTTGCCAGCGCACGCCCGGGCGGCGGCGGCCTGGGACCGTGGCGGTCTGCTCACGAAGACGTGGGCCGTCAGCGTAGGCGGGTCGGTTTCTGCGTTGACGACCGAGTGCACGCTGACGTGAGTTTCGGGCAGTGAGCCGTTTAAGATCGATGTTCGCTGGTGCATTTCGGTCAGGCCTTCAGGCCGGGCTTTGTGCTCGGCCTGCACAACCGTCGAGTCGTGAGCGGCAATCCTCTCGGAACGCCTGCTCGAGTTGCCCGAGAGCCCACCAGCGCCCTCGTCGTCGTTGCGATGCGACGTGCCTGGTGTCCATCGCGTGACCGTGATCGGCTGCTCTGCTGCACGCACGGTGACCTCCGTCGAGATCCGCACGTCCTCCCCCTCGCAGCGACCGGCGGCGAGGACCTCGATCTTTGCACCGCCCGCCTCCAAGGCGTACTCGATGCGAGCCGGCGACGGGGAGAGGCAGTCGGCGAACGCGGAAGTGAGCAGCAGCGTGAAGAGCATGGGCGTCCCTTGGGTCGGTGAGACGTGAGCTAGCCGCCCAGGTTCCACAGTCGGGCCCAGGGAAGGGAACTGTGACCTGGGTCACACCGCGCCTGGCTTGGAGCCAGAGCATCGACGCCCTGTTGTCGTTCTTGGCGTGCGATGTTGAATCAACAACGTGTTGATTAAATGACATCCTCGAGTGTTGTTGTATTGACCTGCAGCATCCTGTGTTGTGCATCATTACGGCATCGTAGGCCGTGTGAATCTGGCACGCGTCTTGCTTTGGATGTGCCTCCCACAGCCATGGAGTGCATGCATGCTCTCAAAATCACAAGCGAAGTGGTTCTTCCTGGTGGCCACGGGTGGGTTCTCAGCGGTCTTTCTCTTCTTGACCGTCGATACCATCCGTCAGCTGCCCGAGCGAACCCATGAAAACGACCTCTCAGAGAGCGCCTTGAGAGGGCGCCTCATCTGGGACGAAAACAACTGTATGGGCTGCCACACCCTTCTCGGTGAGGGTGCGTATTACGCGCCAGAGCTGACGTTGGCAGTCGAACGTCGCGGCAAGCCCTGGCTCCGCACCTTCCTCAAGGACCCGCAGGCGATGTACCCGGGCCGTCGCAAGATGGTGCAGTACAACTTCACTGAAGAAGAGATCGAGGACGTCATCGATTTCCTCGATTGGGTTGGAAAGATCGACACGAACGGGTTCCCCGCGAAGCCACGGCTTCAGGGGCTCGGGGCTTCAGAGGCACTGCCGACCGAGGCGGGTGTCGCAGCACTCGCTGCAGCACCGCCGGTGTACGGCACGATCTGCGCTGCGTGTCACGCGGTCGGCGGCTCGGGCGGAAACGTCGGACCTGCCCTCGACGGAGTCGGAACCCGCATCACGTCGGCCGACCTCGACATCTGGCTCAAGGACCCCCAGTCCGTGAAGCCCGGCACCACCATGCCGAATCTCAACCTCACCGACGCTGACCGGGCTGCCCTGGTCACGTGGCTCTCATCGCTCAAGTAGGAGGCAATCATGACGAGTCTCAAGCACTCACGTCAGCTCGCATGGGCGTTCTTTGCCGCCTGCATGGGCCTGTTCTTCTTGCAGATCTGCTACGGCTTCATCATGGGCTTTGCGCACATGGGCTACGACGTTCTGCACGACTTCATTCCGTTCAACGCCGCCCGAGCGACCCACACCAACCTGCTTGTGGTCTGGCTTCTCGCGGGCTTCATGGGCTCGGCCTACTACATCATTCCCGAGGAGTCGGGCCGCGACATCTGGATGCCGAAGCTCGCTTGGGTGCAGTGGGGTTCTCTGCTGCTGGTCGGGGTCATCGCCATCCTCGGCTTCCACATGAACTGGTGGGAGGGACGTAAGTTCCTCGAGATCCCGCGTCCGCTTGACTACCTGGTGGTCGTCAACGTGCTGACCTTCCTGCTGATCATCGGCATGACGCTGTGGAACGGCAAGCGCTTCACCACCACGGCCGTCACCTTGATGGTGGGATTGACCGCCGCCGCGCTTCTGTACTTGCCCGGCATGATCTACTTCGAGAACCTGGCGATGGACTCGTACTTCCGTTGGTGGGTGGTCCACCTGTGGGTCGAAGGGGTCTGGGAGCTGATCATGGGCGCCATCCTGGCGTTCCTGCTCATCAAGCTCACCGGCGTCGACCGCGAAGTCATCGAGAAGTGGCTGTACGTCATCGTTGGCCTCACCTTCCTCTCGGGCATCCTCGGAACCGGCCACCACTACTACTGGATGGGCGCACCCGAGTACTGGCTGATGGTCGGTGGCATCTTCTCGGCGCTCGAGCCGCTCGCGTTCCTCGGAATGGCGCTGTACACCGTGACCATCTCGCGCAAGGGACAGCGGCAGCACCCGAACAAGACCGCACTCAAGTGGAGTGTGGGCACAGGCATCATGTCCTTTGTCGGCGCCGGTCTTCTTGGCTTTGCCCACACGCTGCCCGGCGTGAACATCTGGACGCACGGAACGCTCGTGACGGCCATGCACGGCCACCTCGCGTTCTGGGGTGCCTACGCGATGCTCGTTCTCGCGATGATCAGCTACACGCTGCCAGAGATGACGGGACGCAAGTTCTTCGATCACTGGCGCAGTGAGTGGGCCTTCTGGCTCGCGAACATCGGCATGGTCTTCATGACCGGTGCCTTCGCGGTGGCCGGCGTGGCCCAGGTCTACCTCGAGCGCCTTGGCGGCATGGACTTCATGCTCGTCCAGGAGGAACTGCACGTGCACTTCTTCATGCTCGTGATGGCCGCCTGCCTGTTCACGCTCGGCATCCTTCTCTTCATCTGGGACTTCATCTCGTACGGCCTGCCCGTCGAGTCCGAGTCCGTGCTGCCCGCTCCTGGTGAGCCGGTTCCCGGAAAGTAGATGTCTGACGCCCCTTACTACCGAGCTGTAGGTCGAGAGGTCGCGCTCTTCGAGCATGCCTTTCGCCTGCGGCAGCCGCTCCTTCTCCGGGGCCCGACAGGCTGTGGGAAGTCACGCTTCGTCGAGCACATGGCCCATCGCCTGGGACGCCCCCTGGTGACGGTGGCCTGCCACGAGGACACGTCGGCGACCGACCTGCTGGGCCGCTTCCTGATTCAGGGGGGCGACACGGTCTGGCAGGACGGGCCGGTGACGCGAGCGGTGCGGCAGGGGGCGATTCTCTACTTGGATGAACTCGCTGAGGCGCGACCCGACGTCATTGTCGCGCTTCACCCACTGTCGGACCACCGGCATCAGATCTTCGTCGACCGTCTCGATACCTCGCTGACGGCCGCCGAGGGCTTCATGCTCGTGGCCAGCTACAACCCCGGATACCAGAACCGTCTCAAGGAGCTCAAGCCATCGACCCGGCAGCGCTTCTTGGGGGTTCGATTCGACTACCCGTCCGCCTCGGTCGAGCAAGAGATTGTCGAGGCCGAGTCGGGGGTGCCCGCGGCGATGGCCAAGCGTCTCGTCGCACTTGGACACAAGCTTCGGACGCTCGATCGACTCGGGCTCGCCGAGGTGCCGTCGACGCGGCTTCTCGTTGAGACCGGCAAGCTGATTGCGTCGGGCTACCCCGCCCGTGAGGCGGCTCAGGCCGCCATGGTCGAGCCGCTCACCGATGATGCCGAAGTCATCGACGGGCTCATGCAAGCTGTGAAGCTGGTGCTCTGATGGATGCCTCTTCGCTCGACCTCGACTGGGAGCAGGCGCTGTACCGCGCCGCGCGTTCGCTGTGGCGGATTGCGTTCCCGGTGAGCGAAGAGGTGATCTCGGAGGCTGCGGTCGCGCTTTCTGATCGCCAGGCCTCCTTACGGGTACTTGGGCGCGTCCTCGGTGGAGAGCGGGTTCGAGTGCTGCAGTCCGCGGGGACCGGCGGCGTTCGGGGTGCAGACCTGCTGCTTCCCATTCGGGTCGACCTCTCTGACAACCCCGCCGTGAACGCCGAGGTGTTCACCTACCGCACGGTGATCGGCGCGTTGCTCGTGGAGCAAGGTCCTTGCGAGGGAACGTGGATGGACCACTACCGGCGCTGCATCGAGGTCGTGGAGTCCGCGGCCGAGGCGCTGCCCCATCTCGCCGAGATGCACGAGAGTTGCTGTCGCGCCGAGCTCGCTGCTCGCCCAGATCTCGACGGTCTGAAGGGCGTTGCCAGGGTGCAAGAACGGGCGATTCACGCCGCTCTTCAGGGGCAGCGACCCTGGGATCTCGACACGATGGCGAGCTGCTTCGACAAGGCCCTCGCGACGACCGAGGTCACGATCTGGGGACGTGCCATCGAGGTCGGCTTCGAGGCCTCGGACGGCAGCCACGGCGGCGATGCGCCACCGGCCCAAGACAGCAGTGAGTCCGAGGTGCTCGATGTCGAGGACATCCGCCTGCTCGATGTCGGCGAAGAAGACGTGGTCGAGCTGCCGGTCCACGTCTTCGAGAAGGTCGAGACCCTTGATGAGTGGTCGGGCGGTGCGCGGCCCATGGATGGGTCCGATGACCTCGACGACCACCTCGAAGCCCTCGATGAAGTCGATCTTCGCGACCTCATTCGCGGCGGTGAGCAGGCCCGGTCGGTGATCAAGGCCGACGTGGTGCTCGACCTCGAGATTCCCGATGTGGGCACGATTGCGCCCAGCGAGCGCGGCATTCCCTACCCCGAGTGGAACTACAAGAAGGCCGCCTACCGCGAAGACTGGACGATGGTCTACCCGACCGTGGTTCCTCGCGGAGGCGATGACTGGGCGGCCCGGGCGACCGAGAAGTGGCGGAAGGAGATTGACGACCTTCGCCTCAAGCTGCGGGTACTCAAAGACTCGCTGCGGCCGCGTCCTCGGCAGACCGAGGGCGAGGAAATCGACATCGACGCGGTGGTCGACGAACTCTCCGCCCGCAAGGCCAAGCACGGTGGGGACGCGCGCCTGTACCGGCGCCTGCATCGCCGTGACTGGGACATGGCGACGACGGTGTTGCTCGATCTGTCGCTATCCTCGGATGGCTGGGTCGACGGACGGCGGGTGCTCGATGTGGCTCGCGAGTCGCTGCTCGTGCTCGGCGAGGTCATGCAGGAGTTCGACCTCGACCTTCGGATCATCGCGTTTGCCTCGCAGACCCGAAACCAGGTGCGTGCCTGGGACGTGCTGCACTGGGATGAGCCCTGGGCCGTGGCCCGCGGACGAATCGGCCTGCTCCACCCCCAGGGCTACACGCGTATTGGCCCCGCCATTCGACATGCGACCGCGGACCTTCGCAGTCGGGTGTCGCGGCGCAAGCTGCTGATCTTGCTCTCGGACGGCAAGCCCACCGACTACGACAAGTACGAAGGGCGCTACGGCGTGGCTGATGTGCGCAGAGCCGTGCTCGATGCCCGCAGCGAAGGCATTCGCGTGCACGCGCTCGCCATCGATAGCCAAGCGCAAGACGTGCTTCCGGTCATGCTCGGAAGAGGCTCGTGGGACCTGCTGCCTTCGGCCGACTTGCTGCCGCCCGTTTTGACCACACTCACTGCCAGGATGGCCATGCGATGAGCCACGTGCATCTACCCAGTATTGCCCCTATTGGCGCGGCTTCTGTGCTATCGGTGGCGCCATGACTCAGCGCCTCACAGTCGCCGATGCCCTGGTGCGGACCGCACTCGACTTGACCGCAAGTCTGTCGTCCGAGGCGCGCTATGCGCAGCTGCTGTCCGCGATTGTCGATGCCATCCCCTGCGACGCCGCGGTGCTGCTGCGCTGCGATGGTGAAGCGCTTCGACCGATTGCCGTCCGTGGCATCGATCCTTCGGTCGTGGGCCGCCCGTTTCCCATCACAGAGCACCCACGTCTGAAGGCCATCACCGACGCGCGAAAGCCGGTGCTCTTCGCTGCCGATGACAGTCGGCCGGACCCCTATGACGGCCTGGTGCTATCCCTCGACACCGACCTGCTGCACGTGCACTCCTGCATGGGCTGTGGCCTGTACGTCGGACAGAAGCTCATCGGCGCGCTGACCCTCGATGCGCTGGAGCCCGATCAGTTCGAAGACGTCGACATGGGGCTTTTCGAGGGCTTCGCGGCGATGACCGCAGCCTCGATGCAGGTGGCCGAGTTGATCGAGCTGCTCGAGCAGTCGAACCGGGTCACGCATGCGAGTGCCCAGGACCTCGTGGCCGAGGCGCTTCGGCGGCATGGCCAAGGCCTTGTCGGCAACTCCGAGTCCATCGAGCGGGTTCGGCGGGAAATACAGCTCGTTGCCCCTTCGGACCTGACCGTGTTGATCACCGGCGAGACGGGCACCGGCAAAGAGGTGGTCGCTCGCACCCTGCACGCGCATTCGGGTCGGTCGGACGAGCCGCTCATCTACATCAACTGTGCCGCACTGCCCGAGTCTTTGGCCGAGAGCGAGCTGTTTGGGCACGTACGCGGGGCGTTTACCGGAGCCATCGGTACCCGCGCCGGAAAGTTCGAGCTCGCCAACGGTGGAACCCTGTTCCTCGACGAGATCGGTGAGCTTCCTCTGTCGCTCCAAGCAAAGCTCCTGCGTGCGCTTCAGTTTGGGGAGATCCAGCGGCTCGGCTCCGATGAGCACCGCCAGGTCGACGTGCGGGTGCTCGCGGCAACCAACCGCAACCTCACGCGCGCCGTCAAGGAAGGGCGCTTTCGGGCCGACCTGTTCCACCGCATCAGTGTCTTTCCGATTCATGTGCCGCCGCTTCGGGATCACCTCGATGACATGCCCGTGCTCGGGAGCTACCTCCTCGACCGCGTGCGCATCAGGCTCGGCCTGCCGCAGCTCGTGTTGTCGCCGCCGGCTGTCCAGAGTCTGGAGCAGTACAGCTGGCCCGGAAACGTGCGTGAGCTCGAGCACGAGCTGTCTCGGGCGGCGCTGCGTGCAGGTGCGGCGGGACGAGACACGATCACAGACGCCGACATCGACCTCGTCGAGGGCTCAGAGGCCGATCCGGTCGCCGTGCGGCGAACGCCGACCGTTGCCCTTCGTATGGCCACAGATGCGTTTCAGCGCGACCACATCCAAGCGGCGGTGCAGGCGAGGGGAGGCAACTGGGCGGCGGCTGCGCGGGACCTCGGGCTCGATCGCGGCAACCTCTACCGCACCGCGAAGCGCCTGGGCCTCAAGTAGGCGGGTAGGACTCGAACCACGTCACGATGGCGTCGGGCGCGATGTCGAGCCATCGATGCGTGCGAAGAGGCTGCGCTTGTCGGTCGGTGTCGACGCCCATCTCTTCCAGGCGGCGGGCATAGCGGCGGCTGGAGCCCGGGGGCACAATGCCGTCGAGGCCGCCGTGAAGAAACAGCGTCGGAGGGTGGTCCTCGGGGAGGGGATCTGGGATGGCGCAGACCGCGCCCGCGCAGGTCGCCCAAGAGGCGGAGTGGATGGCCAGCCCGTCAAAGCGGCCCGGGTAGGCCTGGGCCATGCGGCTCGTCATGTACCCGCCGCTGCTGATCCCCGCGGCGTAGAGCGCATCGGCGTCGACGGGGCCAAAGTCACCGGCGTCGATCGACGCGAAGATGCCGTCGAGGAGCTCAGCATCTGGGGAAGCCTCCCAGTTGCCGGCATGAGGGGGCACATTCGTGTTCCAGGCGGTCAGCCCGTCTCCGGCGGCCTCTGGCGTGACCACTGCGAATCCGTGCTCGAGCAGCTGTTCGACGGTGCGCGTCTGGTGGTACGCCCCGACGGCCGCGCCTTGGGTGCCTTGCCACATGCCCTCGCCAGAGAACAGCGCACCCTGAAAGAGCAACACGGCAGGAAACCCACTGGAGAGGGGATCCCCTGAAGGCACTTGATAATGCACCTCGCGCTCGCCACTTCCGGCCGGGAGCACCAAGGTCTCGTGGGTACACACGAGCTGGCGCGCGGTCTGAACGCAACGGGCCGTCTCATGGGGCAGCGGCGTGCATGCGATCAGCCAGATCGCGAGGGCTGGGGTCCTATGCCAGATGGGCACGCTCCGGGAATGGAAACAAATCGAGATTGGATCCGAAGATCCATCTTTTCACGATCAGCTTGGAGGAGCCGGTGTTTCTTCGACACAGCGTCCGAGACCCTCCGAGAAATCTCGCTGAACTGTCGGGCAGGTGACAGTCCGGCTCCAGGGTGGTGGGCCATTGTCTGCTTGACGGTAGCAATACCGATCATTTGCTGCGTAGGGAAACCTACAGGGCGGCTGTCTCGGGTGGGTCCCTTGGCAGCCGCCTTCTTGACTCAGGAGGTCCCGTGTCTGGATTGCCTCGTTCGAATTCGCGTGCTCGAAAGGGCGTGCTGTGGCGTGTGGAGGGTGCTTCGGGTGGCCTCTGCGCGTACCACGAGTGGCGCGATGTCGTGGAGTGGGGCTTTACCCTTCCCATCGGCATCGGTCAGCGCTCTCCGGCGGTTCGCATGCCGCTGCAGGAGACGTGGCGCCGCATCGCCCCCGAGTGGGCACGCGAGCGCTATTCCGAGTTTGCCGGACGCTTTCGCGAGCAGGGCTACGAGGTCAGCGTCTCACCAGGTGTGACGCCGACCTTCGGGATGCGCATGCGGTCCCAAGGCTAGCCGTAGAAGGCGGTGCCGTCCGCGGCCATGGTGCGAAGCAGGGCAGGGGGCTCGAAGCGCTTGCCGTGTGCCTCTGCGAGGGCGTCGGCACGCTCGACGAAGGCCTTGGCGCCAATGCGGTCGATGTACGAGAGCGGTCCACCAGTGTAGGGGGCGAAGCCCCAGCCGAGGATCGCGCCCACGTCGGCGTCTTCCTTGGCCTGCACCACGCCTTGGTCCATGCAGCGCGCGGCCTCGAGGGCCTGCGTGTACAAGAAGCGCTCGATGAGGTCGTCGGCCGTGGGCTGGTCCGCCTTGGCGGGGAAGCTTTCGGCGAGGCCGTCCCAGAGCTGGCGTCCGGCATCGTCATAGGCGTAGAACCCTCGTCCGCTGCGCTTTCCGGAGCGGTCGAACTCGGTGACCAGCTTCTCGAGGACCGGCGTAGACGGGTTCACCGGGGCGGCGTCGCCGAGGTCCTTCTTGGTCTGGATGCCCACCTGGTACATCAGGCCCAGGCCGACCTCGTCTGCCAGACCCAGGGGCGGCATCGGCATGCCGCTCATCTTGCCGGCATTCTCGATCAGGGCGGGCGCGATGCCCTCCTGCAGCATGGCCATGCCCTCGGTGATGTAGGTGCCGAAGACGCGCGAGGTGTAGAAGCCGCGGGCATCGTTGACGACGATCGGCGTCTTGCCGAGCGCCTGGACGGCGTCGAGTGCCCAGGCGAGCGTCTGGTCCGAGGTCTTCTCGGCGCGGATCACCTCGACCAGCGGCATCTTCTCGACGGGCGAGAAGAAGTGCAGGCCGATGAAGTTCTCGGGACGCGACGAAGCCTTCGCGAGCCCGGTGATTGGCAGCGTCGAGGTGTTTGAGCCAAACACCGCGCTGTCGCCGAGCACGGCGTCGGCTGCAGCCGTCACCTTGGCCTTGACGTCGCGGTCCTCAAAGACCGCTTCGATGACCAGGTCGCAGCCGTCGAGTGCCGCGTAGTCGGCGGTGGCGGTGATGCGGGCGAGGGTGGCGGCCTTCTTCTCTTCGGTGGAGCGTCCGCGGCTGATCGCCTTGTCCAGGCGCTTCGATGCGTAGGCAATGGCACCGGCGGCCTTCTCGGCGTCGACGTCGAGTACGACGACCTCCATGCCCTTCTTCGCGGCGACGAACGCGATTCCGGAGCCCATCAGGCCCGAGCCGAGCACGCCGAGCTTCTTCGGGGCCCGGCGCTCAATGCCGGCGGGCCGGCGAACCAGCTTGTTGGCGTCTTGCAGCGACAGGAACATGGTGCGGATCATCGCACCCGCAGTGGGGTCGAGCAGCAGCTTCAGGAAGTAGCGCTTCTCGATGAGCAGTCCGGCGTCGAGCGTTGTGCGCAGCCCCTCGAACATGCACGAGAGAATGGCCTTGCCCGCGGGGTAGTTGCCATGGGTCTTTGCGTTGAGCAAAGCCGTGGCAACCATGAAGGTCGACAGCGTCTTCGGGTCGTCCAGACCGCCGCCGGGAACCTTGAAGCGCTTGTCGTCCCAAGGCTGGGTGGCCTCGGGGTTTGCCAGTGCCCAGGCCTTTGCGGCTGCGACGACTTCGCCGCGCGGCACGACCTGATCGATGATGCCGGCCTTGAGCGCCTTGTCGGGCGTGAGCTGCTTGCCCTCGAGAAGAAGGGGCATGCTCGCCTGAATGCCGATCAGACGCGGCAGACGCTGGGTTCCGCCGGCGCCGGGCAGAAGCCCGAGCTGCGACTCGGGCAGTCCGAGCTGAAGGCGGGGGCTGTCGGCGACGACGCGGTGATGGCAGGCCAGCGCGAGCTCGAATCCACCGCCTAGCGCAGCGCCTTCGATTGCCGCGACAACGGTCTTTCCGCAGGTCTCGAGGCGGCGGAGCAGTACCGAGAGGGCGCCCACGGTGGCGTTCAGGGCGACGGGGTCCTTGTCGCCGAAGGCCATGGCCTTCAGGGCGTCGAGGTCCGCTCCTGCGAGGAACACCTTCTTTGCCGACGCGATGATGATGCCCGTGCAGCTCTCGTCGGCAGCCGCGCGCTCGAGGGCTTCCGAAAAGGCATCCATTGACGCCTGGTTCCAGACGTTCGCGCTGCGGTCGGGCATGTCGATGGTCAGCGTGACCAGGCCGTTGTCGTCTTGCTCGTAGTTGATCATTACGCCTCCACGCGCTCGATGACGGTTGCGGTTCCCATGCCGGCGCCGACGCACAGGGCGGCAACTCCGGTCGACTTTCCAGTGCGCTCGAGCTCGTCGAGCACAGTGCCCAAGATCATGGCTCCGGTGGCACCCAGGGGGTGGCCCATGGCGATGGCGCCGCCGTTGACGTTGACCTTGGCGTGGTCGAGCTTCAGCACCTCGGCGAAGCGCAGCACGACGGCGGCGAAGGCCTCGTTGATCTCCCAGAGATCGATGTCGGAGGCCGACATCTTCGCCTTCTTCAGGGCGCGCTCGGCAGCGTCAGCCGGGCCGGTGAGCATGATGGTCGGCTCGGACCCGATGGATGCGAAGCCGCGGATGATGGCGCGTGGCTTGAGTCCCAGCTGTTCGCCGAGCTCCTTGGAGCCCAGCAAGATCGCAGAGGCCCCATCGACAATGCCCGACGAGTTGCCCGCGTGATGCACGTGGTGGATGCGCTCGACTTCGGGGTAGCGCTGGGTCGCGATGGCGTTGAAGCCATACTGTTCACCCATGGTCGCGAACGAGGGCTTGAGGCGCGCGAGGCTGTCGGCGGTGGTGCCCGGGCGCATGTGCTCGTCGCGGTCCAGGGCGACGATGCCGTTCATGTCCCGCACGGGCACAATGGACTTGTCGAAGCGCCGCTCTTCCCACGCCTTGGCCGCGCGGGCCTGCGATTGCTCGGCGAGCTCATCGAGGTCGCGGCGGGAGTAGCCAAACAGGGTCGCCATGAGGTCGGCGCTGATGCCCTGGGGGATGAACTTGGTGTCGGAAGCGACCTGGGGGTCGGTCGCCCAGGGACCGCGGCTGGCGCCCATCGGCACGCGGCTCATGCTCTCGACGCCGCCACCGACGACGGCTTCGGCCTGGCCACTCATGACCTTGGCGGCCGCGTAGTTGGTCGCGACCAGGCCCGAGGCGCAGAAACGGTTGATCTGCATGCCGGGTACGGTCTGGTCGTAGCCTGCGTAGAGCGCGGCAATGCGGGCGATGTTTCCGCCCTGCTCCTTGACCGGCTCGACGCAACCGAGGATCACATCCTCGATGACAGCGGTGTCGATCTGATTGCGCTCAGCCAGTGCGACGAGCACCGTCTTGGCCAGATCGACCGGGGCAATCGTGTGAAGGGAGCCGCTCGGGCGCCCCTTTCCGCGCGGCGTACGCACCGCGTCGTAGATGTAGCAGTCCGCCATGGGTCCCTCCCGAGGTAGAACATGTTGCAGTTGGGCAGTAGAACATGTTTCACTTTGCCGCGCTACCACTCTGGAGATGCAGTGACAAAGCCCCTCAGACCCCTCGAGGGAATCAGGGTTCTCGACCTGTCCCGCTACCTGCCGGGCCCGCTGCTCACGCGCGCGCTGGCGGACCTTGGCGCTGAGGTCGTCAAGATCGAAGCACCGCGCGGAGAGGGCATGCGCTACCTGCCGCCGCATGTCGATGGCGTGGGTGCGGCGTTTGGAGCACTCAACGCGGGCAAGGCGTCGGTAGCGCTCAACCTCAAGGATCCGACCGGTACGGCGCTGTTTCTCGAGCTGGTCGACGCGGCCGACATCGTCGTCGAGAGCCTCCGCCCTGGGGTGCTCGCTCGCCTCGGGCTGGCCCCAGAGTCGTTGATGGAGCGCAATCCGCGGCTGATCATCGCCTCGCTCACGGGCTACGGCCAGCACGGCTCCCTGTCGGCGGCGGCTGGCCATGACCTCAACTACCTCGCGCACGCCGGCCTGTTGTCGCTGTTCGGTCCGACGGATGGCCCACCGGCGGTTCCCGGTGTGCAGATTGCCGACGTGGGTGGCGGATCGCTTCCCGGCACGATCGCGGTGCTCGCGGCGCTGCTCGAACGATCGTCGACTGGCGTCGGGCGGCACCTCGACATCAGCCTCACCCGCGGCTCACTCGCTTTCGCGGCCGTGGCCTTTCCGACCGCGGTCGGCGGCATGAAAGAGCCGCGCGGCGGGGGCATGCTCACCGGTGGAGCGCCCTGTTACCGCTGCTACGCCACCCAAGATGACCGCTACGTCGCGGTAGGCGCCCTCGAGCCGCACTTCTTCGCGAACCTCTGCGCCGGCCTCGGCGCTCCCGAGCTCGCTCGCCATGGCTACGCCACGGGGACTCAGGCCGTCGAGGCGATCGAGGCTCTACAGGCGCTGTTCTCGCAGCGCACCCAGGCGGAGTGGCTTGCGCACTTCGAGGGTCAAGACGTCTGCCTCACCGCCGTCCGAACCCCTGAAGAGGCGCTCGCCGACCCCGAGTTTGCGGCGGTGCATGCCGATGTCGGTGGCTTTCACACCCTGTCGGTGGACCGCGGGGACGCGCGGCCTCTCACCTCGACGCCGCCCTCGCCGTTGGGCGCAGATGCGCGCGCCGTCACTTCATCGTGGGGTGTCTCGGATGCCACACGCGACCAGGCCGCCGCCGCTGGCGCTCTGGTCTTGCCCGAGGAGTCCTCATGAGCCACGCACCTGCACCCGCGCTCGAGAGCATGGGTTTTCACTGCGAGACCCTCACCGCGGAGCAGATCGCCGAACAGCCGGTGATGTTTCGCTACGAGAAGGAGCTGCCCTGCACGCCCGCGCAGCTCTTCGCGATCTTCGAGGACCCTGCCTCCTGGCCGAAGTGGGCGCCGGGCATCGGCAAGGTGATCTGGACGAGCCCGAAGCCGTATGGCATCGGCACCACGCGTACCGTCGTGTTCTGGGGCGGGACCGAGGTCTACGAGGAGTTCGTGAAATGGGATGAGGGCCGCGAGATGGCGTTCACCTTCACGGGCACCAGCCAAGAGATCTGGACCAGCTTCGGCGAGCACTACAAGGTCGAGGAGACGCCGGATGGCTGTCGGTTGACCTGGACCGTGGGCTACAACCCGACCGGCGGATTTGGTCGGGTTCACCCCATGATTCGTCCCATCATGAAGTTCAATCTCGGCACCTACATGTGGTGGCTGAAGCGCTACGTCCGCAAGCACACCTAGAGGCCACTGCCAGGCCCTGACGGTAGGCCAAGCGACCCGTTGGCCATCAGCAGCTAGGACGGGCGTGGAGGTGGGTGTGGAGCCATTCAAAGAGAAGCTGAACGCGGAAGCGGTGCGCACCCTCGCAGATGAGGTCGCGGCCGTGTCGTCGACGTTCGCTGCCGCCCACTTCGTGCATCAAGCCACCGATGGGCTCGCGGATCTCGAGCTCAAGGCGAGAGTTCGACACATCGCACTCGCGCTGCGCCGGCAGCTGCCCGACGACTTCGAGGATGCGCTCGACGTCCTGGTCGCTGCGCTGCGCCCGCCGAACACTACGACCGAGAACCTCGTCGAGGCCTTTCACTACTGGCCGGTGCTGCAGGTGGTCGAGGAACACGGCGTGCAGACGCCCGAGGCCTCACTGGCGGCCCTTCGCGAGATGACGCGCCGCTTCTCGGCGGAGTTTGCGGTGCGTCCGCTCATCGAGGCGCATCCCGAGCTGGCGTGGGCCACCATCGAGGGCTGGGTGGAGGACGCTGATGTGCATGTGCGGCGGCTGGCTTCCGAAGGCACGCGGCCTCGCCTTCCTTGGGGACGGGTGTTGCGGCCATCCGTGGATGACCCGCGGAGAGGCCTCGAGCTGATCTCGAGGCTTGTCGATGACCCGGAGCGCTACGTGCGGCTGTCGGTCTCGAATCACCTGAATGACGTCGCGAAGGACCACCCTAGCCTGGCGGTCGCGCGGGCCGGTCAGTGGATGGAGCGGCCGAGTAAGGAGCGTGAACGTGCGGCGCGCCACGGCCTTCGCACGCTGTTCCGCAAGGGCGATGCGGCGACGCTGGCGCTGTTTGGCTTCGGTCCGCCCGAGGTCGAAGTCGCGGGACCGAGCCTCACGCCGCCGACGGTTCTGTTCGGCGACGCTGTCACGCTTGATGTCGGCCTGACGCATCTCGGTGCGGAGCCGGCGGCGCTTCGGGTGGAGTGGGTGTTCACGTATCCCCGCGGACGCAAGGTGTTTCGCGGCCCCGAACGCACCCTGTCGCCCGGCGAGACCTGGTCGATTCGCAAGGCCTTTCCGATGCGACCGGTGACGACGCGCAAGACCCGACCGGGGCTCCATCGAGTCGCAGTACAGGTAAATGGAGTGCTCGTAGGCGATGCGAGTTTTGAGTTGGTCGGCGGCGATGCGTGAGCGAGCTGCGCGCGGCCTCGTCGGGGTCGGCTGGGCCCGCTTCGGCAGCTTGCGGTACCCTGGTCTGCGCGAGGACTGATGCAACTGCTCGAGCTTGAACTCTGTGCCGCCTTGCTGCTGGATACGCAGGGCCTGGTGCTCCGGGCGGGGGCGGGTTTTGAGTCGATCCTCGGCTGGCCCGAAACGCAGGCTCTGGGTCTAAACTGGGCCTCGCTTGCGGTTCCCGAACACCACGAGCGCTTCGAGCGCGCGTTCGAGAACGTGCTGCAGGGGGCCCCGATGGCCGTCGTCAGGGCGCGGTTTGCGCGTCCAGATGGTGAGCGCAGCTTGGTCTGCCGGCTCTCTGCCGCGGACGGTGGCTTCTTGATGGTGGTCGAGGACGTGGGCGAGCGCGCCACGGTCTTCACCAGCCAGTCGAATCTTCAGGAACTGGTCGACTACGCGACCGATGCCTGGTTCGTGCACGACCTCGAGGGGCGCATTCGCGACGCGAATCCGTGGGCATGCAAGGTGCTGGGTTACACGCGCGAAGAGATGCTCGCCCTGCATGTCGCCGACTTCGAGACGACGATCCAACCCGGCCGTCTGGATGGCATCTGGAACCGAATGGAGGTCGGCACACCGATGAGCGTCGAGGGGCTGCAGCGGCGCAAGGACGGCAGCACCTTCCCGGTCTCGGTACGCCTCGGGCTGTTCGAGGCCGAGGACGAGCTGCTGATGCTGGCGATCTGCCGCGACATCACCAAGCTCAAGAAGGCCGAGACTGAGCTTCAGCAGCTCAACGTCGAGCTCGAGGACAAGGTCGCCCGTCGCACGCGGTCGATCGCGATTGCCCTGGTCGAGCGCCAAGCAATGCTCGACAGCCTCGCAGACGGCATCGTCGCGACCGGCGCCGACGGCGGCTTGCGCATGGTGAACCCGGCGCTGTCCAAGATGCTCGGCATGCCTGTCGAAGTGGGCCTATCGGTGGGGACGACGCTGCCTCCGGCCATCGCGAGCGTGATCCGCGACGCCCTCGACACAGGCCGTCCCGCGACGGGTGAGGCGCGGCTTCCCGGTGATCGTGTGGTGCAGACCCAGGCCTCTCCGATTGTGCACGAGGGAGAGGTCAGCGGTGCAGTGGCTCGCGTCCAGGATGTCACGCTGGAGCGCGAAGTCGATCGCATGAAGACCGACTTCATCGCCACGGTGTCCCACGAGCTCCGCACGCCGCTGACGTCGGTGCTCGGCTTCGCGAAGATCACGCGGAACCAGCTCGAGTCAAAGCTCTTCCCACACCTCGACGGCGAGGACCCGAAGTTGGCTCGCGCCATGAAGCGCGTGCGCAACAACATCGACATCATCTCGAGCGAGGGTGAGCGGCTCACCGCACTGATCAACGATGTGCTCGACATCTCGAAGATGGAAGCCGGCCGCATGGAGTGGAGCTTCGCGCCGATCGAGGTCTCGAGCCTCGTCGCTCAGGCTGCCGATGCGGCCTCGGCGCTGTTTGAAGCCGACCAGCTTGTGGTGCGGATCGACCCGGATCTGCCGGCAGTGAATGGCGACCGAAGTCGGCTCATTCAGGTGCTGATCAACCTGCTGTCGAACGCTGCGAAGTTCTCGGCCGGCCGCGCCGTCGAACTCACGGCAAGTGCCGAGGGCGACGGCGTGGAGCTGTCGGTGCGCGACCACGGCGAAGGGATTGCACCGGGGCTGCACGATGCAGTGTTCGAGCGCTTCAAGCAGGTGGGTGACACCCTCACGGACAAGCCGCAGGGCACGGGGCTTGGCCTGCCGATCTGCCAGCAGATCGCTCGCGCCCACGACACCGAGATCACGATCGAGAGTCAGGTTGGCGAGGGGGCTCGTTTCGCGGTCGTCCTCGCCTCGGTCACCGCCGAGGCCAGTCGCGTGCCGCACGTCGATGCCATCGTGCGCCGCATCGAGCGCAAGGTTCCGCGCACAGCCGCCTCCTCTGAGCGGACGATTCTCGTCGTCGACGACGACCCGAGTATTCGCGAGCTGCTTCGCCAGGAACTGACCGATCGGGGCTTCATCGTCCGTCAGGCGTCGAACGGCTACGAAGGCATCGCCGCGATTCGAGCCGACCGTCCAGACCTCGTCATCCTCGACGTGATGATGCCCGACCTCTCGGGCTTTGACGTCGCCGCGATGCTCAAGGGCGACCCGAAGACGGAGTCGATTCCGATCCTGATGCTGTCGATTCTCGAGGACACCGAGCGTGGGTTCCGCCTGGGGGTGGACCGCTACCTGACCAAGCCCGCCCAGACCGATGAGCTGGTGGGTGCGGTTCGCGAGCTCCTCGAGCAGGTGTCCTCGCCGCGGCGGGTGCTGGTGGTGGATGAAACCGCGTCGATGAGTGTCGATGTGTCTCGCTTGCTTGAGCTGCGTGGCTACCAGGTCGTGGGGACGTGCACGGGTGCGGAGTGCCTCGATGAGGCCAAGCGGACCAAGCCCGACCTGATCATCCTCGAGTCGTTGGTGGACTCTCAAGAGGAGCTTCTGCGCACGATTCGCTTCGAGCGGGGCCTCGAGCACGTGTACATCGTGCAGCTGGTCGAGGGGGCCGATTGAGGCCGCTCACGCTCAAGAAGGCCCTTCGTGGTGCTCAGAAGCGGGTGCTGACCGACGCGATCGCACTGGTCCCGGGTGGGGTGTGCATTGCCGATGCGAGTGGAAAGGTGCTCGTCGGTGAGGCCAACGCGGGTGAGCCCTGTCCGATCGTGGTGGATGACGAAGAGCTAGGCAGCGCGATCGGCGGTCCTGGAACCGAGGCGATCGCGAGCTTGGCAGCCTGGATCTTCACGCGCGAAACCGAGAAGCGGGCCCTCGCTGGCGAGACGCTCGAGCGGTACAAGGAGCTGTCTCTTCTCTACGAGCTCGGCGAGCAGCTGTCGCGGCAGCTCGACGTTGAGGGCGTCGCTCGGACGGTCGTTGAGCACGCGCAGCGCCATCTCGGCGCGACCGGTACCGCCTTGTTCTTGCACGACCCTCGGCGCGATGTGCTCGAGGCGGTGGCCGGAGTCGGCGAGGAACTCGACGAGCGACGGGTTCTCTCGGCTTCCACGGGCACTGCAGGGCGGGTGTTGCGCACGGGTCGGGCCGAGTTCGTGGACGAGGTCACCGCGAGTGGAGACGAGGGTCCTCGCGAGGTCATCTGCGCGCCGATGCGCGTTGGCGAGCGGGTCTTCGGCATGCTTAGGCTCTGGCAGGACGGGCAGGGGGGCTGGGGCTCCGGCCACCTCAAGCTCGTGGCGGCCCTCGCGGCGAACGCGTCGTCGGCCCTCGCTGCGGCCCAGCTCCAGGGGGAGCGCCTACGGGAACTCTCGCTTTTGCACCAGCTCGAGCGGCACGTGTCGCCCGACTTGCTCGGCGCGGTCTTCGAGCACGGCGTACCCGAGGAAGAAGCGTTGGTCGTGGCGTGCTGCGACCTTCGCCGGCTGGCCACGGCCAAAGGCTTCGGACAGGTGGATCACCTCGTGCAGGCCCTCGAGCAAGGCGTAGCGTCGGTCATCGACGCGTTTCTCGAGGGCGATGCGGTCGTGGACACCCCGCAGGGCATGCTCGTTCTGGGCGTGTTTCGCGGCGACTCGGCCGTGGATGATGCCGTAGCTGCGGGGCGTCGTGTGATCGATGCGGTGATCGCGGCCAGCCCCATGGCGATGGGCGCGGGTGTGCCTGGCGTCGGCGTGGCCTGCGCGACCGTTCGAGGCGGCGATCCAGGTGGCCTGTACACTGGAATCAACAACGCAGCGGTGCTCCAGTCCGAGTCCGATGGCCAGCTTCTTGTCGATCAGCAAGTGGCTCGTGCTCTCGCGGAGGGTGTGGAGTACGCTGGGGTCGGCGTGCGGGAACTCCCGGGCGGGCCGTCCGAAGTCTTCGAGGTGCAGCGGTGAACAAGAAGGTCCTGATTGTCGATGACGAGCCGCACATTCGGCTTCTGCTCGAGCAGACCCTCGATGAACTCGAGGAGGTCGGCGTCGAGATCTTGATGGCCGCGGACGGACGCGAGGCCCTCGAGATGGTCTCGGAAGAGCGTCCCGATCTGATCTTGCTCGACGTCATGATGCCGCACGTCAACGGCTTCGACGTCTGTCGAACGATTCGCGCAGATCCGGAACTCAAGGGCATCTACATCATGATGCTCACCGCAAAGGGGCAAGAGTTCGACCGAGCTACCGGCACCGATGTGGGTGTGGACCTGTACGTGACCAAGCCCTTCGACCCCGACGACGTGTTGTCGCGTTCCGCGGAGGTGCTCGGCATTGAGCTCTAAGGAGCCGGTACAAAAGGGCTTTCACGAGCAGCTGGTCGCGCGGTTCATCGCCGAACACGCGATCGATCCAGGGCTCGAGCCTGTGCTGCTGCGCCTCATGCGTACGTCGACGGCGGGCACACCCACGATGATTCGCGTGGGGGAGACTGCGAGGCCGTCCGACATTAGCAGTGTGGAGACACTGCTTCTGCCGGCCCGCGACGAGGTTTCCTCCGAGCCGGCTCCCCCAACGCTTCCGGCTTTGTTCGGCACCGAAGAGGCCGATGCCGTCGAAGACACGGTGCTCCCCAGGGTGGCGTTTCACTCGCTCGGGCTGCTCGGACGCGGTGGCATGGCCGAGGTGCACCGGTCGCGGGACGACGTGCTCCAGCGCGTCCTCGCGATGAAGGTGCTCGACGGTCGCTACACCGGCGATCGAAGCATGCGGGCGCGCTTTCTCGCCGAGGCCCAGATCACCGCCCAGCTCGCGCACCCTTCGATTCCCCCGGTGCACGCGGTCGGTGAGATCGAGCAGGGCCTGCCCTTCTTCACCATGAAGGAGGTGCACGGACAGACTCTGTCCGCCATCTTGAGCCAGGTGTACCGGGGCGACGGCGATGACGGCGCGCAGTGGACCGAGACCCGCTTGCTGGCGGTGTATCAGAAGGTGTGCGAGGCCGTGGCCTATGCGCATGCCCGCGGTGTGCTCCACGGTGACCTGAAGCCCTCGAACATCATGGTCGGCGGCTTTGGCGAAGTGCTCGTCATGGACTGGGGTGTGGCGCGGTTGATCGATGCCTCTCAGGCCGAGGCGCACAGCGAGGGGCCGGTGAGTCTGGGGGCTTCGGCGCACACCGCCGCGCCAGGAGCGGTCGCCGGAACCCCGGCCTACATGCCGCCAGAGCAGGCGATGGGTCAGGCCGAGAAGATGGCTCCAGCCGCCGATGTGTACGCGCTCGGAGTCATGCTCTTCGAGTTGCTGACCGGCGAGCGGCCGTACACAGGCACGCATGTGCAGCTGTTGGTGCAGTCTGCGGAAGGAAAGCTTCCGCCGATGAGCTCGCTTGCGCGGGGACCGGTCGCTGACGGCCTCGCCTCGATCGTGAGCCGGGCGATGCGCCCAGAGCCAGAGGAGCGCTTCACAGATGCCGGCCTTCTCGCCGAAGAGATCGCACGCTGGCTCGAGGGCAGTATCCGACGGGAGCGCGCGCTCGAAGAAGTGCGACTCGCTCGCAAAGGCCTCGCCGATCTCGAGCCTCTGCGCCGCCGATCCGCTCATCTGTCAGCGCTGGCCGAGGAGCGGTTGGCCAGTCTCGGGGCCCATTCCACGGCCGAAGCCAAGGCCCCCACCTGGAAGCTTCAGGACGAGGCGAGCAAGGTGGCGCGGCAGGCCGACCGTACGCTGGCCGAGATCACACAGCAGCTCAACGGAGCGCTTGCGCTCGATCCCGATCTTGATGATGCGCATGCGGTGTTGGCGAAGATCCACTTCGAGCACCACCAGGCCGCTGAGCTGGCCCGTGACCGCGTCGAGGCGGCGCGGCAGGAAGTGTTGCTGCGCGCTCATGACATCGGTGACTACGCCGCCTACCTGGCGGGAACCAGCTCGCTGACGCTGCTCACCCAGGTGCCGGCCACAGCGACGCTGTTTCGCTATGTGAACCAAGACCGTCGGCTCGCCGTCGAGCGGGTTCGGCCGCTGGGAATGACGCCGTTGATCGATGTGGAGCTTCCGGTTGGAAGCTACCTGCTGCTGCTCGAGGCAGAGGGGCGTCCGCCGGTGGGCTACCCCTTCGTGCTCGGGCGCACCCGACCCTGGGTTCCGCGAGCGCCTGGCGCCAGCGGGGTGAAGCCGCTCTACCTTCCCGCAACCGGTGAGCTCGACGCCGGCGAGGTGTTCGTGCCCGAGGGCTGGGTGACGATTGGCGGCGATGCGGAGGCGAGGGGGGCAGGTCGCGCACAGCGCGTCTGGGTCGAGTCTTTCGCCGTCGGGACGACTCCGGTGACCACTTCGGAGTTCTTCGCCTTTCTGAAAGACCCCGATGCCGAGGGTACGCGAGCGCGTTCTGATTTGTTCAAGTCACGCGTGCGCTTGTTCCGTCCTGACTGGCCCGCGACCGGTGTCTCGTGGCGGGCAGCGAGGGCGTACGCGATCTGGCGATCTGCCAACACCGGGAAGGTCTATCGGTTGCCCACCGAGGTCGAGTGGGAGAAGGCGGCTCGCGGTCCCGATGCGCGCTGGTATCCGTGGGGCGATGCCTTCGACACGTCCTTCGCGCGCATTCGGGCAGGCGAACATCTGCCGCTCCGGCCCGGTGCCACCGAGTTCGGAGGCGCGGACATGTCGGCGTACGGCGTTCTGGGGCTGGGTGGCAACGTGCGCGATTGGTGCGAAGATCCCTTCGACGCCGAAGGCCCAACGAGTCTCGGCGACCGCGTGAATCGACGCGTCGAGTTCAGCGGTGATGTCGGCGTGCGGACGGTGCGCGGCGGATCGTGGCGCCAGCCCGAGGACATGGCTCGCTCCTGCGCGCGCTCGGGCGTGAGCGGCGAGCAGGGCCATGCCGACGTGGGCTTCCGTCTCGTCCGGCCGATCGGCTCGGACTAGCGCGTCTCTTCTTTCGAGAGGCGACGCACGCGAGGGTCGTTCTCGACATCTTCGAGGCTGTTGAAGCGGCTCATCTCGGGCGAAGCGATGGTCACGCCGCCGTCGACGGTCAGGATCGTGCCGTTGACGTAGCTTGCCGCGGGCGAAGCGAGGAACAGGGCGGCATCGGCGATGTCGGCCTCGACACCCCACCGCTTCAGCGGGATCGCTCGGCGAATCATCTCGACAATCTGTGCGTTTGGCGAGGCCACGTTGCTCATGCCCCACGAGCCCTCGATGGGTCCTGGCGAGATGCCGTTGACGCGCACGCCCTCGGGGCCCCACTCCTGGGCACAGACGCGAATCAGCTGGTTCACACCGGCCTTCGCGGCACAGACGTGGGCTTGAAAGTGGAGCGCCTGGACGGCCTCGGGCGCCGTGATCGCCACCATCGAGGCACCGCGCCGGTTCAGGTGCTCGAAGCCCGCCTTGAAGGTGTTGAAGGTTCCGGTGAGGTCGATGTCGACCACAGTCCGAAAGCCCTTCGCACTCATGCCGGTGACCGGTGCGTAGAAGTTGCCGGCCTGGCCCGCGACCACCAGGTCGAGCTTGCCCAGGGTCTCGGCCGTCGTGGCGGCTGCTGCGGCGACTTGGTCGTAGTCCCGAGCGTCGCAAGCGATGCCGATGGCCTTCGCCCCGGTGGCCTCGCGAATGCCCGCCGCGGCGGCCTCACAGCGCTCTGGGTTGCGGCTCAGCACCGCCACACTCGCCCCATACGCGGCGTAGCGCGTCGCGATCGCCAGGTTCATGCCGCGGGTTCCACCCATCACGAACGCGACCTTGCCGGTGAGCAGGCCGTCTGCAAATACGTCGCCCATCTACTTGGCCGCCATGGCGTTCAGGCGCTTGCCGGGGGTGAACTTGATCGGCAGGCTGGTGTAGCCGCGCGCGAACGAGCTGTGCAGGCGGGTCCCCTCGCCGGTGACCTCCCAGTCGGGCATGCGCTTGAGCATCTGCTCCAGGCAGACCTTGACCTCGAGACGAGCGAGGTAGGCGCCGATGCAGAAATGCTGCCCAAAGCCGAACGAGAGCACCTTGGTCTTCTTGAGGTCGCGGTCGATGTTGAACGTGTAAGGGTCGTCGAACTTCCGCTTGTCGAAGTTGGCGGAGGGGTAGACCATCAAGATCTCGTCGCCCTTCTTGATCTGGTGGCCGTAGAACTCGACGTCGCGGGTGGCGGTACGCGACATGCGAATGAACGGCGTCACGTAGCGAATCGCCTCCTCACTGGCCGCCTCGAGCAGACTGGGGTCTGCCAACAAGCGGTCGCGAATCTCGGGTTGGTCCGAGAGCACCTTGATCGCGCCCGACATGACATTGCGGGTGGTCTCGCTGCCGCCGATGATCATCATCGTGTGCTCGAAGAGCAGCTCATCTTCGGTCATCGGCTGCCCGTCGATCTCGGCGTGAATCCAGAGCGAGAGCAGGTCATCCTTGGGCTCGGCGCGGCGCTGGTCGACCAGGTGCATGTGCAGGCCGCCGAAGGTGATGAACGCCTCGTTGACGGCCTCGGTGACGTGGTCCGGCCCCGAGCCGCCGAGGATGAAGCCATCGATGGCTTCGTGCACCATTGGCCGCCACTCTTCGTCGATGCCGGTCATCTCACAGATGATCTGCAGGGGGATCATCGAGCCGATGCTGGCGACGAAGTCACACTCTCCGTCCTCGATCACCTCGTCAATGAGGTTGTCGACGGCGTCGCGAATGTGTTCTTCGAGTCTGGCGATCGCCGGGCGGGTGAACAGGTGCTTGATCAGCCCGCGACGCTTCTTGTGCGCCTTTCCGTCCAAGTTGATGAACGACGGATCATTCGGCAGCTTCGGGACGTTGCCCTCCTCGGAGTGGAAGGTCTTGGGATCACGCGCCACTGCCACGACCGCGTCGTAGGAGGCGGCTGCCCAGAGCTCCGACTGGGGATCCCAGTAAACCTCCTTCTCGCACAGCCAGTCCATCAGGCCGCTCGTGTCGCCATCGAAGGTTTTCGGATCCATCAGATCGAGGGTGCTGTAGTCGGCCATGTTGTCCTCTCGTGACGAGTAATAGAACATGTTTCAGTTCCCGTTGACAGGCGTCAGCGTAAATTGGATGCTCAGCCTGCGCAGCGGCTCGTCAGCGGCGTGATCACACAGTTTCACGGGACTCTCGATGGACGCTCCACTTCCGCCCGGACCGCGCGGGGACTTCTTCCTAGGCAGCACGCTCGACTTCAAGGAGCAGCCGCTGCACTACATCAAGTACCTGCACGAGGCTTACGGCGACGTCGTTCGTTTTCGCGTTGGCCCCTCGTACTGGTACCTGGTCACCCACCCGGACGACATCTGGGACATCATGACGCGCCGCGCCGATGTGTTCCTCAAGCCGCAGATCGCGAAGCGTCTCTGGGAGAAGTTTCTCGGAGATGGCCTGCTCACCACCGAAGGCGCGACGTGGAAGCGACAGCACAAGCTTGTGCTGCCCGCGTTTCACCGCAAGCGGATCATGGCCTACGGCGACACGATGGTGGCCTACACGCACCGCATGGTCGATGAGTGGCAGTCCGATGAGCGGCGAGACTTCGACGACGACATGGTGCAGCTGACCCTCGAGATCGTGGCGAAGACGCTCTTCGATGCCGATGTCCGAGAAGGCGCCGAGAAGGTCGGCGAGGCCATGCACGTCATCCAGAAGGAGATGGTCGAGCACATTCACATGCCGGTTCCGGTGCCGAAGTGGTGGCCGTCGAAGCGGAACAAGCGCAAGCTCAAGGCCATCGACGACATGGAGAGCGTGGTCCGTGGCGTGATTGACTCGCGGCGTGGCAACACCGCCGATCGCGGCGATCTGCTCTCGATGCTGCTGATGTCCAAGGACGAAGACGGCAACGGCCTGTCCGACAAGGAGGTCCGCGACCAGTCCATGACGCTGTTCTTCGCCGGCCACGAGACCACGGCGCACGCGATGACGTGGATGTGGTACCTGCTCGCCCGCAATCCCGACGTGACCGAGCGCTTGGTCGCCGACATCGATCGCGTCACGGGCGGGGAGCGCCTCACTGTGGCTCATCTCAAGGAGCTGCCGTACCTCGAGATGTGCGTGAAGGAGAGCATCCGCATTCTGCCGAGCGTGTGGGTGTTCATGAAGCAGCCGACTGAGGATGCAGTTGTGGGCGGCTTCAAGATCCCGAAGGGCTCGCCGGTGATCATCAGCCCCTACGTCACCCAGCACGACGCGCGGTGGTTTCCGTCACCTGAGACCTTCGACCCCGAGCGGTTTAGCAAGGTGCGGGCGAAGGCGATTCCGAACGGCGCGTATGTGCCGTTCTCGGGGGGCCAGCGGATCTGCATCGGCAAGGCTTTCGCGATGATGGAGGCGCAGCTGGTCGTGGGCAGTCTGCTTCAACGCGTGAAGCCGCAGCTCGCCCCTGACTACAAGATCGCGATGAAGGCCGAGCTGTCCAACCACCCCGAGGGTGGTCTTCCGGTGGATGTGGCGCTGCGCGCTTAGCGGCGCTTGCCCTTTCCGAAGCGCTTCTGGCCCTTGGGGCTGAAGCCGCCGCCGTCGTTGCGGTCGCGGTGCTGGAAGCGCTTGAAGTGGGGGCGTCCACCGCGGTCGTCGTTCTGGCGGGCCAGCTGCACCGGCACGCGCACACCGCGTAGCTCGAGCTCGCTGACTTCCTGGGCGACCTGCATGGCGATCTCGCGGGGCAGTCCGACGAAGCTCTTGCGGTCGAGAAGGGTCACGCGGCCGATGGCATCGGTCGGAATGCGCAGCTCGTTGGCGAGCGCACCGACGATGTCTCCGGGACGCAGTCCGCGGTTACGGCCGATGGGGAAGAACAGCTCAACCTCGTCGGCGCGGGGCTCGATGCGGGAATGAATCCGTGCCTTGGCCCACTGCGGGGGCTCGTCACTCGGGCTGTCGCCGAGGCCCTCGAGCTCGCGGCCGGCGAGCAGGTGAAGCGCGGCTTCGACGAGGTCGGCGGGCTCGGCTTCGGTCTCGTTGAGAATCTCGGCGACCCACTCGAGGCGGCGCGGGCGATCGGTGTCGGTCAGTGCCGTGGTGATCATCTTGCTGATGCGGCTGCGCTGAGCATTGGCGATGTCGGCATCGGTGGGAATGCGGATCTCTTGAAGATCGATGCCCTCGCTGACGGCCATGTTCTGCAGCTTCTTGCGCTCACGCACGCTGACGAAGGTGATGGCGAGGCCATCGCGTCCGGCGCGGCCGGTGCGACCGATGCGGTGGGCGTAGGTCTCGCGGTCGCTGGGGAGCTCGAGGTTGATGACGTGCGTGATGTGCTCGACGTCGATGCCGCGCGCTGCGACGTCGGTGGCGATGACCACGTCGAGCTGGCGGGAGCGCAGGCGATGCAGCACGCGCTCGCGGGCGGCCTGGTTCATCTCGCCGTGCAGAGCGTCCACCGGCATACCGCGCTTCGCGAGGGCCTCGGCGACTTCGGCACATCCGCGGCGGGTTCGGGCGAACACCAGGGCGGTGCCGTTGCCTTCGGCGCGAAGCAGGCGCTCGAGGGCGTCGATCTTGTGCACGTTCGGCACGCGCATGAAGCGCTGCTGAATGTGGTCGGTCGTCAGGCCACCACTCTCGACCTGCACCGAGACGGGGTCCTTGAGGTGGCGCTTTGCAACCTTGCGGATCGCCTTCGGCATGGTGGCCGAGAACAGCGCAGTCTGACGCTCGGTTGGCAGGTGCTCGAGGATCGCGGTGACTTCTTCGATGAAGCCCATGCGCAGCATCTCGTCGGCCTCGTCGAGGACCAGCATCTCGATCGCGGAGACGTCGAAGTTGTTGCGCTTGATGTGGTCGAGGGTACGACCCGGCGTGCCGACGACGATGTCGACGCCGCGGCGCAGCGCGGAGAGCTGGCCCTGGTAGGCGACGCCGCCGTACAGCGTCACGATGTGAAGGCGCATGTCGACCGCGAACGACTGCAAGGCCTCGGTGACCTGGCGAGCAAGCTCGCGGGTCGGGGCCAGGATCAGGGCCTTCGGGATGCCCAGGCCGTCCTTGGCCATCTCGAGCATCGGCAGACCAAAGGCTGCCGTCTTGCCGCTACCGGTGCGGGCTCCACCAATGACGTCGTTGCCTTCGAGCAGAACGGGGATGGCTTCGGCCTGAATCGGCGTGGGCTCTGTGAATCCGAGCTTGGCGACGGCGGAGAGAATCCGTGCGTCGAGCTTGAAGTCATTGAAGGTCGTGGTCATCGGGTCACCTGGGAATCCGCCGCACATAGGCGTTCTGCGCGGTCTCGGCCACTAAACCCGCCTGTCACTGGGCCTTCGGACACTGGCTAGGCCAGGCGTGTGTGCACCTCCAGAGGCTCGTGGAGTGTGCGGTGCACCGGGCAGCGGTCGGCGATTTGAAGCAGGCGTTCGACCTGTTTGGCGTCGAGTTCGTCGCCTTGGATCGTGACGACGCGGTCGATGACTTGCACCTTTCCATCGGGTGTTTCACAGGCCCGGCAGTCCTCGGCGTGGGTGCGGCGATGGGTGAGTGCCACATGCACGCTCTCAAGCGGCCAGGCCTTCCGGTCGGCGTACATGCGCAGGGTCATGGCCGTGCAGGCCCCCAGCGACGCCAGGAGCAGGTCGTAGGGGCTTGGACCGAGGTCGGCTCCCCGCACGCTCTTGGGCTCGTCCGCGAGCAGGTGGTGCGGTCCAGCCATGATGTGCGTCGTGTAGTGCTCGGTCCCGAGCTGCACCTCGACCGTGCCGCGCTCGCTGTCATCGTGGGCGGGCTCCGCCTGTGTGGCGTATCGCTCGGCCCAGGCGGCAATGACCTGGCCGGCGTAGCGTGCATCGGCCTCGCTCGTGAGCAGGTGGTCCGCCCCGTCGAGGCTGACGAAGCTCTTGGGGTGGCGGGCGGCGCGGAACAGCCGGCCGGCGTGCTCGACGCCCACCACCGTGTCGTGAGGTGAGTGCAGGAAGAGCAGGGATCGGCCGCGGAGCTCCGGCAGGGTGGCCTCGAGTCGCTGCGCTTCGAGGTCTTCGACCAGGTCCCGGCGCACGCGAAACGGCCGACCGGCGAGCACCGCGGTGGCCTCTCCTTCGGTCTCGAGCGTCGCGCGTACGGGGTCGAGCAGGTGGCTGGCGTGTGCGGGGTCGCTGGGGGCGCCTAGGGTGGCCACCGCGCGAATGGCTGGACGTTCAGCGGCGGCCAGGAGGACGGCGGCTCCACCCAGCGAGTGGCCAACGAGCAAGGTCACGGGCCCCTCGTTCGCATCCAGCCAGTCGGTGGCAGCCACGATGTCGGTCACGTTCGAGGTGAAGGTGGTGTCCGCGAAGTCGCCCTCGGACTGGCCGAGACCCGTGAAGTCGAAGCGCAGCACGCCGATTCCGGCGTCGGCCAGGGCCTCGGCAATGCGTCGGGCGGCGTGCAGATCTTTGCCGCATGTGAAGCAGTGTGCGAACACCGCCCAGCCGCGGGCGTGAATCGGTCGATGCAGCCGGCCGACGAGCTGTGAACCGTCGTGGCCCGTGAATGTGACGCGCTCGGACATCGATCCTCCAAGTTCCTCACGGTCGCACGAAGGGGGCCAGCGCTACGTCGTGTGCACCCGCGTCAACAGCTGGGTCCAGTCGTCCTGGCTCATGGTACGGGTCAGCACCGAGCCGTTCTTCACCTTACGCAGCGGGATCTCGTCGATCGGAAGGCCGTCGATCAGTCCGCTCAGGGTTCGAATGACGCCGCCGTGTGCAAAGACCAGCGTGTCTTCATCGGGCTGCGCGGCGAGCCAGGTCAGCACGCGGACCGCGAGCATCTTGTTCGACTCTCCGCCGGGCGGTGGGCCGTCCCAGGTCAGCAGAACCGGCCATGAGCCGTCGGCCTTGAGCGCATCGATGGCGAGGCCATCCCAGCCGCCGATCGTGCGCTCGCGGAGTGCCGAGAACGCGGGAATGTGCACGCCGGGGAGTGCGAGCCGGGCGGTGTCTGCCGCGCGCTGAAGGTCGGAGCTGACGATGCGGGACCAGTCGTCGGCATTCACCTCAACGCCGCGTGCCTGCTGCTGTCCGAGGGGCGTGAGCGGTGTGTCGGTGTGGCCCGCGAGCCATCCCGCCGCGTTGGCGACGGATTCACCGTGCCGCACAAAGCCCCAGGTCGGCATCAGGTCATCCGCGCGAGGAGGCCGCGCACCCGCTCTTCGGCAACCAGAAGGGTCGCCACCGAGGGCTCGGTCTGGCCCGCCATCAGCTCGTCCACCTGCCGGCGCACGTCCTTGAGGGCTCCGCGCTTCAGCTTCGCCTCGAGAGCGTCGACGGTCTTGGCCGAAACGCCGTTGCCGGACACGTTGACGGCATCGCGGAGAAGCACGCTGAAGCGGTGGAAGAGAATACGCAGCGCAATCGGGTCCCACCGGCCGCTCGCGGGGCGCTCGGCCAGGTCATCGAGGATGGCCTGTAGTCCAGATGCACGACCCACCGCGAGGTTGCGAACCGCCATATCGGGTAGTTCCATGTCATTGCGCTTGGCCTCGGCCCACACCATCAATGCGGTGTTCAGGTAGCGAGACTGGAGCACGCGGGCACCGACCTCGGGGGGGATGCCACTGGCCGACAGGCGCTTGAGCACCTGCTTGTTTCGGCGGGTGACCTCGCGGGCCTGGAGCTCGTAGACGCTCTCGGCGGCCGGGGCCATTGAAGTCATCTCGTCGTCGGTCGGAATGCGCTGGCCGGCGGAGAGCCAGTAGGCGGCGACCTGACGCGTGCCGTCGTCGACCTGCACCCAGGCGTTCGAGAGCTCGACCAGGTTGATGGTGGACCGGAGCTCCTGCAGGCTGCTGCGGACCTCTTCGGTGCGCGAGAGGACCTGGGCCTTGAGGTAGGCCGATGCCACGGCCTGAACACCGCGTCCCGTGGTCTCGATCATCATCGGGATCAGCGTCACACCGCCATCACTGACGATGCGGGTGGTGGCCTGGGTCATGGCGATTTCGTCGGCGAGCTGGTGGCTGCGCACGTCGGCTTCGTAGGTCTCGACCAACTTGTCGGGGAAGTAGCCGAGGAGCAGCTCGTCGTAGCCGGGCAGGGCCTTGGGCTCGCCGGCGCACAGCTCGCGGAACACGTACTGCTTGACCCAGGAGGAGAGCACGGCCAGCTCGGGACGGGTGAGCCCCGCCCCCGTCTCGGCGCGGCGGTTGATCTCGTTCTCGGAGGGCAGGCGAAGCACCTTGCGGCGCACGCCGAGGTGGCGCTCCACGAAGCTGATGGCCCGTCCGAACGCGAAGATGTTGCGCTTGCTGCGCTCGATGTCGCGCGTGATCTGACGGCCCTGCGCATCGTTGTTCGCGAGCACGAGATCGGCGACCTTGTCGGCGACCTTGCGAAGCATGGCGTTGCGCCCGTCGACGTCGAGCTCGCCGCGAGCGACGACCCGATCGAGCAAGATCTTCAGGTTGACTTCGTGGTCCGAGAGGTCGACGCCAGCGGAGTTGTCGATGAAGTCCGTGTTCAGCCGCAGGCCGTGCTGTGCGGCCTCGATGCGGCCCCGCTGGGTGACGCCGAGGTTGCCGCCCTCGCCGAGGATCTTGGCGCGGATCTGGTTTCCGTCGATGCGCACGGCGTCGTTGCTGCGGTCGTCGGCGTCGCCGTGGGTCTCGGTGCTCGCCTTCATGTAGGTGCCGATGCCGCCGTTCCAGAGCAGGTCCACGTCCATCTTGAGGATGGCGTTGACGACCACTTCGGGAGGGGCTTCGTCGAGCGAGAGTCCAAGCAGCTTCTGGGCTTGGGGCGAGAGCGGAACCGACTTGGCGCGAATGTCGAAGACACCGCCACCCTCGCTGATCAGCTCCTCGTTGTAGCCAGCCCAGCCACCCCCAGCGCGACCCGCCTCGAACAGGCGATTGCGCTCGGCCGCGGCAGCCGCGGTGTCGGGGTCGGGGTCCAGGAAGATGTGCATGTGGTTGAACGCGGCGATCAGGCGAGCGTGCGGGGTCTCGATCAAGCCGTTGCCAAACACATCGCCCGACATGTCACCGATGCCCGCGACCGTGAACTCCTGGGAGTAGGGGTCGACGCCGAGCTCGGCGAAGTGGCGGTTGACCAGGACCCAAGCGCCGCGCGCGGTGATGCCCATGCCCTTGTGGTCGTAGCCATTCGAGCCGCCGCTGGCGAAGGCGTCGCCGAGCCAGAAGCCGCGCTCGACGGCGAGGGCATTGGCGGTGTCGGAGAGGTGAGCCGTGCCCTTGTCGGCGGCGACGACCAGGTAGGGGTCGTCGGGGTCGTGGCGCACCACGCGCGGGGGCGGCACGATCTTGTCGTTGACGACGTTGTCGGTGACGTCGAGCAGGCCGCGGATGAAGGTCTTGTAGTGGTGGTCGGCCTCTTGGCGACGAATGCCGTAGTCGGCGCTCGCGTTCTTCAACAAGAAGCCGCCCTTGGCGCCGATCGGCACGATGACGACGTTCTTGACGACCTGGGTCGCGGCGAGGCCGAACACCTCGGTGCGGTAGTCGTGACGGTCGGACCAGCGCAGGCCGCCGCGGGCGATCTTGCCGAAGCGCAGGTGCACGCCCTCGACGTCCTTCTGGTGCACGTAGATCTCGAACATGGCGCGCTTGTCGCCCATCTCGTCGATCGCGCTGCTGTCGTACTTGAAGGACAAGTAGTGGAACGGCAGGTCGGTGCGGTAGGCGTTGGTGCGAACTGTGCCGTGGATCAGCGAGGCGAGCGTCGAGAACAGCAGGTCTTCGTCGTGCGCACGGATCAGGCGAAGCTCGTCGACCACGGCCTGACGGCACTTGTTGACGGCTTGCTCGCGGCTACCCTCGAAGTCGGGGTCGAAGCGGGCGCGGAACAGCTCGACCAGTGTGATGCACATGATCGGATGCGTGAGCATGATCTCGCGAGCGCGGGTCGGTGAGACCTTGTCCTGCAGCTGGCGGGAGTAGTTCGCGAAGCCTCGCAGAACGTCGACTTCCTTCCAGGTGAGGCCCGAGGCGAGGACGAGCTGGTTCAGGCCGTCGTTCTCGACCTGCTTTGCAAACACCGCCTCGATGGCGTCGACGAGCAACGGGCCCCGCTCGCGGAACTCGGTGCGCGGCACGCCCTTGGCGCCCATGATCTTGAAGGTGTCGATGTACAGGCGGCCACCGCGAGACTCGACGCGGGTGGCGTTCGACTCGATGACGACCAGGCCGAAGTTGTCGAGCACAGGGAGCAGATCGGTGAGGTAGACATCCTGCTGCTCGTAGAGGTTGAGCGTGATCGTGCGGTTGCGGTCCTCGTAGACGTCGGCGACGAGGCGGGCGTCGCTGGACAGGCGCTCGAGCATCTCGATGTCGCGAACTGCGCGGTCTGCGGAGGTGGTGCGAACCCACTCGTCGGGGAAGGCGCGGCCATAGGTCTCGGCCAGGCGGTCGGCGGTCGCGTCGTCAAAGCGCTTGGCGAGGGTGCTCCACAGGCGTGCGCTCCACGGGGTGGCCTGTCCGCGAATGCGCTCGGTGAGCTCCTGCAGGTCGTCGTCGCTCGGGAAGCTCACGCCGGTCAGGAAGTAGTGCAGCAGCACGGTGTCGTAGCGTCCGACGAACAGGCCGTGGTCGCAGTAGGTCGCGTCGAGGCTCGCAGTGATGTCGGTCTCGACGTCGCGACGAAGCTCATCGGTGTACTGCGACTTGGGCATGGCCACGAGGCAGAAGGCCGTAAACGGGCCCGTCTTCAGGAAGGAGACGCCGACGTCCTGCTGGTGCTCGGCCTCGAAGACCAGATCGACGGTCTCGGCGATGGCCTCGCGGGTCGCGGTGAGCAGGAACTCTGTGGGCAGCGAGTCAAAGACATTCGCGATGCCCTTGTAGCGGTACGAACCGGCCTTGGCCTTGGTCTCGTCGAGGATGCCGGCGAGCACGCGGCGCAAGATCGGCACGTGGCGGCAGGGCTGGGTGACGGCGCGGTACGTGAACATGCCGCGAATGAACAGCGGCTCGACGCCCGAGTCGTCGGGCGGAGAGATCAGGATCTCGTCGATGCGGCCGGCGCGGTGGACGGGGGACTCGTGTCGCGACTTGCGCACCTGGATGGTGGTGCCTTCGTGCGGGGTCGGCCACTCGCCGTCGGAGTCGCCGAGGAAAGCGGACTTCACGCCCTGGATACCGAAGCGGTCCTCGCCGACGTCGAGGCCCATGAACACGAAGTTGTCGGCCAGAAGCCACTGCAGGAACTGAGCGGTCTCGCGGAGTGGGTCGCCCTTGACGGGATGACGGTCGGCGAGGCTCTCGTACTTCTGACTCCACCGCTCGACGATGCGGGTCATCGGTCGGAAGTCCGAGACCAGCGCGCGGGCCAGCGTCAGGTGGCCGGTGAGGGACTTCACCTTGCTTTCGCCGTCGTCGAGCAGCGAGCCTGCATCGGCCTCGAGCAAGACAATGGACTCGGCCAGGCCATCGTCGGCGCCGACGGCGATGAGCTTGCCGCTCTCGTCGCGGGTCGCCTGGAAGGTGAGGTTGAAGCCTCCCCAGTACTCAGCGGCGTTGTTGCGCAGGAACAAGCGAATGGTGTCGACGATGAACGGCTGGTCCACCATGCACGCCAGGGTCACGGCGCCCTTTCCGGCCGGCCGAATCGCGACCTTGGGGCCGGAGAGGTCCCGCTGAAGCGTAAAGCGGAAGGCCGACTCGAGGTGTGCGAGCACCTCGTCAGCGGGGTGATGGGCCAAGAACGGACCACGTAGACCGGAGATGGTCTCGTCTACGAAGGCTCGAAAGAGGTCTCTCTCGTCTCCGGAGAGCTCTCCGGTCCAGCCACTCAAAGACGAGCGGATCTGGGTGCGAGTGGCAGATGCAGCGGTTGCGACGGACATGGCTGACCCCCTCGGGGAAGGGCGCAGTCTAACGCCGCCTCAGCTGAGGCGCGCTTCAGTCCGAAACTTCGATGATACGAGGCGTTAGCCCTCTGCTTTCGAGGGGAGGAAGTGCCACCTCACTGCACACGGCACCGCCGCTCGTGTCGCGCCAGGGGCTCTCGTCACACAAGGCGGACGCGAACTCGCGCAGCAGAGGGGTCCAGTCGTCCTGCGGGTGGATGGAGGCGATGGCGGCGCGGGAGTGAAGGGCGGCGGTGCGACGGAAGCGGTCGGCCTGGTCGGGAGAGGTCGCGGCTTGCCGAAGGTAGTATCGGCCTAGCGCGACGTTGGTCAGCGGCGTCAGCCGGTCGGGGTCGACCAGGCCCGGGTCGGGCACGCCAATCCCGGCAGCGAGGTTGTGGGTGATGTACGCCATCGCCTCGGCGGGGTCGGTGATCTGGTCCGCCGCCTGCCCGAGAGCGAGCACTGCGCGCAGTGAGTCATGGGTGCCCCGCGCGAACATGGCGGTCTCGGCGAGCTCGACGGCGGTGGGGGAGAGGTCGTAGAGCATCCCGGCCTTGAACTCGGACATCAGCTGGCCAGGGGCCTCAAGGTGCGGAATACCCAGGGCGTGGAGCACCTCGTGGGCCAGGGCGGTGCCCTCTTCGGCAGCGTCCCAGCGATGAAGGCTGGCGAGCGCGGGGACTTGGTCGGCAAGCAGAATGGTGGACCCTGGGACGTAGGCGACCGCGACGTCCTCCACGTCCGAGGCGGTGTCGGCGACAATCTGGCCCGTCAGACCGATGCGCAATGCGGCGCCCTCGGGTCGAGGCATGCGGTCCAGGGCGCGAAGCATGTCGTGTAGGCCGCTGTCATCGCGGGAGCGCATCGCCTCGAAGCCCACGACGTGGAGCTCCACGTGCGCACGCTGAAGCAGGAGGTTGGCATGCTCGACGCGTTCTGCGGCCCTGAGCATCCACTCGGCTCCCCACTTCTCGCGCAACTCCTCGTCGACGGCGACCACGAGGTTTAGTGGCTCGACGGTGGCGATCTCATGCCACGCCGGTCGCTCGAGTGCCGGGGCAGCGCGGTCGAGCGTTCGCATCAGCGCCGCGTCTGGGAGAGAGACCCAGCCGTGCTGCGCGTGATCGAGGACCAGGGCGGTTCCCAGCCACTGTCGCTCGCCGGATCCGGTGTCGACACGCACTCGCGGGGCCAGCGTTGCGAACAGGTGGCCGTCGATGTGGAGGACCTGTGGATCCCAGGTGACCTCCATTCGCCAGCGGTCGATGGGGGTGTCGGAGTTCTGGCCGGGCTCGACAAACACCGCATCCTGCCCCAGATCTCGTGCGAGGGCGTGCCAGACGACGCTCTCGACCTGTGCACGCGTGAGGGCCGAGGCCTGCTCGACAGACAGCTCCACCTGCACCGTGGCGGCGCTAGCGAAGCTGGTCATGGCGAGCAGGGCGATCATCTGGGCGGGTCCTCGATGTCGACCGGACCCGAGGGGTAGATCGCGCGGGCGTCGCCATCGATCGACTCCCAGGCCGCGAGGTGGCCGCCGTAGTGCGAGGCGATCCCGACGTCGATGACGGTGACGCGTCCGTTGCAGCGCGACTGAACCCGGCCGTCGCGTCGGGTGGTGTGGCCGACCACCATCCGGGTGGCGCCAAGGGACGCGAGCGCGACGCTGAGGTCCTTACAGGCTGCGCTCTCGTCATCGTTGATGTAGCCGCGGTACCACATCGGACCTTCGGATCCGAGGACAGGCGCTCGGTGGTCGCGCCTCGAGAATGCGGTCTTCGCCTCGGTGTTGATGCCGTCCACGCCCTTCGCCGCGAAGAAGGGGGTGACTCCGCCGTGCACGAAGATCGTCTCTTCGACCTGGGTCACCACCGGGCGGTTCTGCACCCACGCCGCGTAGTGGCCTCCGTCCGAGAATGCGGCCTTGCGGGCCTCGAGGCCGCCGAACTGCTCGACGTCGAGAGGATGCACGTAGCGCCAGTCTCCCAGCAGGTTCATCGACTCGTGGTTGCCGTTCAGCGCGCGTACCTCGCCACCGGCAGCCTTCGCCTCGACGGCGAGCTGATCCATGAGGTCCATGAGCTTCTTCGAGTCGGGGCCGCGATCGGTGATGTCGCCGGTCTGAACGAAGATGTCCTTGCCAGCCGCCCAGTGCCCTTCGTCGTCGATGATTCCAGCTAGGCGCAGCGCGGCGAGGGCTTGTGGCGCGTCCGCGTGAAGGTCACCGAGAGCCACTACGCGCGTGGGTACCTCCGCTTCGGGCGCGTCGGCGGTGGCCAATGCGCATGCGGATAGTGCGGTGGAGAGGGTGAGAATCACGAGAGCACGGCATCCGGTCATTCGGGGGACTCGACGTTGGCTGGGTTTCGGACAACGATGAACAGCAATGGTGCCACCGTTTTCGATTCGCACCCTAGGATGACAGGCATGAACCTTCCTCGCACGCAGCTGAACCAGATCCTCGAGTCCGCGACCGCCAGAGGGGCGAAGTCTGCGGAGGTGCTGTACGAGGAAGAGCAGGGGTTCGAAGTCACCGTTCGCCGGGGCAAAATCGAGGATCAGGGGCCGCACCGTTCCGAGATCCTCACCGTGCGCATCTGGGACGAAGAGGGGCGTGAGGGTGAAGCGACAGGCCCGATGGCCATGGCCGACCACCTACTCGAAGTGGCTCAGTCCTCTGCGATCACCGCCTTGCCCGATGCGGAGGGGGGGCCGATTGGGCGGCTGCCCGCACACACCCGAGGTCTCGGCATCGACGACCGGCGCTACGCCCAGATCGAGGATCAGGACCGCATCGACGTGGCCCTCGATGATGAGCGTGCTGCCCGTGCAGCCGACCGCAGGGTGCAGACGGGGCCGTTCGTCTACCGTGATGGACGAACGCTTCGCGGCCTGATCAACACCGGCGGAGTCATCCACGAGGAGCTCAGCACCCGATTCCGACTCACTGGGGACGTGGCCTACGCCGGCTCTGACATCGAGCTTAAGGACGAGTTCGCCAGCCGCGCCTATGCCGGGGTGTGTTCGCTACCGCTCGGTGCGCGCATGGCACGTGCTGCCAAGCGCTTCGCCTCGGCGGGGCAGGGGCAGGCGGTGCAAGGCCGGGTGCTTCTTCCGCCGCAGATCACGGCTCGGCTGATCGCCCTTCTCGCTCCCGGCTTCACCCACGAAGCGCTCTCGACCGGCACGAGCGTGTGGGGCAAGCTCGGGTCGGAGAGGGCCATGGACCCTCGAGTACACGTGCTTGACGATGGTGCGCTCTCTGGCGCGTGGAACACTTGGGGCTTCGATGACCGAGGCGTTCCTCCGGTGCCGCTGACCTTGATCAAGGACGGTGCAGTCGACCGGTCGTTCCTCACCATCGCCGAAGCCCGCGCCCAAGCCACGCGCCCGAGCGGTCATCAGACTCGCGATGCGGTCGGGCCGCGGAACCTTCTCGTTCGCGCTGGAACGCGGTCGATCGCGGCGATTCTCTCCGAGATCGGTGGCGACGCCTTCGAGATCGAGCATGTCTTCGACTGGTCTGGCGTCGACCTCGGCACTGCCGAGCTGGACCTGCCGATCATCGGCTCCATGCGCACAGCGAAGGGCAAGGCTTCGCCGGTCCGCGGACTTCGCCTACGGGGCAACCTGATCGCCGCCCTCGGCAAGGTCGTGGACATCGCAGGCGACACCGATCGATGGCGCCATGTCGACGCGCCCGGCATCCTGCTCGACGGACTTGAGCTGGTGGTCGCGGACTGAGGGCCTACTCGACCGCGAGGTCGGCGCGCTCGTTGATCTGAAGCGGAACGAGGCCAAAAGGCGTGTCGACGTCCATGTCCGCCGACAGGTTCGCGTTGAGCGGGCGACGGTTCACGATCGCCTGCCAGCCGGCGTCGCCGAGCGCGAACAGGTCCACGTCGAGGGGCAGGATGAAGGTGTCCACTTTGGCGCCATCCACCTGGCCGAGCGAGCCGATGAGCCCGGTGCCTACCTGGTTGCCGGCGAGGTTTACCTTGTAGTCGAACCGGTCGAAGAACAGCGTCGACGCGTGATCGTTGTCGATGTCGAACTCGAGCTCGAGGTCTGCGCTCTGCGAGAGGAGGTCCAAGCGCTTGACCTTGATCTTGCCGAGCTGGAACTTGGGGGTGCGCAGCGCCGGGAACTCGCCGCCCTCGTCGTAGGGAACGCGGATCTCTTCGCCTTCGAAGCGCTCGAGGGGAATGCCGAAGCCCATGTGACCGTCGAGGCCGAAGCCGATGGTGTCGAGACCTCGGGTGGCGCTGACCGCATCCCAGGTGTCGACCCAGTTCAGCGAAACGGGAAGGACGAGGGGCGAGGACTCGAGCGCGAGCAGCTGAAAGCCGTCTTCGTTGTCGCCGCCGAACAGGGGGACCTGTTCCATGCCGAAGTTGTACGAGAAGGACTTGAGACCGAGCTCGACGGGGTTCGGGTTGTCGACCTGAAAGACGAAGTCGACCGAAGCACCCTGGAAGTTGATGTCTTCGACGTCGAAGCGGTCAAAACGCACGTCCGGCGTGAACTGCTCGATCTCGTCGCAGCCGACGCTCACGGCGAGCAACAGAGAGACACTCAGAAGGCGTTGGGCGGTGGTCATCGGAAGATCCCTGTTGCGGAGACGGCGGTGGCCTGGGTCAGCTCGAGCTGCGATTTGGCGACTCGGGCGTCGTGTGCTGCCTGAGCCTCAGTGGGAGTCACTCCAGCGTAGACGATGGATGTCTCGGTTTCTTCGATCAGTTTTGCAATCAGTCCCTCGGCATCGCCGGAGACCGCGACGATGCGCAGATCGTCGGGGCGAAGGTGACGCTTGATCGCCTCGTTGACGTCGATCGCGGTCAGGCCTTCCAGTCGAGTGGCGAGCGTCTGCTGTGGGTCTGGCTGACCCGTGGCGGCGGCCTCGATCGCATACGCGAGCCGGCGGTCCGCGGTGGCGGCCTCAAGAGGACCCCGGCGCGAGAGGTAGGCGCGTGTAGCGGCGACTTCTTCTTCGCTGAGGCCCTCGGCGACCAGCGTCTCGAGTTGGTCGATGGCGAGCTTGAGGGCGAACGGACCGTTCTCGAGAGTCGTGGGCCGGAGCCAGATCGAGAAGTACGGCTGCCTGCGCACGGTCCCCTGCTCGGGCATGGCGGCGCCCGGTCGCTGGGTGTAGGGCTCGACGTAGGCGTAGTCCCCGTAGTTCAGGCCACGTGCGGCTCGCAGTGCCTGAAACAGCCGTCCAAAGCTCTGGCGATGGGCCCCGAAGTGCGTGAGCGCGAGATGCACGGCTGGCCAGTCCTCGTGGCTCCGCTCGAGGGTGGTGGGGTGGCCCAGGTGAAAGCCTGTGGCATCGCCATCGACCTGGACCGCGAGCAGCTCTCTTCCCGCAACGGGCAGTGGCTTCTGGAGTGGAAGCTCAGGTGCGGCGACCGGGGCTCCGAGGCGGTTCGTGGATGCGGGTAGGGCGCCCGTGAGCTCGCGAAAGCGGGTGAGCTGGGCCTCGCTTGCGGCACCCGCGATGCCCGCTGTGATGGCGGTTCGCACGTAGTGAGCGCGGTGGAAGTCGCGAACGTCATCGACGGTGATGACGGGTAGGGCCCCCGTGCGTCCGGTGACGGGGTGGCCGTAGGGGTGGGCCTCATAGAGCCAGGTGTCGAGCAGGACCCCGCCGAGCCGCTCGATATTCTCGAGCATGCCTTCGTCGAGGGCTTGCCGCGCCTCTTCGCGCTTGCGCTCGACGGCTTCGGGTTCGAAGGTCGGTCGCATGAGCAGATCACCAAACACCTCGATGCACGTATCGACGGCGTCGGGATGGCAGCCTAAGCGCAATGTCACCCACTCCTTGTCGACCACCAGATCGAGATCGGCGCCGTTCTCGTACAGCAGCGCTTCAAGCTCGGGACCCGTGTGCGAGCCCGCTCCTCCCGAGACGAGGCTGCGAGCGGTGAGCGCGGCGAGCCCCTCCTTGCCGACGGGGTCCCACGCGGACCCAGAGGCGATGGCCGCCTGCAGGTACACACCCATCGCGCTCTCGTCCGGCATCTCGACGACCGTCGCGGGGGCCTCGACAACCTCGGCGAGGGTGGGGCCCACGTCGATCTTGGGCGCACAGGCCAGCAACAGCAGTGGAATCATGCGCTTCACTTGGCCTCCTCGGTGGCCAGGGTGACGACCGTGAGGGTCTCGGGGGAGAAGATGGCCTCCACGACTGCGGCGGCTCTCGAGGCGTCTGTGGTCTGCAGCGTGTGCATCCACGTGGAGAGCGACTGGGCATCGTCGCCACGCCGCATCTGCCAGCCGAGTGCATTGGCGAGCTTGGCGGGGTGTTCGAGGGTGAGTCGCTGGCTGTAGACCACGTGCTTGCGGACTTCCTCCAGTGTCGCGGCGGGTAGTGCGGAGAGCGCTTCGAGTTCCTCGAGCACGATGGCCTCGACGGCGTCGAGATCTGTCGCTTCGTGCACGGTAACCTCGATGCGAAACAGGCCGGTGTCCACGAAGTCGTCGCGATGGACCCGCACCCGAAGGGCCAGCCCCTCCTCTCGGACCAAGCGCGCGTGAAGCGGTCCCGAAGTGGCGCCCAAGTGGCTTGCGATCAGCTCAAGTAGCGCCAAGTCGGCGCTCGCAGGCTCGTGTGCGGGCACCTTCCAGGCCATGGCGAGACGGGGCGTGGTCGGGCCGCTCCACGGCACATGCACGCGCCGCGTCTCTTCCTGTGGTGGCTCTTGCTCGATGGGCGGTCCCTCTTCGGCTTCTGCGCCCTCCCAGTCCCCGAAGTGGGTCTGGGCCAGGGTGAAGGCGGCGTCCGCTTCGACGTCTCCCACCAGCAGCAGCACCGCATTCTCGGGGCGGTAGTGCGCTGCGAAGAACTGTTGCGCGGCGTCAAAACCCGATGGCATGGCCGCCACGTCGGCCTCGTACCCAATGGTGCTGTGGGTGTAGGTGTGCGTCGTGAATGCCGTGGCGTACAGGGTGTCCGTCAGCCGTTCACCGGGGTCGCTTTGCCCCTTTCGGAACTCGCCGTACACCGCACCTGCCTCGCGCTGCACGCCATCCGCCGTCAGCGCGAGCGCCTTGAAGCGGTCCGCCTCGATGGCGAGGAACGGGTCGAGCTCGGCGCTGGGTAGCAGCGTGTTGTAGACGGTCTCGTCAAACCAAGTCCACGCGTTGTCCTCGGCACCGATCTGCACGAGGGCCTGTTCACGAGTGCCGCGAGGTCGGGTCTCAGTGCCGTGGAACATCAAGTGCTCGAAGAAGTGAGCAAAGCCGGTCTGGCCTTTGGATGTCTCGTCGCGAGAGCCGACCGACATCCAGGTTCGATAGGCGACGACACCGGGACTTGGGGTCTGTACGGCGACAACGCGCATGCCGTTCTCTAGGGTGCGCTCGTGTACCTCGTAGGGGAGCGGGTCCGCGGCCTGGACCATGGTCGAGGCGCCTAGGCAGAGTGCGACGAGTGCAGCCCTTGACATGGAAATGACGGGTCGGTGTACTGAGGGTGCATGCCCCCGTGGCGCGTAGGTGCGACCTGCTGGACTGCCAAACGTCGCGGCCAGACCGGGCTTGTCGCACGGTTCCTGCGACGGATGGGTGTCGGTCATGCTAGTCTCCCCGGGTTGCTGCAGACGTGAAGGTGCGGGTTCATCCGCCCTTTCGCGTTGCCCCACTACGCCCGGAGGACGGATGCAAGCCACGCTGCCTCTCGACATTACTGCCCCTTCTCGCCAGCTCGTGCGAAGCCTTCGAACGGGCATTCGAGAGAACACCGACGGAATCATGCCCGAGAGTGTCGCCTGGCACCTCTACCTCGAGCTGAATCGCCGCGGTGAAGACTCTGCTGGCCCGCTGTTGGTGACTGCCCTTCGGCATCTCCACACGCGTCGTAGCGTCGCCAATGTCGACCTCCCCGTGCAGGACCCCTTCACCGATGAGCACCGCGAGGTTGAGGACACGTTCCTCGCCGACCTCTGGCGCTCCTACAAGAAGTGCATTCGTGGCCGCCGCAACGGCCCCGCTGCCCAGCTCTTGCGGGACATCGAAGAGATCATCGCCTAGCGTTCGGACGTCACGGTCCCCGCTACAACTCGGCTCGCCTCTCGCGTCGCTCGTCGACGTCTGTACGTCGCATGGCTACAGATGCGGCAGGAGGTCCGATGTTTGGGCTTTTCGGGTCCGGAAAGGTCCGGCAGGGTGGGAGCGGAGCGAACGTGAAGGCCGATGGGTCGTCCGTTGACCTCGTTCTCTACAAGTACGACAGCTGTCCGTTCTGTCGCCGGGTCTACCGCACCATCGACCAGCTTGGCGTGAACGTCGAGTACCGCGACATTCGGTCCGACTTCACCCATCGACAGGCGCTGCTCGCCAAGACTGGACGAGCGACGGTGCCCTGTCTCTACATCGACGGTGAGCCGATGTTCGAATCTGCCGACATCATGCGTTGGTTGGAAGGGCAGTTTCAGCGGTGATCGCACGCGAACTGCTCGAGGGCATTGGAGGCTACTCCGGTCTCTTCTTCTTCTGCGCGGTGAGCGGGATTGTCTTTCCCGTCCCCGAGGATGTGGCCTTGATGTACGCCGGGATGCGGGTGCAGGCCGGAGAGGCCGCGTGGCTGCCGACGGGCCTTGCGGCGCTCTCGGGTGTGTTCGTACGAGATGCCATCGCGTACGGGCTCGGGCGCCTGCTTGGCGATTGGGTGCTCGACCACGACCTGGTTCGGCGCTTTGTGGGAGCAGACCGTCTGGATCGCGCCCGTGGGCTGGTGGACGAGCGTGGTGCGCGCGCAGTGCTTGTGGGCCGCTTTCTCGTCGGCTTCCGCGCACCCGTGTTCATGGCGTGCGGGGCGGCTCGGGTGCCGTTCATGCGCTTTGCGGGCTGGGACTTTCTGGGACTGCTCGTGGCCGTGCCCGCCGCGGCTGCGTTGGGCTACGTCTTCGGGACGCCGCTGATTGACGGCAGCTTCTGGCTCCTCGGTCACTTGCGAACAACGGGCCTGCTCGTGCTCGCTTTGGCGATCGCCGCAGTTCTAGGCTGGATGCGCTGGACAAAGGCCTAGACGGCACGGCGCCGAAAGTTTTTCTTGGCGTCCTTGGAAATTGGACGAAGAACCGGTACTCTGGGATTGGGAGGGTGCATGTTCACCCAGTTCATCGCTGACGAGGACGGGTCTACGGCCGTCGAATACGCGCTAGTGGCCGCACTTCTGGCCATCGTCGTCATTAGTGCTCTACGTCTCGTCGGCACGCGCATGAACGTGATGTACACCGATACCATCGGCGGCGCGCTGCCGAGCTAGGCTCGGGTGACGATCCTTCCGCAGCTACGCCACACCAATGGCGACGAGGCGCTCGTGTAGGTATTCACGTGTCGTGATGCCAGGCTCGTCGCCTTGCATGGGCTTCAAGATCTGGTCCGGATGCGGATGCAGGAAGAAGGGCATGGAGTAGCGTCCACCGTCCGAGTCTGGCGGGTTGACCACTCGGTGGGTCGTCGCGGGCAAGCGGCCGCCGGTGAGCAGCTGCATCATGTCGCCGGTATCGCAGACCATCACATCTGGGGGCGTCTGTACGGCCATCCACTCGCCATCGCGGGTGAGCAACTCGAGGCCGGGCCGCGTCGACGCGGGTAGCACCGTCATGAGGTTGATGTCCTCGTGCTGTGCGGCCCGCACGGCTTCGGGAGGCGCATCGGGGCCCATGTCTGGGTAGTGGATCACGCGCAGCACGCTGTTTCCGTCACGGACGAAGTTGCGGAAGAAGTCCTCGGGAAGGTCGAGGTGCTCGCCGACCGCCTCGAGAAGACCATTTGCGAAGCCCTCCAGCGCGTCGAATAGCGCGAGGAAGGTGGGCCCGAAGTCCGGCTGGTCGTCTGGGAATCGGTTCGCCGGGATGTCGCCGCTGAGCGTGAGCGGATGGTCGTCGGGAAGCTGGCGGCCGATGTGCCAGAACTCTTTCAGGTCGGGCACGGCTTGGTCTTTGGCGTGCTCGACGCCAAACGAGGTGTAGCCGCGCTGGCGCCCCCCTGCAGAGTCCTCACAGCTGGCCTTGGAGGCATGAGGCAGGGCGAAGGTCTGTTCGGCGACCGCATAGGCCTGAGCCAGAAGCTCGGGGGAGACGCCGTGTCCGGTGACGGCGACAAAGCCGAACTCTTCGAGTCCCTTGCCCAGGGTGGCGACGAAGGAGGCGCGCCGCTCCGGGTTGCTGAAGTCTCGGAAATCAACGACGGGGATTCCAGCCATGCGTCCTCCGCCGTTGTTCTAGCCCGGATCCGCCTCAAACGGAACGGGTCAATTGGCTGCGCTTAGGTCACCAGGCGCAGCGTCGGACGCGTGCCGGGGGTCGGCGGCTCGGGCGTCTCCTCGCTGTCGTCGTCGCGAGGTTCCTGCTCGGCGGGAAAGAAGCTCACCTGGTGGATGGCGGACCAGGGAATGGTCACCTCGTAGAGCGCATCAAAGGACAGGGTCAAGGTGACGGTGTGGGCCTCGTACCGCGGCTTGTTGTACTTGTGGTAGCCGGCGTCGAGGCGGATCGGAAGGTCTCGGCCTTCGTACTGGGCGAGCACCGCGGCCGGCAGTCCGCTGTCCGTGAGCTCGGCGGTGCGCGCAAGAAAGAAGAAGTCGCAGCCCAGGCCGAAGGCGACCTCGAAGAGCTGCTGCACGTGGTTGCCCCATGGGTCGACCTCGACGCCTTCACGCTGCTTCGGCTCGATGTCGAGGGCTGCGGGAGCATCGACCATGGTGCCTTCGGCGAGGCCGAGCTCTGCGGGAGTGAGCTCGAGGGCCTCGGTCAAGGCGAGCAGCTCGTCGACGGTCATCTCCTCGCTGCCGCCGAGGATCCGGCGAAGGCGGCGGCGGTCGACGCCACTCTTCTTGGCCAGAGAGCCCACCGCAAATCCGCGATCTGCGACGGTCTTGCGAAGCCACTCCAGCAGTGCGGCGCTCCTTGACATGCTCTCTCCTCGGGTCCGACCCGGCTCGTGGAACCGCACGCCTATCCCGGGGTCCACTAGGCGTCGCGCCGCGTTTTGGCGTGAAGTGGATTAGGCTCCACACGTGCGGACAGGGAGAGGCAATGTTCAAGGCCGTCGTCGTCGTCATCGTCGCCATGACGCTGCTGGGTATGGCCCGTCAGGGGTTCGGCTGGTGGCGCCGTGAACGTGTGATGCGCAGCCTCGACACCGACGCGCTCCTCCGATCGACGCGGTCGGTGACCGTCCGCGTCTTGGTCACAGGCGTGAAGTCTTGGCGTGGCCTCGATGCCCGCCGCCGGACGGGCGTGCGCGCAGACCTCGTGCTCACCGACGAGCGCTTTCTGGTGATCAGCGATCGGGGCGTGCTACTCGATGCGACCGCCGAGACTTCGCCGCTGCAGTCCGCGCGATGCACGGGTCCGGGGCGGCTCGTCCTCGAGGGTTCTGTGGGCCGCGCCGATGGCATGTTCCGGCTTGAGATGGTGCTCGATGATGCCCAAGGCTGGGCCGCCGACCTCCGCGAGTTCGTCTCGGCAGAGGGCGGCCAGCGGTTCACCTCTTTCGAGGCGAAGCCGGCTAGTTGATCATCACCATTCCGCCCTTGATCGTCGTCTGGGCAGCACCGTTGACCTCTGCGGTTGCGCCACCCTTGAGGGTCGCGCCCACTCCGCCCTTGGCGAGGAGGTCGGTTCCGGCCTCGACGGTGGCTGCGGTGCCCGCTTTCGCGTCGAAGCTTGTGCCGAACTCCATCTTGCCCGAGCTGCCGGCCTTGAACTCGTAGTTCGCCCCGGCCTCTTCGATGATGTCGGTTGCGGCGTGGCCTTCGAGGTTGCGGCCGGCTTCCCAGAAGATGTCGTTGCCGGCCTCGAGGTAGAGATCCGTGGCCGTGCGAATGTGGATGTCGCCGACGCTGTTCGAGAGGATGATGCAGTCGGTTGCGCTGTCGAAGACCAGGGCAAGCGTCTGCTTGTTGTTCCAGATCTGGACCGACTCGTTGTCCGTGGTGTCGTCGAACACAAGCATGGCGCCGCTACGCGACTTCCAAATCCGGCGGTCGTTGCGTCGGTCGTCGGTGCTTCCGCCGGAGTGGCCGGCTGTCGACTTTACGCCGCCATCCCAGAGCTTTTCTTGGGCGGGCATGGCTCCGATGGCTTCGTCTGGGGGCCCATCGGCACCGTTGTACAGCTGGCCGATGACCACGCCGACGTCTTGGCTGCCCTGGGTAAACAGGACGAGGACCTCGTCATCGATCTCCGGTACGGCATAGAAGCCGCGGCCGCTCCCCTTTGTGTTTCCAGCGCCGACGGCCTGTTGGCCCTTTCCGTCGAGCGAGCCCGACGCCGATCCTGCGTCTGGGCTCAGTACGCGCAGCCAGAAGCTGACCGCATTGTCAGAGCCGCCAGAGACGACGAGGGTGGGGAAGGTCACTTGCACGCGACCGAGTTCGTCCGGATCGTCGTTGTCTTTGACGATGCCGATGACAGCGGTGGGCACGATCCCGGAGTGTGGACGTCCGAGGAGATCGGTCAGCTTGGGCATGGCTGCCCTCCAGACACAATTTTTTTGATGAGGAGCTTTGTCTATCCTAGGGCCGCTCAAGGGCTATCGTCAAGGCAACTCATGGGCTTCGGGGAGGGCGTGAATGTCGGCAAGGATTCGAAGTGGCCGCGCAGAGGTGATCGCGGGCGGCCAGGTGACCGCCTTTAGAGGGCATCCCATCTTGATCTTTCTCGATGAGTTGCAGTTCGCCGTGGGGCTTCGCTTTGTGACGGACGAAGGCGAACTCCGGGTCGATCCAGCCTGGGTCGAAGATCGTTTCGAGCTCACGCTCTACAACTTTGACGCGGCCGATGGCCGAGGATCGGCTGAGCCCGTCCGGCTGACCGAGCGTGGTGATCGGGTGCTCTGGCTTCACTTCCGTACCTTCAAGTTCGGCAACACCATCGATCACACGGTCCACTACTGCATCTACGCGACACCTCGCGACGAGGACGCGGTGGACGGATGACCGAAAGCACGGGCCTTTCGAGGCCGCAGCACATCATCAACCCTGTTTCGACGCGTGAAATGAAAGAAACTTCGGTTTTGCTGTAAGGCGCTGCCCGCCTCCTCGTTCACCCCCCGAACCAGGAGGCCCCCATGGCTGCTCGCACCGTCTTTGTGTCGCTCGTCTCGTTTCTCGCACTCTCCGCTTGTGTCCATGAGCCGTCCGAGAATGTGCTCCCTGATCGCGTCTCGGTGACCGACGCGACTGAGAGCGCTCCGGTCGGGCAGACCACCACCGGAGTCGCGGTCGGCGACACCCGGGTCGAGGCCCAAGTCGTCGAGAAGAGCGAGTCCAAGAAGGACGCCGAGAGTGTCGCCACCCGCGGCGCCGAGGACGATGCGGACTTGAGCTTTGACCCGATGCCGGAGGCCGAGCCCGAGATGGAGGAGGCGCCGATGGAGATGATGGTTCGCGAGACCCGCGCTTCGTCTCCTCGACCGATGTCGCGCCCGCGTCCTGCTCCGGCGAAGCGCAAGATGGCGCCTGCGGCCGACATGGCTGCTGGAGGCATGGCCGGGCCTTCGATTGCCTACGCGCCGCCGCCACCGCCGCCGGTTCCCACGCCAGTCACCTCGTCGACCGAGCACTACACCGACTACGGCATCAACGGCTTCACCGACACGGGCTCCGACAACCTGTCGACCTTCGCGGTCGACGTCGACACCGCGTCGTACACGATGGTACGTCGCAAGCTGCGCGAGGGCTACCTGCCGCCGCCGTCGTCGGCTCGCGTCGAAGAGTTCGTGAACTACTTCCCCTACGAGTACCAGCGCCCCGCGGCCGGGACGCCGTTCGCCGTCGACTTCGAGGCCAGCCCCTCCCCGTACAACGCGCTCAACCACATCGTTCGCATCGGCGTGCAGGGCAAGAAGGTGGCGTTTGACCAGCGCAAGTCGGTCCACCTCACCTTCCTGGTCGACGTCTCGGGCTCGATGCAGTCGTCCGACAAGATTGGCCTGCTGAAGAAGACGCTCAAGATGCTCACCGAAGAACTCGAGGACGGCGATACCGTCGCCATCGCGACCTACGCCGGCCGCACCGACGTCGTGCTTGCACCCACCCCGATGTCGCAGTCTGGCGAGATCATGCGGGCGCTCGATCGCCTCACTGCGGGAGGTTCAACGGCCATGGGCGCGGGCATCGACCTCGCCTACGGCTTGGCGGACAAGAGCCTGGTCGAGGGGGCCGTGAACCGCGTCATCGTCTGCTCCGATGGCGATGCCAACGTCGGCCAGACCAGCCACGAGGCCCTGTCCGCGACCATCCGCGGCTACGCCGAGAAGGGCGTCACGCTCACCACCGTCGGCTTTGGAACCGGCAACTACCAGGACACCATGATGGAGCGTCTCGCCAACGACGGCGACGGCAACTACTACTACATCGACAGCGAGCGTGAAGCGCGCCGGGTGTTCGTCGAGAAGCTTACTGGAACCCTGGAAGTCATCGCCAAGGACGTGAAGATTCAGGTCGACTGGGACCCGGAGGATGTGCTGGCGTACCGTCTGATTGGCTACGAGAACCGCGAGGTCGCAGACCGTGACTTCCGCAACGACAAGGTCGACGCGGGCGAGATCGGGGCCGGGCACCAGGTCACCGCTCTGTACGAAGTGGCTCTGCGCGACCACGTCGAGGGCTCCATCGCCACGGTTCGTGTTCGCAACAAGGCTCCGGGCCCAGATGCACCGGCCGTTGAGCGCTCCTTCGAGCTCTCCTCTGAAGAGATTGCAGGCACCTTCGCCGCGACTTCGCGCCAGTTCCGCATCGCCACGGCGTCCGCAGGCTTTGCCGAGCTGTTGCGCCAGAGCCCGCACATGCAGGAGGTGGGCTACCGCGACGTCGAGGCCATCGCCCGCGGTGCGGCTCGCGCCGAGTTCCCCGAGGACAAGGAACTCATCGAGCTGATTGACCGCGCCGCAGACCTCACCGGCGAGGGCAGCTTCGTCTCGCGCTGACGCGAATCACCTCATCGCTGGGGTAGCCTCCGCACACCTGTGTGGAGGCTTTCGTGATCCTGCTACCGTTCGTCGATATTGTCCCTGAATACCAGCGCGTCGCCGTGTTTCGCATGGGCCGAATGGCCGGCTACCGAGGGCCCGGCGTGGTCTATCGGCTGCCGTTTATGGAGCGCTTTGTCTGGGTCGACCGCCGCGTCGTGGTTGTCGATGTTCCGCCCCAGGAGTGCATCAGTCGGGACAATGTGCCGATCAAGGTCAATGCGGTCGTGTACTACCGGGTCGAGCACCCGGATAAGGCGATCATCGAGGTGCGCGACTACCACAAAGCCACCATCGAGATTGCCCAGACCACCTTACGCAGCGTGATCGGCGAGTCGACCTTGGACCAGGTGCTCTCGGACCGCACCGACATCAGCGAGCGGCTCCAGCAGATCATCGATGAGGCCACCGATGCCTGGGGCGTGAAGGTGAGCCGGACCGAGATCAAGGATCTCGAGATTCCCGGGGGCCTTCGCACGGCGATGGCAAAGGAAGCCGCTGCTGAGCGGGAACGGCGGGCGATGGTGATTCGCGCGCAGGGTGAGAAGGAGGCCGCCAAGCAGCTGGCGTCTGCGGCAGCCGAACTGGACCGTTCCCCGGCCGGACTTCAGCTTCGCTACTTGCAGACGCTCTTGCAGGTGGCTGAAGGCGGAAACACCGTGGTCTTCGCGCCCACCCCGGAGCTCGCGCACGCCGCGTTGACGGCGGCCGAGGTTCAGGTACGCACCAAGCGGGAGGCCAAGGCCGCACCGCTGATTCCCGACTACGACAGCGGCTACGACGAGCCCGAGCTGAGCTAGGCCGTCTCGCGAAGGAGCCTGCGGTAGGCCTCCCGGCACTCATCGCAGGCATCCATGTGACCGCGAACCGCCGCTTCCCAGGTGAGGTCCGTGATGCCTGCCGCGCACGCAGCCATGTCCTCGTCGGTCAGATGGGTGCGGTGCCGAAGGAGCGAGAGCACGTGGGCGTTGTCGGGAGCATGAAAGGAGGACGCACGCGTGAGCAAAGTCTGCAGGGCCTCGAGGAGCGGGGCGGCGACGACCGGTTTTGCGAGGGTGGCGCGGGCTCCAAGCGCCCGGCACTCACGGCGAACTGCGGGGTCGTCCGCCATCGCCGAGAGCACGACGAACACCGTGTCGACGCTGTGATCGACGAGCAGGTCTCGGCCGTCTTCGCCCTGGCGTAGCTGGAGATCGAGAATGACCGCAGCCGGCGCCCGCTGCGCGAGCATGCGGCGGGCGGTGCTGAGGTCTCGGGCTTCGAGGATCTCGCGACCGAGCGGTGCCAGGTGCACGCCGATGGCCGCACTGACGAGGTCGTCGTCTTCGATGATCAGAATCGGAGCTGCCGCCGAGGCGGAGTTCCGGCTCTGCAGGGCTCGGGCAATGGCGTCGACGCCATCGCGCAGGGTCTTGTCGGGGCCGTGGGCGACGCGGGTGGCATCGTCGCGTACCGACACGGGTCCTCGATCGGCCAGTACACCGAGCAGACGCCGAGCGCTGCGGACCGCCTTGGCCTCTCCAGAGGCGAGTCCAGGAAGCAACGCTTCGAGGGCTTCGGCAAACTGTTGTTCTCGGTTCGCTTGCATGACGACAGCCTAGTCGAGTTCGCGGATCCTGGAGGTTGCTCGGCGTGATCCCGCACCGGCAGTGCGTCCATGGCAAGCCGTCAATGCGAGCGCTTGGGGCGCGGCGCCATCAGCCTGCCGCTTCGCTCTCACGCTTTACCCACTCCGTGGCCTTCTTGAGGCCTTGCTTGGCGACCATGTCCTGAATGGCCTGCGGCACCCACTGCTTCACCTGGAAGTCGACCGAGTAGTAAAGCCGCGTCCAGCCTGGCTTGTCGGGATGTGGCTCGGTTCGGTAGTAGCCGACGCTGTCGTCGAGGTCAGAGTTGCGCTCGTAGTCGAGTGTCCAGGTCATCCAGTGCTCGTCTGGGTTGATGACGTGGTCGATGTAGTACTCGCCGCTCAGCAGCATCGCGCCGACCACAAAGCGCGTGCGGGTGTGGTCGTCGGACTGCGAGTAGGTCTCGCACACCCGCACATTGTCCACCCACTCCGGGTACTTCTCGAATGAGGTGATCCGCGACCAGACCACTTCTTCGGTTGCCTGGATGTCTTGGATGGCGACGCCGCGGCCGCCAGCGCCTCCGGAGACGTCGGATCGGATCTGCTTGAGCACGGGCTTGCCCTCGCGCAGCTGGGCCTGTTCCTCGGCGGAGATCGTCGGCTTCGGTGGAGGATGGGGATACGGGGTGAGCACGCCCTCGTGGTCGTGAGCTGTGCCTGGATCCGCGCCAAGTACGGGTGCAGAGACGAAGAGGGCGGCTGTGATGAGATGGCGCACGATTCACCTACGGATTGGTATGTGAAATGGCACGGCGTTCAGCCGCTGCCAAGTCAAGGCTTTGTGCGCCGAACGGACGGTTCAGAGATACATGCGCAGCGTTTCGGAGGTTCGATGTCCGCTCGTGAGTCGCTGTCCAGCCATGTGCAAGAGATCAAGACGTTGGGGGGCATTCTCGGCCTTCTCAGCTGGGACCAGCAGGTGAAGATGCCCCCCGGTGGAGCTGCAGCGCGCGGTCAGCAGATGGCATTGGCTTCGCAACTGCTGCATGAGCGTGCCAGCGACCCGCGCCTCGGCGAGTGGATTGCCGAGCTTCAGGGCACGGAGGATGTCGCCCTGAAGGGCGGTCTGCGAAACCTCAAGCGGAGCCACGAGCGGGCCGTGCGCGTACCGAGCGCGCTGGTCGGCGAGATGGCGCGTGCACAGGCCGAGGGCTTCGGTGCATGGGTCCAGGCCAAGGAGGCCTCCGACTTCTCGCAGTTCGCGCCGTCTCTCGAGCGCCTCGTCGACCTGTCGAAGCAAACCGCTGCCGCCATCGACAGCTCGCGCGCGACCTACGACGTGCTGCTCGACGACTACGATCCCGGCACGACGACCGCCTCGCTCGAGCCCATGTTTTCGCGTCTCCGCGACGGAACCGTCGAGTTGCTCGAGGCCATCGACTACGAGGTGGGTGAGCCGCTCGGCGGGCAGTGGGATGTCGACAAGCAGAGGCAGTTCCACGACACCGTGGCCAAGGCGGTCGGCTACTCGATGGAGAACGGTCGTCTGGACCAGGCCGAGCACCCGTTCACGGTGGGCGTGGGCCAGGGCGATGTACGCATCACGACGCACTACTACCCAGATGACCTCTTGGTCGGGCTTTCGGGCACCGTGCATGAGTGCGGGCATGGCATGTACGAGCAGGGCATTCCCGCCTCGCTGGTGGGTACGGGTGCGGGCGAAGCGGCCTCGATGGGGCTCCACGAGTCGCAGTCGCGGTTCTGGGAGAACACCATTGGGCGCTCCGACGCGTTCTGTGGCTGGATTGCGGGACTTCTTGGGGATCTCTACCCCGAGCAGAAGCCGAGCCAGCGCGCTCTCTATCTGGGCAGCAACCACGTGAAGCCGGGCCTCATCCGGGTCTACGCGGACGAAGTGACCTACAACCTGCACATCATCGTGCGCTTCGAGCTCGAGAAGGCGCTGTTCAGCGGTGAGCTCGAGGTGAAGGACCTGCCCGAGGCCTGGAACGCGCGCTACCGCGAACTTCTTGGTGTCGAGCCGACCAACGATGCGGACGGCGTGCTTCAGGACGTACACTGGAGTGGCGCGGCCTTTGGCTACTTCCCGTCGTACACGCTTGGCAACCTCTACGCAGCGTCGCTCGGCAAGACCATGGCGCAGCAGCTTCCCGACATGTGGGAGCAGGTCGCAAAGGGCGAGTTCGGCGAGATCCTCGGCTGGCTGCGCACGAACGTCCACGAGAAGGCGCACATCTACGACGCGCCGGAGCTCGTGCGCCAGGTCTGTGGAGATACCGACCCCGTCGAGGATCTGCTCTCGTACCTCTGGTCGCGCTACGGCGGAATCGCCGGGGTGACGCGGGGCTAGCTAGCCTTTGTTCTGCGCGATCCAGTGGTCGGGCAGGGCGAGCACGCTGCACGGTGTGACCCGCATGACGCGCTCGGAGATCCGGCCAATGAGCTGGCCGGGTCCGCGTCCGCGTCCGCCGAGCGCAAAGCAGATCAAGTCCGAGTTCGAGTTGCCCGCCTCTTCGACGATGGTGTCGTTGGCCGGCGCGATCTCGAGGTTGGCGACCAGCTTGCGCACGATTGGCGCGTAGCCCTCTGCGAGGTCGACGCCAGCCACATGCGCGTCGAACTCCACACGTGCGGCTGCCTCGATGTCGCGGCGCAGCTTGAGCACGTCGCCGGAGTAGGCGGTCATGACGCTGGGCAGGGCGACCATGTAGAGCGCTTTCACCTCTCCGGAAGTGTCGGAGAGCTGCTCAACGGCGGTGGAGAGGGCGAAGGCGCCGCTCGGTCCGAGGCCGGTGGGGACGAGCACATTGCGGATGGGACGCGGGGCTGCAGGGCCGGCGACGAAGACCGGAATCGGACTCGAGCGCAGCAAGCGGTCCGTGGTCCCAGCGATCACCATGCTCGTCGCGGTGATGGGGCGGGTGCCCACAACGAGAAGGTCCGCGTTCTGCTCTTTGATCGACGCGAGAAGCTGCACTGCGGGCTTGCCGGTGCGGACCTCTTTGCTCACCGACGTGCCCTCGGTGGCGAGGGCAGCGGCGGCGTCGAGACGCTCGGTCGCTACCGCCTCGACGCTGGACAGGTGGACCTGGAGGGCCTTGTCGTCCATCACCTGGCGGATCAGCCAGTGGGGCTTCTCGGTCACGGTGACGAGGTGCAGGCGCGCGTCGTGAACGGCGGCCTGGTGCGCGGCGTGGCGCACGGTGTTTTCCCAGCTGATTTCGTTGAAATCAACGGCAGCAAGCACCACGTCGACAGTCATGTGAGGCATCGGCCCTCCAGAGGCGGCGGTTTAGTTTCTCAGGCGATCGGTGTCCACTACGCGTCTTCGCGAGATGCGTCGTCCCAACTCTCTTCGCGGGCCTTTCGGCCGGCGGGTCCCTGCTCGAGCAGGTCGCGTGCCTCGGCATCTTCTGGGCGCTCGCGACCCCAGGTGACGGGCCGCACGATGGTCGTCTCGGTGCCGGCCACGATGCGACGAATATTCGAGACATGGGTCAACGCCACCCCCACGCCGATCAGCACGACCAGAGGAATTGCCCACGGGCTCATCCAGGCCGTCGCGGCCACCACGCCAAGCACGGCGATGAGGGCGGCGACGCTTGACCGGCCAGTCGTCATGAGTGTGACGACCCACAGGCCGCCTGCAATGAGCGTCGGGCCTGGAATGACGCCGAGGAGTCCGCCGGCCCCCGTGGCCACGCCCTTTCCTCCGCGCCACTCGAGGTATGCGGGAAAGCAGTGCCCGAGGAAGGCGGTGAGCACCACAGCCCCTTGTAGAGCAAGGGGTGGTTCGTTGAAGAACACCGGCAGCAGAAGCACCGGCACGAGTCCCTTTGCCATGTCGAGTGCCATGACTGGCCCGGCGAGATTCCACGAGTACACCCGGGCCACGTTGGTGGCACCGATGTTGCCGCTTCCCGCGGTCCGGATGTCGACATCGCCACCATACAGGGTGGTGATCACCAAACCAAAGGGCACGGCGGCGACTAGGTAGACGAGCAATAGGTAGGCGAGGACTGCGGGCACGCTACTTCTCGAGCTTGCTCTCGTCGAGATCCTGCTGACCGTCGCGGCTGTACTCGCACGCAAGGCTGGGGTCGTCGATGAGCATCTGCACGTGGCGAAGGTCGACGCGGTCGGTCTCTTTGCGCACCGGGAGGGGGAGGGCCGCTCTCAGTGTGTCGAGCCCTGCCTCGAGAACTTCGGGGCTCTTCTTCTTCTGGCCGTAGCAGACCTGGGCGACGCCGTACTCCTTCATGCCCCGGATCAGGTTGGGGGCGCAGGTGATGGCCTCTTTGCCATGGTCCATGGCCTTCTGGAGGTCGCCGCGGGTGCCGGCGATGACGCCGACGATCCACCAATCGGGCACCAAGCGGTAGTAGATCGACAGAGCCTGATGCGCGTCGCAGGGGAGGTACTCTTTGTCCCCAATCGAGGCGTACTTGAGGTCGCTCTTGGCGGTAAAGACCCAGGACTTCTCGACATCCTTGGCCATGAACAGCGATGCGAGAACGCCACGGGTGGTGCCGAGTCGGCCGTAGCCGATCCCGCGGGCGAAATAGAGGTGGGCATGCTCTGGTGCGAGCTCGAGTCCGGCCTCGGCAACGTCGATCATGCGCTGGTAGTGCGCCTCTTTGTCGATGGTCGTGTCGTCGCGCTCGAAGCGCTCACCGATCTCGAAGAGAAAGCGAGCGCTCATCCAGTAGAGGTCGACGTCACTCGGATCTGCAGCCCGGCGCTTCTCGGACTCGGCGAGACCCTCGTCGTGCTTCTCTTGGAAGTAGAGAACCTCGAGGTCGTAGTGCGGCGACTCCGGTGTCACACGTCCTTCAAAGGAACGCTGCCACGGCGCGAGCTCGTCCGGTGTCGGCAGTGCTGCAGACTCCGGAGCTTCCGGGGCGGCCTCGGCGACGGGGGTCGGCTCAGCCGGGGGAGCGGGCGTTTCCGCCAGCGCAAGGGACAGTAGAATCGAGAGTAGGGTCATTGCGGGCGGAGTCTAACGCAAAGCGCGGGAGGGACGGGGCTAAAGTGGCTGGACGAGGCGCTGGACCGCCATGGTGTCGCCGAGAGCTTGGTATTGCTGCCTTGCCATGCGGCGAACCTGCCGCGAGCGCCGCACATCGCCCTGTCGATGCGCCACGACGCTGGCGAGCTCAAAGGCCCACGCCACGTCGTGCGCGACCAGCTTGCTCTCTTCGAGCAGTGCCTTCACCGCGGCGAAGGCCCGGTCCCAGTCACTCCAGTCGCCAGCGTCGGCATAGGTCGGCAACAACAGAGAGTGGGCGGCGGCGATGAACCCCTTTCGACCTTGGCGCAGTAGCCGTTCCAGAGCCTGCTCGACCACGGAACGAGCGCCCACCATGTCGCCACGCTCGAGACGGACCAGGCCGAGATTGAGCATGGGGACCGTGGCTTGGCCGCCTCCGATGGCTTGGAAGAGCTTGACCGAGCGTTCGTAGCCGGCTTCTGCCTCGTCGAGTTTTCCGGCTTTTCGAGCGATCTCGGCCAGGCCATTCAGGGTGTGGGCGAGCCCAAGGCGAAGCCCTCGCTCTTCGTACAGCTTCAGGGCCGCTTCGAGATGGGGCTTGGCGCGGTCGACGTCCCCCTGACGCAGTGCGTGGTTGCCGCGATCTCGTTCACAATCCGCCAGTCCAACGTCGTCTCCGAGCTGTCGGTACGCACTGGCGGCAGCGCGGTGGAGCGCGTCCTGCTTCTCGAAGTCCCGCGCGTCGCCTGCCGCGGCTGCCAGCGTGTACAGGGCCGAAGCTCGAAGTGCCGACACTGGCGCGCTGCGTCGAACGACCTCCTCCGCGAGAGCACTTCCGTCTTCGAGCCGATTGGTGTGGAGGTGGACCGTGGCCAGCTCGAGCATCGCCGCGAGTTCCTTGTCGGGCCAGCCGAGCTTGACGGCCTGCACGCGGAGTTTCTCGGCGCGGGCGGCTGCTCCACGGTAGTCGCCCTGCAGGCGGTGAAGCGTGCACGCGGCGAGGGCGAGCTCGCCACGCCTAGGATCGGCCTTGGGCATGTTTGCCTGGTCGGCGGCTTGCTCGAGCTCTTGGACGAGGGCTAGGGCTGCGCGGTAGTTGGCGCGATGGCGACGTTCCTGAACGGCCGCGAGAAGCGGCTCGAAGGCCTGCTCGACGTCACCGGCTTCGAGGGCGTGCAAGCCGATGCGTTCGGCCATCTCGCCGTGAGCCTTGGGGTAGCGAGCCCGGAGCATCTTCGCGGCAGCAGCATGGTGGCGGGCATAGCGCCCTCGTTCACGTGCAAGGCGATTCACGGCCTGGCGGAACATTGGGTGCGAGAAGGCCAGACCGCTCCCGTCCTCGCGGGCCAGGCGTCGCTCGATCAGGCGCTGGCGCAGCACGTCGCGGGCGGCGCGCGTATCGGTGGTGTCGACTTCGTGAACGTCCACCGCGCAGATGTCGGTCCACTCGCGTCCGTCGACGACCACTCCGAGAATGCTCGCGCGTTCGAGGGCGTACCGCGCGACCGAGGGAAGCCCATACAAGACCTCCTCGGCCTGACGGGCCCAGGTCGCATGCAGATCGTCGGGGAGCTTCGGCGCGCCAGCCTGGAGCGTGAGGCCGCTCTCGCCAGGACGCAGGAGGCCTCGTCGGACCCACTCATCCACCAGCTGGATCACGAAGAGGGGACTGCCCGCAGTGAGTTGCTCTACGCGGGCCACGAGGGCGGCGTCGAGGTCGAGAAGCTGACGAATCAGGTGCACGTGCGAGGAGGGGTCGAGGGCCTCGATGGCCAGGGTCTGAACCCTTGGGTCGCGCTTCAGCTCGGCGAGGTCGTCGCGTTCCACTCGGCGGGTCGCGAGGCTCTCAGTGCGCACCGTCACCACCACGAGGATCGGGAACGGCGCGTCGATCTGGGCCTGCAGCACGTCGCGCGCCAGACCGAGGGCCTCGTGGCTCCACTGGGCGTCCTCGAGGATGAGCAAGACGGGATGGCCCGCACCGTGGCGTCGCAGGATGTTGGTGAGGGTCGAGCGGCGCTCTCGTGCTCGTAGGCGCCTCGCGAGGGGACTTGGATCGTCGTCTTCGTCGGTAAGAATGCGGAAGACGGCGTCGACCTCAGCGGCGGGGACCTCCTCCTGGAGTCGGGCGCGCAGGGTCTGTCCCCGGAGGCCGTCCACCCGCAGTGCCCGCGCAAGAGCGCGCCGAAGACCGGCATCCGCCGACTCGCCCTCACCCTGCACCGCCCGGACCACCACGGCCCCTCCGACCTCATGCGCGCGCTCGGAGAGCCACCGAGCCAGTGCAGACTTGCCGAGGCCTGAGGGCCCCTCGAGGATGACGGCGCGGGCGCCAGCTTCCTTCTCGACTTCATACAGCGCCGCCCACAAAGCATCGCGCTCCTCGATGCGGCCCACTAGTGGAATCGTGCGCAGTCCCCAGAGGCCGAGGCCGGCTCCGACCAACTCCGGGACGGGGGCTGGAGGACTGGGGGTACGCCACTGTTTGGGAACGCCTGCGGCACTTCCCTGAATGGCGATGCCGGTGCCGTACGAGGGCACGAGAGGACCGCTGCGCGACAGCGTGCTGAACACATCTTCGTGGGAGGTCAGGGTGGTTCCGTCGGGTACCACGAGCCTCGAACCCATCAGTGACGGTGTCCCGGAGAGGAGGGACGGGCGCTCGGGCGGGGGAGACAGCGCTGCGAGGGCACGGGCGGCGTCGGCGGCGCGGGTAAACCGGTCGGCGGGCGACTTGGCCATCATGCACTCAACCCAGGCGGCAAATCCCCCTCCGACCGGCACCCGCGCGCGCATTTGGGCGGGTGTCTGGTTCCGGTGGGCCTCTGCGAGAGCATCACCTCGAAGGCCTGCGAACGGCAGGCGTCCGACCGCGAGTCGATAGGCGAGGCAGCCAAGCGCGTAGAGATCGGTCCACGGGCCTTGGTGACGCCAGTCGCCGCGGATCTGCTCGGGCGCCATAAAGTGGAGAGTCCCAGCCCGCTCGGTGGCTTGGCGTCCTCGGCCCCATGACAGGGCGTGAGCGATTCCCCAGTCCGTGAGCTTGATGCCCGGACGCAGGTCGCCGGCCGTGCACAGCAGGATATTGCCGGGCTTGATGTCGCGGTGCACCACGCCTCGCGCATGGGCATGCGCCAAGGCGTCGAGCAGTGCTAGTAAGACCGATCGCATCTCGTCCCAGGACAGGGGCCTGCCGATCTCGCTGAGTGACCCGCCAGAGGCATACTCCATGACCAGGTAGGGGCTGCCGACCGACAGGCGCCCCTCGGATGCCGTGCTTGCGTCCATCGAGACGGTGCCGTGGTCCAGCACCATGACGATGCCGGGGTGGTCGAGGCGGGCCACCGCGCGCACCTCGTTGCGGAATTGTTCGAGCAGGTCGGCTCGGTGCCAAGCGTGCGGGGCGAGGACCTTGACGGCCACGGGTACACGGACTTTCTCGTGTACGCCGCGCCACACCACTCCCATGCCGCCTTCGGCCAACGGCCCGTGCAGCTGAAACGGCCCCAGTCGGACGACCTCTCGCATGCCTCATCATAGCGGCACGGACCGCCTCTTGCCTGCGTACCCCTTGGCGAAGCGGACTCCGGGTACCATGTAGGGCAGCATGGCAGACCTCTCGATTCCAACTCCGACGCTCGGTGGCAAGCAGTTCTGGGCTGATCTGCTGATCCGAAGTGGTCATCGCATCCAAGAGAACGTCTACACGGGCCGATGTCGCTTGCTTGGCGCCCGAGACACGGCCCTTGCTTCCGGCACATTCGAGGAGTGCAAGGCGGCTCTCGAGCGCCGGGCAGCGCAGATGGACATGGCGCCGCGCAGCGATCATCTTGTGCTGGCACTGCACGGCATCTTTCGAAGCAAAGATGCATTCTGGCCGATGATCCGCGCGCTCCACTCGGAGGGCTTCGAGGCTGAGACCGTGAACTATCCGAGCACGCGCCGCTCCCTAGAGCAGCACGCGGACCAGCTCGAACGGATTCTCGAGAACACGGTCGGCATCAAGAAGGTGTCCTTCGTGGCCCACTCGATGGGTGGCCTTGTCGTTCGCGTGTTGCTCGGGCGAGACAGCGCGTGGCGCAAGCGTCTCGAGGTGGGTCGAGTGGTGATGATCGGCACGCCAAATCAAGGGGCCGTCCTCGTCGATTTGCTCCGCCAGCTCTGGGCCTTTCGCACCATCGCCGGACCCGCGGGGACGTCGCTGTCGACCGAGCAGATCCCGAGCTTGCCTGTGCCCGATGTTCCATTCGCCACGGTCTCGGGCGTGAAGGGCGATGGTGCGGGCTACAACCCGCTGCTTCCCGGGGACGACGACATGACCGTGAGTCTTGACTCGACCTTCCTCGATGGGGCCGAGGACGAGATGATCGTGCAGGGCGTCCACACCTTCCTGATGCGGCACCCCACGGTGGTCCGCGGGACGATGCGCTATCTCAAGACGGGGCGCTTTCCGCCCATCACCTAGTCTCTAGGCGAGAAAGGCAGCCGCAGCGGCGGCAGTCGCGGC
>JAGSGY010000118.1 GCA_023954855.1 Pseudomonadota bacterium | reverse complement strand
GTCGACCGGGGCTCCGCCGCCGCCGCCTCCGCCGCCAGCTCCACCACCACCGCCGCCGCCGCCACCGCCGGAATCAGCAGCGGGCTCTGCGGGAGGGGCCTCAGGTGCGCCACCACCGCCGCCGCCGCCACCGGCGAGGGCTGAGTCCAGGGCTGCTGCGGCATCGGCGTCATCCTCACCGCCGTCCCCGTCATCTTGCGGGGGAGCTGCGGTCGCCTGTCCGCCCGAACCCTGGGCCTGGTCCTGGCTTTGATCTTGCTCGGTCTCTTCCTCGACCTCGAGCTCGGGCGCGGCGGGTGCCTGTGCGGCGATCGCCTGCTGCGCAGCGGCATTTCCGTGTGCTTCTTGCATCGACGACGCGACGTCTGGAGAGACGTCAGTCGCGGCGCGCACTTCGGGCGCTGCTTGTTCTTGGGACTGGGTCGACTCCTGCTCTTGTGCAGGGGTACGAAGCTGAGATTGCTGGCGCTGCCGGCTCATCAGGCGCCTCAAGTCGGGGAGAGGAGGAGAATCCCACGATTCCCAGGACTCTAGCAGCTAGGCATGCCTCCGCCAACCGACCCATTTCGCCACCCAACGAGCCATCCAAAGGGCGAACGCTCCAGATCCGCCTCAACAGCGGCTTGTCCGCCCGAAATGCAGCGGTCTGCGCCCGCGATCTTGAGGGTGCGGATTCCGCAGGCTGACGATCCCAACAGGAGCATCGTGCCCCCGAGAGGTCCCGGACGTGCCATGCTCTCGTCATGTCCGACACTTCGGTGAACCCACTCTGGAATGCGCTCGAGTCGAGTACCGCCGATCTCGAGCGGCTGATGGCCCGCACCGATCAAGTCGTGGCGGGCGGGTCGATCCTGCTGAGTCTCTACGCTGCTGTCGCCATTTCGCCGTTTCTAGGGGTCACTCTCGCCGCGCTCTCGGCGGTGTACTTCGTCTACTTCAGTGTCTCTGCGGCGCTGCTCTCGCGCGGCCACGGCTTTGCGGCCCTTCGCTGGAGCAATCCCCTCGTCGAGATCACGGTGCCCGGCACCGCCCTGATCGGCATCGCAATGAGCGAAGGGCCCGCCTACGCCCTCGGTAGCTGGGTGCCGCCGATGCTGTTCACGCTGTACATCGGCGCCTCGCTGATGCGCCTGCACCCGTGGGTTCCGCTGCTCGCGGGCTTTGTCGCGGCCTCTGAGTACGCCCTGATCTGGGCGGTCGCCATTCGAGGCCAGGTCGACCCGACGGTGACGCTGCACGCGCCTCGCGTACAGCTCGTCCGCGTCACCTCGCTGCTGCTGTTTGGGGGGGCCGCCGCCCTCGCAGTCCGCGCCATGCGCCGGGTCATCGACAACGCCAACGCCGACGTGCGGAGCAAGGAGCTGTTCGGCAAGTACCGGATGCTCGACGAGATCGCGTCCGGAGGCATGGGACGCGTGGTGCGCGCGGTCTACTGCCCCGAGGGCGGCTTCGAGCGCCCGGTGGCGATCAAGCTGATCCACCCGCACCTGGCCGCTGATGAGGATTTCGTCGGCAAGTTCCGCACCGAGGCCGAGCTCGCCGCCCGCCTCGCCCATCCGAACATCGTGAGCGCCCTCGACTTCGGCCGCGTCGACAACACCTTCTTTCTAGCCCTCGAGTTCGTCGACGGACCGACCCTGAACCACCTGATGGCCCACCGCCGCGAGGTTGGCCTTCCCCTGCCGCTGCACCTGGTCGCCCACATCGGACGCGAGCTGGCCTCGGGCCTTCACTACGCCCACGAGATCGCCCTGTCCCCGGAAGGACTGCCCCTGCGCGTCGTGCACCGCGACCTTTCTCCGTCGAATGTGCTGCTCGCCCGCAATGGCTCGGTGAAGATCACCGACTTCGGCGTGGCCCGCGCCCTCGGCACCGAACACTCGGCGCAGACCCACACCATCGCCGGCAAGCCCAGCTACATCGCCCCCGAGCAGCTTCGCGATGGCACCATCGACCGACGCGTCGACCTGTGGGCGCTCGGTGTGTTGCTCTGGGAGCTTGTCACCAACCAGCGCCTCTTCGCCCGCCGCGAAGAGGCCGCGACCATGTACGCGGTCATCGAGGCCAAGATCGCCCCAGTCTCGAGCCTTCGTCCAGAAGCGAGCGCCGCCTGGGATGAGTTCTTCCTCGGCATTCTCGAGCGCGACCCGAACCAACGCTTCGCGTCGGCCTCGGATGTCGGTGCCGCGCTGTCTCTGCTCGCCGATCGGGAGGGCGCCGCATCGGCCCAGGACCTGGCCGCAGTGGTGCGTTCCGTGCTGCACGTCGAGGAGCTCGAGCTGGACCCCACCCGAGTGGAATAGGCTTGGACATCTCTGGAGTTCTCGTGCGCTTGCCCCATCTCGCTCTCGTGGCCGCGCTGCTCGTTCCGCAGCTTGCCCTCGCCGCCCCCATCGCCGTCGACGCCCCCGCCGACACCGCGGCCGCCGATGCGGTTGCCGCCGAGCTGAAGGGCTCGCAGTTTCCGTCCAAGCTGCGACGCGCCAAAGAGAACGCGCCGATCTTCCTCGCCCTGGCTGCCCGAGACACCGCCAACGCCCCGCTCGCAGCCGCTGCGCTCGAAGGCATGGCCGCGACGTGGACCGACCGCGAGGGACGCGACAAGCCGCAGGCCGATGCCGCATACGCCACGGTCGTCTCGGCCTACCTCGACCACAGCAACCCCCTCGTGCTCGCGCAGGCGCTCAAGGCGGCCAAACACGTGCTCAAGCAGGGCCACGAAGAGGTGATCGGAAAGGTCGCAGCCCTCGCAGGCGGCGACATGGCCAAGCACTACGCCGCTCTCGAGGCCCTGGTCGACGTTCCGGACTGGGGAAAGCGCGACGATCTCGCCGGTGTCTTCGCCAAGGCCCTCGAAGCCGAGCCCGCCGTCGCCTCCCTCGCCCTGTTCCGACTCGAGAGTCGTGCGTTCTCGTTCGCCCTGCGTGACGAGGTCAGCGCGGCCACCCAAGGTCTACTCACCCACGCCGACCCCGGTGTTCGCGGGCGCGCCGCCCTCGCACACGTGCGCTACAACACCGATGCCGTGGCTGCAGCCGCCGCCGTCGAGCCCCTGCTCGATGACAGCGACGCCTTCGTGCGCAGCGCCGCAGCTCGAGCGGTCGGAAGCGCCGGTGCCCTGCGGCTCACCGACAAGCTCATGAGCATGCTCGGCGACAGCGCGAAATCCACCTACGACATCACCGGCTGGACCCAGCTCAACGGCAAGGCCGGCCGGGTGCACCACGACGGCTCTGCCTGGTCTCGCGTCGACGATGCCGCACTGCAGGGCCTGAAGTCACTCGGCGGACGCAATGGCTCGGAACGACTGACCCTCACGCGGGTTCGCTACGACCACATCGACGAAGACCTCGCCACATGTGTGAGCGAGGCCCGTGCCTGGCACGCCGCAAACCGCGACGCGCTCAAGTAGTCATCGACGTGCTTACTGCGCGGCGACGAGGCATCCGTCGGGGTAGCGAACGCCGTCGCCGAAGCCCTCGTAGATGTTCGAGATGTTGATCGAGCTCGCGAGGCTGGGCACCTCGGTGGCGCCGATCAGGTCGTAGTCGGTGCCGTTGTAGGTGTACAGCTCGATGGTGAGCGTTCCCTCGGGCACGTTCGATGCGACCCACAGGCCGTCTGCAGAGGTCTCGAGCTGGTCGCGGTTCGGGAAGTTCTCGCGGAAGTAGTTGACCGTGACCCCTTCCTCGATGCTGCCGGAAGCGGACTTCACGATGACCTGCGCACCCTCGATGGCCTCGCCATTGCAGTCGAAGGCGGTGCCGGCGATGACGCCCTTGTCGTCGTCGACCGAGACGCCGAGCAGCGAGGGGATCAGGCGGTAGGTGATGGTCGAGACCGAGTTGAGGTCTTCGTCGATGGTGCCGCTCGAAGGCACGTCGAAGATCTGGTGGGCCTCGAAGGTGTCCTTGGTCTCTTCGGCGACCGGGTCAGTCGTCGTGCGGTAGGTCATCGCCTGACAGGACGGCAGCGTGATCGTGACGGCGCCGTTCGTGTCGGAGACACCGGTCGCATCGGGCGCGCCATCGAACTCATCGGCGAGCCAGACGTCGACGGTCGCATCGGGAACCGCATCTTCGGTCTCGAAGTCGGCGACGATGCCGCCGAAGGGGTAGTCGGCGATCTTGTCGGTATCCACCGTCTGCGAGTTCCAGGTCTCGGACGCTGGGTCGTAGCAAGTGTGGTCACCCGTCGCCGTCGCCGTCGTGTTGATGTAGACCTCGAACGGGTCGACAACCACGCCGCTGTCGTCGTCGTCGTTCGTGGAAGGGCCGTTGCAGGCCACGAGGAACGCGGCGAAGATCAAAGTGGAACGCATAGAAGGTCTCCTGCAGATGGGCGCATGGTAGCCGGCGCATCCCAGACAAGCCAGCCGCTCTACTCAGCCGGTACCCACTCGATCAATCGCGTGGCCTGCTCGACCACGATGCCAGCCGTCTGCGGACCGAGCGAGTTCGTCTCTTCATAGTGATCGCCGTCGGGCTGGAGAATGTAGGGCGCGTCGGGATGGGTAATGAAGTTGTACTCGGGCACGATGTAGCCAACCTGGTCATTGCCGAGGCCAATGACCCAAGCGTGCTCACCCGCCAGGGTGTCCTTGAGGTACGGCGACTCTGGCGCGGCATCCAGGTCCGGCGGAAGCGGATTGTCCGGGTGCACGATCGGTTGATCAGGCGCGTTGACGTGCGAGCCGTCGTAGCCGCCGATCGCGAGCTCAGGCAGCAGTTCGCCGGGAACGGTGACCATCGAGAGCGGTCCAATGCGCGCGACGTCGACCTCGGTCAGCAGCTCGGGGACGTTGTCCTCGTCGATGTCGTCGTCTGCGTCGTAGTTGTACGCTTCGCGATTGAGCACCTCGAGCAAGAACATGGCTTGAAAGGCCGTGTTGTCGATCGGCAGAAAGAACGACTGCTTGCGGAACGACAGGTCGGGATCAGCCGCGATCTCGGCACCCGCGACAGCATCGAGCGCCATCTCTCCGAGCAGCGAGCCGACGGTGTCGGCTTTGTCGAAGCTCGGCTCCCGAAACACGTTGCCATCCGGGTCGGTGACCTCGATGCGAAGCGGCGTCTGCATGCCTCCGAGTGGCCCAGTGACCAGCATGGCGGTGCCGCCGATACCGGCGCGCTGCGAGCTCTTCCACTGCACCCCCTCTTCGATGGTCAGGCGCATGGCGTGGGCAAAATCGGCACTGACCACGGTGTGAGAGCCCTCGGCGGCCTCTGGGTGACTTGCGTAGTTCACCAATGTGGCGATGGATGCCCCGCCATCGACCGCATCGAACTGCGCAATCGCGAGCTTCTCGTCGAGCACAAATGGGTCGCGCGTGTCGCTGTTCACGTTCTTCACGCCCTTCTCGGCGCTGTAGGTGCTGATGTCGACGCTGCCGAGAGACAAGATAGCGGGCTCTGTTGACCCAGCCGCCTCACCGATGAGCGTGACGAGCTTGGCCTTCACCTCGTCCACGTAGGACTGCACCACGCCACTCCGCGTCAGGCTCTGGCCGTAGATCCCGAGGGTGTCGGGGGAGGAGTGCGAGTGGGACGAGTTCACGATGATGTGGTCGACATCGATCCCGGCCTCGGCAACCGCCTCGCGCACGCTGATCACGAAGGGATTCATCCAGCCGAAGCCGTCCACCGACACGATGGCGAGCGACACCTCGCCCTGGCGCACCACCACCGCACGTGCAGACAGGCCGTCGCCTTCGCCCCGCCAGCCCTCGGAACTGTCGCGGCGCCCTGTCATGGCCCGGGCATTGTCAAAGCCGGCGATCCACACCGCATGGAACTCGCCGTCCCCCTCATACAGGTCGGGGGCGGTGTAGCCCTCATCGCCGGGGCAGAGACGATCGCAGCCGCAGTCGAAGAAGGTGTCGACGCTGATCGAGTACTGGTGATTCCCATCCACATCGGTCCAGGTCTCGAAGCACTCCGGCGTGACATCGATCCGCGCCGCGCCCACCTCGAGTGCAGCATCTGGAGACGCGGGGCATACGCCGCTCACGTCCCCAGGGCAGACGAGTTCGGGCACGAACGGAGGCTCGGGTTCTTCGGTCGAACCGCACGCGATTAGGGCCAGTGACCAGAGTGTTGCGGCCATCGGAACCCGACCGGGCAACGGAATCATCGACGTCTCCATAGGAATGCGCATTGGGCGCAGCATCGCTCGCTGCGTTGCGGCAACCTACTCTTCGGGCAGTTGCGTGAGCCATTGTACAGGCGGTGGTGAGAGGTCGGCGACAGGCAGAGGCTTGGCATGGGCCCGCTCTCAGCGGTACCATCCCACCTGATCCCCGGAGTTCTCTACGTGAGCCGACTCATTTCGACCCTGGTACTCCTCCTCCCCTCCGTCGCGCTTGCGCAGGAGGCCCCCGCCGCTGCCCTCGACAACCGCACGCTGCTCGGCATCGTCGCCGTGTTGCTGGTGGGCGGCGCCGGCGTTCTCGCCTTCTCTGGCGGCCGCGAAGAGGAAGCACAGTCCCACCCGCCCGCTCCGGCACCGCCTGCCGCAAAGCCGGCGCCTGCGCCCCAGCCCGCACCTGAGCCCGCAGCTGCGGCACCCGAGCCGGCACCCGAGCCAGCTCCCGCTCCCGCGCCAGCCCCGGAGCCGGAGCCGGAGCCGGAGCCCGAGGTTGAGAGCGAAGAGTCTCGCCGACTGCGGGAGCGCCTCGAAGAGCAGCGCAAGGCCGCAGCAGCAGCAGCTTCGTACGGCGATGACGACGACGAGGACGAAGACGACATGGCCACCGTCGTCTTCCGTCACACCCCCAAGCCCCTGCCCACTGACGAGTCCTAGGCGTGTCCGCGGCGCGAAACGACGCGCGCCGCCCACAGGTCGCGGCGTTGATCATCGCCACCGCGGCCCTCGCCACCCTCGCGACGGTCATTGTTCACGCCCTGAGCCACCCGCTTGGCGCCGCCCATACCCTCGCCTTCATGGCGGGCGTGGTCTGGCTGTCGATGGCCGGCATCGCCTACCGGACGGCAGCTGAAGGCCGGACCCGCGCCGCACTGCACCACCTCTTCGAAGGGGGCATGGCCGCCGCACTGCTCACCGGCGCCACGATTCAGCACCTAGGCGTGCCCATCGGCCTGCTGTACACGGTGCTCGTCATCTGGTCGACGCCCGGATCGCTGAGTCTCGGAGCGATCAACCGCTCGTTCTTCTTGTCGATCCTCGGGACCGTGGCGCTCGGCACCCTGCACGCCTCGAACATTCCCGGTCTGGTCGAAGCGACCTATGTGCCGCACACCGCCATCGCGATTGCCCTCGCGACCGCTGGCACCGCGATGCTCTGGTTCCGCTTTCCGCATCTGCCGCTGCAGACCCAGCTGCTCTGCGCGCTGCTCGCGGTCTCGCTGAGCGCGGTGCTGGTCAACGGCGTGGTGCACTTGCAGGGCACCCGCGAGGCCTATGAGGGCCACACGATCGAGAAGCTGCGCCTTGGCGCGGCCACGACATCGAGCCGGATCGACGCCTTCCTCGAGACGTCGACGGCGGCCCTGAAGTCCGACGCGTCCCTGCCCGTGTTCTCGCGCCTGCTTCTGCGCTCCCCGGCACGCAGGACCACCTCTGAGCTCGAGCGGGCCACGATCATCCTCCACGAGATGGCGACCCGAGACTCGGAGCACATCGAGCACCTCAGCCTCGTCGATGCGAACGGCACCGTCGTCGTCGACACCCGTCGCGATGGCGTGGGCCTTCGACAGCCCGACCGCCCCTGCTTCAAGCAAGTGATGGCCGGAGCTGCCCTCACCGCCCCCGTGGTGGTCGAGCGAGGCGGAGCGCGGGTGATGATCTGCATCGGCGCCCGCGTGCGCGATGCCCGCGCCAACGTGCTTGGCGCCCTGATGATCTCGTACGACGCCAAGACCCTGCGCCGTCTGGTCGGCCAGTCCGACGAGATCGCCGGCCACCGCAGCTTTGGCATCCTGCTCGACGAGAACCACTACGTGCTGGTTCACGCCGAGGCGGACGACACGACCCGTGGCGATGGCTGGTACGCGCTGCACGAGGAGCTCAAGCCCCTCCGAGACAACCCCACCCTCTCGATCTTGCAGGGCGGCATCCACCTCGACGGCGAAGAGGCCCGCGGTGTGGTTCAGCGGCTCGAGCAGGTGCCGTGGGCGGTGCTGTTCGCGCAGAACGAGCAGATCTTGCGCCAGCCGATCCAAGAGGGCCAGCGCAAGACCGTGCTCGTGGCCTACGGCTCGGTTGGACTCTGCGTCGCTCTCGCCTGGATTCTCGGCCACATCGTCGCTCAGCCCCTCACCCACCTGACCAGCACGGTGCGCCGCTTCCGTACCGGCGACACGCGAGCGCGGGCGCAAGTCTACGGCACCGACGAGATCGGCATGCTGGCCGGCGCCTTCAACGGCATGGCCGAGCAAGTCGGGCAGCTGGTGACCGGCCTCGAAGAGCATGCGGGCCAGCTCGAGGACGCCCTCGTGAAGGCCAATGAGCATGAAGCCGAGCTGCAGCGGGTGAACCACGAGCTCTCGATCGCGCGTGACGTCGCAGAAGGCGCGAACCAGGCCAAGAGCGTCTTCCTCGCCAACATGAGCCACGAGCTGCGCACACCGCTCAACGCCATCATCGGCTACGCCGAGCTCGTCGAAGAAGAGGCTGAGGATGCCGGCTCGACCGCAGTCTCGACCGACATCAAGCGCATTCAGGGCGCAGGCAAGCACCTGCTCGGCGTGATTAGCGACATTCTCGACCTGTCGAAGATCGAGGCCGGTCACATGGACACCGAGATGACGACGGTCGAAGTTCGACCGCTGGTCGACAGCATCATCGCGACGCTCGAGCCCCTCATCCACGAGAACGAGAACACCATCGACGTGCGCTTCGGTGCGGCGGTCACCACCATGGAGACCGACGAGCAGAAGGTGCGCCAGTGCCTGATGAACCTGGTCGCCAACGCCGCCAAGTTCACGCACGGCGGAACCCTGAAGGTGCAGGTCACCCAGCTCGCCCTCTCGGGTCGAACGCGGGTGCAGTTCGCGGTGCACGACACGGGCATTGGCATCGCCCCCGACGCCCTCAAGACCTTGTTCGTCCCCTTCGTGCAAGCCGACTTCTCGACCACGCGACGGTACGGCGGCACGGGACTCGGTCTCGCGATCACCCGCAAGCTCGCCAACCTTCTCGGGGGCGACGTTCGCGCCGCGTCGGTCGAGGGTGAGGGCAGCGTGTTTACCCTGGACCTTCCACGCGAGTTCGACCCCGACCTCGCCGAAGCCGCCGCCTCTACCCGTCCCGACTAGACGGACAAACCTGCACTCCGCCTCCGAGGCCCGTGCCGCGAGGCCGTGTTTCCCGACAGATGTGTGCTATCTGGCCGGTGGTGGAGGCGCCGAACGTGTCCTTCGCCGAGTACACTCCTCGAACTCGAGGCTTCTCTATGCTGCTGCTTCTCTCTCTTCTCGCCTGTACCGACTTCATCAACGAGTACGACGCCATCGTGCCCGGTCCCCCGGTCGCGGGCGCGGCTCAAGGCGACATCCGCCTGCCCGTCGGCACCCCTCTGGGTGGTTTCACCGCGCGCGTGCTCGATGGCATCACCGAGGCCGATAGCCGCGATAGTGCGTACACCGCTGGCTTCATCGCGAGCGCTGGCGTGCACACCTACCCGACCGCCAAGGTCGTGTGGATCGAGAACGGCGACGACCACCTGGTGCTGATCAAGGTCGACCTGATCTACAGCTTCGACGGCTTGGTTCAGGAAGTCCGCAGCCAGCTCGAAGACGCCACTGGCGAGAACCTCGACGGCAAGGTCGTGATCACCGCGAACCACACCCATCAGGCCTACGGCCCGTTCTCGGACCAGCCGCACTTCTACTTGGGCGGCGATCGCTTCAACCAAGAGATCTTCGTGCGCATGGCCGAGCAGATCAGCTCCGTGGCCGTGCAGGCCTACGATCGGCGCGAGCCGGCGGCCATCGGCATTGGCTGGGAGAAGGACTGGGACCCCGAAGGCCGCGTGTACTCTGACCGCCGCGGCGTGAACAGTGACCTGCAGGTCTGGGACGACCAGGAAGACTGGGAGACGGGCAAGGACCCCTACCTGGGCGTTCTGCGCGTCGACACCGTGGACGGCGATCCCATCGCCCTCGCGCACATGTTCGGCATTCACGGCATCGCACTCGGCGAAGACAACGCCATGGTGTCGGGCGACGCCGCTGCCGCCATCGAAGACCGTGTCTCCGAGACCTTCGACCACGAAGTCGTCGTCATGCACATGCAGACGGGTGCGGGCGACTGCTCCCCACGCGGCGACCAGGAAGACTCCTACGCCAGGCTCGAGCTTCTCGGCGAGCGGGCCGTGGGCTCGATCGTCGACCTCTGGGACCGCACCCCGACCTCGTCGGAGCCGATGCGCCTCGAGACCGCGTCGCGCCACATCTGGCAGCACCACGACCAGATTCAGGTCACCCGAAACGGCACCGTCGACTGGTACTACCCACCGACGGGAAGCGACCCGGAAGAGGATGACGACTGGGTCGAGCCCGACAACGAGGTGTGGGGCGACGACGGCAAGCCGCTGTCTCCATTCGACGAGTTCAACGCCCCCGTGGGCGCGGCCTTCTGTGGCGACGAGCAGCCCTTCTTGCCGATCGGTGTCATCGAAGATGTCGAGGTCTACCCGTACAACAGCTGCACCACCGTCGACGTGATGATGCCGCTCGTCAGCGCCTTTGTGGATGTCGAGCTCGATGAGCTCCCCACGCCGGTAAACGAGTCGTACAAGGCCGGAACGACGGCCAGCCGCCTGGGCCCCATTCCCATGCTGCTGCCCGACGGAAGCGAAGTGAACGAGGACCTGCTCACCGGCTTCTTCCCCGCTGAGGTCACGTCGATGTTCGCGCAGCAGTGGCGTCGTCGCGCGTCGACGGAGCTCGACTACACCTTCCCGCTCCCGATTGGCTACGCCCAGGACCACGAGGGCTACTTCCTAATTCCCGAGGACTGGCTGATGGGCGGCTACGAGCCGAACATCAACCTCTGGGGCCCGCTTCAGGGCGAACACGTCATGGAGGGTGTGCTCACCTACGCCGAAGATATCCTCGGCACCGACGTACACGATGATCCCGACCCGGTCGGCTACTTCAGCCCCACCGAGTACCGGGACCGCGCGCTGCCGACAGACATGATCCCCGACATGGCGCCCGACGCGGGCACCCGGCTCACCAACACGACCCGGCCCGAGTACCTGTGGACGCCGCTCGAGCACACCGACCTCGACCAGACTGCACAGATCGAGCGCGTCACCGGACGTGTCGAGCTCGCCTGGATTGGCGGTGACCCGATGGTCGACATTCCGTTGGTCACACTCCAGCGCGACAACAACGGCACCTGGGAAACCGTGACGACCCACGCCGGACGGCCGGTCACCGAGGCCCTCACCGACGTGCTGCTGACCCACACGCCCTTCCCGCTCAAGCCCGTCGAGGTCGAGCAGACCCACTACTGGTGGGCCGGCTGGCAGGCGGTGGGGCACACCGCGCGCACCGACCTGCCCGCAGGCACCTACCGCCTTCACGTCGCGGGCCAGACCTGGGCCGGCGGCGACACCTCCTGGCCGTGGTCGGCCAGCAGCTACGAAGTCACGAGCGACGCGTTCGAGGTGGTGCCCGCCACCCTCGAGGTCACGCCCGACACCGCAGGCGTCTGGGTGAACTTCGCCGCAGCCGAGGCTGTGGCCGAGGTCAAGCCCGGAACCTTCGAGACCGTGAACACCGGATGGCGCCTGATCGACCCCGAAGAAGGCGGTCACAGCACCGACATCAACCCCGTGCGCGGCGAAGTGACCGTCGACATCGACGACGGCCTCGACGCAGTGCCGTTCACCGTGACCATCGACACCGTCGATGCCGGCCGTGCCTGGGTTCCCGCCGATCTGACCGGCGCGATCACCATCACCGTCACCGACGCGGCCGGGAACACCGGCACGCACACCTTCTAGGGGTCCCGTGGCAGATCGATTCGTCGCCGTCGCCGGCAACATCGGAGTGGGCAAGACCTCGCTCGTGAAGTTCATGCACGAGCGCTACGGCTTCGAGCCGTTCTACGAGCCGTTCGCGACGAATCCGTATCTGGACGACTTCTACAAAGACATGAAGCAGTGGTCCTTCCACAGCCAGATGTGGTTTCTGACCCACAAGTACAAGCTGCACCGCGAGCTCGAGCGCACCAACGGCACCCTGGTCCAGGACCGCACCATCTACGAAGACGCCGAGATCTTCGCGCAGTCGCTCTATCGGTCACGCCGCATGAAGAAGCGCGACTGGGAGACCTACCTCACGCTCTACGAGGCGATGAAAAAGAGTCTGAAGCCTCCAGATCTAACGATCTACCTGCGTTGCAGCGTGCGGGCGATCCGAAAGCGCATCAAGAAGCGTGGCCGCGAGAGCGAACAAGACATCCCCGCAGCCTACCTTCGCCGCCTCAATGGTCTGTACGAGGAATGGTACGAAAACTGGGATGAAAGCCCCAAACTCGTGTGGGAGAGCGAGGAACTCGACTATGTCGAAGATCTCGAGGGTCACCTCGCGTTTCGACGCGCAATCGAACCGTTCCTGTAGGCGGGTTGTCAGACCCCACCGGGTCAGCTTGACGCAAAGCAGGCCACGCCACTAGATTCCTGCGGTCTCGTAGGGGTGCGCACCCCTACCCTCACTCTATTTTTCGAGGCGACATCTATGAAGGTGGTCTGCGACAACTGTGATGCCGTCTACAAGATCCCAGACGACAAGCTCACAAAGCCAGTAAACAAGGCGACTTGTCGCTCTTGTGGCAACCGCATGCTCATCCCCCGCCCCGGCGGCGCGGACCCCGACGAGCGCACGCTTGTGACCCCTCGCGACGAGGCTGAGGCCACTCTTCCGGCCGGAAAGCCCCCCCAGACGCGCAAGGAAGCCGGTCTGCGATCGCCCGGTCGTGCACCTACGCCCCGTCCGTCGCCCCCGCGTCCGTCGTCCAAGCCAGCTGGCGGTGGCGGCAACGAGCACACCACCTGGGAGAAGCAGGAGCCGAACTACGGCACCCCCGCTCCCGTGAACCGCGGCTCGCAGGCTCCTGCCCCTCCGCGCGACGTCGAGCCGGGTCACGACCCCGCCGGCGACATGACCTGGGCCCTGCTCGGTGCGTTCGGCGCGCTGATTGGCTCGATCATGCTGATCATCGATCCGCACTTCTCGCACATCCCGACCGAGGCGGGCTACCGCTTCGCTGCGGCCGCCATCACCCTCGGCGGCGTGTTCACCTCGCTGCTCGTCCTGATGATGTCGGGTCGCGGTCGCCGCAAGGCGAGCCTGCCCATCGCCCTGCTCATGGGCGGCATCCTCGGTCTCGGAGCTGCGTTCATCGGCGCGTCCACCCGCGTCGGCGTCGAGCAGTACCAGGCTGGCAACATCAGCTTCGGCACCTCGCCCGAGGCCTCTTCCGGCTTGACCCCCGTCGTCATGGAGCCCGTGGCTCCCGAAGACGGTGAGGGTGAAGGCACCGAGGGCGAAG
>JAGSGY010000027.1 GCA_023954855.1 Pseudomonadota bacterium | reverse complement strand
TCGACGACAAGCACGGGGCCCTCACACCAGGTCGGCACTCGACTGGACTTGCCGCTGCCGGTGGGCGCGGTGATGACGACCGGACCCGTCAGGGCGTCAAAGTCCGGCTTTAGGGCGTCGATCGGGAGTGGGGCTCCGGTCACGATGCCGCGGCCCGCGGCGTGCGGCCGCCCGGAAGGGATGTTCGACTGCACCAGCGCATCTGTCTCCTCGGCGACAGCCTAGCGGGTGTTTCGCATACTGTCGTCCCATGGAGGCGCAGTCGCGAGTGAGGGCGTGTCAGTCCGTCGGCGTCCAGCCGGCCTTCCGGTAGCCTGGCCCAGTCACCTGATCGACGGGCGGGACAGAGGCGAGGTAGCGATAGACAGACCGCATGTCGTCCTCGGTCATCAGTGCGTAGTTCTCCCACGGCATGGGCGAGTGCTCGACAGCGCGTCCAGCCTTCAGTCGGGTCACGAAGGCGTCTTCGGTGACGCCGTGAAGCCAGCCGGTCTCGTGGGTGGTGAGGTTTGGAGCGCGTAGCTCCATCGTCGAGTCCTTGGGGTCCGGATCGGGCGCGGCGGCCCCAGCGAAGTAGGGCTCTTTGACGGCAAGCTCCGGAGAAATCTGCATCTCGCTATGGCAGGCGAAGCAGAACGCGGGGCCGTGGGCGATGTAGCGTCCCCGCTCGATCGAGATGCCACCCTCCTTGACGAAGGCAGGCGGCGCGATGTCCCTCGGCTGGATGAATCCGGGCATCGCGAGGGGCATGAGGGTCTTCCCCATGGCGGTGAACGTGCTGTCGGGCACGTCGTTGTCGACCGGCTCGAGCGAGCGTAGGTAGGACATCACCGCGATGAGGTCCTCGTCGGCCATCGGGCCCACGGCGACCATCAACGGCGCGGGATGGTGGTCGGCGTTGATGCCGGTGCGGATGACCCGCGCGAGGTCTGCATCGCTCATCTCGCCGATGCCTGCGGGGGTCAGGTTGGCCGAGTAGACGGTGCCCATGGGGCCCATCTGCCACTCGTGCCCGCCCTTTGGCACCATGCCCCGCACGTCCTTGAACAAGAACTCCTCTTCGGGGGTGTGGCAGATCGTGCAGTGTGCCAGGGCGTCAACGATGTAGGCGCCCCTGGCGATGGTCTCCGGGTCGTCGGTCGATGCAAGCTGTGGTCGCGGCGTGTCCGGGTACTGCCCAGGCCAGGTGGCGACGGAGTACCCGACCAAACTGGCCAGTCCAATGAGCCCTAATGCGACCACTGCGCCAAGCCCGATTCCAATCTTTGTGAGTGTAGACATCCCTTGCCAATACAACAATCCCGACTCCGTCTGCAAGCGTGCCGTTCTCGGCGTGCCCAAACGCTCGATCTACGGCAAGCAAATTGCGTTAACCCCGACGCCCAGGTGGTCGACCCTGCGTGGTCAGCCGGCCAAATCAGCGAGCAGCTTCGTCAGGCGCTTGGCACGGGTTGCCGGACGCTTGGCGCTCTTGAGCTGAAAGAGCGCGAGCTTCTTGAACGAAGCCGGGCGCGTCTCCCAAGGGCCTCGGTTGCCCCTAAGTGCTTCTTTCAGGTCCGGGGGTTCGATGAGCGCCTCGATGTCGTCGAGAAAGCTCCAGCTGCCGTCGGCCTTGGCCACCTCGATGGCTGCGAGCCCCGCGGGACGCATGCTGCCCTCCGCCTCGAGCCGGGCCACGTGGTTCTTGTTGATGGCGCTCCAGTGACTGCCCTTGCGTCGCGGTGTGATGCGCCGGCTCGTGCGGTCCGCGTCGACCCCTCGGGCTTGGCTGTCGATCCATCCAAAGCAGAGCAGCTCAGGGACGAACGCCACCCAGGGGATGTGCTTGTCGCCACCATGCTTCTTCCAGGTCACCAGCCACACTCCGTCGGAAGTGGTGTGGTGTGCCTCGAGCCAGGTGCGGAGCTGGTCGAGTGACGTGACCTCAAGGGTGGGAAGGCTCATGGGGGGACCTCGGAGGTTGTAGCGCGGGTTCTGAAGTCGACGAGCCGCCGCCGTCCCCATAAGCTGGTGGTGAGGCAGGCATCGCCCCGACGTCCACGATGGATGCGGACCACGCCCTCGTCACCATGTACCACCAACTTGTAGAGCTTCTCGAGGCGCTGAACGGCGTTCCGCAGAATGCGATCTATCACCCCGAGGGCGACGCCCTCTTTCACTCACTTCAGGTGTACGCCCATGCGGCCGCCGAGGACGCCGAACCCGAGCTTCTCGCGGCAGCCCTCTTCCATGACGTCGGCAAAGCGAGTGCGGGACCAGGCCACGACATCGTCGGTGCGGAGCTGACGGAGGGTCTTTCGGCTCGAACGCGCTGGTGTATCGCGCATCATCTCGACCTACTCCGCCATCCCGGGCCCACGCGCGCGTTGCTTCATGGCACCCAGCGGCTCTCAGACCTCGAGTACCTCCGCCGCTGGGACCTCGCCGGCCGTGACCCCCTCGCGCGGGTTTGCTCGACTGAGCAGGCCGTCTCTCATGTTCTCGAAGCCCTCGATGGCGCGGTGTCTCATGGAGCGTCGCACTAGTCGGCTGCGGGCGCGGATTGCCGTCGAGGCGGCCCGGTTGATGTACTTCGAGGGGGTCGGTCAGTACTTCGATGCGAAGCGGATTGCGTCGAGACGTGTGCTCGGAGCGCAGTGGAAGACGGTGCGCTTTCGACCGGGAGGCTTGCCGAGCAACGGTGAGATCCGAGCTGCACTGCTCGAGCTCGCCGAGCTCTCCGAAGGGGAGGATAGAAGCCGCCGCTTGGCCGCCATGCGCATCGAGGCACTCGCCGTCATGCGCGCGCTGGACACCTTCCACCCACGGCTCATCGGAAGCGTTTGGTCCGGTCATGTCCGTCGCGGAAGTGACATCGACCTCCACGTCTTCACAGAGTCTCGAGAGTCGCTGGAGATGGATCTCTGGACTCGAGGATGGGCCTTCGAGACCCAGGAGGTATGCATTCGCGTCGGGACCGAGTTCCGCACCTTCCAGCACGTCCACCTGCTCGAGCGGCCGTTTCCCGTTGAGTTGTCGGTGTACGCACTCGCGGAACGCCGAGTCGTCACGCGGAGCAGCGTGGATGGCCAGTCGATCGATCGGGTCAGCGCCGACCGGGTTCTTGGCTTGCTCGAGCGTGAGCACTCCGAGGCGCTCGAGCGCTGGCGCGAGACGGGAGAGGTGGATTGGGGCGGGGACCCCGGGTGTGGACCTTTTGATGGCCTGATTGGCTAGGAGCTGGACCCTCCTTGGCCGGAGGGCCCAAGGGCTACCAGGTCGCGCGCCAAGCTTTCCACTCGGCGACCACTGAGGGGGTATTGAGGCGAGCAATGCTGTCGTCTCCGGCATCGTCGGACGAGACTTGAAAGCTGACGAAGTCATCGGGAGCGAAGAAGCCCTCTCCGCGGAGGTCCTCAAGGGCCCCAATGCAGGCGTCGGCCACCCACCTCGCGTGCGCCTCGAACACGTCCGGATGGTCCGCTGCACTGGCATAGCGATAGTGCGCCAAGAGCACGCGATACGGCGCGAGCAGAAACTCGCCCCCGTCGTCTTGGTCGTACTCCGCGCAGAGCCATCGCGTGTCGTCCGGATACTCCGAGGCGGCGAGGGCCTCGGCAGAACCCACAGAGTGCACGATCGTCATCGCGGACGAGTCCGAGAACAGGGCGTACCGATTGAGGTGAAGGGACGGGCGGGCTGAGCGCGTCGCGGCAAAAGTCTGACGCGCGGCCTTGTGAACGAGGCTTCGAAATGCTGCTGGGCCCATCCGGTGCGGAGCGTGGTCCAGGCGTAGCCGTTCGTCGTAGCCATCGTCGAGAGCCGAATCGCAGGCGTGGCGAAAGCCGCGAAACGCCTCGGCGGTGTCCTCGTAGAAGGACTCGTGTTCCTCGCCCCAGGTGAGCGCTCGCCCCCATCGCCGCACCACGTTGTTTCCGCATCGCTCGATCTCGACGAAGTCCTTAGGCACGCCGTTCTGGCGCTTCTCGAACAGGGCGTAGGCGGTGACGGAGGCGTCGATGGCCTGGCGAACGGCGGCGAGCACCGAGACCTCTTCGTGGCGGTTGAAGTGACCTGCCCCTGGCACCCTCATCTTCTTCGCGTCGAGACGGTCCTCCCATGCGGCTTGATTCGCGACGTGGTCCTTCGTGTAGGGGTCGTCGTCGGACAGCACCACCTGGATGTGTTGGACCATCGCGCGCACGCGGTGGGTGTCCAGCTCCGCTTCGAGCCACGGTCGAATGGGGGGCCAGCTGCTGTCGAGCTCAAACCAGCCGGCAACGGCGACGAATGCGGGCACTCGGGTCGTTGCGGGCTGTGTGGCGAGAAAGCTCATGATGGCCTGACAGCCGACGGAGTGGCCCACGAAAACGGTCTCGGAGAGTGTCTCTGCGGGCGCCGCCTCTGTGAGCGCGGTCACCATGGCATCGATGGTGGGGGCGTCTGCTTCGGGTTTCAGGGGCACGACCTCGACCGGTACAGGCAGCGCCTCTGCAAGCCACGGGTACCAGTCGTCGGAAGGTGAGGCGCCCCAGCGCGGCACGATGACAATGCGCATGTTCTCTCCAGCGAACAAAGCATACTGCTTCGCTAACCGGCGAGTTCCAGGTGGCTCGTGGCGAGCAGGCGCTGTACTTCGATTGTAGATCCGCCCAAATGAATGAAGACCATTCATCGGCTGGCCTAATCCAAGTTCTTCTCAGTCTCACCGATGTAGTTCTCGAAGGTCACCCAGACGTCCTCGGTGAGTGAGAGCTCGGGCGCTCCGAGGTTCTTGTTGCCGATCGAGCCGCCGAGCGTGACCTTGCAGTCGAACACGCACACGCAGAACCACGTTTCGCCGCCGAGAGCGGACTGAGTGGGGCAGGTTTCGCCAGTGCCGGAGCAGGTGCCTCCAGGCTCGACGAACTCGATTTCACACTCGAGCTCAAAGCCGAACTCGGCCTTTGGAAACAGTGACCCTTCGCCTGCGCGTGCGCAGCTGTCGCCTTCAGAACTCACGTCTCCGCCCAGGGTATCGCCCAGGTGTGCCCAGCTTGAGTAGATGCCGTCGTTGGCGCGAAGATCTCCGAAGCGGCCGTTGTCACGCAGGGTGGTCTGGGCCTCTCCGAGCACGACGATGGGGCCTGCGGGGGCTCTGGAGGTCTCGACGGCCAGCTGTACACGGCTGTAGCCATCCTCAACGGGGGTCTCGCAGAGAAGCGCATCGTCGAACGGCGCTTCCCCCGCCATGGCGTTCCCCGCTGCAACCAGGCCTGTCATCAAGATCCAAAACTTCATATTCAACTCCCAACCCCAAAGGGCGACTTGTGTGCGAAGCGCATAACATTCGGGCCATTGAGGTCAAGCGAATTGTGATCGAACCATCGCCGGCGTCTCTTTGGCGTTGGGCTCGAATCCGCGGAACCACCTGCCGTTCACCCTGGGTTCATGTCGAGAGGTCATACTGTTGGCATGCGCATCATCACCCTGAACCTCGCTCACGGCCGGGGACGAGGTCGCCACCAGGCCTTTCGCTCTCGCCGCTCCCTGGCTCGGCAGCTCGACCACGTCATCGAGGTGCTTCGTGAGCAGAAGCCCGACGTTCTCGCACTTCAAGAGGTCGACCGCCGCTCACGCTGGACCTTCGGGGTGAACCAACTCGACGTGCTTCGCGATGCCCTCGAGATGCCCCACGCTTCGGCCTTCATGCACCAAAGCTGGGTGCTCGGGGAGGCGGGTACTGCCTTGCTCTCGACCGCGCCACTATTGGACGTACGCTGTAAGGGCTTCGCGGAGAGCTGGCGCGACAACAAGGGGTACGTGAGCGCGAAGACCCACGGAGTGACGGTGGTGAGCGCCCACACTGACTTCGCGAACCGCTCGGTCCGAGAGCGGCAGATGCGCGCTTTGGTTCGACAACTCGAAGGGCCGACGGTCGTGGCCGGTGATCTCAATGACCAAGTCTCGGCCGTCTCCCGCTGGTTCGAGGGGACCGGCTTTCACACTGAAGCCGAAGCTGCGCCGACCTTCCGCAAGCTCGGACCGAGGCGGCTCGACTGGGTGTTGGCATCAGAACACCTTCGATTCGCGCTGTACGAGACCTTGGCCGGGGACTTGTCCGATCACCAGGCGGTCCTCGCGGAGATCGTGCCCGCGAAGTGAACGGTCGGATGTCCCGGGTGGACCGCGTTATGGGGCTTGGGTCGGAGCCGCGGGACCGCGCGATGTCACCGCCCGACGCCGCCGGCACAAGCGCCGGCTTCACGACAACGCCCCGTGGCTTCGGTCAGGGGCCCGAGCGTGCCATGCGATTCATTGTCCTGACCGTCTTGGTCGGCTGCGCCCGTAGCCTTCCCACCACCCCACTTGTGGACAGCGCCGAGGCCGCGGGGCCCCCACCGTCCTGTGAGGGCTTCTTCGAGGCTGACTACGCCGACGAGCCGGCCACGTTCTCCATCGACACCGCCGACCGAAGTCGGGCCATTGTGTCTGGCTACATCACGGCGAAGTCGCCGGGTCGCTTTGCTCGACTCGTGGACGACAACCCACAGCTCCGAACGCTCGTGATGCCTTTCGTGCCGGGCTCCGCGAACGACGAAGCGAACATTCCGCTCGCGCTGAGCGTCCACAACCTGGGACTCGATACCTGCGTGCCCAGCACCGGCCTGATCGCCTCTGGCGGCGTAGACTTGTTCTTGGCGGGCAACCAGAGAACGGCACCGGAGGGCGCCCGCGTGGGCGTTCACAGCTGGGCGACGGGGGGCGGTGTCGAAGGGGGCGACCTTGCGAAGGACCACCCGGACCATGACCTGTTTCTCGACTACTACGAGGCGATCGGTGTCGATGCGTCCTTCTATTGGTTCACGCTGCAGGCGGCGCCGAGTGACGACATTCACTGGATGACGCGCGACGAGGTGCGCACCCACCGCATCGAGCTCGAGTAGTCCGTCGCGCGACCCGCGTAACGTCTCGGCACCGCGCCGCTCTACCCCCTGCGAGTGACCTGAACTGCGGGCGCTCTGCAGGGGGGTGCGCGTGGGCACACATGATCTCGTCGTCTTGGGAGCTGGGAATGCCGGGCAGGCCGTAGCTGGAGCTGTGCGCAAGGCCGGATGGAGCGTGGCCATTGTCGAGTCGCGGGACGTCGGCGGTGTGTGCCCGAATCGGGGCTGTGTTCCCAAGAAGGTATTCGTGGCTGCGGCGACGGCACTGGATGCGGTTGAGCGTGCGGGAGCCCACGCCATCTCCGTAGGGCCGGCGAAGCTGGACTGGCAGGCGCTCGTTGCCCGTAAGAACGCCTTCGTCGATCCACTGGCCGGTGCGATGTCCGCCAGCCTCGAGGCTCGAGGCATCGAACTGTTTCGTGGTGAGGCACGGTTCTCGGGCCCGAACAGCGTGCGCATCGGAGAGCTCGAGCTCACGGCACCCAACATCGTCGTGGCGACCGGCTCCCGTCCACGGCCGCTGAGTTTCGCGGGAGCCGACCTCCTATCGACGAGCGAGCAGTTCCTTAGCCTCGAGACCCGACCCGAGTCGGCGGTGTTTGTGGGCGGAGGGGTCGTCGCGTTCGAGTTCGCCCACGTGTTGGCTCGGGTGGGCACTCGCGTCACGATTCTCGAGGTCATGCCGCAGCCTCTCGGCCAGATGGATGCGGACCTCGTCGCCGAGCAGGTCGCTCACACCCGCAAATTGGGGATCGAGGTGCTCACCGGGGTACAGATTCAGGCGGTGGTCAGCGGGCCGAGTGGGTTGGTCGTGCAGTTCCTTCATGAGGGTGAGATCGAGACGCGGACTGCGGAATACGCGTTCAATGGCGCCGGTCGGGTGGCGAATGTGGACAACATCGACATCGACAAGGCCGGGGTTTCGCTCGAGCGCGGGAGACCTCAGGTCTCGCTCCACCTTCAGTCCATCGATAACAAGGCCGTTTGGTTTGCCGGGGACGCGCTTCCTGCGACGCCTCAGCTGTCGCCGGTCGCCACCTATGAGGGCCGTATCGTCGGGCACAACCTGCTCCACCCCGACGACCTTCAGGCGCCCGACTACAGCACGCTCCCGAGCGCCGTCTTCACCATCCCCGCGCTCGCGCAGGTGGGGTTGACCGAAGCGCAGGCCGAGGCTCAGGGGTTGGAGGTCGAGACAAAGGTGACCCAGATGAAGGGCTGGCTCTCTGCGCGTACCTACGACGAGCCGGTGGCCTGGGCGAAGGTGTTGCTTGACCGCAAGGCCGACCGCATCGTCGGTGCACACCTCATCGGGCATGGCGCGGGTGAGGTAATCGAGGTCTTTGCCTTGGCCATTCGCTATGGCATTCCCGCCTCCGAGCTCGCCACCGGACTCTTCGCCTACCCGACGTTCACCAATGACGTGAAATACCTGCTCTAGGCCAAGACTTGCCGGTGGTGCGGCGAATCCTGCGGCTCTGCCTCGGCTATGGTGCGGCGGCGGCTGCCATCGACGCACGCCGCGAGGAGAGTCGATGTCTGAGCTCCCGACCACCGGGTCCTGCGTGTGCGGTGCGGTGTCCTTTGCGATCTCGCCGCCCTACCTGGCTTTTCAGTACTGCCACTGCAGCCGCTGTCGTAAGGCGACGGGCTCGGCCCATGCGGCGAACCTGTTCGTGCGACCCGAGCAGTTCTCGTGGACGTCGGGCGAGGAGCACGCGCGGCGTCTCGAGCTCGAGGGGGCGAAGTACTGGGGGAATGGCTGGTGTGATCGGTGCGGCTCGCAGCTTCCTTGGCTTTCTCGCTCTGGAAAGAGCTGGCTTGTACCGGCCGGAACGCTCGACGGTGACCCGGGAAGGCGGCCGGACCGGAACATCTACTGGGACTCTCGCGCCGATTGGTACGTCTCGGAGACCGGCCTCGCGCATCACGCGACCCTTCCGCCCCGAAGCTGATTACGCTGTAAGTCTTTGTGGGAATTACGGTGTAAGTCGTTGGCCGTGGGGCCCATCAATGGCCGAGAACGCGCTGGGATGAACTCATGATTGTCTGGTCCGGACCCGAAGAAGCTGCCCATGTGATCTTGCTGGCTCCAGGGGACGAGGGCCGTCTTTCCGACGGTGCGCCCACCCTTGTGGCGGATCGGCTTGCCCTCGCGGGTATTCGCGTGGCTCGCTTTGCGTTTCCGCCATGCGAGAGCCCAGACAGTGACCTTCGAGACGAGCTCGTTGCGAGGCAGGTGCGCGCGGCTGCGGCAGAGGTGTCGGGGGCGGTTCTGGTAGTCGGAGGTTTCTCGCGGGGCGGGCGCGTCAGTGCTGGGCTTGCGAGCGAGCTGGGAGCAGCCGGAGTGGTCGCGTTCGCTTTTCCCTTTCACCCTCGTCAGAGCCCGGATGCAGGCCCCCGTCTGAAGCTCTTGCGGAGCCTAGACTGCCCGATACTCATCGTTCAGGGCACCCGTGACTCGCATGGAAACCTGCAGCAGGTTCGTGGGTACGACCTCGCCCCCACGCTTCAGCTGCACTGGCTCGAGGATGCGAACCACGCGCTCCATCCACGAGCCCGTTCGGGGCACACACAGCCCACTCAGCTGACGGCAGCTGCCGACATCGCCTCGCAGTTCATCTTGGGGCTCGCTCAGCCTTCGAGCTGACGCTGAAAGTGCGCCGAGTGGGCGGCGAGCTGCTCGACATAGGGGGTGGCGATGGCGCGGGCATCCTCGCTCAGGTCGGCCAGGTCGTGGATGTAGGCATCTGGCACGTGTCGAAAGGACACGCTGATGCGCCTGACTTCGAATGCCTCGAGCTTGCTGGTAAGGACGGGGTCCTGGCCGTATCGCACGCGCGTGACCCGGTGGTAGAGCGTGTCTTTGTACTCGGGCCCACTCAAGATGACGACGGAGCGGTTGCGGACCCACTGGGAGTGCTTCGGCTCGGTGGCATCGGGCAGGACGAACTCGAACTGCGCGGGCTGACCCACAGAGAACATCACGACCGCCCCTGGCTCGGCGTCGCGGTGCATTCGGAGTCGGGCGTAGTCGACCGGCGGCTTGCCCTCGCTCTTTCCGACCCGGCCGTAGTAGTTGATCAGGCAGGTGTTGGGGAGCGCGTCCTCGCCGTGCAGGCCGAGCTCGGGTCGCAGACGCTCGAGAATGTCCGTCATGACGGTGGGCAGGGGTTCTGCGCGCACGCAGCGGTTCTCAAGGTGGTTGGGTTCAGCGTAGTAGCCCAGGGCGGCAAACTGCCAGGCGCCGAGCCAGTACACCGGTCGTGTGAGTCTGCCGGAGCCGCCGCGACGTCGTTTGTCCGCGTAGCGGTTCTCCCAGATGGGATGCAGGCTCGCGAAGTAGCTCACAAGAGCGGCCCCCTCGGCGGCGGTGATGAACTTCGGCAGGTAGGAGTAGCCAGCCTCCCGGATGTGCTCGTCTCCGCGGTCCGGATCAGATGACGGTGGGGGGCCTTTGGGACGTGAGCGTGGATTGGGCGCGGCCATGAGTTCCTCGTCGGCAAGGCTAACCCAGCCCGGCCGTGGCGGCGCTACGCCTCGCTCGTCTCGACGGCGTCGGGAATGGGGCCGAAGTGGGTCTCGGGGTCCGCAAACATGCGCTTGAGTGTCTTCGACATCTTCGCGGCGTGCGCTCCATCCAGCAGGCGGTGGTCGAAGGTCGCGAAGACGCGCATCACCTTGCCGATGCGAATGGCATCGGTCTCTTCGTCGACTAGAGGGACCTTCTTCACCGCCCCCATCGCGATGAGCAGTGGCACCCGGCTGTAGGGAACGAGCGGCACGTAGGCTTCCTCGAGTCCCAAGGACCCGATGTTCGTCACCATCACCGAGCCGAATGGGTCGCGAGGAAGACCGAGCTTCCGTAGGTCCAGGTTGAAGGTGTACAGCAGCAAGCCGATGGTGTCGAGCACCCAGCCCACCAGCCATCCAGGCATCAGCTTGAAGGTCTTGCGGGTCTGTTCCTTCTCTTCGTCCTTTCCGGCCCTGACCTTCTCGGCCACCCGGCGAAACTCGGTGGCGATGTCGACCAGCGACTTGGTGTCCGCCTTGCGGATGGTCAGGCCAGACAGGTCGATTTGGCCGGTCTCGGGGTCCGTCATCATCACCTGAAAGAAGACATCGACGTCCTTGCGCAGGTAGACACGGTGGAAGCGTAGAATCGCGTTTGCATCCGGCATCTCCGCAAGCACTACGCCCACGGCCTTGGCCATGAGATGGGTGAGCGTGAGCGGTACGCCAGTCTTGTCCCGGAACGCCTGAATGTAGGCCAGTGCGTCGTCCACCTCGAGGGAGAGCGACCCGTAGACGCTGGGGTCCTTGGTGGTCTTCCAGGTACCTAGGGCGATCTGTCGGAAAGAGGACAAATCGCGCTTGAGAGTCAGCTCTGTGTTCGGCATGAGGCGAGTATACGGCGAGGGCGCCTCCCCCGGGCTTGACGAGGGGAGACGCCCAGAAAAACCATCAGGCTTATGCTGTAAGTCTCTCTGTGGACCGTGCCCCGAGCGCGTGCCTGAACGCCTTCGCGTACAGGCGGTTCCGCGCGGTTAGGCCCTCTTCACTCGTCCAGTCGCGGTCGATGACGTCCCAGTCCGGGTCCGCGGCACCGAGACCGAGCGTGGTGAGGAAGGGGGCTTGCACGACGAGGAACTGGTGCTTCCAGCCGAGCAGGTACCCACCGGTCTGACGCCGGATGGCGCGGGCCTCTTCGCGGTTGGCAGACCAGATGTTCGTGTGCCCAAAGCTATGCGACGGGCAGAGCAGGGTGCCCACGTCGCTCTCGGCGCCCGACAGCACGGCCGTCAGATGCGACCATCCGCGAAAGCCGAGCTGACGGGCGATGGCCGCGAGCACGTGGCGTCGCTGCACATCGGCCAAGTCGATAGGGCTGCGAAGGCCCTTGTTGACGTAGTCGAGGAGCTCGACGTCGCCTGCGCGCAGGGCTTCGTGGAGGTTTCTCGCGTGGGACTTCAGGGGATCGATGACTTCAGACATGGCCGACTCCGTTCTGGCCCCATCCCGCTCCGTAGCGGGGCCGAGTGGCGATGTAGTGAGCTCATCGAGCGAAGTTGCAGGTGTTTCGGCGAGTGTGGTGACCTGCCACCACACATGGCCTAACCAGTCAGGTTGCATCTCCGCAAACTAGCCACGCCGACGCCTGCGCGCTCAGCCCGGTAGGGCTAGAGGACTGCCGTCTTGGAGGCCACCACGTCACCTGCATCTGCGCATCCCGAGCTCGCCGTTCTTCAGCACATTCGCGACCATGTGGCGAAGGGCGCGTTGTCGATGATCGACATCGCCAACAACAAGCCCGAGAACCGGGGCAAGAAGCCGAAGGTGGGCGGTCATCAAGCCAGCTCGATGTCTTCACTCGACATCCTCTGCGCGCTGTACCTCGCGGTGAAGGCGCCAGGCGACCGCATCGCCGTGAAGCCGCACGCGGCACCAGTGCTCTACTCGCTGATGCACCAGTTTGGGCAGCTGACGACCGAGAAGATGGGGCAGCTGCGCGAGTTTGGCGGTCTGCAGCCGTATCCGACGCTTCTCAAGGACCCTGTCTTTGTCGACTACACGACCTCGAGTGAGGCCCTGGGCGTCTGCGCGGCCATCTATGATGCCTACGCTGCCGTACTCCAGAACCGCCAGCTCGCGAAGACCGTCGACGCGGCACCGGTCCCGCACCACTACTGGGCGCTCTGCGGAGACGGAGAACTCACCGAAGGCCAGATCGATGAGAGCCTCTACGACGCCGGAAGGTGGGAGCTCGACAACCTGGTGTGGGTTGTCGACCTGAACCGCCAGAGCCTCGATCGCGTGATGGACGACTCAGGGCGTCTCGAGGCGTGGGCCGAGGCGAAGTTCCGCAGCCATGGCTGGGATGTGGTGCGGCTTCGTTGGGGGCAGCGCGCGCTCGACCTGTTCGCGCTTCCCGGTGGGGCTGAGCTCCAGGCCGTTCTCGATCGCATGCCCGACCGTCTGTTTCACCCGCTGCAGATGCTCGACGCAGCGACGGTTCGCCAGGCGCTGCTTGGGCAAGAAGGGGAGGGCACTCGGGCCAAGCTACTCGGCCGCTTCGCGACGTTTGCGGTGACGACAGGAGAGCGGGCGGGTATCGCTCAGGTGCTGGATGCGGTGGATGACGCGACCCTACTCGGCGCCCTTCACCATCTCGGGGGGCACGACCTGCAAGCACTGATTGCCACGCTTGAGGCTGCCCGAGAGCACCGCGGCGCACCCCTCGTCATTCTGGCGCACACCGTCAAGGGCTACGAGACCTCTGCTGCGGCGCATCCCGAGAACCACGGGGCGCTTCTTCCGACCGAAGAAGTTGAACAGTGGGGACTCGACCGAGGCCTGCCGGCGGGCCCGTTTCCCCTCGCGTCTGCCGCGAGTGACTGGCTCGAGGCCCGCGGCGATGCTCTGTTCGATTCGACTTCGCATGCATGGGTACCCGGGCCCGTGGACGTACGCGCCGGTCTCGACGCACTCAGGGTCTCGCATCGTGAGAAGGGTTCGAGCGGAGAGGCTTTCCAGAGCTTCAACTTGGCGATGATGCGCGGAGAACTCGCCCCATGGCTGCAGTTTGGAGCGCCGGACGTGGGTCAGACCACGCACTTGGGGCCCGTGATCCGTCAGACCGGCGTGTTCGCTCCCCGTGAGCTTCCGGACAGCTGGGACTGGCTACGCGAAGAGCGCAAGCTCGCCTTTCACTGGCGCCCGAGCGAGCTCGGCCAGTTTCACAGCCTCGGCATCGCGGAAGGCAACGCGTTTCTGTGGGCCTATGCGTTCGGTAGACGGTGTAAGTCTGTCGAGCATCGGGTTCCGCTTCTGCCTGTGATTACGGTGTACGACAAGTTCTTCGAGCGAGGCTTCAATCAGCTCGATTACGCCGTCTACAGCGGTGCGAGGTTCATCGCGGTGGGCGTGCCGAGCGGTACGGGTCTAAGCCGCGAGACGGCGACTCATCAGAGCCTGCAGACCTTGCGGATGATGATGGACCTGCCGGGTATTACCGCCTACGAGCCCGCCTTCAGTGCGGACCTTGTGGCCGTCTATCGCCACGCACTCGGGCAGCTCTGGGACGACGAGGGGGAAGCCGTCTACCTACGCCTCTCCACGCAGCCGGTGAACCAACCCGTCGCATTGCCAAGCGACCACGCCACCCAGGCCATTCGGGGCGCGTACTGGTTGATCGGCGAGGACGAGCGAGACGGTGCCGACGGCCCGGTGGTGTTCATCGCCTCGGGCCGAAAGGTGGCGGACGCACGGCGGGCAGCCGCGATTCTGCTCGAGGAGCACGGCATCGGCAGTCGCATCCTCAACGTGACGAGCTACGAAGCGCTGTGGCGGGACTGGGACGCGTTCGCGAGCGACCCGAACAGCTGGTCGGACCCGAGCCGAACGTACTGGCTCCATGAGCTGTTCTCGGATGCGCTCGTGAATGCCCCCCTCATCGTGACCGGGGACCACCTGCCGAGTGTGTCGGACTGGCTGCCGGGTGCGCTGCAGCGGGTGCGGGGCCATCGGTTCATGGGGCCGCGGACCAATGGCGAAGTCGGCGACCTCGAGTCGGTGGACCGTCTGCATGGCATGGCCGTTGTCGACCTGGTTCAGGCGGCTCGTGACGAGGTCGACTGGCGCAAGCGGCTCTAGGAGGATTCGTCGACGCGAAGGGGCTCACCGACCTCCTCGAGGCAGTCGGGCTCCTCGTGGCGCACATTGCCGACCCGGCGGTGAACGGGCATCGCCTCCCATCCCGTCGGGGCAATGGGCTCGAGTAGGGGCTTGAGAACCTCGGGGTCGGTGACGTCTCGGCTGAGCCAGAGTTCGTGGTGTTCTGCGGGCAAGATCACCGGCATACGGTCGTGAATCTGGCCGGCTAGGGCATTCGGACGCGTCGTGAGGATGGTGTTGCTGACCGTCGTGGTGTCGTCTTCTTTCGAGCGCCACTTTGCGTAGAGGCCGGCCATGGCGAACGGCTGCCGGTCGATTCGGCGGATGTGGTACGGCTGCTTCACACCGTCCTCGACCCGCCACTCATAGAAGCCATCGGCGAGCACCAGCATGCGCGCGTTGCGAAACGGGTCTCGAAAGGCCGACTTCGTCGCTACGGTCTCGGACCGGGCGTTGATCATGCGTACGCCGGCCCGCTTGTTCTTTGCCCAGAACGGAATCAGTCCCCAGCGAAAGGTCCAGAGAAGGCGCTGACCGTCCTTGTCGAGCACGATGCCTGGCACGCTGTCGGTCGGCGCGAGGTTGTAGTGCGGGTGCAGGTCGCCTGGGGTGGTGACTCCGAACACGTCGGCAATCGCCTGCGCGGTGGCGAGCATCGTGTAGCGAGCGCACATGGCTAGGCTCCTTCTTCGTCACGGGCGCGCATGGCCGCGATGCAGTTCTCGAGGGTGATGTGCTCGGGAAAGGACCCCGGCAGCACCGAGAGGCCTGCCATGCGGTCGGGTCGGAAGCTGCGATAGGCCTCGCGCAGTTCACACCACGCAGCGAGACTCCATGTGCGGCCCCAGAAGTAGAGGCCGAGCGGCATGACGGCGCGCTCCGAGGGCTCTCCGTCGGCTCGGCGGTACGAAAAGTGGATGCGCTGCCGATCGGCAATGGCCTTGCGAATCTCGCCGAGGGGACCGGGTCCAGGGCCGAAGTTCAGGGCGTACATGGGGGTGCTGCCGAGCGCGCCCGCCAGTGGAGGGGGAAGCGCGGCCTCGACTTTGGCCAGGGCGGTGCGTGCGGCGGCGCCGAGCTCGGGGTCGGCGAAGGCCTCGACGATGCGTACGCCGACAACCAGCGCTTCGACCTCGGCGGTCGTAAAGGTGATGGGGGGCAAGGCGTGCTTCCGGTCCAGCAGGTAGCCGACGCCGGCCTCCCCGCGCAGTGGAACGCCAGCATCTTGGAGGGCCGCGATGTCGCGGTAGAGCGTGCGCAAGGACACGCCGAGCTCATCGGCGAGCTCGCGGCCAGTGGCCGACCGTCGACTCGCCAGCAGCTGCGCGAGTGCGAATAGACGATCGGTTCTTCGCATGGAATCTCGCCCCCATCTGCCCGCAGGTCTCGAGCAGGTTGTGGACGGTATCGTACCTCCCGGTTGGCGTGGGGGGCGCGCATCTGCGCTGCACAGGTGACTCATAGGCGTGCCGTGCCCGATTGGCCTGGCCCATTGGCCCTGCTGCTGACGGCTGGGGTCAGCAGCGGCGATTGTCAACGCGTTGCGAAGGGCGGGGCTCTAAGCTAGAAAATGCCCGCGGGCGCTGCTGCGGCACGGGTATGCGGCGCCTCGTTCTGGAGTTCTGGTGCGTTTTCTCTTTTTCGCTCTTCTTCTCTCTGCATGCTCTGAGTACGAGATCGTCGGCCCTGACGGGCAGAACGCGTTTCCGCTCGAGGACGGACCGAACATCAACGTCGACGAAGATGTCGCGCTGAGCAAGGTCTACGCGCACACCTCGACCAGTCTCTACGACGTCGATCCCGAGACCGGTGTGACCGCATTCTTGGCGAACTTCCACGACGCGTCTGGAACCGTCGAGGGTTTCGTCGACATCGCGATCGACCTCGATGGCTACTTGTGGGGCGGCACGTTTGATGACCTCTACAAGATCGAGCCTCGCTCCGGCTTGGTCACCCGCGTCTGTAGCCTCGACATTCAGCCCTATGCGATGACCTTCGGTCCGAACGGCGTGCTCTACGCCGGCGGCAACGACTCGCGCATTGTTGAGGTCAACACCAGCAACTGCTCCACGAGTCTGCTCGTCGACAGCAGCTACACCACGTCGGGCGATCTGGTCGGCCTGCCCGATGGTTTCCTGTACTGGACGGTCCGCTCGAGTGGTGCCTCTGGCAACAGCGAGAAGGATGAGCTGGTGCAGGTCGACCCTGACAACGGCGACACCCGCTGGATGGGCATCATCGACGCTGACGGCCTGTACGGAGTCGGCTACGCAGACGAGCGCCTCTATGGCTTCTCGTCGGACGGAAAGATCGTCGCGATCAATCCGGCCAACGCCCAGACCGAGCTGTTGCAGACGAGCGACAGCATCTCGTGGTGGGGCGCGACGACCAACCCCGTTCGCTGGTAGCCGTGCGCTCCGCGTTGTTGCTGGTCCTTCTGGGCTGCAACCCCGTTGTGCCTGAGGACTCGTCCGTCGACAGCGAAGACACCGCCGACACCGGTGGGAACACCGAGACGGGTGACACCGGTCCGCCAGGTCCAGTGGTGCCTCTCGCCGGGTTTGGAACGATCACGGGGTCTTGCGGTGAGCTCGATGACGCGCTCGACAGCAGCGCCCCGGCGTTGTTGCGTGGCGCGATCGACTTTGCGTCCAAGACCTACACCGTCTCCTCGCTGACGGCCGACGGCCAAGAGGTCATCGCCGACGGCAACCTCGGTGGCTCGTCTGCCGAGAGCGAGGCGATTGCGATGGAGGTCTTGGCTCGATGCGAGCTCGCGACCCTCATCGCCACCGAGACCGAGATTGCCTACATCGACCAGGGCGGCAAGAAGACCGATCTCCTCGTCGATGCCTACTCACGCGGGGTGGGTGTGAGCGTCACACGGGCCTACCACTTCCCGGAAGGCGAGCCGTACACACTGACCGAAGCCGCTGATCTGCTTCAGAACAAGCTCGGCGATGTGCTGCTCTCTTCGGCAAATGCCGCGCCTCAGAGTGCCTGGTCGCGGTCAGTGCTCTCGATCCTCGCCTTCGACAGCCAGCACGCCGACCAGATCGTCAGCGCCTGGGGCAGCCTCGATGCGAGCGTGACGGATGCGACCATCGTCATCGTCACCGAGACCCATGGCGCCGACGCGTTCATCTACTGAGCGCGCATCCTACGGGTGTTTGTCGAGCCACTGCTGCCAGACGTGGGCGCGGTGCTCTTCGAAGGCGTGCCTTGCGAGTGTGCGGCCCACGGTCTGAAGGCCGGTGTGCGCGTAGTAGTTGGTCGAGGCATCCAGCGCAGCAGCGACGTAGTCCATGCCGCCGCCCGCGACGTTGAGCACACCCTGTAGCTGCTTGAGGGCACCCTCTTGGGTCAGGTTCTTCTCGCTGACGAAGCGACCCATCCAGTCGCCCGTCGTGTCGACGGCCTTCACCATGAAGTTGCGTTTCTCTTCGACCGAGCCGCCGGGCAGGCGGTCCGCCATCTGCTTGAACACCTGGTTGCCCATCAGGTTGTCGCTGGCCGCGCCTTGCATCGTGCCGATAATCTTCGAGAGGAAGTCGGGACCGAGCGGAACGAGGCCATCGAACACAACCCAGGCCGAGATGCGCATCAGGTCGTACTTCGCGTAGTCCGACAGGGCTCCGGCGAAGCGAAGCAGGCCGTCTTGGCTGGTGTTCGGCATGCCGTTCATGGCTCCGAAGGCGAGCAGTTCGGCCACGAGCTTCAAGCCGGCATCCACGCCTTGGGTGGTGTCGGGCTTCGGCGTGAACTTCTTCAGAAAGCCCAAGGAGCCAAACAGCTCGCCGACCTTTCCGGCAACAGCGACTCCGGCTGCGGCCTGATCCACACGGTCGACCATGGCGTAGATCTGGGCGGCCTGGCGATAGCGGTCACCTCGCTCAGCTTCGATCTTCATGGCACGTGCGCGCATGGCATTGACCACCGCGGGCTTGGTGGTTCCACTGACCTCTTCGACGAGGGCCGTGAAGCTTGTGACGTTGCTCCATTCGCCGGGAATGACCGAGTCGAGAGTCTCGAGTGCGGTGATCGTCAGCCCACTGGTGGGCAGGGCTTCGACGCGTTGAATGATGCTGGCCATAGAACCTCCACGGATGGGATGCCTCGGGGGGTCGCCACACCGCAACTCAGCGGTCGCTGAGGCGGTCAGAATCGGGGTCCCCACGGCTTGCCGCACTGTCATCTGCGGCGCGTCGGCTATGCTCTGGCCGGAGCATCTCGCGTGAAGAAGCAAGAGCCTGGATTCGCGGGTGCGTGGCAGACGCTGGTGCGTACCGGCCTCGATCCCACGTGCAGCGGCAATGCGACCCTGACGCCGAGCAACTACGTGCCGGGCGGCGATGATGTGGCGTTGCCCGAACCGAGCGCCTTCGACATGACGCTGCTCGACCGGCTTCCCGAGCTGAAGACGCTGGGTCCCCAGGCTGATCTGCTTCTGCGCGAGACCCTTGGACGGGGTGGCATGGGTGAGGTTCGCGGCGCACACCAGCCGTCGCTCAACCGCGATGTGGCCGTGAAGCGTCTCCACGACGTGCGGCCGATGACCATCAAGGCCCTGCTCCGCGAAGCGCGTTTGCTCGGTCGTCTGGGCCATCCGAACATCGTGTCGGTACACGCTCTGGCTTGCGACGAAGAGGGCGCACCGATGCTTGTCATGAAGCGCGTCGAGGGCCGCCGCTGGGACGAGTTGATGCGATCGCGGGGCGAAGCCGAGACCACCCCGCTCGAGCGCCACCTCACCATCCTTCGTGACGTGTGCAAGGCTGTCCAGTTCGCTCACGCTCAGGGAGTCGTTCATCGGGACATCAAGCCCGGGAATGTACTTGTGGGCGAGTTCGGCGAGGTCGTTCTCGTCGACTGGGGCATCGCGGCGCGTATCGACGAAGCGTCGAAGGGCATGGCGCTGGGCACGCCCGCGTACATGGCGCCCGAGATGGTCCGCGGTGAGGGGGTCTCCCCCCTCAATGACGTGTACCTGCTCGGGTCCACGCTGCATCGTGTGCTGACCGGGCGCCCGCGTCACGCCGGAGGCAATGTCGAGGAGCTCTTGGCCGCGGCCCACGCCTCGGAGCCGGCGGCGTACGACGCCTCCATCCCAGCTGATCTGGGACGTATCGCCAACCGCGCAACCGCCCGCAACCCCAGCGAACGCTACGCCTCCGTCGCCGAGTTCGTGCAGGCGCTTGACCAGTACGAGGCGCATCAGTCGTCGCGTCAGCTCGCCGCCACCGCCGAGACTCAAGCTGCAGACTTTGCCGCGCGCTGCGATCGGCACGAGGACCCCGCCCTCGGCGAACTCGGCCAGCAGGCGCGGTTCGCATTCGTGCAGGCGCTCGAGGCATGGCCTGAGAACACGGCAGCGCGACAGGGACTGGTGGCGCACCTGGCTCGCCACATTCCGGTCACCCTGGCTGCCGGTCATGCTCACGATGCCGCAGTGCTCGTCGATCTCTATGTGCGGTGGGGAGGGACCGACCGCGCCCTCGTCGACCGCGTAGCCGCCGCCGTTCGACGGGAAGAAGCCCTGGCTCGGCTCGGCAAGCAAATGGACCTGTCGGTCTCGGCGGGCTGGCGCATGGCCTACCTTGGCTTCTACACGGGGTCCGCACTCGGGGCGGGCGGGCTCGCCGTGGTGTCGATTCGGATGGGCTGGGTGCCGCTGGACCACCGCATTGGCTTTGCCGCCTCTGCAGCGGCTGCGCTGATGCTGTCGTCCCTCGCGGTGATTGGCCGCGGAAAGCTTAAGACCATCGCGAACAAGAGGTTGGTCTGGACGCTCATCCTCACGGGTTGGATGGTGTTCATCCATCGGGCCATGGCCTACTACCTGGATGTGCCGCTCGAGGTCACGATGACCTTCGACATCCTGCTGCTCGCCTTGGCCTCGGCGCTTGCTGCGCTGATGCTCAACCTGCGCCTGTTCGCCGTCACCGTGCTCTTGCTTGCCCTGGTGCTTGGGTCGGTCCTCGTCCCGGCGTTGTCGCTCGAGATTGCGACCTTCTCGCTCGGCGCTGTCGGCCTGGTGCTGATGGCGGTCTTCGCCCCGTGGCTACGGCACCGCTCTAGATAAAGCCGGTCTCGATGCCAATCCAGGCGATGATCAGGGCCGAGATCCAGGTGAGCGCGACCACCAAGTTGATGGCGCCCGGGCGCTTGAACAGGCTGAGTTCCCAGATCGCCGGCGCTGACGAGCTGGCAACTGAGAAGGCCACCCAGCCCCAGGTTCCATCCCAGCCATCGCGCCACACACTCACCAGCATCAACGCGTAGACGATGACGAAGTGACCGGCGATCGCGAACAGGACGGGCCAGAGCGCACTCTCGCGCATGTATGGAAGCACCCAGTCGCGCATCCACTGTGGCCAGCGCGCGTCGTGCTCGGAGGCTTCGCTATCGGTGTCTGGGTTCATGGCGCTCATTTGCCGGTCTTCCAGCTGCCGTCGTGGAGGTCCTCTTCGGTGTACTTCGGCGCGTCGGACGGGGCGTCGGCTTCCTTGAGGTCAAAGCGCGTGGCGATGAAGGTATTGCCGGCCAGCGTTCCGTCGATGATGGCGGTGCGCTTCATGTTGCACATGCCCGTCGGGGAGTGGTTCTCGTGGTCCTTCGGAACCGCGCCGGTGACGGGGTAGTACTCGCCGTCGATCTCGGCGGCCCAGTAACAACCTCGGCCGTTCGGAAGCTTGAAGATGCAGGTGCCACAGGCGACCGTCACCTGGCGGCTGCGGATCTGCTCGGCGGGCTCACCACAGGCCGAGAGCATGACTACGGGGGCGGTGGTCAGGAACAGGGCGAGCATGAGATGGCGCATCGTGACTCCGAAGCCGGCCCTCTAACGCGCGGGCGGTCGCGTCAGGAAAACTCTGCGCTCTAGTCGAGCTGCGCGGGCCGTCGTTCTCGAATCGCGTTCGCGAGCCACTCGACGTCTTCGCGGCTGTGGTAGAGCGCGGCCAGTGGCCACGAGGTCTCGTCTCCGCTGCGCTCTCGAATGGTGAGCATCCAGCGGCGCGGCTGCTCGTGCACCTCGATGCTGGTGATGCGCGACAGCAAGATCTCGTCGTTTCCCAGCACGACGAGACTCGCGTCGAGGTCGAACGCCCGCGGCAGATTCATGACGTTGAAGGCGAGGGGTAGCGAGGCGCAGAGAAGCAGAAAGGCGAGGCCGAACGCGTAGGGCGCGACGTCGCTCGACGCCCTCATCGCCACCACTGAGGCGACCCCAAAGGCGATGACCAGACCAAAGAAGGCCTGCATCTTCCGCTCGTTGCGCTCGAACTGCAGCACGCCGCGGAGATGGCCCGAGTTCTCGTGAATCTGGAGAGACTCGGGGCCGAGACTCACTGCACCCTCTGACGCAGGACCGACAGGCCCGCGGCCTGGTCGTCGCCGGCGAGGAGTCGGGCTTGAATCGCCGTGTCGTCGAAGCGGTTTCCGTCGTAGACCACGACGATCGACACGTCGCCAGCCTTCAGAAAGGTGCTCTCGCCCACGGTGGTGTACCGCGTAGCGCCAATCGAGATCACCGCCTGTGCTGGGCTTCCGGCCGTCGCGAGATGCGCCGCCAGGTGCTCGAGGGGTCCGTGGTCTTGTTGGTGGTTGAGCCGGTCGGCAATCCAGTCGAGCAGGGTGCCGTGGAAGTAGGAATAGCCTGCAACTGCGCTGTCTTCGCCATAGGCGTGGAGCGTGCCGTCGCGGAGCAGGAAGCAGCTGAGCCGGTAGCTGTCCATGACGCCGCCGGGCTGCAGCCCATCGACGGGAATCCAGGCTGCGGAGACGCCCTTGGTGGCGGAGCCCCAGTTCTTCTTTTCGCTGATCTTCGCAGCCGGACGGCGAATCGAGGCGTCGTTGTAGGCGGCAAACGCGCGTGGATGCACGCCGGCCACTTGTCCGTCCTTCCACTCGAGGTCGAGGAGTAGCGCCACCTCGGGCTCGATCTGCACATTCGCCTCGAAGTCGGGCAGCCGTAGTGCATCGGACGAGAGCGGAAATGCCCCGAGCTGACCGGTGTGCCCGGGCACGTAGAAGGGGAACATGCCCTTGGGCGCCTTCGCTTCCTTGGTCTCGACCGCGACGAAGTCCGAGGCCTCGCCAGCCTGTTCGAGGTGGCCGGTCATGTTGCCTGCGACACCGAGGCCAATCGCGTGGTCGAGCTTCATCTGTCCTCCGAACGGCGCCTGTAACACCACAAGCAACCGGCGGAGCTAGTGCTCGGGAAGGGTCTGGTCGAGGACTCGCAAGGTGTTTCCACCAAGGGCGAGGGTGAGCTGGTCGGGGGTGAATCCCTGGGCGATCAGCGCCTCGGTGACCAGCGGCATGCCGCTCGCGTCGAAGGGGGTAGCCACAGCGCCGTCGAAGTCACTCCCGAGGGCGACGTGCTCGATGCCGACGAGGTCGCGCACGTAGCGCATGGCCCGCGCGATGGCGGCCGCGTCTGTGCCGCAGGTCGCGGTCTCCCAGAAGCCAATGCCGATCACCCCGCCAGATGCGGCGATGGCGCGCACCTGTGCGTCGCTCAGGTTCCGGTCGGTGTCGCAGGTTCCGCGAACGCCGGTGTGGCTCACGACCACCGGCTTGGTCGCCATCGCGAGGATGTCCTTCTGGGTCTGTGCGCTGGCGTGCGCAAGATCGACGGCGATGCCCAGCTCTTCTTGGCGAGCGATCACGCTGCGGCCGAGCTCGGTCAGTCCGCCCTTCTCGAGCCCGTGGGCCGAGCCGCCTACGGCGTTGTCGAAGAAGTGGGTGGGCGCCATCATGCGAATGCCCGCCTCGAAGAGCTCGTCGACCGCCGCGAGCTCACCGTCGAGGGCATGGGCGCCCTCGATACCGATCCACACGCCGAGCACGTCCTTGTCGCGCTGGTGTGCGATGACCATGCCCTTGAGGTCGCGCTTGGTGCGGATGATGCGGACCTTGCCATCGCTCTCGGCGTAGGCGTGCGCTTCCGCGGCTTGGGCCAGGGCCCGAGCCTTTGGCGAGGTCCAGGTTGCGGGGGCTCGGCCCGTCGCCACCATGAGCAGCTGGGCATTGTCGACCCCGCCGGGGTCCGTCGCATGGATGTTCTGGCCCTTCGGAGCGCGGGTGACGAGCGTCAGCGCCTGAAGCGCGACCCCGCCCTCGCGCAGGCGCGGGAAGTCCACCTGACCCTGCTCGGCGCGGACCCCAAGATCGCGCCCCCACAACAGCGAATCCGCATGGAGGTCGACCACAAGTGCCTCGTCATGAAGCTGCTGAGCCGCGTCCGAGGCCTTCCACGGGCCGGGGGTGAGCACGCGATTCAGACCCGCCTCGACCTTGGCGGGAGCCACGCGGGGCACCGCCACGGCGACAGTCGCGATGCCGAGGGTCGTTACGGCGGCGGCGAGTGCGAGCTTTCGCTTCATGGGGTCTCCGGAGCCTCCTCGACAGGAAGGTGACGCATGATGATTCGCTGCTCGAAGTTCAGGACCTCAGCGGCTGTCTGCTGCACGATCTCTGGAGTGAGCTGCGACAGACGGTCATCATAGTCGAGCACGACGACCAGCTCTTCGCCGGTGAGCGCCGTGGTTGCGGCGGTCCCGTCGGCGATGCCGAGCCAGAAACCGTTGGTCTTCTCGGCTTCCTCGCGGCTTCGTCGTGACTTTGCGACGTGGTCTTCGACGTAGTGTGCTTCCACAGTCTCCTCGGCGAGGGCCTTGAGCACGGTGGTGGTGGCCTCTTCGAGCTCGGGCACGCGCTCCGGGTCGCAGACGAAGTCGATGGTGACGGTGTACTCGCCCTCGGGCCAGGGGCTGGAGCTTGCGCTCGCGTTTACGCCGTACACGCCGCCCTTGTCCTCGCGAAGCACCTCGCGCAGGCGCACCGAGAGCACGGCGTTGAAGGCTTGCAGGCGGTTGCGGGTGAGGAAGCTCGACTCGAAGGGACCGTGGAAGAGCATGCGCACGCGTGCCTTCGGGTCGGTGCCCGAGCGAACGGTCTCGTCGTGGACGCCGCTCGGACGCCGGTTGCCGAGATCGGTGCGCGCGTCTGGGGTCTCGCGGTCGACCACGGGCAGTGTGGCAAGCCAGCGCTCGACCAGCGGCTTCAGCGTCTCGGCGTCGGTGCTGCCGACCAGCGTGAACCGGAAGTCCGAGGCATCGGCGAAGCGGTCTTCGTACAGCGACTGGGAGGCCTCCAAGCTCATCTTGCCGACGGTCTCTTCGGTCCATGGACGGAAGCGGTCGAAGTCCTGCCACTCGAGCTTGGTCCACGCGTCCCAGAATGCCGTGCTCGGGTTCATGTCGCGGTTGCGCACCTGATCGATGCGCCGCTTCTGGTCGCGCTCGAGCACATCGGCCGCGAAGCGGGGGGCAGTGAAGGCCAGCCATGTCTGCTGGAACATGAGCTCAAGGTCATCGGGGTGGGCCGAGCCACGCACGCCTTCCTCGGTACCGCTAATCCACGTCGACGCGGAAGCCTGGTGTCCTGCGAGACGCTTTCCAAGCTCGCGAGCATCGAGGTCGCCAAGTCCGGAGCCCGCGCGCAGTGACGAGGCGGCTGCGGCAGCCTTGTACGCCTCGGAGTCGAGATGGTTGTTTCCGCCGACAGAGCGGCCTGCGAACAGGACTTCTTCGGCCTCGAAGTCGGTCGGCTTGAACCAGACCTCGGCGCCGTTGGACAAGGTCCAGACGGTGAAGCCGAGCTCTTCTTCGACGCGCTCGTCGGTGATGGTTCCGGGCTCCGGAGCCTCGGCGACCAGTGGGGCGTCGTTGCTGGCGTCGGTGGGGGCGGTGATCTCCGACGCCGCGACTGTGGCGACGACACCGGCGAAGTCCTGCTCTGTGGGTACCGCGAGGCCCTCTTTCTCGGGCATGCGCACGGTCAGAGCGCGGTTCGCTTCGGGAAGGAGGGTCTTGGCGAACGCGTTGACCTCTTCTTTGGTGATGGTCGGCAAGAAGCGCTGTGCCATCTCCCACTCGGCCTCGATGCCGGGCATCGACTCGCCCGTGGTGTAGTGGCGAATGATCTCTTCAGCGTGCGTACGCGAGGCAGTGGTCTCACGCTCCTCGAAGTAGGTCTGCATACTGCGAAGGCTGCGGGCCCGGCCACGCTCGAGCTCTCCGTCGGTGATTCCGTGCTGCTTGAGGCGCTCGAGCTCGGTGAGCATCACCGCATAGGTGTCGACGAGCTTGCCCTCGAACGGAGAGGCGCTGAAGACCCACGCGCCCTCGGTGGGGGAGAGGCGGGAGCGGCCGATGCCGGCACCCTGGAACGGCGCTGCCGGGTCCTGCGCGAGGTCGCCGAGGCGCTCGTTGAGCGCAGCGGTTGCGAGGCTCTCGACGAAGCCTTGGCGGTAGTCGCCATAGGTGTTGCCGAGCACCCAGTCGTGTGCCGTCTGAATCGACAGGCTGGTGCGTGTCTGCTCGGGGTCGGTGAAGATCACCGTGGTCGCGGCGGCGTCGTCGGCAATCTCAGGACGCACGCGCTCACGAGGCTCTGCGGGTCCCTCGATGGCTCCGAAGCGCTCTTTGATGGTCTGCTCGACCGCGTCGGGGTCAATGTCGCCGACGACGATGAGGGCCATCAGGTCGGGACGGTACCAGTCGTTGTAGAAGCGGGTGAGCGCCTCGGGCTCGAAGGTCTTCAGGGAGTCCTCGGTTCCGATCGGCAGGCGGTCCGGATAGGGTGAGCCGGGGTAGGCCGCCGGCATGGTGACTTCCCAGCTGCGACGACCGGCACCGAGGCCACGACGCCACTCCTCGAGCACGACGCCGCGCTCTTTTTCGACCTCGTCCACGTTGAACTGAATGCCGTGGGCCCAGTCCTCCATGATGATGAAGGCCTTGTCGAAGACTTCGGTATCGTCGGTCGGGACCACCAGCTTGTAGACGGTCTCGTCGAACGAGGTGTGGGCGTTGAGATGCGCACCGAACCGCGTGCCGACCGACTCGAGGTAGCCGATCAGCTCGTTGCCCTCGAAGTGCGTCGTGCCGTTGAAGGCCATGTGCTCCACGAAGTGGGCGAGACCGAGCTGGTCTTCGTCCTCGAGCACGCTGCCGGCGTCCACGACCAGGCGAAACACCGCCCGGCTCTCGGGCTGGTTGTTGGTCTCGATGAAGTAGCGCATGCCGTTGTCGAGGGTGCCGCTGCGAACGCCCGGATCGAGCGGCATCTGCGCGCTCAGCGCATCCGCCTCGGGGGCAGCTTCGACGGTGGTCTTCTCGGGACAGCCCACCAGGGCGAGGGCGAGCAGAAGTGAGTATCGGGACACAGTTCCTCCGGGCGCGGGCACGGTAACCCAAGGGAGGTCGGCTGCGCGCAGGGGGAGGGGTCACGGCCTTGTCGAGAGGCTCAAGACAGGCGAAGGACCGGTCGTGCAGCGCACCCTAGCCTCAGTCACACTGTGTCGTTTCGGCTCAGTCTTCGTTGAGCCAGGCGCCGACGAGCTCGGGGAGCATGTTCTCGGCGGGCTCGGACAGAGCGTGGTCGAAGGGACCGCGCGACGGCTTTGGATTCACTTCGATGCACAAGGCACCGGCCGAGCGGGCGAGCTGAACAAAGCCGGCTGCGGGGTACACGCGACCCGAGGTGCCAACGGCGAGGAAGAGGGTGCAGTTGGCGAGGGCGTCGTGAACGCGGTCGGCCTCGCGAGGGACTTCGCCAAACCAGACGACGTCGGGGCGCATCAGGCTCTTGCAGACCGAGCAGCGCTTGTTCTTGGGCTGAGCGCCGGCCACCTGGATGTGCGGGTGCTCTTCGCTACCCTCGCACCGAAGATGCATGATGCTGCCGTGCATCTCGATGACTTCGGGGGCGCCGGCCTTGGTGAGCAGGCCGTCGACATTCTGCGTCACCAAGGTGACCCGCTCGGGGCCCCAGCGCGTCTGCAGTCGCGCGAGCGCGTCGTGACCGGGGTTCGGAAGCACTGTCGCAATCCGTTCGCGGCGCTCATCGTAGAAGCGTCGCACGAGGGAGCGGTCCTTGAGCCATGCGCCGGGAGTCGCCACCTCTTCAACGCGGTGTCCCTCCCATAGTCCGCCTTTGTCGCGAAAGGTCGGCACACCAGAAGCGGCGCTCAGGCCGGCTCCTGAGAGGACCACAATGCGGGTGCTCTCTTCGGGGCGCAGTTCGATCAAGTGGCGGTCTCCAGCTAGCGTCGGAACGTTACCACGGAGATCACGCCGGATCGGTGCTGGGCGAGTTGTGGTTGCCGTCCTCGCCGAACTGGCTGTGGAAGAGGTCGGCGTAGGCCCCGTCCGCTGCGAGAAGTTCGCGATGCGTGCCGCGCTCGATCACCTGTCCGGCGTCGAGCACGATGATCTGGTCGGCGTTGACGATGGTGGAGAGTCTGTGCGCGATGACCAAGACCGTGCGGTGCGCGAACACCGCATTCGTGGCTTCTTGAATGAGCGCTTCGGTGAGCGTATCGACACTCGCCGTGGCCTCGTCGAGCAAGACGATGGGCGTCTTCGCGGCCATTGTGCGGGCGAAGCTCAGCAGCTGGGCCTCGCCGACGCTGATGTTGGCGCCGTCATGGGTGATCAGGCCGTCCAAGCCACCAAGTCGCTCTACCACGCCTTCTGCATGCACCAGGCGGACCGCCTCGAGCAGCTCGGCATCGGTACGGTCCGCACCGAGGGAGAGGTTGAACCGAACGTCTCCAGGGAACAGGCGCACGTCCTGCTCGACGGTGCTCACGGCGGAGCGAACCTGGGCGGGGTGCAGCTCGGAGAGCTCGATGCCGCCGAGCTTCAGGGAGCCCTCATAGCCGTCGTAGGCACGGGTCAGCAGCTTGGCGAGGGTGCTCTTGCCAGAGCCCGTACGCCCCACCAAAGCGACGACCTGGCCGGCCCCGACCTCGATGTCCACGTGCGAGAGCACGGTGGGGCCCTCCTCTCCATACGCGAAGGTGACGTCCTCGAGCGAGAACCCGTCGGCGTTCTCTGGAAGGCTTCGGCTACCCGCGGTGATGCGGTCGTCGTTGTCGAGTAGGCCGAAGATCTTCTCGAGAGCTGCACTCGCCCGCTGCAGAATGGCAATCTTCGCTGAGAACTCGCGAATGGGCCGGAACAGCTTGTCGACGTAGTCCACGAAGGCTGCGAGCAGTCCTGCCGAGAGCGCCCCCTCGAGGAGCGAGCCGGTGCCGTACCAGAGCATGAGGGCGACACTGACCGAGGTCAGGCCGTCGACGATGGCGTACAGGGTCGCATCCCACACGTTCGTGGCGATGGTCGCGTTGCGGTACCGCGTCACGCGCTCGCCGAACTGGGTCATCGAGCGCTCTTCGTCCGAGTAGAGCTGCACGACCTGCACGCCGCTGAGGCGCTCGGCGATGTAGGCATTGAGGGCCGACAGGCTCTCGCGCACCTCGAGGTAGAGGCGCCGAAGGATGCGGCGGATGGTCTCGAGCACGACAGCGATGACCGGAGCCATCAGCAAGATCACGAAGGTCAGTGCCGCGTTCTGCCAGAGCATGGCCGCGAGAATGCCGACCACGAGCAAGACGTCGAGCACGATGGTCACCGCACCGGCGGTCAGCGTCTCTCCGAGGGCGTCGACATCCGACGTGGCCCGGGTGAGCAGCTGGCCGGTACGACGCTTGTCGAAGAAGCTGCGCGAGAGCGACAGGGTGTGGGTGTACACGGCTCCGCGAAGGCGGGCGATGGAGCGAAGTGCGCCGTAGGACATCGCCAGCGTGTAGGTGGCCTCCATCACAAAGGCGACGAGCACGGCCCCGAGGTAGCCGAGTGCGATTCCCTGTACGCCCGCGACGTCGCCGACCTGGATGTAGTCGTCGATGGCGATGCGCAGCAGGTACGGCTGAAGCACGACGAGTAGTGCCGATGCCGGGGCGGCGAGCATCGCCAGGACGTAGAGAGGGAGCTCAGGCCGCAGGTACTTCCACGCCTTCTTGAACAGCGCGGTGTCGGTGGGATGCAGCATCGGGTCGCTCATGGCTGCTCCCCCTCGCGCTGGCGGTCCCACGTGTCTCGGTAGATGCCGGGGGTGTGAATCAGCTGGTCGTGCGGACCGATGGCGGTCACGCGCCCCTCCTCGAGGACGACGATCTGATCGGCGTGTGCGAGGGCGCTGATGCGGTTCGCGACGATGATGGTCGTCGGGCGCTTGGCGCTGCTGCGCATCGAGGCGAGAAGCTGGGCCTCGGTCTTGTGATCGACGGCGGAGAGCACGTCATCGAGGATCAGCAGGCCGTGCGGGCGCACGAGGCCTCTTGCGAGGGCGGTTCGCTGCCGTTGTCCGCCGGAGAGCATGACCCCTGTCTCGCCGACCTCGGTGTCGAGACCGTTCGGGAGGGCGGCGATGTCTGGGCCGAGTGCCGCGAGCTCGATGACCTTGTCGAGGCGGCCGTTGTCTTCGGTTCCGAGCAGGATGTTGTGCCGCACCGACTCAGAGAACAGGAAGGCCCGCTGCGGCACGTAGGCGATTTGCTCACGCAGGCCGTCGAGGTCGATCTCGCGCACGTCGGTGCCATCGAAGCGGACCGACGGGGAGTCGGGGTTGTACAGTCGCGCGATACAGCGGAGCAGTGTGGTCTTGCCCGAGCCCGTCGGTCCGAAGATGCCCAGCGTGCTGTGGGCGGGAATGTCCACCGTCACATCAGAGAGCACCTGGTCTTCGGGAGCTTCTGGGTAGCTGAAGCTCAACCCGTCCACGGTGATGTGGGGAGCCTCGGCGGAGGCTGCGATGGGATTCGGAAGATCGGGACGCTCGATCTCCGGGTCCATGATCTCGTTGACTCGCTCGATGGCGGCCTGGGACTGCTTGAAGATTGCGAGCAAGAAGCTGATCGACCGCAGCGGGCCCGACACGTAGGCGATGAGCATCGTGAATGCGATCAGCTCGCCCGCGCTAATCTCCCCGCGAATGGCCATCGGGCCACCCAGGTACAGCAACAGGAACACGTTGAGGCTGCCGGTGAGGGCGAGCACCGGGCCAATGGCGGCGCGCATCTGGGCGCGGAGCAGGCTGGCGCGAAGGTGCTGCTGATTGTGCTTCTCGAAGCGGTCGTAGAAGGCGTCGCCGGCGTTGAACGCTTGAATGGTCGCGACACCCTGGTAGCTGGACAGAATGAGGTCCGAGAGGGCGGCGAGCGCGGCCTGCATCTCGTGCACCAGCTGGAACATGCGACGGATGAACAGCAGCGCGAAGGCGAGGCCGAGGGCCACCGGCAGCACGACCCAGATCGCTAGGCCAGGCGCGATGTTCACCATCTGCGTGGCGACCAATGCGATGGCCAGCGTGGCGTTGCAGACCTGAAGCGCGCCGAAGCCCGCGAGCAGGCGCACGAAGTTCACGTCCGAAGAGGTGCGGCTCACCAGATCGCCGGTGGGCCAGTCGGCGTAGAAGGTCGGCTGGTGGCGAAGCAAGCGGTTGAAGAGGTCGGTCTTGACCTGGGCTTCAACCAGGCGTCCCGGCGTGAAGAAGGCGATGCGCGACACACTTCGCGTCACCATCACCGCGAGTCCGAGAAGGGCAATGTGACCGGCGAGCCCGTACACGATGCCGTTGGGGTCGCCGAGCATCAGCGTGTCGATGGCCTCGGCCAGCACCCGTGGAATCGTCACCGCAATCCAGTTTGTGGCGGCCAAAGCAAGCACACCGCCGACGTACCAGGGCAGGTAGGGGGTGAGGTAGGCTCGAGCAAAGCGGAGGACGACGTGCACGGTTGCGGCTAACACAGCCGCGCACTGTCGCGTGGACTATTCGGCGCTGCCTCGGGCGGTGCGTCCTTGAACGCTCCAGCTCTTGCTGAACGGCGTGCCACCTGGACGGGCCAGGGCACCGCCGGGAGCGAATGCTGCAGCGGTGTTCTCGAGGGCTTCGAGCTCGCCCACCTCGTGAGCCGGCATGGGGCGGTCCGGGGTGGACTCGACGTACACGCTGGTCGACGGGAAGGCGAAGGAGACACCGAGCTCGTCGGCGAGACGCATGAACTCCATCAGGTTCTGCGAGCGGCTCTCGAGCTCCTCGGTCCAGCCGGGCACCACGAGGTGGTAGTAGACCAAGATCTCGAGCGCGGATCCGCCCAGGTTGTAGAAGTGGACCTCGTAGGTGCGCTCGACATAGGGATGCGTCGCGAGGATGGCGCGAACGCCCTCGACGTAGGCCGAGACCTTGTCTGCCGGGGTGTCATAGGTGAGGCCGAGGACCATCTTCACGCGGCGACGGTGGCGAAGGCCCATGTTGTCGACATTCGAGCTGTTGAAGGCACTATTCGGGATGGTCACGAGGGAGTTGTAGAAGGTGCGGATGCGCGTAGACCGGAAGCCGACCTCTTCGACGGTGCCCTCGACCGAGCCGACCTTGACCCAGTCGCCGACCTGGAAGGGCTTGTCGGCGAAGATGGTCACCGAACCGAAGACGTTTGCGAGGGTGTCCTGGGCGGCAAGAGCAACGGCCAGACCGCCGATGCCGAGGCCGGCGACCAGGCTGAAGACATCCACCCCGTTGTTCTGCAGCACGAAGAGCAGGCCGAGCGTCCACACCACGAGCTGGCTGGCTTGGCGAAGCAGGGGAATGGCCTGGTCGTCGAGTCGCGAGTCCGTCTTGGCGGCGTAGTCGGAGGCGACCTGCGAGCCGAGGTTGACCAGGCGCGAGGCGAAGATCACGACAGCAAACGAGAGCACGAAGGTGACCAACGTGAACAGGGCGGCCGAGAGCTGCACGCCGAGCTGAAGGTCGCTGATGCCCCAGAGCAGCGCGGCGGATGCGATGGCCACCGACAGCGGAGGCTGAATCGACAGGGCCGTGGCAGCGTCGAGCTTGATGCCGAGTCGCTCGACGGCGCGGGTGATCTGGCCCCGCAGGATGATGTTGGCGGCGCGGCCAATGCCCCAGGCTGCGAGCAGAAGCAGCAGCGCGTAGGTGTACTGCCACAGGTGCAGGCCGAGGATTCGTGTGTAGAAGGTCGCGGGTAGGCGCTGCTGGAACCACTGGGAGAGCGGCGAGAAGGTCGCCGCGTACAGATCGGGGATCTGCTCGACCGTGGAGCGGGCGTAGCGCCACTCGCCGTCGGCGCCGCGCTGCAAGACCACGGCGGGAAGGGCAGCGGGCAGCGGGATGACCTGGGAGCGGCCGTTCTCATCGACGTAGTTCGGGTCGATGGACAGGTCCGGGACCGGCATCAGCAGCCCACGGGCATCGAGCAGCTGCTTGAGCTGGACCGCCGCGTGGCCACCCGAGGCGCCCTCGGGAAGCTCCATGCACTGCGAAGCGGCGTCGAGGTCGTAGTTATTGGCACGCTGGTGCACGAAGATTGAGTCCGCAGCACTGCGCGGGTTGGCGCACTCGGACGGGACCTCTTGGCCGCGCGCCACATGGACGGCGAGCACGAGGGTGCACAGGACGAGTAGCCAGCGAAGACGGCGTTGCACGGGACCTCCAGACGGGGGCCCCAGGTATGGCTTCGTGGCGATCCGGCAACCCGATGGCTGCGAGTCAGGTGACTATCCGGTGTTTCTCAGACCCTGGGCCACACCATTGAGCGTCGTGCCGAGAGCGCGGTCCAGGCCGGGATCTGGATCCCCAGCGCGCTTGCGCTTGAGCAGGCTGACCTGCAGCAGCGAGAGGGGATCGACGTAGGGATTGCGCAGGCCGATCGAGGCTTGAAGCACGGGATTCGTCGCGAGCATGGCCTTGCCCTGGCGCAGCGTCCGAACGGCCTCGACGGTGCGCTGGAACTCGGCCTCGAGCTCGCGCATCAGCTCGGCATCGCCGCCGAGCTCCGAGACATACAGCCGTGCGATGTCGAGATCGGCCTTCGCGAGCACCATCTCGATCTTGCCGAGCAGGTCATCGAAGAAGGGCCAGGTCTCGGCCATCCGCTGCAGGGTCTCGGTACCTCCAGGCTCGCGCATCACGGTCTCGAGCGCCGTGCCCACGCCCAGCCAAGCGGGCAGCATCAGACGGATCTGGGTCCATCCGAAGACCCACGGAATCGCGCGGATACCGCTCATGGTGCCCGCTCCGCGCTCGCGGTAGGCCGGACGGGAGCCGAAGTGCACATGGGCGAGCTCGCGAACCGGCGTCACCCCGATGAACAGCTTGTAGAGCGCGTCATCCTCATGCACACGGCCGCGGAAGATCGGCAATGCGAGGTCCGAGAGCTGCTGCATCACGTCGCGAAAGCGGGTCACATCCTCGGCGGTCACGCTCGTGCGCCAGTCGTGGAAGCTGGCGACCAGGGTGCCGGACACGGTGACTTCGAGGGAGCGCTCGGCGACGGGAAGCAGGCCAAACTTGAGGCTGATGACCTCGCCCTGCTCGGTGATCTTGATGCAGCCATCGACGGTCTGCGGCGGCAGGGACTTGAGCCCGCGAAACACGGGGGACCCGCCGCCTCGGCCGACGGTTCCGCCGCGTCCGTGGAACATGGTCAGGGCGACACCATGACGGCGGCAGACCTCGGCGAGGGCCTCTTGAGCGGTGTAGAGGGCCCAGCTCGCGGGAATCAGGCCGGCGTCCTTCGCGGAGTCCGAGTAGCCGAGCATGACCTCCTGCTTGTGTCCGCGTGCGGCGAGCTGGAGCTTGTAGGCGGGGTTCGCGAACAGCGCCTCGAGCACGTCGGGGGCGTTGACCAGGTCCCGGCGGGTCTCGAAGAGCGGAACCACGTCAATCCGCGAGGTTGGCACCTCTTCGGCGAGGTCGACCAGTCCAGCTTCACGGCCCAGCAGGAGTACGCGCAGCACGTCCTCGGCGGACTGGGCCATTGAGATCACGTAGGTGGATGCGGCGGCCTCGCCGGACTCTTCCTGCACGGTCGCGACCGTGTGGAACACGGACAGCACGCGCTCGGCGCGCTCCGAGAGGGGCAGGTGTGGGGCCAGCAGGGGACGGCGACCGAGCAGCTCCTCTGTCAGGCCGTCGATGTCGAGCACGCCCGCTCCGACGGTCTGGGTCACTTCGTCCAGCGCCAGCGTGTGCTCCTCGGCGTCCTCGCGAACGTCGAGGCGGAAGCCGTAGAAGCCACACAGACGTACGCGCGTGAGCAGCGGGTCGAGCAGGGTCTCGCAGGCGTGGGTGGCGCCGGCGTCGATGAGGGCGCGGCGCACCAACATCAGATCGGCCACAAAGGCGGAGGCTGTAGAGTACGAGGGACCTGGGTCCTGTGCACGTCCGCCGTCTCGGGCGGCGACCAGGTCGCGGGTGGCCAGAAGACGACCACGCACGAAGGACAGCTTCAGGCGAAGGGGCTCGTCGGAGTCCCGGCGTCCGTCGCGTTCGTAGGTGCCGGGAAGGGCCTTGCGGTCCTCCTCCATCGAGGCGCGCAGCTCCACGGGTACATCGCGAACCGAGGCCGAGAGCGACAGGCGCGCGACCAGGGCGTCGACGTCGTCGGCGTAGCGACCGAGCAGGGTCCACGTGGCCCGCCGGGTGGCGGCGAGAGTGACGGCTGGGGTCACGAAGGGGTTGCCGTCGCGGTCTCCGGCAATCCAGCTTCCGGGCCGCAGCGGCGCGATCTCGAGGGTCTCGCCGGTGCGCTCCTTCCAGGCGCGCTCGAAGCCGGTGGTGACGGCCGACATGGCGTCGAGCAGCCGGTCTTCGAGGTACCACAGGCCTGTCTGGACCTCGTCCATGACCGACGGGCGGTCGCGGCGAACCTCTGAGGTCAGCCAAAGAAGCTCGACCTCGCCCTCGAGCTGGCGCTGAATGGCGTCTCTGGATCTTGCGGGTGCGGAGTCGCGTGCGAGGAGATCGGCGGCGACGCGTGCCTGCAGCGACAGCACCGTACGGCGCGTGGACTCGGTCGGGTGGGCCGTCAGAACTGGGCGAACCTCCATCTTGCGAAGGGTCTCGGCGATCTCTTCGGTGGAGACCCCCGATGCGAGCAAGGTCTCGATGGTCCACTCGGGCGAACCCGGCTGGTCGGGTGTCTCGGGGTCCAGTGCGTAGGCTCGGCGCCTCCGCACACGGTGCACCTGCTCAGCGGTGTTGATCAGCAGGAAGAAGATCGCGTAGGCCCTCGCGACTCGGGAGGCCAGGGCGAGAGGCCAGCTGTCGACGAGCTCGAGCAGCTGGGGCAAGTTGCGGGCCCCGTCGGCGCCGTGACGGCGGGCGCGACAGGCCTCGCGGAGCTCTTCGACGGCCTCGAAGGTCTCTTGGCCTTCGAGTCGTCCGATGGTGCGACCGAGGGCCGAGGCGAGAAGGCGCACATCGTCGTGCAGGGGGCGGTCTTCGTCGCGGGTGACGGGAAGTTGGGACATCAGGATCTCACCAGGAAGCGACCGGCGAGCACGTCTCGGCCGATCCGAAGCCGCTCGCTGCTACCGCGGACGACAGAGGGGAAAGTGGAGACGGCCTCGCCACCGAGGGTGAAGCTCAGGCGGTGGGCAGCGCGAGATACGTCGGGTCGGAACCACGTGGTCGACTCGGCGGTGGGGTCGAGCTCTGCGGGCAGAACGCGCCCGAGCTCATCGACGAAGACCTCTTGTGACCAGCCAAGGGCCGGCAGGTCGTCGCGTTCTTCGTTGACCAGGTCAGACCAATCGACGGCGTCTTCCAGGCCGATGGCTTCGGAGAGATCCGGGCCTTCGTCCTCGCCCTCATCGGACCAATCGATCGGCGCTTCTTCGCCCAGGTGGACGTCCTCGGGCAACACGCTGATGGCTTCTTCTTCGGCCTCTTCTTCGTCGTCGAGCTGCACCATCGGCGCCTCTTCGGTGAACACCGGCTCGAGGTCTTGCAGGTCGAGCGAATCGTCCAGCGCGTCTTCGTCGAGTTCATCGAAGGCGTCCGGATCGACCGGGTCGTGGTCGGGCAGCTTGGGCTTAGTGGGCATGGGTGTCCTGTCGTGCGCAACGGTTCTCAGGCTACCGCGGAGGGGAGGGTCGTGTCGGGTTTGGGTCGGCGAGCTATCGTGCGCCGATGCCGACGCAGAACTCCCTCGACGCGCGCGATCTCCGCCGTCGCATGCTGCTGTTGCTGCTCTCTGGAGCGGCGTCGCTGTCGTATGAGGTGGTCTGGCTTCGGCGTCTTGGGCTGCTTCTCGGCGGAACGCAGATCGCCGCTTCTGTGACCTTGGCCGCCTTCATGGGAGGGCTGGCTCTCGGTGGCCTGCTCTCGGAGCGCATCGGCCGCGGAGGACCGACTCAGGCTCTGAAGACCTATGTGGCGCTCGAGGCTTTCGCGGCGCTGTGGGCGGTGTGCTTTCCGATTGGCTTCGGCGTGGTCGCCAACTTGGCGCCCCAGTACGCGGGGGTCGGATTTGTAGGCGCATGGGTCTTGCTACTGCCCCCTGCAACCGCGCTCGGAGCCACTTGGCCGATCCTCGCTCGGACGCTGCCTAACCGGGGTGCAGCGGGGCTCTACGCGGCGAACACCACTGGCGCCTTGCTCGGCGTCGCACTGGCCACCTTCGTGCTCTTGCCGGCGCTCGGCGTTCGCGGCACCGAGCTCGCGGCAGCCCTTCTCGGGGGGCTCGCCGCCGCGGCTGCCTGGAGCATGGCTCGGGAAGGCACGCGCGAGTGGGTGGTCGAAGCCCTCGAGCCCGAAGTCGAACCTGTGGATGTGCTGCCGCCGGTGTGGATGCTGACGGGGGCGGCGGCTGCGGCGGGATGCGGCGCCATGGGCCTCGAGCTCGTGTGGATGCGCCTGTCGGGAGTCGCGCTCGGCAGCTCGGTGCAGATGGTGGGCATCGTGCTCTCCACCTTCTTGGCTTCGGTGGCCTCAGGGGCCTGGCTTGGCCGGCGCTATCCGGCGAATCCTGTGCAGGGGCTTGGGGTCACCCTGGTGGCGATGGGCCTTCTCGCGCTCGGCGGGGCGCTGCTCTGGGGCCAGCTCCCATTCGCGGTTGCGTGGACCTACTCCGTGGTCGGACCGGAGGGCATGCTTCCCGCATCCGCGCTGCTCGCGGCTCTCGCGATGTTTGGGGCGCCGGTCGCGAGCGGAATGGCGTGGTCGCTGTCGGTCCGCTGTCTCGGAGAGCGACTCCCCGAGCAGGCCGGTCGGCTGTACAGCGCGAACACGCTCGGTAGCATCGTTGGCTCGCTCGCCGGGGGACTCCTCGTGGTGCCGCTGCTCGAGATGACCGGTGCGGTGGCCTTCTTTGCGGCGCTTCCCACTGTCGCGGGGGCCATCGTACTGCGTCGTCCCTGGGTGGTTCTGCCGGCGGTCGCTCTGTTTGCCGCGGTGCCGTCCTGGGACGCCAAGTTGTTCGCGGTGGGCGTGCACCTGCGGGTGTCGGACTTTGAAGATCCCTCGCGCGAGGCGGTGGATAGCTTCGCCCGGGAGGGGTGGGAGCTCGTCTACTACGACCAAGGCCTCACCGCGGCGGTGGCGGTCGGAAGGTCGACGCGAACGGGCAACGTCTGGTTGTCGGTGAATGGCAAGGTGGATGCCTCGACAGGCGACGACATGCCGACCCAGGAACTTTCGGGCATCCTGCCGGTGCGCATGGCTGAGCGGAGTGAGCGGGTGCTGGTCGTGGGGCTCGCCAGTGGGGTCACCGCAGGCCGGGTGCTCGACGAACCTGGCGTTCGTGAGCTGACGGTGGTGGAGATCGAGCCGTCGATTGTCGAGGCCTCGCACTTCTTCGACCACGTGAACGGCGAACCTCTCAACGATCCGCGCACGACCTTGCTGATTGACGATGCCCGGGCGGTGCTTCAGCGGCCGGGGCCTCTGTTCGACGTCATCGTGAGCGAGCCCTCCAACCCGTGGATCACCGGTGTCTCCAACCTGTTCACTCAGGAGTACTGGACGCTGGCGCGGGCCCGTCTCGCCGACGACGGCGTCTTCTGCCAATGGGTTCAGCTGTACGGCATGGGGCCCGACGAGCTCCGCGGTCTAGTGCGCACCTTCACGACCGTGTTTCCCGATGCGTACGTGTTCGAGCCGATCGAGGGCTCGGACCTGCTGTTGATCGGTGGCTCACCGAGGCTCTCGGACGCGCTTCCGCTGCAGCCGGTGCTGCATCCCGCCCAGCTTCAAGCTTTGGGGGGCGCGGGGTGGCTCAACACCGACGATCGTCCTCGCGTCGAGTTTCGGGCACCCCGGTATCTGCACTACGAGACGGCGGGGCTGAACCGCGCGTTGATCGAGGATGCTGCGCGCGCCGACAGATGAAGCTGGATCGCGGCGATGTCGCCTGTCGTCGGCTACAGGGGCGCCACTCGCCGAGTGCGTTGTTTGGGAAGACGCGCAGGCGTAGGCTGCCAGCGACGGAGGCAGGGCTGTCCACTCGAGCACTACTGTTGGGACGCGGGGGACGCTGGCCGTTCGCCGGACACTTCCATGGAGGTGTCGAAGGCGGCGGTGTGCGTCTGTCCTGGGCTGGGCGGGTCACCACCGGAGCCCTGGGCACGGACTTCATGGCCGCCCGTACTGCCAACCGAGTTCTTCAGGCGACCGGCTCACCCGGACTCGACCGACGGCGTGCGATTGCGGCGCTGTGGGAGCGCATCTCGGAGGCTCGAGGTCAGCTCGGCGATACGGGCCGATTGGTGCTGCTGATCGTCTCGGAGGACTCAGAGGGCGCGGCAATCTCGGGGGTGGGGCTCGACCAACTGTTTGCCATTCACCACGGCTGCCTTGCCGAGTCCTGGGTGAAGCCGCCGCATCCGTTGCTCGGCGCGCCTGGGCTGCCGGAAGCCCGGCCAGGTGCCCTCACGGTCGAGGCCGCGCCCCCCTACTTGGTGGCGGTCGGCTCCGATGGGTCCACCGTCGTCGATCCTCGCGGCCATCGTCCCGTCGACCTCTTGCCACTGTGCGGGGTGACCTCATGAAGCCATGGCTCCGAGGCGACCTGACCGGCGTGGACCCGCGGGGAGGGCTCGACCGCTTGCGCGACGTGGTTCTCGCTGCGGCGCATCGCGGCGAAGACCTTTCGCTCCTGTGGTCTGCACTGGGTGAGCTTGATGCGGTGGCCTGCGCGGAGCTTGCGGCCGGACCGAAAGCCGTGCCACATGCCCAGAGTGTGCGTGGATGTATCGCCGCGCTCGATGCCCTCGAGACGGTGCTCGCGCCTTCAGGCCTGTACACACGGCTCGCTGATCTCGCGCCCGAAGTCGGTCCTGAGCTACTCGCCGCAGCCATCGAACGGCATCCTCAGGCGGGCTGGCTCATTCGAATCTCTCGGCGTTTCGAAGAGATCCCCGGCGCCTCGATCCTTGCCGCCGCTAGCTCGGCGGGGCTCGAGGATGCGGTGGAGCTGATCGTCGCGAACGGGCTCGAGCAAGCCCTGAAAGAATGGACCCAGCGCACCGCCAACCCGCTCGCCGCCGTCACCTGGCTTCGACGCGACGATGCGTCCCGGGCTGCCGAGTACGCCGCCATCGCGGTCGATGCGGACCCCAAGTCACCGGTGCTGGCCTGGCTCTCCGCGGTGCGGGGGCCCGATGTGCAGGATCTGGCCGACGATATCGCCGCCCGGCTCACCACAGAAGAAGGGCGGTCCGGCTTCGCAGCTTGGCGGGCGTGATCACGGCGAGTACTGGCCCGTCGCATTAAGAGGACTAGCTGGAGTGCTGATGCCGAACGCGTACATCGTCGATGCCATTCGAACGCCCGTCGGACGCCGCAAAGGTTCCCTCGCAGGCGTGCATCCCGTCGAGCTCGGTGCCATGCCGCTCGCAGCATTGGTCGAGCGCAATCGACTTCCGGCCGAAGCGGTCGAAGACGTCATCTACGGCTGTGTGACTCCGGTCGGCGAGCAGGGCATGAACGTGGGCCGTCTCAGCGCCCTCGAGGCCGGCTTTCCCGTCGATGTGACTGGCGTCCAGATCAACCGGATGTGCGGCTCGGGCCAGCAGGCCGTGCACTTCGCGGCGATGGGCGTGGCCTCGGGCTTTCAGGATGTGGTGATCGCCGGTGGCGTGGAGTGCATGAGTCGGGTCCCGATGGGCTCGGACATGTTCCTCAACGGCGAGATGCCGGCTCCCTCCCGCGAGCTCTCGTGGCGGTACACCATCGTCAACCAGGGCATCTCTGCCGAGCTGGTCGCGCAGAAGTACGGCCTCAGCCGCGCCGAGCTCGATGCGTTCTCACTCCGTTCGCACGAGCGTGCAGCTGCCGCGATTGACGCCGGCAAGGTCGAGCGAGAGCTGGTTCCCGTGCTGCATCCCGACGGCGAACTCGAGGTGGACGAAGGCATTCGTCGCGGAACGTCGATTGAGAAGCTGGCCTCGCTCAAGCCTGCGTTCAAAGACGACGGCGTCATCACAGCGGGCTCGTCCTCGCAGATCTCGGACGGTGCTGCGGCCGTGCTTGTCGTCTCCGAAGCGGCGCTCAAGCGCTACAATCTGACGCCTCGCGCTCGTATCGTCTCGGCGGTCACGGCAGGTGTCGACCCCACGATCATGCTGACCGGGCCCGTCCCCGCCACACGACGCGCGCTGGCCAAGGCCGGAATGACTGTCGATCAGCTCGACGCCATCGAGATCAACGAGGCCTTTGCGTCCGTCGCACTGGGCTGTGGACGTGACCTTGGCTTCGACTTCGACAAGACCAACGCCTACGGCGGTGCCATCGCGAACGGACACCCGCTCGGAGCCTCCGGCGCCAAGCTGATGACGACGCTGCTCAACGTCCTCGAGACCGAGGGCGGGCGCTACGGTCTGCTCACCATGTGCATCGGCTTTGGTCAGGCGACCGCTACGATCATCGATACCGAGGTCTAATGCCCGATTACCCCCGTCCAGAACCCTTCATGGGTGATGAGCTTCGCGCCCTCGGCGAGGCACTCGGGGATGATCTGCACAACTTCGAGGATCTGCACGATCTGCTCGGGGGGCAGGGCACTCCCGACGACGTGCGGCACGAGGACATCCTCGGACGTGGCGACTTCCCGCGCATTCGGCCGATTCTTGTCGCCCTCGCAGCGCGCGCGACGGGTGCCGAAGGCCGCATGGATATCGAGGTGCAGCATGCGGCTGAGGTGCTGTATGCGGTGCTTGTCGTCCATGACCTCACCCTTGGACGAGAGGGGGGACGCCGCCGTCGGGTTGCGCGCAAGCTCCTGCAGCGGTCGGCGGGCTGGCTCGGCCGAAACCACCTGACACTGCGCGCCATTGAGCTCGCACGGCATGCACCGCATCCCGACGTACTCGGCGAGATCCTCGACACCCTCCGTGCGTTCACCGATGGCCAGACACTGGCTCAGGCACTTCAAGAAGGGGACATCCCCACCCGTGAGGACTGGCAAGAGCACGCCGATGCCCACTCTGGCGCGCTGTTCGCGTTCTGCTGTCGGGCCGGGGGCTACGTCGCGGGCGCCGATCGGACCAAACTCTCGGCGCTCGGCCGGTATGGCCGCCACATGGGCCGGCTCTGGCACATCGCCGAGGATGTCGCGGTCCTACGCTACGGCGACCCTGGTCCCTACTTGGTCGCGCGGGCGCTGGGTGGGCGACCGATGTACCCGGTCGTGGCCGCCGCAGAGCGATATCCCGAGATCGGACGCGCCTGGACCAAGCTGGTGGTCGAGCCCGTTCTCGAGGACGCCGTGCAGCTCGCCGCAGACGTGCTTGCCGCCGGCGGAAACCAGCAGGCCTACGCGATCATGGCCCAAGAGAGCTGGGCCGCTCGACGGGCGATTCGGACCCTCGACGATTCCCCGCATCGGCAGCGCCTCGAGCAGCTTGCCGTCACTCTGCTCAAGCCGGCTGCACGTGGGTCCGAGAGCTAGTCCTTCGGGGCGTCGCGAAGACGCTCAAGGATGAAGAAGTTGCTGAACGCCCGCGCCAGGGCGAGGTCGAGGTAGGCCTTTCCGAGGAACAGGTCTGGGTTGTCGGGGTCGACCTGCACGAGGAAGTCGCGAATGCGGGCTTCGGGGTTTGCCATCGAGTTTCGGCCCGATCCGTAGTTGAGCAGCACCGCGTTCGGGTAGTCGGTGTAGCGGCCCTCGCTCGCGATGGGCTCGACATCGTAGAAGCCGTGCCGGCCTGCGGTTCCTGCCTTCTTGGGCTCCCAGGGCGCATCTGGGCCACCACGGGCGCTCTTCACGAACAGGTTGTAGCCGGCGAGCTTGCCCTCTTCGTCGACCCAGAAGCCCTTCATGAACTTCTGAAAGCCGAGCACCTTCGCGAACAGCGGTGGGTTGAAGCCGCGGAACTCCGAGCCGGCAAGCTGGTCGGCCGTGGGCGTGGCGCCGTGACTCATCACCTGGTCCAGGTCGCTGAGCGGAAGGGCGATCAGCGTGGAGAAGGTCATGCCAGCGAAGGGGTGCGTGCTCATGGGGTGTTCCCGGGGGCGTCGAGTGCGTGGACAATCGCGTCGTGGGCCTCGGGGGCCCAGAGCATTCCATTGTGACCGTATCCGCCAATGACGACTTCGTGCACCCCATCGATGGCGGCGCGTGCGGGCGGAAACACCTGATGGTCGTAGCGGGCGCGAATGACGGTGGTGGGGACCGGCTCAGTGCCTTCGTTGAGCAGCTTCGCCCACGGGCCATCCGGGCGGAGGGCGTCGTGCAGCCATGGGGGCGAGACGAAGTACCAGGTGGTGCCTGCGTGCGGGCCGCCGAGCGAGATGAAGCGACGCACATAGTCGTCGCCCCCCAGCGCCTTGATCCATGCGCGGGATGCGAGCGCGCCGAGTGAGTGGCCGATGATGTCGACCTTTCCGCCGTGCTTCTTGGCGAGTGGGACTGCGACCTCGCGGATGGCATCCACGACGTCTTCGAGCCGGGCTGTGGTGCTGCGGTAGCCGACGCGTTCGACCGTGTCCCAGCCCTCGGAGTAGAGCCGACGAGCGATGGGACGAAGCATGTCCCGGTGGCCTAGAAAGCCGTGTACGAGCACCACAGGGGTGTGGGAGCCGAGTGGCCCAGCGGTAGGCATCGGGCGCAGGCGGGCCAGGGGATACATGCCGGCGCGGGCGGTGAGAACGCCCTCTCGGGCAATGGCCTTCAGTAGGTTCAGGCTGGGCATGGGGGGCCGGGAGGCTCAGGCCGCGTGGAAGAGAGGGATGTCTTCGGCATTCGGCCATCGGTGGAGAGGAGTTGATCGTACTTCACTCCGGCGATCGCCGCATCCGTCCGTCGACGGGAACGGGGTTTTGGGCTGGCCGAATCGGGTGCTTGCGAAAACCATACGTATCCGTATGGCCTCAATGCGGGGCCCTGTGCTACAGATCCGACTCTGAAGGAGCGTTCAGCCATGCCCAATCTCCGTCTCTCCGAGTACACGCAGTTCACCGATGAGCACGTCGCGTTTCGCAACACCATCCGCGACTTCGCCGAGCGAGAGCTCGCACCACATCGGCACACCTGGGACAAGGCTGGAGAGTTCCCGCGCGAGGTCTTCAAGATGCTCGCGGATCTCGGCGCACTCGGCATTCGCTTTCCCGAGGAGTACGGCGGGCTTGGGCTCGACTGGTGGTACACGCTCGCGTTTCAAGAGGGCATCTCCTGGTCCCGCAATGCCGGCCTCGTCATGTCGATTCTCGTCGACACCGACATGGCCACGCCGATCATCGCCGAGATCGGAACCGACGAGCAGAAGGAAGAGTTCCTCGCTCCGTTGATTCGCGGCGAGAAGGTCGCGGCACTGGGCGTGTCCGAGCCCGACTGCGGCTCCGACGTCGCGGCGATTCAGACCACCGCCAAGAAGGACGGCACCGACTACATCATCAACGGCGCCAAGACCTACATCACCAACGGCGCCTTCGCCGACTTCATCACCCTGGCCGTGCGCACCGGAGACCAGGGGCATGGCGGCATCTCGCTCGTTCTCTTCCCGACCGACACGCCTGGATTCTCGGTCGGTCGCAAGCTCGACAAGCTCGGAACCCGCGCCGTCGACAGCTGTGAGCTGCATTTCGACAACTGCCGCATTCCGCAGCGCTACCTGCTCGGCAGCGAGAACGCGGGCTTCATCTACATCATGCAGAACTTCCAGGGTGAGCGACTGACGGCTGCCGTCACCGCCAACATGACCATGGAAATCGCCCTCGCCGACGCGATGCGCTTCGGTGACGAGCGGGCTGCGTTTGGCCGCACCCTGAACAAGTTTCAGGTCTGGCGTCACACCTTCGCGAACCACATTGCCCAGCTCGAGGCCTCCCGTGCCCTCACGGCACGTGCGTGCTCACAGATCATTGCCGGCAAGGAGCCCACGCGGCTGGTCTCCACCGCCAAGCTGTTCTCGACCGACTTGGCCCAGAAAGTGATCTACGACTGCCTCCAGATTCACGGCGGTGCCGGCTTCATCGAGGAGTACGACATCGCCCGCGCTTACCGCGATGTGCGCTTGCTCACGATTGGTGGCGGAACGAGCGAAGTGATGAAGGAAATCATTTGGAAGTGGACTCAGCTCGGCATGGAGTAGTGCCGTTTGCCGGCTTGGCGGTGACCTCTGTGCCCCTCCGCCGGTATGTTGCGTCATGTCTACGCCTCCCCGTCCACACTGGTCCGCCAACTTCGCCCGGGCCACCGTTCCTCGCCGGGCCCCGTGACTCGCGCACTCATCGGGGTCTGTGCGCTCATCGCACTCATTGACCTCGCTCAGGTCCCGCTGCTAGGCAAGGGACTCGGCGCCATCGGAGGGGCCGCCATCTACGGGGTCAGCGCCCTGATGCTCGCCCGCGGAGAACGGCGCGTATGGCCCCTGATCGCCGCCATGCCGTTGATTCCGACCGCCGTCTTCCTTGGGCTGCTCGGAGAAGAGGTCCGCGATCAGCTGGTCGACGTCGGGATGATCGGCGTGTTCCTACTCCAGCTCGCGGCGGCTGGACTCGCCGTCGCTCAGCGCTTCTCGGCCTCCCATCGCGGGAGCAGCCAGGGGGAGGCCAGCTGAAGCCAGTAGTTCTGCGGGTAGCTCACCCCCTCGATTCCCACGGCGTGGGGGCGCCCGTTGGGCAGGTTGTATGTGCCGAACAGCAGATCCCAGACGATGACGTTGTTGCCGTAGTTGGACTGGGAGTCCGCCATCGCCGTGCCGTGGTGCCATCGGTGCAAATCAGCGGTGGCGAACACGAGGTTCAACGGCCCATGCCATAGGTCGATGTTGGCGTGTTGCAGCATGCCGTGGACGCCCGTGAACACCGCATGAAGCGCGATGACCTCTCCGGGGGCGCCAAGAATGACGAGCGGCGCGGACTGCAGCAAGTGGGTCATTGCCGTGTGGAGTGGGTGGTTCCGTCCACTCGAGAAGATGTACAGCCGCTCGGAGCTGTGGTGGAGCGCATGAAGCCGCCACAGCGGCTCATAGGTGTGGGAGAACCGGTGCAGCCAGTACACCCCAAAGTCGGCGACGAGCAACCCGGCGAAGAGCTGTACCCACAATGGCCACCCGCTCGGCCACACAGCGAGACCGTACTGGGCCGCGAATGTGGCGAGTTCGAGAACCAGGCCCAAAGTCAACGCCTTGACCAGCGCCGACGTCCCTGCAGTGGAGAACACCATGTGCAGCAGATCCACGGCGGCGTCTCGGGACCACCATCGCCACTCTGTCACCGCTGGCTGCACCCGCTGCAGAACCAGCAGAACCAGCAGGCTCGTACCCACGGTCCCCGCAGCCAGCCATGCCTCCGACACACCCGTCGATAGACCCCACATCGCGGATCCAATCGCCGCGACGAGTAGGCCCGGAAAGGTGAGCGTCGCGATTGCCGCGTACAGGATGCGACCCATGAATATCCCCCGAACACCGAGGATAGTTCATTCTGACTGGCGAGTCGAAAGTGGCGTCCAAAAACGTGCGCCTGCTCTTGTCATGGGAGACGCCAGGGGCAGGCTGCCCGTTCCCAGCTGGGCCGGACTGCGGGCCGTTCATACTCTGGGCTCGCGGCGAGCTTCGCCTTCAACGCTGGGTCACACACGAAGAAGAACACCCTGACGCCGCCTACTGCGCTTTTGTCGATGGGGACGCCATTCTCGTCGAAGTCGAACCGTGCCGCCTTGTCGACGACTTCGAAGTAGCCCACACCCGGCAGCTCGAGGCGCTCGCGATGTGGTGCGTTGGCGATGGCGCTCAGGACGATGTGAGCGGCGTCTCGGCTCTTGGTGGGGTTGCCCTCGCGTGCCACACGCTTGAACTCGTCTCCGGCACGCCAGAGGACGTTGGCGCGCAAGCCGGTCGAGGCTTCGTACCGGCTCACGGAGAACGTCGCGAGGTCCTTCTGGCTCCAGGCATCGTCTTCGAGCAGCTGCGTGCGTAGATCGAGGCTGAACTCCTCGATGTGTGCCCGAAGGGCCTGTAGATCGAGGGAAGCGCATGGCGGAGGAGGCTGATGTCCCAGTCCGAGAGGGGGGGGGAGTCCTCCGGTGGGAGTCGGCGTGCCCTCCGGGGCTCGTCCCAATCCTCCGAATCCAGGGTCAACAAGTCGCCTTTCAGGGCAAACTGGTATGCAAGAGTCCCTCCCTGCGGATCCACCACGCGGAGCGTCTCGCTCTCAATCGACCACAGCGCCGCGGGGCTGGGACGCTCTCCTCGTTCGACGAATCCACCGTCGGGATGGAACTCGTAGATGACGGAAAAGTCGCCGAGGTCTTCGTTCAGTCTGAGCCATCGGCCCACGATCTCTGGATGGGGTGTACTCACGTTCATTGGCTCCACGGGCGCCTCGTGAGTCGCATTCTGTGCCCCTCCCGCTGGCCCGTATCTCGAGCCTTGGTCTTGTATGCGCCAGAACCATCAGCCCTCTACGGTACGCGAGACCACAGACCCGTTGACGGAGTGATGGCTCTCGTTCGGTCGGTCTTGTGACCTAGGTCACACTGCGTGTCGTTGCCGTCAGCAGATGCGTCTAGTAGGCGTACTGGCCAAGCTCGCGGCGCCACGTCGTCGCACCCGTTGTGGAGTCGAACTCGGCCAAGCCGTAGGGGTACCAGCCAGTGTAGCCATTTCCGGTGTAGTAGAACATGGCCATTGTGTAGGTCGAGCCGCTGTATTGGTAGCTCGTGGTGAGCCCGAAGTTCTCTGGGAAGTTGAACGTGCCGAAGTAGTTCTGCGCAGTCGAGTCGCTGAACTCGTACCAGTTGTCGCACAACGGGCCCGTGTGGCTAGTGTACGGCAGCGCCGTCTCAAAGCTGAACGCCCAGGCGCAGTCCGGGCAGGCTGTCGAGGTGACAGGTCCCGTGCTGTTGTTCGTGTAGGTCACATCGCAGAGCCGGTCGCCAATGCTGTACACCCCATTGGGGTTGCTCAGCACCGTGTCGGTCATGTGCATGACGCCGCTGTAGTCGGTTGCGGTTGCCGTGCCGGAGCCCTCTACGGCCCAGACCTCGAGGGGACGGCACATGTCCTGCGACGCGCAGTCGGGGTCGTCACAATCCGCCAGCCCATCGAGGTTGTCGTCAATCCCGTTGCTGCAATCCTCGGCAGCGCAACGCGGGTCGGCCAGGCAGTCCGCGTCATTGCAGTCCGTTGCGCCATCGCCGTCGTTGTCCAGGCCGTCGCCGCAGTCCTCTTGGGGCACGTCGGTGTCGGTATCGGTATCGGCATCGGCATCGGCATCGGCATCGGCATCGGCGTCGGCGTCGGCGTCGGCGTCGGCGTCCCCCTCGCTGCAGGCTGCAGAGCCAGCACAGTCCGGATCGTTGCAGTCAAACAGGCCATCCGCATCGTTGTCCGCATCGTCTACGCAGTCGCCCGCGAACATGCCCTCGACGGCAGGGGGCGCAGCGCCACAGGCTTGGCAGAACGCGAGAATGGTGCACAGAGACGTGACCAAAGTGGCGTGGTTCATGGGGTACATCCTGGTTTTCAGACTCAAGAGCAACGACAGTACCACGGCAAGACTGTAGCGGTTCGTTGGAAGTCTCCTTGGCACAAGGGGGAGGGGAAAGGCGGCGGTGCCCTGACCGGCTGGGGGAGTCGACCGCCTGCCGAGCTAGGACCTCGTTCTCGTTTCCTATTCGGCCTGCGCCCTCCTTTCCGCTGGCTTCATCGGCCGCTGGAGAGCCGCTTGAGCAACACGTCGAGTGCGGCGAACTCGTCGGGTCGAGGGTCGACAATCTCCTCGAGCGTTCGCCACGGGCCGGAGGACCCGCGTCCTGCACGCCGCCAAGCCCGCTCGCGCTCGCGGGGAGCGAAGATGTGACCCATCAAGCGAGACACCATTCGCGTCCACTCGGCTCGATCGAGACGCTGGGGCTTGGGCGTCACCGCATCACGCACGCGGTTTGAGAGGGACTCACTCAACGCCCCTCCATCCTCGAGGGCTTCCGCAACCTCCATGACCAAGTCGTACACGGCGTGATCGTAAGACAGGTACATCACCGCCTGCTCGAGGTGCGCGTAGGCGTTGTCGTCGCCGTCGACGGCCAGGCGTAGGCCGAGCAGGGCTTCGAGTGGGCCGCGTTCCTCGTCGGATGCCGAGACAATGCGCTCTCTCAGCGCATCGAGCCCGGTCGTGGCCGGGGCAGCCCTTCCTTGGCTGGCCGCGGCGCGAATCCTAGCCACCGCTTCCGCCAACTCTGCGTGGTCCACCTGAGCGACCAGACTCACCGCATCGTCCCAGCGGTGCATCTCGAGAGCCGCATGGGCGGCCATCACACTCAATTCCGCGGTGGGCACTCCGGAGGTTTCCTGTGGCGCGAAGTCTAGCGGTTGTGGCGGCTGCGGTCGGCTCCGTGTCGGACACGCGACACAGCCCGAGCTGAACTTTGCGGTACGCTGCCAATTCACTCCACGAGGACGCCCTTGAACCTCTCTGTTCGCACCGCCCTGACCCTGCTGCTCGTTGCGCAGACCTTGGTGGTGGGATTCACAGTGGGGGCGCTGTCGCTGCGCCAAGGGCACGCTGCGGTTGATGAGCTGGCCTCGGAGCTGGCCACCGAGGTCGGCCACCGCGTCGACGGACGGATCGCGGCTGAGCTTCACGGTCCGCCACTACTCAACGAGTTGAACCATGATGCCATCGCCGCCGGTGAGCTCGATCTCTTCGGGCCGACCGAGCCTCTGGAAGCGGTGTTCTTTCGGCATGTCCGCCGCTTCGACGTGTCGCTGACCTACATCGGCACCCAGCGCGGGGACTACATCGGCGCGCGGCGAGTCGGGGAGGGCGAGTACACGATTAGCCTCGTCAACGCGTCCACGGACTTCAAGAACGAGCGCTTCTCCACCGACATGGACGGCCACCGCGTGGAGCGCTTGATCCGCTCGGACGACGTCTACGACCCGCGCCTTCGACCTTGGTACGCACCAGCGGCTGCGGCAGAGACTCCGGCTTGGACCGACGTGTACATGGACTACACGAGCGGCGCACTCGGCATCACTGCAGCGCGCGCCGTCCGCGGGCCAGACCGCGAGGTGCAAGGCGTGCTCGCGACCGACCTGCTTCTCTCGGACCTCGACGCGTTCTTGCGCAGCCTCGAGGTCGGACGCACCGGTCTCGTCTACATCGTCGACGATCAGGGCCGCCTCGTCAGCACCTCGACGGACGCTCCGCTCTTCGTCGGGCCCAAGGGCGAGCATGACCGCGTGCGCGCGAGCGAGAGCAGCCATCCGGTGATTTCGGGTGCGGCCGCTGCGCTTGGCGAGCGCACGTCAGGGACGCTTCAGGCGACCATCGCAGGGCAGGCGACCATCCTTCAGGTCGCCCCGTACGTCGATCCGATGGGACTCGACTGGTCGGTGGTCGTCGCCATTCCGCGTAGCGACTTCACCGCACACATCGACGCCAACCTGCGCAACACGCTGGTCATCTGTCTAGTGGCGATGCTTCTCGCGATGCTGGTCGGACTTCTCGCCACGCGGCGCCTCACCGCAGCGCTTGCCGAGGTCAGTGACGAGATGGGAGCGGTGGGCCAGTTCGACATTCGCCAGCGCTCACTCTCGCCGAGTGCGCTTCACGAGGTCGGGGTCATGCACGACGCCCTGTCTCGTATGAAGGGCGGGCTTCGCTCCTTCCAGCGCTACGTGCCGGTGGAGTTGGTCCGCCAGCTGCTGGAGCAGCGGACCGAGGCGGTGCTCGGGGCTGAGCCCAAGGAGCTGACGGTGCTGTTCAGCGACATCGCCGGGTTCACGCCAATGGTGGAATCCACGCCGCCCGAAGTCGTTGTCGAGACGCTTGGCGCGTACCTCGAGCAGATGAATGGAGCGGTGGCGAGCAACGACGGCACCGTCTGTCAGTACCTGGGGGACGGCATCCTGGCGCTCTGGGGAGCTCCTGTCGACCAGCAGGACCACGCGGTGCGCGCGTGCCGAGGCGCGCTGGAAATGGCGGAGCGGTCTCGGGCACTCGAGCGGATGGCCTCCAGCCTTGGACGGCCGGCCCTTCCCACGCGCATTGGCGTGAACTCCGGTGAGACGGTGGTCGGCAACATCGGTGCGCCCGAGCGCTTCAACTACGCGGCCATCGGCGATGCCGTGAACACCGCGTCGCGCATCGAAGGCCTGTCGAAGGTCTACGGCACCGAGGTGCTCATCGGCCAGGCCACCCGCGAGCTCATCGGGGACCAGTTCACCGTTCGGGTGGTCGACCGCGTGCGCATGAAGGGCAAGGCCAAGCCGGTCCGTGTCTACGAGCTACTTGCCGAGGGGCCGGTCGACGCGGCGAAGCGCGAGTGGATTGCCGCCTACGAGGCGGCCTTCGATGCCTACCAGGCCAGGGAGTTTGGTGCGGCCCGGGCTCGGTTCGAGGCGCTTCCCGACGCGGCCAGCTCGGTGCTCGCGAAGCGCTGTGCGGCCTACGAAGAGCAGTCTCCCGGCCAGGACTGGGACGGCACCTTCCAGCTGCTCACCAAGTAGGTCGAACGGGGTCCGCCGGCTTGAAAGCGCCGGCTAGCGACGGCAGCGGTCATCGTCCTTGATGAACATCTTCGAGTCGTCCGCGTGCTCTACGCCCTCGTCGTCGAGGCGGTAGTACTGGACGAGCTGGCAGTCATCGAGCTGGCGCATCTTCGAGATTCGCGTCGCGGTGTTCGTGGGCTCGCCCCAGTCGAGGACCACCTCGTCGCCGTCCTGCGTCCACGTGCCTTCGACCGCGCTCCCGGACATGTTCCGCCAGGTGATCTTCACATTGGTGTCGTTCTGGAACTTGATGCGGGTTCGGCCGCCGTTGTAGGTCTGGAAGGCCACCGTTCCGAAGGCGGGCTCGGCGGGCCCACTGGCTCCTCCGCAGGCGAGTGAGACGGCAAGAACAGACGTTGCAGCGGCAACAGAGAACAAGCGCTTCATGGGGACGACTCCGTATGGGTGGGACCATACACCGAGGACCCTAGGGCGCCCAAGGCGCTTTGGCCGCCGACCGTTTCGCGGGCCACTGGCTTAGACTGAGGTTGGAGTCTGTCTTGCGCGCCTTGCCTGCCGTCGTTCTTGAACCCCAGCCCGAGCCCGACCATGTCCACGGGTGACGTCCCGCGCACCTGGACGATGCCCGGCGGGCTGACCCTTGTTTGCCGGTCAGACATCCCGAGGATGACGGGGCGAGACGCACTGCTCTCCTCCGAGCACGCCGAGCTCGTGAGGTACGCGGTACCGCTGCTTCGAGGAGCCGACTTCGCTCGGTACTACGCGGTCGATGCGGCTGGCAAGGTCGTGCGGTCCTACGAAGAGGCCAGCTTGTCCTACGACGGTGACCTCATGTCGTGGGCGTTCTCTGTCGTCGATGGCGCGCTGTGGAAGTTCTCCACCAACGCCGAGGAACCGCTGTTCGGGGTCTCGACTCGCAGCTTCTCGAAGCGCTGCGTGCTGGACGGGCTCACCGATGCACGATGATCTGGAGGCATGGGTCGCGGAGCAGACACGCCCTAGCGCCTAGCCCCAGCTGCGCTTCGGCGGTGGACCCAGGTAGCGGCGCCGCTCGAGCTCTTGCTCCGTAAACCGGGTCGGTGAGACCGCCGAACTGCCACGATGGTGGTGGTGTTTCGCCATGTCCGCGCACAGCTCCGCGAGGCTGGTCAGGTAGGCGGCGAGCGTGAACTGACCGAAGATCGTGTGCGCCCCCTCGTACGCTTGGACCTGGTACTCCTCTCGAGTGGTGACGTAGCCGTGGTAGGCGTTCGAGTAGCCGGCGACCTGCACGGTCTGCACACCTAGGGTCTCTGCAACAGTGGCCGCGATGCGACGGCCGGCGGTGGTCGTTGGCTCACAGGGCAGGGACACCAGGGCAAAGTTGCCAATCTGGGCCACGTGGACCGGCTTGACACTCGGCGTCCAGGGGCTGTCGAGATCGGCACCGGTGTCAGCCAGGCGCTGAATCTCGTGGACGACGGGGTCGATGGCCGCAGGTACGTACTTTGCCCGCATGGACACGAGGCCAAAGGCGCGTCCCTTCACACCGAGGCCGGCTTCGATGAACGGGAACATCGGGCCATAGATGTCGTCGACGCCATCGGGGTAGCGGTCGCGCAGGCCGGGAAGACGGCTGCGGGTGCGCTTTGCAAAGCCCACTGCGGCCACGAGGGAGCGGCGCACGAACTGGGCTTTGAACAGCGGTCCAGGACCCTCGCTGGTGCCCTCGATGAGGCCGAGACCGTAGCGGGCGGGGCCGGTGGTGCGGTTCTCGAGGCCGTTCGCGAAGCGCGGGTCGACGGTGGCGCCATCGAAGTCGAGGTAGGTCGCGTGCGTGTCGAGTCCGTCCTGGGCTTCGCCGCGGGCCTCGTACAGCTCGAGGGCGTGGCGCATCTGGACGCCGCCGTGAAAGCGTGCGCTGTCGAAGTCGTCGTCGTGATGGCCCACCGCAAGGCCCCGCTTGGACGGACGGTAGTTTGGGGTCACATCCCCAGAGGCGCCCTGGGCGAAGATGCCGACGAACTCGCTGTGTCCGCGGCTCGCGGCGTGGTCTTCGAACAGCGAAGCGGCCACGCCCTTGTTGTCCCCGTGCAGCGCGCGGTTGTCGAAGTGCACGTTCGTGTTGTGGCAGGCGAACCAGCAGATGGCCGCCCGAGGACCGCTCTCGCCATCCACCCTGAGCACGGTGAGGTCTCGGTTGGTGGCGGTCTCGGGGCGCGTCACATCGATGGTGGGGGCGTCGGGGTTTCGCAGGAACGAGGGAATGGCCCGGTTGAATGCGACGGGCTCGTCGAGCGGAATTTCACCGCGATTGAGCCAGACCTGGCCGGGCTCCATGCTGCTGAGGGCGGCCTCTACGGCGTCTGCGAAAGTCGACACGATGCACGCGTACACCTCGGGATGGTGGCCTGGGTTCGAGAGGTTGTAGAACAGGGCGTGCGCGAAGCCTGCCGGGCCGCTGTGGGTGTGGGTGGCGGCCACCACGAGCTCGGGCTCGGCCAGCTCGATGCCACGGGATGCCAGCACGGTGAACAGCCCATCGCGCAAGGACTGGGTGATGAAGCACAGCTCGGCGCAGAGATAGACGAGCCGCTGTCCATCGGCTTCGAGGGCGACGGCGCGTACCTGGAGCGCGGACTCCACCCGCTCGATTCGCCCCTCGGGCTGACCCCAGCCGAGCAATTCGATTCCGGTGAAGTCCATTTCGAGCTCGCGCCGCGCCGCTCCGACCTGCCACATGTGTCCACCCGTGATCTGGCCTTGTGCCTATCCGCCGCGCGGGGGCGATGGCCATCGCTTCTGGGCAAATCCACCTTGAGTTCGGCGAATTGTTGCCGTGGACGTCGTTCCAAGCGCTCCCAACCAACCCGCCAATCCTTGGGTACGATGCGCTCGGGAGAACGAATGCGCTTCGCCTTTGCTGTGGCCCTCGCCACGTCACTTTGGTCCACCTCTGCGGATGCGCACGGCATCTGGGGTCATGTGCACGTGACGGGGTGGGCCGTCGAGAACATGCCCGATGACGAGCTTCGCCAGTTCTTGCTCGAGCCCGAAGTGTTCAACGCCCTGCTCTTCGGCGCGGTGTTTACCGACACTGGCTACGCCCGGGACGAGCCGGCATCGAGGGCCTACTCCGAGCACACCCACTGGGAGCCCTTCATCGAGGACTACGTCGAGTGGATTCGCGTGAACGACCCGCCTCCGTGGACCTCCATTGAGTCGAAGAAGCGGGTGGCCTTCCTGCTTGGCTGTGCCTCGCACGGACTTCAGGACTCGATCTTCGACTCGCTATTCCTACACCAAGTCGAAGAGCGCGATGGCGCTGGCCAGAGCGAGACCGACCCCGGGACCGACGGTTTTCTGGTGCTGGACGAGCACATTCGCTTCATCCCCGAGCGCGACATCCCGATGTCCACGGTGCTGGAACTCTACGAAGGCCTCTCCGAGGACGTGACCGAAGAGGTCATCGACGCTTCGGTTGGGCTGACGGTGGCGGCCTACGTCAATGACGAGATCGGTCTCGGCATCGCGGCGAACTACGGCGAGCGCTACGCCACTGAGATGCCGTGGGGACGCGAACACTACATGGATCCCGCGGTCCCCGGGAGCCTCCGCGCCGAGATCTACCCGACGATGCGCTACCAGCAGGCGCTCTGGTCACGCCTTCACGGCGAGTTCTCGGCCGATGACGTGGCCGTGTTTGCCTTTCCCGAGACCCCGCGCAGGCTGCGCTCTGGTGATGCTTCGACCACAGACAGCTGGGTGACGCTGATCTTTGGAGAGGGGGTTCGCTACGAGGGTGACTTGGTCGAGCTCGTGGATTCCGACGGCACTTCCGTGCCGTTTCGTCAGGCGAACACACGGTGGGGTGCTGGCCACACGCGGCTGATCCGTGTGCAACCCGAGCAGAACCTGGTCCCGGGCGGCTGGTACACGGCGCGCATGCGGGCGGGTGCTGAGCTCGTGGGGGGCGAGGAGACCACCGAGATCTACGAGCTGGGCTTCCAGGTGGCCTGCGACAACGCCGAGGACACTGCCTGCCCCGACCTCGGCGAGATTCCCGTGGCGCGAATTGATGGCATTCCGGTCGAACCCGAGCCTGAAGTCGAAGAATCGGGCTGCGGATGCCAGTCGTCGCCGGCGCGAGGCATGGGCTGGGCGCTGCTCGTGGGCCTTCTCGCTTCGCGACGTCGCGGGGAGTGAGCCCGCCGCGGTGAACCGGGCCTCGCATGGTTCTTTCTTGGCAAGGCCAAAGCCCGCTTACAGTGATACTCTGGCCGCTCATGCGCAGCTTGCCTCCCATCTTGTTCACCGCCTTGCTCCTGGGCTGTCCGCCATCGGATGACCCTGGGGACTCGCCCGTGGATTCGGTGGGCGACTCGGCCGTGAACGACTCGGGTGACAGCACCGACTCGACACCGGACTACGCCCTCGACAGCTTCTCGGATGGAGGCTCGACGGCGACTGTGACCTGCGAGGACCCCGACGCGGAGCTGCGAACCTACGTCATCTCGTCCGGGCATCCCTTGCGCGATGACCTGCCTGTTGGCGCGGTCGTCACCGTGGTCGAGCAGCCTGGCGCGATGCGTCTTCGGTCTGGCAGGCTCTTGCTCGACGGCCTGTTTGCGATGGCCATGCAGGAGGTCCGCGAGAACAGCGTGGAGCAGATCGAGGACGGGGCCTTCGAGGGTGCCGTGGACTGCTCGTGCTTCGAGACCGGCGAGAAGTGGAGCTGGGTGTGGACGCGCGACATTGGCTACGCGGTCGAACACTCCCTGGCCATGGTCGACCCGACCCGCTCCAAGAACTCACTTCTGTTCAAGATCTCGAACCGGAAGGACAGTGCGGGCGGAGGACACCCCACGCTGGTTCAGGACACGGGAAGTGGGGGCTCTTGGCCGGTGAGCACCGACCGTGCGGTGTGGGCCCTCGGCGCGTGGGAGTTGCTCAAATTCCTGGATGGTGCCGAGCGCACGGCCTTCCGCGACACCGCCTACGAGGCCATCGTCAACACCATTGACGAGGACCGGGTCTACATCTACGACGCGACAGACGGTCTCTACCGCGGCGAACAGTCCTTTCTCGACTGGAGGGAGCAGAGCTACCCGAGCTGGACCGCCGACGACACCGTGCATATCGGCATGTCCAAGACGCTCTCGACCAACATCGCCCACTGGCGCATGCTCCACGTGGCGTCTGAGCTGGCCGCTGAGAAGGGCAAAGGCACCGCTTCGCTCAAGTATGCAGGCTGGCGCGACGAGCTCGGTCTCGCCATCGATCGCGAGTTCTGGCTTCTCGAAGACTCGCTCTACAGCGCCATGAAGACCACGCACCTCGACGATGCGCCGGTCCGCAAGTTCGACTTGCTGGGCGAGTCCCTCGCCGGGCTTTGGCTCGCCGACGACCGCCGCGTGGTCGACATGGTCGAGGCCTACCCGCATGCACCCGCTGGTCCCCCGGTTCTCTGGCCGCAGCAGCCCTTCGTGCCCGTGTACCACAACCGCGCGGTGTGGCCGTTCGTCACGGCCTATGACCTTCGCGCATCGCGTCGGGCGGGCAATAGCGAGGTCTTCGATCACGACGTGCACTCGCTCGTCAGGGGCGCCGCCCTCAACCTGTCGAACATGGAGAACTTCGAGTTCCTCACCGGCGCCAACTGGTACCTGGACGGCGACTACTCGGGGCCCGTCGTCAACTCACGTCGCCAGCTGTGGTCGGTCGCCGGCTTCGTGGCGATGGTGACCCGAGGCATTGTGGGCATCGAGGCGACACAGACCGGCCTGTCCATCGAGCCCTTCGTGACCAGCGGACTTCGCAATGGTTGGCTCGCCGAGAGCGATTCGCTCGTGCTTCACGACGTTCCGTACCGTGGCGCTCTGATCGACGTCACCATCGACTTGCCCGCGGCCTCCGACGAAGAGGGGGCCTACGCCGTAAGCTCGGTCGACTTCGACGGAGGCGGTGTATTGGGCTCTTCTTTCGCGCCTTCGGCGGGTGACCATGAAGTACGCGTGACCCTCGGGGCGATGCAGCCGAGCGCCGGCGGCTTGCGCGAGGTCGTCGATGGCGACTTTACCCAACTCTGGGCGCCAAAGGAACCGCAGATCACCGCCCTGACCAGCGACGGCACCCACCTCATCCTCGGCCTGGACGCGTCCGGTGAGTCTGGCGTGACCTTCAGCGTGTTTCGCGATGGCCGGCGGGTTGCGAGCCAGCTGACGGGAACGACGTGGACCGACATCGGCTCCGATCCCGGCATTAGCCACTGTTACGCGCTCGAGTCCGAATTCGGCTCGGGCAACGTCTCGCACCACTCGCCACCGCGATGCTGGTGGGGCAGCTCCGATGAGCGCGTGCAGGGGGTGGAGGCGTCCTCCTTCTCGGCTCAGGGCGGCACCCTCGTCAACAACTGGGGACGCGAGCACTACGAGGGATGGGGCGCGCCGAGCGACACCCTCGACATGAGCATCACTGCGGGGACCACGGGACCGCACCTGCTGCAGCTGACGTATGGCAACGGCGCTGGCGCGGTGAGCACGGGCATCACCACCGCCCACAAGTGGCTGCAGGTCCGCGACGCCTCCAGCCGGCTTGTGTCCGAGGGGCCGGTCGTCATGCCCCATCTCGGCACTTGGGATGCCTGGCAGGACAGCAGCTTTGTTCGTGCAGACCTGGTCGTCGGTCAGACCTACACCGTGCGCGTTTCCGAGGCGCCCAACATGTCCTACCTCGACCGCCACACGCTGTACCGCTCCGAAGGCGGTGGGGACCAGACCCGCAACTTCGTGAACATCGCCGAGCTCAAGGTCTTGTCCCTGACGAAGTGACGGACGCGGGCACGCGCGGCGGTGTAGGGTGCGACGAACCCGCGCGCTTCACGCGCATTCGGAGCAACGACATGAAGAAGTGGACTCTCCTCGCGACGGCTGCAGCGACTCTGACCTTTGGCCTTGCCTGCGGCGGTGGTGGTGGACTCGGAGGCGGCTTCGACAACGTCGGTGCGTGTGAGGCCTACGTGGCCCACCACAACGCGCTCGAGTGCACGAGCTCGATTCAGTACGAGTCGTCGGACATGTGTCCCGAGGCGTTGAACATGAATCCGAACGACATGTCCGAGATGTACCAGTGCATGATCGACGGTGCGAAGTGCAACGGCGAGATTCCCGACTTCGAGGGCATGAAGCCCTGCTCGAGCCTGTAGGCTCAGCTTCGAGGGGCGCTAGGGCATGTCCTCGCACGAGGACGGCAGTTGCCCCTCGGAGACGGCCACCATCTCGCCACTCGTGATGGTGCGTAGTGGAGCGCAGTTCACGCACTCTACCCCGCTGACGAGCCGCGAGTCGTCCGGCTGTGCGGCGGCGGGTTCCACCGCGCTGGTGCGGATCCGGAGGATTCGGTAGGAATTGCTGTACGGGCCCACGATCGCGGTTCCGGAGAAGCTGTAGGCATCATGGTAGTCGTTCCAGGCTGCGTGTGAGGTGGTGGAGTCGTACACCATCGCTGGGAACTGCGGGCCCGCGGTCACGCAGAGAGACCAAGTGGTGATCTGGTCCATGCTGGCGTCGTACACAAAGAAGCCCTTGCCCGTGCCGCCGTCGTTGAAGGTGAAGCCGTCCAAGACCCACTGCGTGGTTGCTCCACTGGCGGTAGCGCTCGAGAAGCCGGTGTCGAGAGACGATTCACCGCCGCACACCTCGGCGAAGCCACACTCGGCCTCCTCACAGTCGAGCAGGCCATCGAGGTCGTTGTCGAGGCCGTCGTCGCAGTTGCCCTCGGCCCAGTTCTCTCGGGGCGCGCCGCATCCGAACAGGGTGAGGGCGAGTAGGCTGGCGAGGATCGGTCGGGTGTGGACTCTGGCGCGGGTCATGGCGGCACTCCTTTGTTGCCATCGACGATGCAGCTGGCGTGCCAGGGGCGGATCCTTATGTTTAGCGACTTGAGCTGGGGTTGCCGCCGGCGAGGCGTCAACGAGATGGACCGGTGTCGTCGATCGGTGACGGCGTGGACCGGCCGGACCGGGCTATCTAGGCGTCCGAACCTCGGAGACTGCGTGCGCTACCTCGTTCCTTTGTTCCTTCTCGTCGGATGCAGCGAGAGTGATTCCTGCACCGGCGATGTCCAGTGGGGCCTGTTCAGCGTGGACACCTTCACGCCGTACTGCGACGGTGACGCGCTCGAGATTCGGGCCTTCGATGAGACCTCTTTTCTGGTCGACGTGAACGTTCAGTTCCGGGGGATCGAGGGCGCGGGTGCGGTGGCCGGAGCGTGGAGCCTAGAGTTCGACGGGGTCGTCTCGCACCAGGAGTCGCGGGCCGAAGTGCCCTCGTTTGACACCGAGACCGGCTGGTGGCGTCTTCACGTGATGCACTGGCTCTCCCAAGAGGATGCGAGTGCGGTAGCGGCTCTCGACGGCTCCGAGGCCGTGATGACGGCGAGCTTTACCGATGCTGCCGGTGAGCTGACCTCCTCGTCCGTCGAGATGGTCACAAGCGCGCCCTAGTCCATGCCCCTTCGTCCCGTCTCGGGCATCGAACGTGCCTGGATTGCCGCCGATGCGGTGCATCCACCCTTCGTGAACCAGATGGTCTTCGAGGGCGTGGGCCACTTTGAGGTCGAGCAGTGGAGGCGGGCGGCCGAGGCGGCGAGCCGGGCCAATCCTGGGGCCTGTGCGGTACTCCGCGGCGTGGGCTGCCAAATGCGGTGGGAACAGGGCCCTGGCTGCAGCGTGCGCGTGGTCGACGGTCGGTCGTGGGATGGCCAGAGCGGTGATGGGGCGCCCTTTCTCGACCAGGCGCTTTCGTTGGTGCACGGGCCGACGACCGAGTTGCTCCTCGTCCAGGGTGACCCGCTTCGGGTGGTGCTTCGGACCCCACACGCGACCATGGACGGCGGCGGTGTGATCGCCTTCGCGAACGATCTGTTCCGGGCCTTGCGTGGCGAGGAGCTTGTCGGGCACCCCGACTCAGTGGTGGACCGTGACCTGGCGGGGCCGGGCGAGGCGTCCGCAGAGCTCGAGTCCGATGCGCTTCCACCGATGGGAACAGCCGATGGCGGTGCGCACGGCGTCGAGTGGCGCCGCCTTCGGGTGAAGGGGCCGCAGCGCCCGATTCTTGGCCGTGTCGCCTGTGCGATTGCGGCGCAGGCCCGAAGGGCAGGGCAGGGCACCGTACGCCTCGAGGTGCCCGTGGACTTGAGGCGCGCGCACCCGCATGTGCGGAGCACGGCGAACCTCACCGGACTGCTGGCAGTCGAAATCGCCGAGGACGCGTCGCCCGACGAGGTCTCGCGGCGGATTCGGGAGGCCGTGCAAGCCGGTCGGCCTGCAGAACGCATTCGCGGTGCGGGTTCGCTGCGTCATGTGCCCCAATGGCTGATCAACGCCGGAGCTCGACGCATGGCCGCGACGCATGCGGGCCGCACGCACTTCAAGACCACGGCCATCGTCTCGAATGTGGGACGCATCGACCTCGCCGCGTTCGAGGCACCTGGCTTCGCAACGTCGGCGGTGTTCTTCATCCCCCCGGGGACCGAGGTCACGCCCTTGTTCGTGACCCTCGCGGGCACCCGGTCGCAGCTCGAGCTGGCCTTGGCCTCGCCCCGACACTTCGCGAGTGGCGGACGGCTGGATGCGCTGGTGGACGCCGTGCGGTCAGCCCTCGTCTGAGGTCGCGTAGACGCCCTTGTCGTCGTAGGCGCGCCAGCCCATCCACACCGAGCTGCGTGCGACCCAAGCACCCTCTG
>JAGSGY010000146.1 GCA_023954855.1 Pseudomonadota bacterium | reverse complement strand
GTCCATCGCAATCCGCCACGAGAGACTTCGGCTGGCGAAGTACGCCTCGGTCTCGGCCTCGGTCATCCCGTCGCTGTCTCTGACGGCTTCGACGTGGTCGGTGATTCGGATCTCGTCGGGTGCCTGGTCAAAAGGGAGCGCGATTCGTCGAGCAGCTCGTGCCCATGTGTCGGGCAGGTCGCTCGCCTTCAGATCGCCTCGGCCGCCGGTGCGCTGATAGCACGCTGGCTCGCTCTCGTTGGGGTGTGCGTAGTACAGCGCGCACCCCTCCTCCTCCAGGTCGAGAAGCCGATGGAGGATGTCGAACTCATCGGGCTCGGCTTCCTCCAAGCAGGGAGTGTCCGGGTGAGCTCCGAGCTTGTCGGACCAGAACACGTAGACGCAGTCGGCTCGGTCTGTTGCGAGCCAGGTGTATTCGACGCCCACAGGGGCCTCCATCTCGGTGGAGGGCGATGTATCTCGGAGCCTGGGGCACAGGCATTGAGCAGGGTGTTTGTGACCTGAGTCACAGGCCACCTCGAGTTCGAGTCCAGCTGCGGGGGCTCAACTGGACTTGCTCGAACTGGGGCCCGGAAGCCGGAGTGTCGGACCGAGAACGTAAGTTCCAACGTCAAACGCCCCGGTCCGATGGACCGAGGCGTTCGAGTTCTAAATGGCTCGCGCTACTCGACGGTCTACGAACTGTTAGAGAGAACGAAGAGATGCGCGTAAGAGTCGCTTTTGATGGGAAATTTCGCGGTGTTGAGGCCATTTGCAATGAGGCCGGCCGCGCCACGTAGAATCGGCTCACCGGAGACGGGGCGTCTGCCGCAACGCCGCCGCTCTCAAGGCCCGTCCCATCCCTCGCACTCCGCCTGGGGGATGCCGAGCCGACTGGGGACGTTCCGTCAATGCCGAACCGTGGTGAGAACCTCGTCGATGACCCGGTCGGCCCCCGGCGTACTCAGCTGGTACACGCTCGCCGCCTCACGCAGAACAGGGCTGGCCGCTCCAGCGTCCGACGGCCCTGGACCACGGTGCTCGGTCTATACTGACATCGTCTGGCGAGCTGCCGGCATCGAGGAGGCCCCATGCCCTTGGACAGCACGTGATCTGGCTCACCTGGCTTTCGCTAGCGGCACTGGCCGGCAAACCCAACCCGGCGCTGTGCGGCGCCTGCGCGGTCGGAGAGGCGCTCGATGTGCTCGAGACCCACGAGCGGCTGGCCTGCCTAGACGCCCGCGTCGAGGCGACGCCGTCGGGTCGAGCGAGCGGTCCGGCTTGGGAGATTCGCTGGGAAGACGGCGTAGTCGTTCAGGTCCGAATGGATGCAGAGTCTAGAGACCGCGGTGTGCGCTCCATGATGAAGCGCCTCGGGGTGGGGAAGTCGGTGGGGGCGCGGGTCGAAGAACACGGGGACCACGTCGATAGGCTGTGGTCTGAAGATTCGTGGGTCGTCCGGGAGCGCTACACCCACGGGGTGCTGAGTAGCGTCGGTCTGGAGGAGTTCGCCCCCTGGTATGCGGACTGGCAGGCCTCGCTGGGCTTCGGAGATCGCCTTCAGGCCCGTACGGGTCTGGGGAGCTCCCCGGGTTTCGATGTCGAGTGCCCCGTCAGCTGCGGGTGTCCCAACCAAGCCCGGGACCAAAGCGTCTTTCCGAGTCTCGACGTCTCTGATCTTCTCGCGTTCACCGCTGGTCCTCGACCGGCCTTCAGCCTGCTCGACCGAGCGACCGCCGAGACAGTACTGGCGGCTGAGGTCACGGAGGACACCGTCTTTCTGCCGGGGGGATGGCGTGTTGCGCAGACCGAGCCCGATGCAGAGGGTCTGGTTCGCTTCAGCCTTGCCTTCGAGCCCGGCAGCGAGGCCTCTCCGCTGCCCGTTGAGCCGTCGCTCACGCGCGCAGATCTGGTCAGTCGCTACGCTCGCACCGCCGGCAAGGATGACGACCGCTTCGACCTGTTCCTTCCCGACGAGGACGGCGCACCCTGGGCGGTTTGGACCTTTCGCAACGGGGTGCTGACCGGCCTCGAGCTGCGCGCGACCCAGCCGCTGACCGCCGGCGGGCCGACGTGGAAGCCGACGGTGGGCTGCATCGAGCACGATGGTTCAGGGTGCGTCGAGGGTAGCGGGGTGTACGTCTTCGCGGACGGCGTGCACTACGAGGGCACCTTCTTCCGCAACGGGACACTGGTCGGCAAGGTGACCCAGCACCCCCAGACGCCCCCCTGGCACGAGGGGGTCGCCAAACCCGGCGCGTCCTTCGACCTCGAGGCCCCGGACGCAGTCCTCGCCTCGGCAGCCTGCAATGGCTGTGGGGAGGCCGAACTGCTGCGGGCTTCAGCGCTCACCGATGACGCCGGCACCGTGCTCGCGCCGGAAGACATGCTCCGGAAGGCCTCCGGGAGCGCGCCCTGGGAGGTCGACCTGCTGGTGTCGCAGGCGGGCTGGACGAAACAGGGTGATCGGCTGGTCCCTCCCGAAGGCGAGACGGCCCTGGTGCTCAGCGCAGGACGGATTGAAGGCGTGGAGATGGCGGTCCACGATACCCTACCCCTGGGACTGGAGCAGGGAACCCGTGCTGAGCTTGTCGGGCGTTATGGCGCGCCGTACGAGCCCACCGCCGGCCAGCTTGACCTGGTGGGCTACGAGACCCCGGGCCGCCCATATTCGAGGGCGCAGGTGCGGCTCAGCTTCGCGAGCGACGACTCCCGCGTCGTGCGGGTTCGCTGGACGCAGGCCGCGCTGGGCGAGAGCGTTCGCTGGGGTGAGTCCTGCGTGGAGGGGCCCCGCTCCACCGATGGTGACAACAGCTGCGCAACCGGCGATGGCGTTCGTCTCGAGGGGGAGTTCCGGGGTGGGGAGCTGGTCGATGGCGAGGTGGTGAACCTGGATGGCTGGACAATGGCCGAGCTCACCCGGACGCCCACGGCCGAGGAGCTGGCGGCACTCGAAGCGGCTCGCATCGCCAAGCAGGCTGCAGACGCCGCGGAGCACAAGATCTGGCTCGCCAAACGCATCCGCGAGCCCGAGACCTTCGCGGTGAGCGCAAGTGAGCATGCGACTCTGGTACTGACTGGGAGCGATTCGGCGTGGTATGCGACCAACGCGCAGGCGGCGACCCGCCAGGCTCGCTACTCGCTCGATGGGTTCGCCTCCTGCCCAGCAGCCGAGCCAGGCATCGAGGCGGCACGCGCGCGCCTTGTGGCAGCGGAGGCGGCCGTAAGCGAGGACCCCTTGGTGACTGCTGCGGCCCTACGGTCCATCGGCTCCGAGTTCCAGCGCCTCTGGGCCGCGCCCGCCGCGGCCCTTGCAGCGTGCTACGACGTCGAGCTCGCCCCCTCGGTCACTGCCTCACCCACTCCGACCGTGGGATCGAGGATGCGAGTGATGCGGGACAGCGGCCTCGAGGTCTACGCGCGGCCCCCGGCAGGCTGGACCTGCGAGGCCAATGGCGGCTGCTCCGGAGTGGCCGGCATTGTGGGGTTCTTCGTGCGATCGACATCGAACGACGCCGAATCGGTCGTCCGAGCGGACTGGTCCAAGAAGCGCGGCTGCGTCGAGCCGGATTGGGACGAGGAGAGATTCCTGGCGCTGTTCTGTGACGAGGGGGACGCCGAGACCGACGTCCGCGGCTGGGCCCCGCGTTCTTTGCGGCTGTACGTCCAGAACCCCGCCAAGGACAAGATCGTCGTGGTGCGGGCCTATGCCCCGGACTGGGGAGAGGCGACCACGGACCTCGTCTGGTCTCTGATGCAGACCATCGAGGTCGGCACCGCCGCCAGTATCGGTCGTCCGCCGGCTCTGGGGGGTGCTATGACAGCGCCTCCACCCGACGCAGCGCCTACGCCATCCACAGTCGCCTCGCCGTCGCCGCCGTCCGTCACCGTGCGGGCTCACGTGTGGCACTCGGTCGCGGGCATCGCGCGGTGCGCGACCGTCGATGTGTTCGTCCCCGACGACGGACAGGGCTGGGTCTGGCTTGAGGCGGTGGAGCGCGCCTCTCGGAGGGAGGGCTACCTAGTGTTTCAGGTGGACGTGATCGGTCGGCTGGACCGGCTGTCGCCGGCACAGAAGGACAAGCGCTGCGGCGATCTCTGACCGAGGTGTGGGCGCCTCTTTGATGTCGCCGACGCCTGCCGCTTTGGAGTTCGAGTCCAACTGCGGGCGCCAGCTGGACGCTGCTCGAACTCGACCTGTCTGCCTCGAAAAGCCGAGGTGCCAACGTCAAACGCCCAGGCCGATGAGACCTGGGCGTTTGAGTTCTAGATGGCTCCCGCTGGCGGACGGTCTTCGAACTCCAGAGGAGGTTGCGGAGATGCAGCAGAAGCGCTTGTCGTTCCACGACTGGGCGAAGGGGTCGGAGGTGGACGCGCAGCCAGGACAATGCCGACGCCGCCCACATCAGGCCGGTACACCGTCGTAGCCGTGGCAACTACGAAGCCCGCGCATCACCGCCGAGCTGCAGGCGGGTCACTTGGCGTCGGGGAACACTTTCAGCACGCGGTCCTTCGCAGTGGCCGTCAACGCAATCCGCAGGCTGTCGTCCGTCGTCGCCCAACCCAATGGGTCGCCAGCAGCAAACCGTAGGCTGTTGTCGTCGGTCGCCCAACCCAACGGATCGCCAGCAGCAAACCGTAGGCTGTTGTCGTCGGTCGCCCAACCCAATGGATCGCCAGCAGCAAACCGCAGGCTATCGTCTTTCGTCGCCCAACCCAATGGATCGCCAGCAGCAAACCGTAGGCTGTTGTCGTCGGTCGCCCAGGCCATCAGAATATGGGCTTCAAACGGCTGCCGCAGGCCATTATCGTCCGTCCCCCAGGCCATCAAGACGTGGGCATCCTGCGTGTCATCGCCGAGAGACTTCCCAACTTCGTCGTCGCCAAGCAGCTTGAGGCTGATCTCGAGGTCGATATCCATCACCTCCGCGCGAACGGCGTCCAGCTCGGTGGAGCACTCGGCTCCTGTCGCGATGGCGACGCCGGTGAGGTCGACCTTGAGCAACGTGGCGGCTTGGTAAGAGGTGTCGAGCGAGCGGAAGCTGGCCTCCAGCTGTGCCTCGCAGGGGTCTTGTGCAAAGGCGGAACCCACAAGGGCAAACATCATCACTACGGTCATCATGGAGAGCCGCTCTTGGCCGAAGCGAGCGTAGGGCGGATTCGACCTGTCCGGTGTGCGAAACGCCACGATTCCTGGGTGACCCACCGTCCAGGGCCGCATGTTTCCGAGCGGGACCCCCGCATGTGGTTGGCACGGTTCATGCTGAACAAAGAGACAGCATATCCGCTGCCGGAGGCACGATGCCCGTCGCCCGACCTTGTCGCTCGTCTTCTCGCTTCCATCGGGCCCGCCGCCTCGCCAAGGCCGTTTCCGTCCTTGCCATTTCCGCCGGTGTCCTGGCATGCAACGGGGGATCTCCAGATTCCGTAGACACCACCGCACCCCAGACCCAGATCGACTCGGGTCCCGCTGGCCTGATCGCTGTGGACGAGGTGTCCTTCAGCTTCAGCGGAACCGACAACGTGGGTGTCGACCACTTCACCTGCAGGGTCGACGACGGGGAAACCGTCGCGTGTACTTCGCCGCATACACACACCGGGCTCACGGAGGGCCCCCACACTTTCCGGGTGACGGCTGTGGACTTGGCGGGCAACGCGGATGCGAGCCCAGCTGAGCGTTCGTTCACGGTCGACACGGTGGCTCCGGAGACCTCTATCGACAGTGGTCCGAGTGGAACGACGCATGAGTCCTCACCCATGTTCGCCTTCTCGAGTACAGCCTGGGATGTCGACCACTTCGAGTGCCGCCTCGACGAGGCGCCCTTTGCCGTCTGTACGTCGCCATGGGGGCCTGGGAGCTTGGCCGACGGGACGTACACGGTGCAAGCTCGTGCAGTCGACGTAGCGGGCAACGTGGACCCGGATCCGGCTGCGTGGACCTTCACCGTTGAGAGCCTGCCCACGTATCCGTCGGTCGCGGGCACCTACCAGGTCGTGCACGAGATGGAGGATGGCGCCGTCCCCGACGGGGCGCAGCGCGGCAGAGATGCGCTCGCAGCGTTCTTGGACGAGCCCGGCCTCACGTTGCTGCGCATCTTGGCGACGACCGCGGCCGCCCCCGACTACTGGACGGATGAGTCGTGGGGCCTCCTGTTCAAGGAGTGTGTAGGGCTGGGTGACCCGACGGCGGCCTGTACGGCGGCTGGGGACGTGGCGCCGACGGCCCTGGGCTTGCTGGCAGTCGAGCATCTGCTCGTCGTGGCGGATGAGGGGACGGAGACTCTCGTGGGCTCCGGGGCGCAGTTCGAATCAACGCTCTCCGGTGGGTCTGCCGTCTTCGACAACGCCGAGGGCTATGCGCTGTCGGGCACCCTAGATCTCACGCAGGAGCCGGACACGACCGGCCTGCTAGGCTCGACCAGTTCGATGGCCTTGAACACGTTGACCTGGCGGTGGGCTGGAGGTGAGCAGACCGTGGCCTTGCGGCACACGTCCTATGTGCGAGCGTCAAACCTCGAGGGCGCCGTGGTCTTGCACCCGAGCGATGGAACGACCCCGAGTCTGCAGCTCCAGCCCTTCGAACTCTCCCTGAACGACTTCGAGCTTCGGTACCAGGTCATGGAGCAGGTTGTCTTTCCAAGCACGCTCGACACCTCGGTGGACAGCTTCGAACGCCTGTTCGACACCGTCATCGATTGCGAATCGCTCGGGGACCGACTCGAGTGCGCGGGTGCATACATCGATGATCCCGGCTGCAGAACTGGGGTGTCGTTTCTGGCTGGGGAGATCGTGGCGGCCTGCGTGTCGCTGCAGAACGCCGCTGTCACGAGTGTCGATAGCTGGGCTACATCGATGGCGAGTGAGTCCACCTACGCACACATGCAGACCCCCGTCGGCGACCCCTGTCCGTTTGCGTTGGATACAGCAACTGCAAGCCCAAGCGCTTCGGGACTCGGCAGCAGCAACGTGCCCTGCACCTGGACGGCCGAGCTTCGCGACCAGTCTGGTGATGCCGAGCCCGTGGTCGCGGAGTGGTGGGGCTCTCGGCTGTAGTTGGTGTGTTCAACTCCGAACACACCCGGGACACCGTCGGTCGCACGAAGCTGCTCAAGCCAGTGGTCCAGGCCATGGCGGAACGGCCCGTTCTGGCCCCCTTGGCGGTGGCCCGATTCGAGGCCAACAGCGACCGACTGCACAGCTCCACACGGATTGCCCTGGGAGCAGTGCTAGGCTGATACGCCTCTACGGCAACTCTAGGAGCTCTTTCATGGCCCTCGGTCCCCTTCGCGCGGTGCAAGCCGCTCTACTCTTCGGCATGCTGGCGGCCTGCGGCCCCGAGGAAGAGACCCCCGACGCCTGTGCGGCGGGCACCACCGAGAGCGCAGACGGTGAGTGCGTCGATTGCACCACCGGCGAGTACTGCCCCGGAGGCAACTCGACCGCCATCGCCTGCATCGAAGGCTTCGACTTCGACCACGACAGCAGCCCGGCTACCCCGTGCCAGGCCGTGACCGAGCCCTGTAGCTCCGGCCAAGAGCAGAGCACCGCTCCAAGTGTCACCACCGACCGCGTGTGCACGGACTGCGTGGCCGGCACGACCTTCGACCACGACCAGAGCCCACTCACGACCTGCCAAGCGACTACGGCCGCCTGTTCCGCCGGCACCTACGAGACCTCCGCACCGACGGCCCTGGCAGATCGCGTCTGCACAAGCTGCTCCGTGGGCGAGTACTGCCCCGGTGGCACCACCACGCCAGTCAGCTGCGTCGTTGGCACCACCTGGGACCACGACGGCGACGCCTCCACCGACTGCCAAGCAGTCTCCGCATCGTGCGCCGAGGGCTCTTTTGAGACCGCGGCCCCCACGGTCGCTGCCGACCGCGTGTGCATCGCATGCGTGGCGGGCACCAACTTCGACCACGACACCGACCCCCTGACCGCCTGTCAGACGGCGACCCCGATCTGCGCCGCGGGGGCAGTGGAGACCGCAGCCGCGACCACCACCTCCGACCGGGTCTGTACCTCCTGCTTGGCGGGTGAGTTCTGTGCGGGAGACACGGCCAGCCCTGTGTCCTGCGTGGCGGGCACCACCTGGGACCACGACGGCAGCGCGGCGACGGAGTGTGTCACCGCGACCACCTCCTGCGCCGCGGGAACCCTGGATGAAGGAGACCCCACGGTCACCACCAACCGGGTGTGCACCGCCTGCAACGCAGGGACCTGGTGCGCCGGCGGGAACGCCCTTCAGGTGTCCTGCGGAGGCACCGATTGGGACCACGACGGCAGCTCAGCGACCCAGTGCGAGGACCGCAGTAGCTGCCCCATGGACGACTACGAGGTCTCGGCCGGCAACGCGGTCACGGATCGTTCCTGCGCCGACTGCCCAGACCACTACGAGGTCGCCACGCTCAACGATGGCACCTGCGACGTCTGGGTCGGCATGACCTACAGCCAGATCTCCGGAGGACAGCTGCACACCTGCGCTGTGGACAAGGACACGGACTTCCCCGAGTGCTGGGGCGACGACGGGTCCGGGCGGGTCACGGGGGCTCCAGATGTCCGGGTGCACTCCGTCTCGGCAGGTGAGAAGCACACCTGCGCCATTCGCCACGACGACGGCACCCTCGAGTGCTGGGGCGAGGACAGCTTCAGCCAGATCTCCGAAGCGCCCAACGGCACGAGCTTCAATGCCGTGGCCGTGAACACCACCCACACCTGCGGCCTGACCACGGACGACACCGCCCTGTGCTGGGGTGGTCGCGACACCGACGAGATCGTCCCCGAGACCCCCGCTACGACCACGTTCAGCACCATCGCCATGGGCGACCTCTTCGTCTGCGGTCTGCGCCAGAGCGACAGCAAGCCCGAGTGCTGGGGCAGTGACTTCTACGGGATCCCAGGGGCAGCCCCCGATGTGGCCTTCCGGTCCCTGGCCGCAGGTCGCCAACACGCCTGCGGGGTCGCGGAGGCAACGGGCAAGGTGCACTGCTGGGGCCGTGACAGCCTCGGCCAGACCACGCTGCCCGCTGCGGTCACCTCCGGCGTCTTCGAAGAGGTCTCCTCGAGCGGACACTTCTCCTGCGCAAGCTACGGCGTCGCCGACGGCCAGACG
>JAGSGY010000051.1 GCA_023954855.1 Pseudomonadota bacterium | reverse complement strand
GAGCGAAAACCAGGCCGTATGGGTCGTTCGGATGTGCCGTGGGTCGTAGCCGACGGGTTGTCCTGCTTCGAGCGCGTCGACACGGCAATCATCGCTGGAATGGGTGCCTACACCATCGCCGGCATCCTCGAACGCGGACCGGCTCCTGCACGCGCACTGGTCCACGCCCCAGACGACCCGCCCACCCTTCGGCTGCTCCTGCCCAGGCTCGGCTGGAAGATCGTCGACGAGCGGTTAGCCCCAGAGGCACGGCGTTATGCCGAGGTCCTGCTGATCGAGCCCGGAGAAGAGACGCACTCTGGGCTCGAGCTCGAGCTCGGCCCCGTACTGCTGACCGGCGATGACCCGCTCCTCCGCCCGCACCTCGAACACCTAGGTCGGTGGTATGGCGATCTGGCAAGAGCCACCGAGGGGCGGCGAGCCGACAAGCATGAGTGGGCCTCGGCGCGCTGCGCCTTCGTGACGAAGCAGCTCACCCGCCGTGGCTGGTTCCGCTGACGTTCGTACACTGAGCGTTGTGATCGGGCGAGTCACCGGGTATCCTGCGGCAGAATTTGTCTGGTGACCACCAGGCGACACCGGTCTCCTCGCCCCGGGAACGCCCATGCTTCGCGCAACGCCCCTACTTCTGCTCCTCGCCGCCTCTGCCAATGCGCAGGAATGGCCACCAGGAGCGGAGATCGATCCGTCGCTTCATGTCGACATTACCGCCGACGGCTTCAACGAGCTCGGTGGCCTCGTCGGCGCGGTCATCCCGTCGTCCCTGCCGATTCCCTCCATCAACCAGAGCGGCGGCGTCGACGGCCTCTTTGGTGGCGACTTCGCCACGTACAACCTCAGCGTCTCGAATATGGATGCCCAGATCCAGATTCCGTACATGTCGCTTCGCCCCGACTACGACGTCATCTACCTCGAGGCCGACCTCGTCCTCAGCGTGAACGATCAGAGCAACCCGTTCTACATCCACGCGGACGCCGAAGTCTGCGATCCGCTGTTTGGGTGGATCTGCAGCACGGTCATCAACACGACCTGCGACACGCACGTCGACCCCGTCACGGTCCCGATTAGCGCCGAGATTGGTCTCGTCGTCGTCGATGTCGACACCGACGGTGACGGCGTCGCCGACACCTCCTCGCTCGATGCCAGCATTGGCGCGCTGTCGCTCAACCTGAACGACCTCGACGGCAACGATCTGCACCTGAACAACTGCACGATTGGCGACATCCTCGAGCTTCTCAACGACATCGGCCTCGACCTCATAAGCCTTCTCCGGCCGGTCCTTCAGGGCGTGATCGACGACCAGGTTGGCAACCTGACCGGTGACCTCGAGACCACCATCGAGGATCTGTTCAACCAGCTCGTCATCGACCAGTCGCTCGACCTCATGGGCTCGCAGCTCGACATCCACCTCGCCCCCTCCGACGTCGTCATCGTCCCCGAGGGCGCGCGCGTCTCGATGCTCGGCTCCGTCTACGCTGACGAGAACCCCTGCATCGCGCAGTACGGTCACGAAGGCTCGCTCGCGACGCCCGGTGGCGCCGAGGTCATTGGTGGCGCCGCAGCCGGTGTCCCGCAGCCTCACCACGTGGGCCTGTTCCTCGACGACGACTTCGCGAACTCCGCAGCATTCGCTGCATGGCGCGGTGGCCTCTTGTGCTTCACCGTCTCCGAGGACTCCGGACTCGACCTTCCGATTCCGCTCAACAGCAGCTTGATGTCCCTCATCAACAGCGACATCTACGGCCCGCTGTTCCCCGAGGACACGCCGCTCATCATCGAGACGCGTCCGCGCACTCCACCCCTCATCACGACCGACACGGCGGATGACCTGAACCTCGCGGTGCGCGACCTTGGCCTCGACTTCTACGCGGGCCTTGACCACCGCATGGCCCGCATCGTCGGTGCCGAGCTCGAGACCGACGTCGGCCTGAACCTGAACTTCGACGGTCAGACCGGTGGCCTCGCCATCGACATCGGCCTCGACGCCGAGCAGATCGACACCTACGTCGTGTTCAACGAACTGGCCCCCGGTCAGGACGACGAGATCGCCGACAGCTTCGGCGGCCTCCTCGGCACCGTCATCGACACTGTCGCGGGCGGCCTGCTCTCTGACCTGTCGTTCGCGGTCCCCTCCCTCGATGGGTTCGGACTGCAGAGCCTGACCTTCGCAGCGTCTGGCCCCGGCGGCGACTGGGTCGGCGGCTACGCCAGCATCGGAACCGTGCCCTACGCGGGTGGCTGCGATGACAGCGGCGGCTGTGACTCGGGCGGCTGCGACGCCGGCTGTGGCGTGACCGGACCGAGCCCCAGTCGGGCGCTCATGTTCGTGGTGCCGCTGGTCGTGGGCCTTATGCGCCGCCGGCAGCGCTAAGCGTCGATAGAATCGTCTCGGCCCTCTGCCGCCCGCTCACGGCTCTGCCGATGGGGTAGCGTGCCTCGACGCGCACCGACACGAAGTCCGCACGCCCTACCCAGACCTGGAGGAGCGTGCCGTCCTCGTCCACGCAAGATGCGGTCTGAAGCTCATCGAGTGGCACACTTCGATAGGTGCCGCTGTCCTCGAAGAGCGCCTCGCAGCCTCTGGGAAGGTCGAGACCATCCGCGCCGAGTTCGACGCGAAGAACCGTGGCGGTCTCGCCATCGACGAGTTCGAGCACCTCTGGCGGCCCTTCGGTGTGCGTACCCGACCAGCCTGGAGCGACCCAGACGGTGACGCCATCCCCTCTCCACTCCCCCTTCTCCACCGCGATGGAGTCGACTGGGGCGTCGTTCGCGGCGTCGAGCCACTGCGTTTCCTCTGGGGCTTTCTGCGGCTTTGGACAGCCGATCAGCACCAGCGCGAGCAAGCCCCACTTCACTTGAGCCGCCCGAGTACCCGAGCCAGCGCCGCGCGATGAGCGCCGCTCCCCCAGACGGAACCGAATGCCGCGGCCTCGGCAGCTTGCTGCTCACGACTTCGCACACCACGGGCCAAGACCGCAGTCTTGGCGGCTCGGGCCGCGGCTCCCCTCCGGAGGATGCGCTCGGCCCTCGCTGTGGCTTCCTCGAACGCGCCGCCAGCCGGCACAACGGCATCGGCCAAACCAAGCTCGAGGCACTCTTTCGCGGGCATCGAGCGGGCACCGAGAAGCACATCGAGAGCATGATGCCTGCCCAGCCGGTCCACCAGACGTCCCGCACCACCCCAGCCCGGCACCACCGCCAAGCGTGTGTGCACGAAGTGGATCGCCGCGTCACTGCCAAGAACTCGGTAGTCCGCCGTCAGGGCAATCTCGGCCCCCCCGCCGATCGCAGGCCCCTCGATGGCGGCAAGGCTAATCGCGGGCAGGTTCGCGAGCGCATCGAGTACTGCGCCCATGGCGAGCGCCATTTGATGCCCATTCGCGGGCGTTCCGAGCGCCTTCTGCACCTCGCGTAGATGCCCACCGGCGCAGAAGGCACCGCCCTCGGCCGAGTGCAGCACGATGGCGATGACATCAGACTCCGACAAGCGCTTCACCGCACGAGCGAGCTCGAGCATCATGCCCGCGGTGAGCGCGTTTCGGGCCTGGGGGTGGTCGATGAGAATGCGCGCGAGTCGCCCTTCCACATGCAAGTGGATGTGGCCGCCAGAGGCCGGCACCTTCTCGACGAGTGCCTCGAGGCGGTCGATCGCTTGTTCGAGGCTCATGAGAGGGTCTCCAGCGCCGCGTGAGGCGAGAGTTCGAAGCCACGAAGCGCCGCGGCCACTTCGGGTTCGAGGTTTGAGAGAGCTTGGGCCCTGGCCCGCTCCGCCACGAGGTCTAGAAACAGGCGGACCTGAGCGTCCCCGCGCCGCCGTCGCCAGACTGCTTTTCCGTCGCCACAGCACCATTGCAGGTGGTTGGCTGCGTCTTCGAGCACGGCCTCGACACCCTTGCGCTCAAGAGCCGAAGCCGTGCGAACCGGAGCCCGCCACTCGTCATCCGGGCCCATCTCAACGCTACGGCTGAGCTCGCGCGCCAGCCGGTCCGCTCCAGGCCTGTCTGCCTTGTTCACCACGAAGACATCCGCGATCTCGAGCAGGCCGGCCTTCATGGTCTGGACGGTGTCACCCGACTCCGGGGTGAGCACGACGATGGCGGTGTCCGCGACTTCGATCACCCCGAGCTCGGACTGGCCGACTCCCACCGTCTCGACGAGGATGAGGTCAAAGCCCGCAGCATCGAGCAAGTTGACGACCTCCGCCGTAGCCGAGGACAAGCCGCCGAGATGCCCGCGGCTCGACAGCGAGCGCACGTACACCCCTGAGTCGCCCGTGTGCCGCTCCATGCGAATGCGGTCACCGAGGATCGCCCCACCCGAGAATGGAGAACTGGGATCGACCGCGACCACCGCCACACGCTGTCCCTTGGCGCGAGCATGGCCGATGAGTCGGTCGACGAAGGTGCTCTTGCCTGCGCCGGGCGGCCCCGTGATCCCGACCACGTGTGGAACGCCAGGAGCGCGATGTCGGCGCACCGAGAGAGAGGCCAGCTCGGCCCCCGCACGGCGATGCTCAATCAGGGTCACGGCGCGCGCAAGCCAGCGGCGCTCACCATTTAGCGCACGCTTCAAGACGTCGGCAGCGGTGGGCAAGGTGTTCTCTCCTCGTCACGAGCGGTAGCCCGTCTCGCTGTCTGCGACTATCCTGCCCGCTCGGAGGTCCCCATGCGCATCGCTCTTCCCCTGATGCTTTCCCTCGCCGCCTGCTCGCCCAGTGCCTACGTGGTGGGCGATATCGACGGAAACGAGTTCACGAGCAAGACCCGCGCGTACCATGGTGAGTCCCACATCATGATCGTCGACGACGCCGACTGCATCGATCTTCCCTGGGTGGACGACCGCTACTTCGACGGCACGAACCCGTGGCCTGGCCAGGAGTTTGTCGGTGTTCAGATTAGCCAGCGCACTGGCGCCGCCCTGGAGACCGGCGTGTTCGGGCTTGGCAACGACTCTCCGGTCAAGGCCTACGGCATGGCCGGACGCGGCGATGCGTTCAATGTCCACGTCGGACGCGAGGGCTCGGTCGAGATCACCGACATCAGCCCCAAGGGCGTGAAGGGCAATTTCTCGATCAGTCTGACCGACAGCGGCGTGGCAGGTGAGTTCGACGCCGAGTGGTGTCTGAACATCCAGTAGCCAGGTTCAGATTAGGGCCGGAACAACCTCGATGCTGAATCCGGACACACGCTGTGCCGCAGCCTCATCGCTCCACGCCACACTTGCAATGCGGACCTCACGCACCGTGTCGACGACCATGTGGTCCGCGAGAAACTCGAGCGCCTGGTGCCGGGCCCGGACGGGGTCACGGAGGTGGACGGTGACCCGCTCGGGCCGCGAGAGGCATCGAGACACGCGAAACACCGGGCCACGTGGCACCAACAGCTCCCACGCGAAGCTCGACGTTCCCTCGACCTCGACCTCGGCAATCTTCCCCACCGGGCCGTGCGGCTGCTTGAGCCAGGCCAGCACAGCGTTCGGATCGACGTCGGTGCCGATCGCGTCTACCCATTCAAAGCCCGTGGCCGTGGTGACGCCCACCACCTGCCCGTCCTCGATCTCGAGTTCTTCGACGGTCGTGTGAATGACGTCGCCGCCGGCAGCCTGAATCCGCTCGATCTGGCGCCGCTCAGCCATCGCCCATCCACGCGCAGGGCGCACCCAGCCACCTCGATGACCGGCATGCAAGCCCGGCACCTCACTCAACGAGCCGAGGCGGGAGCCATGGCCAAGCGGCTCTGCGCCAACCGAGGTGTGTAACTGCCGCCGCTCGTGCTTCGGCACCCACGCCAGTGGTCCCCATAGGGCACGCAGCGCGGCGAGTTGGTCGACGTGGTCGATCGGCGCGGCGCCAAGGCCCCGGAGGTCCCCCACACGCAGCACGCGCACCTGTTCACCCGCTCTGGCCAACATCGCCGCCCGGGCGAGGCCCGCCGGTGTTGCACTGATGAACACCCTCATGAAGCGCGGTAGATCGCGAGCTGCGACCCCCCGTACCTACGGACTCGGTCGAGCGACAGCTTGCCGGCGGCAGGTGGAATCACAATATCGGCCGAGGCCTCGAGCACGAGCCAGTGCTTCGCCAGGGGCGCTAGAACTTCCAAGGGGTCGGCGCCCATCGCATATGGCGGATCCACGAACACGCCATCGAAGGGCTCGAGTTGGACTCGAAGAACGTCTCCCTGAAGCACCGTCCAGTCCGCGTCGACTTCGGCTCCACGTCTTCGGATCGACGCCACAGCTACCCGCCGTTTCTCGACCACCGTGACCTCCGCCCCGCGCGACCAGGCCTCCAGCCCCATCAATCCTGCGCCTCCGAATGCGTCGAGAAAGCGCACCCCCTCCAAGTTGTGGCCGACGATGGCGAAGAACGCCTCGCGGACGCGCGCTGACGTAGGGCGCACCCCGTCCACGACTTTCTCGCGCAAGACACGGCTTCGTGCCGTTCCACCTGTGAGTCGAATGCTCATTCGCTTCCTTTAGCGTCCCGTCGTGCCAAACGTGGGGACGGTCTGCCTTTCTCCGAGATGCATGAGGCATCGTGCTGACCTCGGCTGCGGTGTTAGCCTTGCCATCGCACACGGCGCGAGCCGAGCCGATGGAGATGTCGTGACAAAGGGTCCACTGCGATGGGCGGTACTCGGGGTAGGCGGCGCCGGCCGACGCCGCGTAGAGGCGATTCACGCAGACCCAAAGTCCCAGCTCGCGGCAGTGTGGAGGGGACGCTTTGCCGCGGATGCCGGGGCTCCGGTGGCCCAAAGCCTCGAGGATGCAGTCGGGCTCGCCGACGCCGTCTACGTGTGCAGCCCGCTCGAAGCACATGCCGACCAGGTTGAGCAGGTCCTACGAGCGGGCAGGTCCGTGGTCACCGAGTACCCGCTCGCAACCACAACCGAGCGGGCAGAGCAGCTCTACGCACTGGCTCGAAGCCGTGGGCTTATGCTTCACGTTGCCCACATCGAGCTTCTCTCTGCGACGGCACGGACCCTGTCCGACAGGGTGCGTTCCCACACCATCCGACGCGTCGAGCTGTTCTTCTCGGCTCCGGGTCCCCTTCTGAGTGGCGACCAGCTCGCGATTCGAAACATCGCGCGCCTTCACCGCTTGGTCGGCGTTGCCGGCATGCCCATCCGCATCGACGCAGTCGATCACGCCGAGGGCGAGCTGCTCGCCTCGATGACCCTGAAGACAGGGAGCCGAGCGACGCTCGCCTTCCGACAGGGGCCCGGACACTCACGACACACCATCATGGAACTGACCACAGCGGAGGGTCGCTGGCGCCAGGCCGATCGCGGTCTGACGTTCGACGGCGAGCCCGTCGAGTTGGTGCCGACCGAACCAGTCTTCGTGACCGATCACCGCTACGCTACCGAGCTCGTGACGCACGCCGCCCCGACCTACGTGTCGCAACGGAGGGTCGTTCAGGTCCTCGAGATCGCCGAACGCCTCGCAGCCGGAAGCACCGGAGCGCTCTAGCCAAAGGCCGGGAGAGCGGCAGGCAATCCAGCCACCGTTCGAAACCTGCGCGCGGCAGCGAAAATGAGTGGTGCCGCGAATCATTGCGGCACGCTTGAAGCGCATAGGCAGGCCCTATAGACGGGCCCTCCACCTGGACACGTGCGAAGGCGCGGAGGGCCCATGCGGCATCAAGTGCGGACCACCAGCCAAGCAGCCATGCTGCTTCTGCTCTCCGCCTTCATCGGCGGTTGCCCGCCAGCAGACGAATACGCGGGTGATGAAAATCATCCTCGCGCTCCCCATCAACTCTTCCCCGAGTACACCTCGGAGAATGGACAGATCGCGGCCGGTGCTACCACCGGCGAGGGCCCTGAACAGCCCATCGCGTTCCCACACAACACCCACGTGCAGACGCTGGGGATGGAGTGTGAGTTCTGCCATTCCGAGGCGCGGAAGTCTCTTCACGCCGGCGTGCCTCCCACGCAGACGTGCATGAACTGCCACAAGTACGTGAAGACGGACTCTCCGGAAATCAAGCGTGTGGCCGAGTACTACGAGAAGGGCGAAGCCATTCCGTGGAACAAGGTTCACGACCTTCCGGACTACGTGCACTTCGAGCACAAGCGCCATGTGCGCGCGGGCGTCGACTGCACCGAGTGCCATGGGCAGGTTCCCCTGCTCAGCGGCGTCCGGAACGAAGATGGCGTGGTCGAGGGAACCATGATTCGGGAGACCACCCTGCAGATGGGTTGGTGCCTCGGCTGTCATGAGACCCATCCTTCGGTCAACGAGAACTACGGTGAGAAGGCAGACCTTCGGCGTGCAGAGCTGAAGGATTGCTGGACCTGCCACAAATGAGGCCCACAATGGCTGGACTCAACCGTCGTGACTTCCTGAAGGCTCTGGGCATTGGCTCGGGCGCTTCCGTGATGTCCGCGTGCCGCATGGATGACAACCGGTACTACACGCCGATCGAGCAGGTTCTGCCGTACGTCGTGAAGCCGGAGCAGGTCACCCCCGGAACGCCTACGTTCTTCGCAACCACGCTCGGCACTGGCCCGAACGCGCACACCGTGCTTGCACGGCACCGCGACGGCCGCGTCGTCAACGTCGGCGCAAACACGCGTTCGCCGATGGCGAGCATCGTGCCGACCGACGCGCTCTTCGAGCTGCAGCGTCACTTCTCGCCCGACCGCTACGCGAAGCCCGTCTCTAAAGACGGCGCCGAGCTTGAGTGGGACGCGGCCCGCGGACAGCTGGTCGAGGGCCTCAAGGCCGCTCGCGCTGGCGGAAAGAAGATCGCTTGGCTCGGCCCCTACGCCTCTGGCTCGCTCGCGAACCTGCTCAAGGACGTGACCGCAGACAACGCGCTTCACTGGGAGCCGCTTGGCTACGAGGCAGACGCCCTCGCCGCCGAGAAGGTCTTCGGACGCCGCGTGCTTCCGGCCTACGACCTCTCGAAGGCCAAGTACATCGTCAGCTTCGGCGCCGACTTCTTGTCGGGCTGGGGCGGATGGGAGCTGTCGAACCAGTACGCCTCGGCCAAGAACCCGAACGACGGCGGCTTCGTCGCGCGCTTCGCGCTCGTCAGCCCCTACCAGGACCAGTCTGGCGTCAACGCCGACGACTGGTATGGCTGCAAGCCCGGAACGGCAGCGCAGGTCGCCCTAGCCATCGCCAAGCTGGTCGCTGCCAAGAAGGGCTACACCGGCCCCGCGACCCGATTGGTCGCTGCCGGTGACCCGGCAAGCGCAGCAGCCGCAAGCGGTCTCGACGCCGGTGATATCGACGCCATCGCCGCACAGATTGCAGCGCGTGACTCGGTCGTTCTTCCCGGCGGCGCGGCGGGTGCTTCCACGGCAGCCACCGAGCTGGCCATGGCCACCTTCCTCATCAACGTCGTCAGCGGCATGGCCGGCAAGACCTTCGGTCTCGGCCGAGCCTACGAGGGCGCCATCGCATCCTACGGCGATGTGAAGAGCCTGGTCGACGCGATGAACAACGGCGAAGTGGGTGCGGTCCTCCTCGGAGACACCAACCCCGCCTACGCCCTGCCCGCCGACAGCGGCTTCGCCGAAGCGCTCGGCAAGGTCCCGTTCGTCGCGAGCTTCAACTCGCAGCCGGACGAGACCACCGCACTGGCCAACCTCGTGCTTCCCGTTGCCGACGTCTTTGAGGACTGGGGCGACGAAGAACTGCACAGTGGCTTGCGTCTGCTCCGCCAGCCGGCACAGTCGCCGCTCTACGATGCACTGTCCCTCGGCGACGTACTGCTCGCAGCCGCCCGGGACGCAGGGCTTCAGCCCGTCGCACCGGTTGCCGCCGCGACTGCTGGCACCGAAGGAACCGAGGGCTCGGACGGCGCCGCGATTCAGGTCGACGGCCTCGCCTGGAACGTCGAAGGCGCCGAGGGAACTGAAGGCACCGAGGGCGACGCTCCCGCAGCGCTCGGCCCGGTCGGCTTCACGCCCGCAACCTACCGCGACTACGTCAAGGCCACCTGGCAGCACAGCAGCGGCAAGGGTGCTTCCTTCGACCTCTGGTTCCAGGAGCGTCTCGCCGACGGCTTCGTCGCCACCGAGACCTCCATCGGAGGCGCCCAGGTGTCTCCTGGTGCTCCGGTCATCGCCGGCGCCGCGGCTATCGAGGGCGCTGGAGAATACTTCCTCCACGCCTACCCGCACCCGTTCCGCAAGGACGGCCGCTTTGCCAACCAGCCATGGGCCCAGGAAACGCCTGACCCGATGACTGGCCAGGTATGGGACAGCTGGGTGTGTGTGCATCCCGACACGGCCAAGCGCCTTGGTATTGCCCGCAACGACCTCTTGGAGCTCACCACCGCGGCGGGCTCGATCAAGGTCGGCGTCGACTTCTACCAGGGCACTCGCAAGGATACCTTTGCCATCGCCTTCGGTCAGGGTCACATCGCCAACGGTCGCTACGCTAACAACGTCGGCGCGAACGTGGTGAGCCTGCTCTCCGCCAAGGTCGACGGCTTCGGCGCGATTGCCTGGCAGCAGGCCAAGGTCGCCTTCAAGAAGGTTGGCACGGCTGACCTCGTGACCACGGTCGGCTCGGACACGGACCACCACCGCCAGATGGCGCCGGTGACCGATCACGAGGCACTGGCCAAGGTCGGCGACTCCGAGAGCCACCACCCCGGTGAGCTCACGGGCATTCACCACCTCGGCCTTGACCCCCGTCTTGCCGAGCGCGGTGCCGTCGACTTCTACGACATCCCCGACCACCCCACGTACCGCTGGGGCATGAGCGTCGACATCAACGCCTGTACGGGCTGCGGTGCTTGCGCTGTTGCCTGCTACGCCGAAAACAACCTCCCGGTTGTCGGTAAGGCGAAGGTTCGCGACGGTCGCGAGATGGGCTGGATTCGCGTCAACCGCTACTGGGGCTACACCGATGGCTCCGGCCCGGTCGAGACCCGCTTCCTCCCGATGATGTGCCAGCAGTGTGCTCACGCGCCCTGCGAGTCGGTGTGCCCGGTCCTCGCGACCTACCACACCATCGATGGCCTCAACGCGATGATCTACAACCGCTGTGTGGGTACGCGCTACTGCGCGAACAACTGCCCGTACATCGTGCGTCGCTTCAACTACCACTCGTACGTTTGGCCGGAGCCCTTCAACCTCCAGCTCAACCCCGATGTCATGGCTCGGACCATGGGCGTGATGGAGAAGTGCACCTTCTGCGTCCAGCGCCTGCGGAACACCAAGAGCGCATACCGGGATCAGGGAGTGGAAGTCGTCCCCGAGGAGGCCCTCACACACGTGACCGCGTGTGCCGAAGCCTGCCCGACCGACGCCATCACCTTTGGCAACCTCATCGACGCCGAGTCCGGAGTCACCAAGCTCGCTAAGAGCGGACGTGCCTACCAGGTCTTTGCCGAGCTGAACACCTTCTCCGCTGTCCACTACCTCGCCAAGGCGACCTTCCATCCCCAGGATAGTCACCATGGCGCCGATAGCGGCGAGCATCACGAGCCCGAGGCCCACGGAGACGAGCACGGCGACGCCGCGCACGCCCCCGAAGCCGAAGGTGCCCACCATGAAGAGCCCGCGCACGACGCGGCGCACTAGGAGGGGCCACCGTGGACGACAAGTACCGTGAGGCCAACCGGCCAGCGACCTACGCTGCCGCTAACCGCGACATCATTCGCCCTCTGCTGACTCCGACGGTCATGTGGGTGGCAGCCTTTGTGCTGGCCACCGCAGCCATGGTGTACGGCGGGTACTGCTGGTACCTGCAGATCACCTGGGGCATGGGCGTTGCAGGCATCAAGCACCCCACCTTCTGGGGTGTGTACATCGTGACCTTCGTGTTCTGGGTCGGCATCGGCCACGCCGGAACGCTGATTTCCGCGATTCTCTACCTGGTTCGCTCCAGGTGGCGGACGGGCGTGTACCGGGCGTCGGAGGCGATGACCATCTTCGCCGTCATGACCGCCCTGCTCTTCCCGGCGCTGCACCTTGGCCGCGTCTGGCAGATGTACTGGTTCTTCCCCTACCCGAACCAGCGCGAGCTCTGGATGAACTTCAAGTCCCCGCTCATGTGGGACGTGTTCGCCATCTCGACGTACTTCACGATCTCGAGCGTGTTCTTCTACGTCGGTCTTGTCCCTGACATGGCCATCGTTCGCGACCACAGCACGGGCCTCGTCAAGCGCATCTACAACATCCTCGCCCTCGGCTGGCGCGGAACGAACAAGCAGTGGCACAGCTACATGGCGGCATACGGCTTCTTCGCCGCATTCGCCGCCCCGCTGGTCCTCTCGGTTCACAGCGTCGTCTCCTGGGACTTCGCGATGTCGAACACCGCAGGCTGGCACTCCACGCTGTTCCCGCCCTACTTCGTCGCCGGCGCCATCTTCAGTGGCTGCGCGATGGTCATCACGCTGCTCATGCCGATGTCGTACCTCTTCAAGTGGCACGACTACGTCAACACCTGGCACTACGAGAGCCTGGCGAAGATGTGTCTGCTCACGAGCGGCATCCTGACCTACTCCTACTTCATGGAGTACTTCATCGCCTGGTACAGCCAGAACCCGTACGAGCAGTACATCTTCTACTGGCGCACCGTCGGTGAGCAGTGGTGGATTTTCGCGACCATGGTCGTCTGCAACTGCATCATTCCGCTGGTCTGGTACAAGAAGGCCTGGCGCCAGAATCACGTGATTCTGTTCGTCGTCAGCATCTTCGTGAACATCGGCATGTGGTTCGAGCGCCTCAACATCGTCGCCTCGTCCACCAGCCGCAGCTTCGACCCGTCCACCTGGGACCTCTACTGGCCGACCGTCGTTGAGTGGGGCATCCTGCTCGGCTCCGCGGGCTGGTTCTCCTTCTGGTTCCTTCTCTTCGCCAAGACCCTGCCGGGCGTCGCCATTACCGAAATCAAGGAAATGGTCGAGCCGCCTGTCAAGGGCTCCCTGGAGGGCTGAGATGTCTACAGCTAGCGGAACGCAGATCAAGGGCGTCTACGCCCACCTCGACTGCCTCCTGACGGGCATCGACGACCTGAAGTCCGCCGGAATTACCGGCTGGACCGTGCAGGCGCCGCTCCCCCGCCACGAGATTGAAGAGGCCATCTATGAAGGACGGCCGTCCCCAGTTCGCTGGTGGACGCTCATCGGCGCAGTCACCGGACTGACCGTCGGCTTCCTGCTGCCGTCTCTGACGCACGCACAGTGGCCGATGATCAACCCCGGCGGAAAGCCGGTCGTGTCGCTGCCGACCTTCGCCGTCATCATGTTCGAGTGCACCATCCTCATCGGCGGTCTCGCGACCTTCGCGGGCATGATTGTGCACACCGGGCTCCCGAGCCTGGGCCTTCCGAAGATCCTCCAGGATCCCCGGGTGGTCGACGACAAGTTCACCATCAGCTTCATTGGTGCCCCCGCGTCACAGCGCGAGCGCATCGAAGAGCTCCTGAAGGGTTCTGGCGCCGTCGAGGTCACTCACGGAGCCGACGCCATCTACGAGGTGCCCAATGCGTAGGCAGCTGTACCAAGCCGGCGCAGTCGTTGTCGGCGTACTCGCCTTCTCCACGGTGACCTTTGGTCTGCCCTGGGACATCGACATGGCCGACTCGCAGGCCGTGAAGGCCTACGAGCGTGAGGCCGCCCCCCTTCCAGAGGGCGTCGTCAGTCAGGAACACGTGCTCACGCCGCGTTCCTGGACCCCGAACTACGAGCGCACCAGCCCCGAGGGCATGGCGCTGACCGCACCGTTCGCAGCCGACGAGGCTGTGCTCGCCAACGGACAGCGCATGTACGAGGTGTACTGCACCCCGTGCCACGGCGCCGATGGCATCAACCCTGGCCCCGTCGGACAGCCCGGCCGGTTCCCAGGCGTGCTTCCGCTGCTCGGACCTAACGGCCAGGTCGCCAAGCGCACCGACGGCTTCATCTACCTCACTGTCCGCAATGGCGGCGCAGTGATGCCCTACTACGGATGGGCCATGACGGACGACGAAATGTGGTCCCTGGTCCACTACCTGCGAAGCCAGCCTGACGGGAAGTACACTCCCCCAGCGCCGGTTGAGGAGACGGAATGAGCGCGGGTCGTCTTTCACTCGACGCGGTCATCGATGCGATGCCCGGCCGCCAGCTTCCTGGCAACGTCCGCAATGGCGCAATTGCAGCCATGCTCGCCGGCCTAGCCGGATTCGGAGCCCTCATGGGCACCGGAGCCGTGGCCTGGGGCATGGGTGCGGTGCTCATCGGCATTCTCTACACGATGGCGCTTGCACAGGGCGGCATCATGTACGGCGTGATCATGGTGGGCACCGAAGCCCGCTGGGGTCGCCCGCTCAAGCGCATCGCCGAGACCATGGCGCTGTTCATGCCCATCGTCTGGGTCGCGATGGTGCTCTGGCTCGTCGCCACGTTCTTCGGAACCGGTGCCCTGTACCCTTGGGCTGACGGCAACATCGTCACCGAGACGGGCGCCGCCATCGACATCGCACCGCACAGCCCCGCTGCGTGGTCGGCCAAGCCCTTGTGGCTCAGCAGCGGCTTCTTCATCGCACGTCAGGTCGGCATCCTCGGGTTCCTCGTCGTCGTGGACATGATGTTCCTCAAGGCGAGCCTCGGTCCCGACCTTCTGATGGCCAGCCAGCGCCTGAAGCAGTCGAACCCGAGCTTCGTCGCTCCCGGCTGGTGGTCCTACTTCATGCCGAAGGAGACCGACGTCGAGAAGGCTGCCGCGGCAGGCCTCAAGACCCAAGGCATCCTGATGCCGGTCATCGGCTTCGCCTACGCCCTCGGCTTCAGCTTCCTGGCCTTCGACCTGCTCATGAGCATGTCGCCGTGGTGGTACACGAACATGTTCGGCGGCTGGTTCTTTATGTCCAGCTTCTGGACGGCCCTCTGCATGATCGGCATCCTCGCGGTGTCCTCGCGCAACTGGCTGAAGACCGGCACCTACGTGACCAACATCGTCACCCACGACCTCGGCAAGCTCGTTCTCGCGCTCTGCATGTTCTGGGCCTACACGACGTTCGCGCAGATCCTGCCGATCTGGTACTCGAACATGCCGGAAGAGATCGACTACCTCCTGGTTCGCATGAGCCTGCCCGAGTGGCAGTGGCTCGCGAAGCTCGTGGCCGTCACCTGCTTCCTCGCGCCGTTCACCATCCTGATTGGCCGCGGTGTGAAGAAGATGAGCCTGCCCTTCGTCGGCGTGCTCTCCCTCATCCTCGTGGGCGTCATGCTCGAGCGCACCCTGCTCGTCATGCCCGCCGTGTTCTTCGGCGCCGAGTTCCCGGTGTTCAACTTCGCGATGGGCATCCTGGTCTGGATTGGCTTCATGGGCGCGTTCGTCCTGGTCGTCGCTTCGGCCATGGCCAAGCTTCCGCCGCTGCCGCTCTCGGACCCCTTCCTCGACCCCCACCCGTGGGACGTCCACGTGCACTCGTTGCGCCACCATGCGCACCACGACGACACGCAGAGCAAGGCGAACCAGCTCCGTTACATGATGGGCTACCTCGTCGGCGGCCTCGCCACCGGCTTCGGTATCCTCGGTCTCTACGACAGCTTCGGCTGGGTCGGTGGACCGCTGAACTCGGACTTCGCTGGCGTCGGCTTCACCGGTCTCGACAACTTGTCTCGACTGGCTGCTTCGGACTGGAGCATCGTGACCCTCGTCGCAGGCGTTCTCATCCTGGTCGTGGTCAACAACCGCGCCTGGCGCGATACGGCTGGCGGCTACTAAGCCCTCCGTTTCGAACCAAGGCCCTGCCCTCTCGGCGGGGCCTTTTTCGTTGGATCACGGTGTGGTCTACTCTAGGTGTGCGACACCTCCTCCCCCTACTGCTGACCGGATGCCTGATCGGCCCAGGTCAGACGCGCGACCGCCTCGATGTGGACGGCGACGGTTCCGAGTGGCCCGCGGACTGCGACGATGCCGACCCGACCACCCATGAAGGCGCCGACGAGCTGCTCGACGGCGTCGACAACGACTGCGATGGAGAAGTCGACGAGGGCGCAGACGACACCGGAACGATCCCCGTGGGCGCCCCACTTGTCGAGCTCGGATCGACATGGTCCTACCTCGACGACGCCACACCCCCTACAGGGTGGCGAAACACCGACTTCGACGCGACTTCATGGGAGAGCGGACCCGCAGAGCTCGGCTATGGCGACGGCGATGAGGTCACCGAGCTGTTCCTGGCGCCGAGTCCTGGTCAGCGCCTCGCCAGTGTCGCCTTCATTCGGGAGTTCACCGTCGACGGCTCCCTTCCCGCCGGCCTCGTCCTCGACATCCTCTGTGATGATGGCGCGCTGGTCATGCTCAATGGCGAAGAGATCTTGCGGACGAACCTGCCTGCCGGGACGGTCACCTCCGACGCCTACGCCCTCGCCGACACCGAAGACGCGCTTCTCAGGACCGCTGTCGAGGCCGACGCCCTGGTCGAAGGGCGCAACACACTCGCGGTGTCCGTACACCAGAGCGGCCGCCAATCGGACGACCTGTCCTTCGACCTCGCGCTGTACCTTCCGGAATAGCTACTGGGGCGCCGGCGTACAGCCGGTCGAGTCGCAGACGAAGGTAGCGACCGTCTGGTAGTTGAAGGGGCCCACGTTGTTGACGTAGACGTCGTCCGAGTTGGCGGACGTCACGCCCCAGCCGGTACTCGTGGACGTGAGCGTGCCGTCAGTGAGTCGGGCTCCCCCGCCACTTACGCTGCCCGTGTTGCCATGCACCTCTCCGCGAGTGAGCGTCACCGCGGTGCCCGAACCATTGAGATACAGCCCAGCTCCACGGGGCGCTGAACCATTGCGCAGGGTCGAGTCCGTGAGCGAGACCACCGCGCCGGAGTTTGCGTAGAGGGTGCCACCGCGCTCGGTCGACGAGTTCCCATCGAAGGTGCTCGACGTAAACGTATGCGTCGCCTGGGCCAAGTAAGCGGCCCCTCCGCGAAGCGCCGCCGAGTTGGTGTTGAAGCTGCAGCTGTCCCAGGTCGCATCCCCGAGCGCCATCACTGCACCGCCATTATCCGTGACCGAGTTGCTCGTGAAGGTCACAGCGGTGAGCGACGACGCACCTGAACCGGTTCCTGTGACGTAGACGCCGCCGCCTTCCACCGCGCTGTTCCCCTGCACGGTGGTGCTGCTAACGGTACTGTCGCGCAGGTAGAGCCCGCCGCCTCGATGCGCAGACGTGCTCGTGCGAATGGCGCCGCCGGTCCAAGTCGACTCGAACAACGCCGCACCGCCGCCGACCGAAGTCGTCGCGGTGGTGACGGATGCGCCTTCCACCACACAGCCATCCACCGTGCCGCCATTTACGTAGACGCCACCGCCGGACCCTGTGGCGGATCCGGTGATCACGGTCGAGCCAGTGCAGACGAGGTCGGCATTGCGAGCAACCACTCCACCGCCAAAGTCGGCGCTTCCCGAGACCCGGGAGTCCTCGATGCGCAGTGTGCCGGCGCCGACGTAGATGCCTCCCCCCTGCTCAGCCGTGCTGTTGCTGATGACCGAGTCGCGCACGGTCACCGCCGTTGGAGCGAGTGCGCGAATGGCGCCTCCTGCGGTTGGCGCGTTGCCAGTCCCAGTGCCATTGTCGAGGGTGAGCCCGTCCACCGTGAGCGTGAGACTGGGCCCAACGGTCAGGATCGAGCCCGAGGCTGAGCCATTCAGCGTCGTCTGGGCAGCACCATCAGGCCCCCACAGGGTGACGTTCTTGTCGATGACCTCGTTTACGGCATAGCTCCCGGCACAGATGCCGATCCGGCCAGGATTCGTCACCGCATCCATCGCCAGAGCGACTGAGGTGTAGTTGACTCCGCCGGTCGAAATCAGGCCCGCCGCGTCGATGGTGTTGTCGCAGTCATTGTCGACGCCGTCACACAGTTCTGTGGCACCGGGCTTGATGGCCGGCGCAGCGTCATCGCAGTCGCCCTGGTTCTCGGTGTAGCCATCGTTGTCGTCATCGACGTCTGGCCCCGCGTCGACCGGATCCGTGTCGGTGTCGGTGTCAGTGTCAGTGTCAGTGTCAGTGTCAGTGTCAGTGTCGGTGTCGGTGTCGGTGTCGGTGTCGGTGTCGGTGTCGGTGTCGGTGTCGGTGTCGGTGTCGGTGTCGGTGTCGGTATCGGTATCGGTATCGGAATCGGAATCGGTATCGGTATCGGTATCCGCGTCCGTGTCAGTATCCGTATCGGCGTCCGCCTCTTCCCCACTATCCGTGAGGGTGTCCTCGACCGCCCGTCGCTGGTTTGAGCAGGCCATGAGCAGCACAAGGGAGAGCATGAGACCGGTGCGCATCGCGAGTTCCTCCAGGCAGCAAGAGTAGCCGAACCTCGTGTCGCTGTCAGAAGCGTCCGCGAGCCCGTTCCCGTCCGGGTAAGATCTCGAGGCAGGTCGTCCACCAACCGGTCCGAATGGTCGCGGAGAACTCGGCGGGGAGGCCCTCTGCATCCATCTCAGCGGCAAGTCGCTTCCAATCGTAGGACACGGGCACGAAGGTCGAGCGCACCCGGTCCCGATCCAACTCGAGCATGGAGTACCAGACCTCTCGTTGACCGTCATTGGGCGGACGACCAATCGCGCCGACGTTCAGTACGCCACGACCATCCTCGAGGCGACGCTCCCAGTGAATACCCGTGTGGGTACACGCGATCAGGTCCGCGTCCTCCGTGTTGCAGAGATGCTCGATGAAGCCCGCGGGCGTGGTGCTCTCCCAGAGGAACTCGTTCACCCGACGCGGGGAGCCGTGACACAGCAGCACCTTCTTGTCGCCGACTTGAAGCCGCCCACGCGTGGGGAGCGCCCTCAGCCAGCGCCGATGGTCGGCATGCGTGTTCTGAAGTGTGTAGTCGTACGAGATCTGCGCAAACTGGTTGTCTCGAGGGTCGACATACCCGCACTGACAATCCTCAAGACTGTTGCCCACCGAATCGTCGTAGTTCCCCTGGATGCTGTGAATCGGCAAGTTCCGGAGTCGCTCCACGGTCCGGTTGGGGTGCGGCCCAAAGCCGCCGGCGTCGCCGAGAAACACGATGGCCTGTGCCCCACGCGCCTTGGCGTCAGCCACCGTGGCCTCGAGGGCGATCCAGTTGTTGTAGGTTCCTCCAAAGAGGGCCACCTTCGTGAAGCTGCCTAGGTCGAGCATGAGAAGCTCTCCTGCCAGCAGGTCGAACACGCCGGATGGTCTACCGGAGCGCTCCCGCGAGCCTGTTCCAAGCTGTCGCCCATCCGAAAGGCGGGCTCATTGATGAGGATGGGACACGGGAACACGCCCTCGCTGGTCACCGTGCGACCCGTGCCACACATCAGACGCACCGCGGCATCTTCGACGGCGAGATCTTCGGCGGCGAGTACCTCCCACGGCTCGTAGGAGCGCTGACGCCCAGCCTCTCGTCCGATCCTGAACACCGGAATCCACTTCACCCTCGGCCGGGGGACGCCGAGCTCGCGAAGAAGCTCCATGAAGCGCTCGCGGTCGGGCTCATTGTCGTCGAGCACACTGACCGCGACGATCAGCTCCACTCCGGCCTTAGCGAGGTTCCGAATACCGCGACAGGTCGCCTCGAACACACCGTTTCCGCGAATTCGGTCGTTCGACTCTTCGTCTGGGCCGTCCAGCGAGATGCGAATCTCGAGGTTGTAGGGCGCGGTCCGAAAGCGCTCACCCAGAGCTTCAGCAAGCTCCGGTGTGATCAGCATGCCGTTCGAGAGCACCCCGACCGGAGCAAGGGCAAGTGCATCGTCGAGGATCTCTAGGATCTGCTCGTGCAGAAACGGCTCGCCCCCGGTGAACCAGATCTCACGAACCCCCTTTCGGACAGCATCGCGCATGGACTCGCGACACAACTTCCGAGACATCATCTTGTGCTTGTCGACCTTGGGTCCACACGAAATGAAGCAGTGGCGACAGGCGATGTTGCAGATTGTTCCGGTCACCTGGAGCCAGAGCGTATCCAGGTACAAGAACGGCAGCTCAAGCCGCGGACGGGCGGATTGCACAGAGGCCTCCTCTTCAGCCGAGAGACGCAACGCGAAGGGCCTCCGTTACACGTCCCCTCGACGCCGTGACGTGGACCATTCCCGTCGACTCCGCGCCTCGCATCTCCATGCACATCTGCCGAGCCGACAACCGCACGACCAGGCCTTCGGCGCCCAGCACGTCATGAAGGCGATCGGCGAGTTGGGTGGCAATCCGCTCCTGAAGCTGCGGCTGCCTCGCGAAGTGCCGCAACGACCGCGCAATGCACGAGAGTCCCGCCACCTTGCCACTCGGCACGTAGGCCACCGTGGCATGCCCAAAGAAGGGCACGAGGTGGTGCACGCAGAGCGAGTAGAACGGAAGGTCCTCGAGCACGACGATGTCGGTCCCATCGTGATCGAACAGCGACACCGACGGCACTTCACCCGGCGTGAACTCGCGAAGGAGTCCAGCAAACCGGTCGGGCGTGCTCGACAGTTCCTCGTCTTCCCAGCCAAGTGAGGCGATGAGCGCGTCGACGGCCTGCTCGGGCTTCATCGGGCCTCCCCGAACTCGACGCCCACGGCACGCGCGACGGACACAAGCTCCCCCTGTGTGTCGACGAGGCGGTAGGTGTCGACGGCCTCGCGAATCGGAACCCCATCGACCTTGCCGTTGTGCAGGCGCACCATCTCACCCCACCGACCCGCTTGAATCAGGTCGACGGCTGCACAGCCAAAGCGGGTCGCGAGAATTCGGTCGACGGCGACGGGACTGCCACCCCGCTGAATGTGGCCGAGCACGGTTACGCGCATGTCGGCTTCAATGCGGCCCTCGAGCTGCGCCATCGCGATGGCGGCCGCCCCGCGCCCTCGCTTGAGACGGGCCTTGACTTGGTCATGCGGAACCGCCGAGCCATCCGGCTGAACAGGAAGCGCACCCTCGGCAACCACCACCAGCGAGAACGGCCGACCGAGTGATTTGCGCCGTCGGATCTTCGCCGCCACCCGCTCGGGATCGTAGGGAAACTCCGGCAAGAGAATGACGTCGGCGCCACCCGCAATCCCTGCGTGCAGAGCGATGTGGCCCGCGTCGCGCCCCATGACCTCGAGGAACATCACTCGGTCATGCGACTCGGCGGTGGTGTGCAGGCGATCCAGAGCGTCGGTCGCGACGTCGACCGCGGACTGAAACCCAAAGGTCTGGTCGGTGGCAGAGAGATCGTTGTCGATGGTCTTCGGCACACCCACCACCGGGATTCCAAGTTCCTCCATCACGCGCAGACCAATCGCCTGTGAGCCGTCACCACCGATGACCACAAGGCCCTCGAGGCGCTCCCCTTTCACCGCTGCGAGCAGGTCCTGACCGCGATCGCTGATCCCGTCTGGACCAGGGAAATCGAATGGGTCGCCGCGATTGGTGGTGCCGAGAATCGTGCCGCCGCGATGAAGCAGCCCCTGGCAGCTTCGCGGGGAGAGTTCGACGACACGACGGGGGGTATCGAGCAGCCCGTCGAACGAGTCTTCGAGTCCAAGAACTTCCCAACCGAGCTGTCCCGCCCCGCGCTTGACGAATGCGCGGATCACCGCGTTGAGACCAGGGGCGTCTCCGCCACCGGTAAGAATGCCGACGCGTCGCGTCATCCAGGCACCTCCAGCACGCCACCCTATCGCGGCCAGCTTTTCATCGGGAGATTCAGCAGATACCTTAGGACATGGTCCGCTACCTTCCATGGCTACTGCTCACCGCAGGCTGCGCAAAGACGGTCACCGTTGAGGTGCCAACCCGCGCGGCCGTTGATGTCGAAGGCCCATCCGTGGCGGTCGTCGCCGGGGATCCGGCCTGTAGATCGATCGCGGACCGGCTGACCCAACAACTTGGCCGCACGATTCACGTGGACCCCAGGGCCGAGACCCGCATTGCGGTCGTGGGCTGCAATGAGAGCCTGATCCCCACAGTGTCCATTCACCAGGACGGCGGGCGTTCTCGCGGTTGGGAAGGCCGAAGTTCAGCGCTGGTCGTGGTCGAGCAGGACGGGGTCGCCCTCGGTCGCTTGATCGGCACCGGAGGCGATGGCGCCGAGATCATGCCGTCACGACGGGGTCCCCTCCGCGGTGCACTTCGCAGCTCGCTGATCGACGACGTAGCCGACCAGATCGCCCCTTCGGGACTTGTGGACCGTCGCATCTACCCCGCCGCCTCGCCAGAGTCGCCACGCGGACTTGAGACCCGCGCCATCGCACACGAGGCGCTCGGAAATGTCTCCGAGGCGCTGGATCTTGCCACTGCCGCACACAGCCTCTCCCCCTCACCTCGCCTCGCCGCTTATGTAGGCGAACTCGAACGCCGCCTGCACCTCTCCGACTGACCTTCCCCGGGTCCCCCATGACCGCCCTCTTCCACGACCGTTTGATTGTCGCTGTGCTCGCTTCGGGCTCGCGCGGAAACTGCACTTACATCGGCGACGGCCGCACGGGGGTGCTCGTCGACTGCGGCATCTCCACGAAGCAGATCCTGCTTCGGATGGAGCAAATCGGCCTAGCCGATGCACCCATCTCCGGCGTATTCATCACTCATGAGCACAGCGATCACGTCGCCGCCGCACGGGTTCTGGACGATCGCATCTTCAAGCGCGACGGCCACCGAATCCCGTTCCACATGACCATGGGCACCCACCAGCGGCTCTCGGATCGCGTCCGGCCACAGAACGTGCAGCGCGTCACCCCTGGTCGGTCCTTTCGCCTGGGAAGCTTGACCGTCGAGCCCACTGCGGTCCCCCACGATGGCGTCGATCCCGTTGCATACGCCTTCGAGAGCGGCGGAGCACGCGCCGGTGTCATCACCGACCTCGGCCGCTCGACCAAGCTGGTGGAGGCAAAGCTCGCATCCTTGGACGTGGCGGTTCTTGAGTTCAATCACGACGTCGAGATGCTCATGGAGGGCAGCTACCCCTGGCAGCTCAAGCAGCGCATTCGGAGCAGCCACGGACACTTGTCGAATGCGCAGTCCGCCGAGTTGTTGACTCGCGCCGCCTCAGCCGGCCGGCTCCGCGAAGTGATGCTGGCCCACCTCTCCGATGAGAACAACCGCCCTGAGCGGGCGTTGCTCGCAGCAGATGCCGCGGTGTCCCGCGCCCGTCGCAGCGACATTCGCCTGCATGTCGGAAAGCAACGCGAGCCACTGGCACCGGTGACGGCGGATGTGCCCCTCGAGGCCGTCCAGCGGCGTCCCCGGCCGGCACGTGTGTCTCCGAAGATCAGGCCGACCTCCGCCGCGCCGACAGCCGACCAGATGAGTTTGTTCACCGGCTGACAGGTGCGTGCGCGCGCGGGAGAATCGCCCTACATTGTGGCCATGGAAGACACACTCTACGGACAGCACTCCCGAAACACGCTGATCGTGATCGCGGCGGGCTGCACCGTTGCCGGACTCTTGGTCGGCCTGTTCGCAATCCCCGCCGACGCAATGACCTTGCCACAGCGCGCCGGTCTAGGCCTCGCGATGGGCGTCTGGGGCTTCTACTGCGTCTACGGCTGGCGCGTTCTCTTCTCTGAAGAGCTCGAGCAGGAAGACTAGCGCGGCCCACCAACGGCGCCGCCGGGGTTGACCTGCAGGCCACCCTGGGCTTGCTCGAGGAGCCTCTGAAGCGCCTCTGGATCAAAGGCGGTGGGCGGAAGCGCACCAGCGGGGTTCTCATCGCTGAGCGAGGCAGCTGGAATCCAGCCGTAGTCGGTACCCACGCGAACGCGGACACGCTCTTCTTCACGGACCAACACCGTCACGCGAGCGCCCTCGGAGACCTTGGGGCCTTCGACTTCGGCATCGGGGAAGCGCTTGGAGGCGACGTCTTCGATCGCCCATGCCGTTTCTTGGGCAAAGGCCGAGCTGGAGACGAGGAGTGCGGCGAGAGTGCAGAGAATGCGCGTCACTTGGTCTGCCCCTTCTTCTTGTAGGTGGGGTTGTCGGTCGGAACGACCTCACGGGATCGCAGGCGTACGACAATACCCTCCTCGCGGAGGAGGCGCCTCAGTTCCCACTTGTCGATACCCGAGAAATTGTCGAGGATCACTTCAATCTTGCCGCGCGATTCGTCGATAAGCGCGCGGGCGTCCCCCACAGCGAGGTCCATATCTGCGAGTAGGTCCGGCGCCTTGGCGCCGATCTCCGTGAGCACCGCATCGGCGTGGGCGAGCACCGGCTCGGCTTCTTCAGCGCGCCGTTCCACATCACTCAGCGCCGATCGAGCCACAGCGAGAGTGCGCTTGCCATCGGTCATCAAGCCCGGTAGCTCCGCACTCGCGGTCGCTCCATTCTCTAGCAGTGTGTCGAGGTTCTCAATCATTCGACCGACCCGCTCCGGGTCCTCTTCGAGCGTCGCCGTCATGCCGTCGACCAAGTCCGCGACCTTGTCGGGCTCGAGTGCCGCGATGAGGGGGCCGAGCATGTTCACCATCTCGTCGATCTCGGTGGTCTCGGGACCGGCGGCCAGTACATCTCCGTCCTGGATCAGCTGGGCTTCGATGCTCTGCGGCACGATCTCGATGTACTTCTCGCCGAGCACCGAACGGGCACGAACCTGAGCCAATGCATCGCGACGGATGGGATAGCTGGGGTCGATGGCCAGGCCGAGCATCGCGTGGTCATGGTCAAGACGCAGACTGTCGACGGTACCGACGTCTACACCGGCCACCGCGACCGTGGCGCCCACGGACAGACCGGAAGCATTGGGAATGCGGACGCTCACCTCTGTGCGCGGCCCAAAGCCACTCAGCGCCCCCACCTGGAGGGCCATGAAAGCGAGTACCGCGAGCGCTCCTACAATGAGGAGGCCAACGCCCACTTCGTATCGACGGGTTCTCGCCATCGCAGCGGACTATCGCTCCAGCGAGCCTCGGGCCAATTAGGCGGGCTCAGGCTCTTCCTCGGGCTCTTCTGGGGGGGGCTCTGGCTCGCTGACCAGCGGCTTGAGATGAAGGCTCGCGTGGACCTCGAGGCTATGGTTCGTGATCAACTCGCGAAAGTCATCGGTGAGCTTGAGACCGTCGAGGTAGTGCCGAACCTCACGGCCCATCATGCGAATAAAGTCGCTCTTGGCGCGATCGCTGGTGCTGATGACCGCTCCGACCGCCTTCCAGGCATCATCCGTAAGCTCGCGGCGGTCCCGAAGCTTGCGCGTGAACCGACCGAAGATGCCGCGTTCATCACCCTCTTCCTCGTCTTCGTGAGGCAGGGACGCGTCGTCTTCACCCGCCGCCTCTGCGGCGGCCTCCGCTTCCGCCTCTTCCGCCTCTTCGGCCTTGACCTCTTCGTCCGTGGGGTCTTTCTCATGCGGCATGTAAGCCTCCGATGCCCCGTCATATCCAGAATCGGGGCGTCGGCCTACGAGTTAACTCCGCAGGATGGAGCGCATCGCTGCCCTGGGCAGGTTCACCATTTTCTCTGCGCGCGTGGGATGGCGCGTCCTGACCCCGTGGTGGGAGGTGCAGGAGACCGCGCGGCACACCTGGCTCATCGCGACCCGATGCCTGCTGCCAGTGACCGCCGTGGTGTTCCCGTTCGGCATGGTCATGGCGTTGCAGGGACTCGAGATTTTCGAGATCTTCGGCGCCCAGCGTCTCCTCTCTTCGCTGGTGAGCGTCGCCGTGTTTCGAGAGCTGTCCCCAGTCCTGGCATCGGTCCTCGTCGCAGCTCAAGGCGGGTCAGCATTCGCCGCTGAGCTAGGCGCTATGCGCATTAAGGAGGAGCTCGATGCCACAGAGATCATGGCCATCGACTCACTGCGCACCCACGTCGTGCCACGCGTGCTCGCTACGGTCATTGCCACTCCGATCCTCAACCTGATCGGTTCGATTGCCGGGATTGGTGGTGGCTTCTTCACCGCCGTCTGCCTGAAGGGCGAGACCGCCGGCGTGTATTGGGGCAACATCTGGGCGCTCACGCATTCCTCGGACGTCTTCGGCGGCCTGTTCAAGACCACCGTGTTCGGCGTGCTGATCGGGCTCATTGCAACGTACCAGGGCTACTACGCCACAGGTGGCGCCGCGGGCGTGGGTAAGGCGGTGAACGATACGGTGGTGATCTCGGTCACGGCCTTCGTGATCGCCAACTACTTCCTGACCTCGGCCCTGTTCGGGGCGATTCAATGAACGCCCTTGCCGAGTTCGGACGCTTTGGCCTGTTCGTGGCCACCTTTGCGCGGGCGAGTGCCACCCATCCTCCCCCGGTTCGGCGGTCCATCGAGGAAGCGTACCGCATCGGCGTTCTGTCGCTTCCCATCCTGCTGATCATCAGCGCATTCGTCGGAACGAACCTGGCCCTGCAGGGGTACAACGCCTTCGCACCCCTCGGCGGTCAGCGCCTGGTCGGGATGTTCGTGGCGCTCGCCGGCGTTCGCGAGCTCGCACCGATGATGGTGGCGTCGATGGTCGCGGCGAAGGCCGGCACCGAGATGGCCTCGCAGATCGCCGTCATGCGCATTCGGGAGCAGATCGACGCGCTCGAGGTGATGGCGATCAATCCCCACTGGTTCCTGATCACGCCCCGCTTCATCGGCATTCTTCTCGTCTTGCCGCCGCTGACGGTCATCTCGATCTTCACGCTCACGGTCTCGAGCTACCTCGTCAGCACCCTGCAGCTCGGACTGAACGGCGCGGAGTTCCTCGCGTACTTCACCGACACCACCGAGCCGATGGACCTGGTGTACTGCATGATCAAGGCCTTCTTCTTCGGCATCATCATCTGCTTGGTCTCGTGCTTCTACGGCTTCAACTCGAAGTCGGGGCCGAACGGCGTCGGCGAAGCCACCAACGCCTCGGTCGTGGTCTCGGCGGTGTCTTGCGCCTTGCTGAACTACTTGATGTCCGAGATCCTGTTCTCGGGGAGAGGCCTGTGAGCGACGCGCCAATCATTCGCTTCGTGGATGTCCACAAGAGCTTTGGCTCCTTGTCGGTCCTCAAGGGCGTCAGCTTCGACATTCCGCGGGGCCAGACCACGGCAATCATCGGACCGTCCGGCACCGGAAAGAGCGTGCTGATCAAGCATGTCGTCGGCCTTCTCGAGCCGGACAGCGGCCACATCTGGGTCGATGACGTCGACATGGCCCACGCCTCGGAGTCGCAGAAGCTGGCCGTCCGCAAGCGCTTTGGGATGCTGTTTCAGGGCGGCGCCCTCTTCGACTCGCTGACCGCTGGCGAGAACGTCGCCTTTCCGCTGCGCTACCACACCCGGATGAGCGAGGCCGAGCGTCGCGCCAAGGCCGAAGAGAAGCTCGCGCTTGTCGAGTTGCCTGGGCTCTACGACCGACCGACGTCTGCACTCTCTGGTGGGCAGCGAAAGCGGGTCGGCCTAGCCCGCGCCATCGTGCTCGAGCCGGAGGTGGTGTTGTTCGACGAGCCCAACTCTGGCCTCGACCCGATGACCAGCGACACCATCGATGCGCTGATTGGGCGCATGAAGCAAGAGCTCGGCATGACCTTCGTGGTGATCACCCACGACATTGTCAGCTGCCTCAACATCGCCGACCGCATCGGCATGCTCTACGACGGAAAGCTGATCGAGTACGGCACCGTCGACCAGTTTCTACACAGCAACCAGGCCATCGTCCGCGACTTCCTGAAGCGGAATGCCGACCTCCCGCCCGCGTCTGGGCCGCTCATTCCTCCTCCCTAGGGTTCGCCATGATCTCCCTGCTCTTCATTCTCGCCTGCTCTGACCCGACCCCTCCCACGCCCGAGGTCGCAGCGCCCCCCGCCGTCGAAGCCCCGGCCGCGCCCACCAAGGCCGACGAAGAGGCAGCCATCGAGCGCGCGAAAGAGAGCGCCAAGAAGCTCGGAGGCACCCTCAAGGCCAAGGTGGTCGAAGGACTCGCCGGCGAAGGCCCTGCCAAGACCCTCGAGATGTGTAGCCAAGAGGCGCAGGGCATGACGGCCCTGGTCGCCGGCGAGACGGGGGTTCGCGTCGGCCGGGCGTCCACCAAGCTGCGCAACCCCGCGAACGCCGGCCCAGAGTGGGTCCAGGCATGGCTCGCAGAGGTCGCCGAGACGGCAACAGCTGACATCAAGCCGCACACGGAGGTCGTGGACGTCGACGGAACACGCGTCGCTCGCTTTGTGGCACCGATTGCCGTTGGCGAGCCTTGTCTGGCCTGCCACGGAGAGCCGGCCGAGGATGTTCAGGCGGCCCTCGCCAAGGCCTATCCGAACGACGCTGCGACCGGCTACACCGCGGGTCAGCTGCGTGGCGCGCTCTGGGCTGAGGCTGACGTCACCCCCTAAGTCGACCAAACCGCGGAGCGCCCCGATTCATCGACGCGATCGGGGGTCCACGGGCGGGTAAAATCGGCTACATTCGCTCCCCTCAGAGGAGCTCCCGTGCCCCACCCCGCCGTTCCCGCCACCGCAGCCCGGGCATCCGCCCAGATGGGCGAGACGCTGGACCTGTTGGCCGACTACTTGGCCATCCCCGCCATCTCTTGCGAAGCCGAGCATCACGCCGATGTGCGCCTGCTCGCAGCCCGCATTCGCGACGATCTCGAGAAGCTCGGCTTGAGCGCCTGCGAGGTACTCGAGCTCGATGGTGCCCTGCCCATCGTCGTTGCTGAGTGGATGAAGGCCGGCGCCGACAAGCCCACGGTTCTGATCTACGGGCACCTTGACCTGCAGCCGGTCGAGATCGAACACTGGAACAGCGACCCTCATGTGCCGACGCGTCGCGGCGACCGCCTCTACGCCCGTGGCTCTGCCGACGACATGGGCGGCTGGGTGTCTCACATGGGCGCCATTCGCGCTTGGCTCGAAGAAACCGGTGAGCTGCCCTGCAACGTGCGCCTCGTCATCGAAGGCGAAGAGGAAATCGGGAGTCCAAACCTCGAGCGCTTCATGGACGCCTACCCAAAGGCCTTCGAAGCCGACGTGATGGTACTGACCGACTGCGAGAACCCGTCCGTCGACGTTCCGGGTTTGACCGTGTCTCTTCGTGGACTGCTCGAGGTCGAACTCACCTGCGAGGCCCTTGGCGCCGACGTGCATAGTGGCCTGTGGGGAGGCATGGTTCCGGACGTGTCCATCGCGCTGATTCGCCTGATTGCACGCCTCACCGACGAAGATGGGCGCATGGCTGTCGGCCGCGTGGACGTCCCACAGACCTGGCGAAAGGCCGCGTGGGACGTGCCCCTCGACGAGGCCACGATCCGCGATGGTGCCCACATCGTCGAGGGCGTCGACCCGCTTCCCGCCCGAGACATTCCGCCGGCCGAGTGGCTGTGGCGTCAGCCTTCAATCACCGTCGTGGCGACCACGCTTCCCACGGCGGCCAACAAGAAGAACGCGCTCCGCCGCACGGCATCGGCCACGCTGTCGATTCGCTTGGCGCCCGACCAGTCGGCCGAGGCGATGTTCGCAGTCGTCAAAGAGGCACTCACCGCCTCGCCCCCTGCCGGCGTGAAGGTCTCGGTCGCTCAGGCTGGCTGGGCCGGCGAGGGCTGGCTCTACGAGCCCAGTGGTCCTGCGTTCGACGCCGTCGACCGTGCCTACGAAGCCACCTGGGGCACCCGCCCTGTTCAGGTGGGCGTCGGTGGCTCGATTCCCTTCGTCGCGTTGTTCGGCAAACGCTTCGGGGACCTTCCTCTGATTCTCAACGGCGTCATGGACCCGCGCACCACCGCACACGGCCCAAACGAGTCGCTTCATGTCGGCATCTTCGCAAAGGCGGTCGCCGCAAACGTACACCTGCTCGCTGAGCTCGGCGCACTGGGCAAGACCGGAGTGAAGGGCTGATGGCCGTCATTGCACTGGCAGGTGGCGGAACCGGCGGACACGTCTACCCCGCAATCGCGATCGGAGACGAGCTGCGCTCCCGCGGCCACACCGTTCTCTACTACGGCGACCCCGAGAGACTCGAGGCCCGTGTCGCACCTCAGCGGGGCTACGAGTTCCGCCCGGTCGTCGCCCCGCAGTACCCGCGATCGGGACTGGTCGGGAAGATCCGCTTTGCCCTTGGCCTGCTGAAGGCCACGCTCGCCACGCGGTCTGCGTTGAAGCGCGACAAGGTCGACGCCGTGCTCGGTGTCGGCGGATACATCTCGGCGCCAGCGGTGCTCGCGTCGTGGACCCTCGGCCGCGGTCGCGCCATCCACGAGGCGAACGTCGTGCCGGGCATGGCCAACAAGCTGTGCGCTCGCGTGGCACAGCAGATCCTGCTCACCTACGAAAAGACCGCCACCCGGCTTCCCGGTGCAGCCCCGCGCAACGTCGTCGGCGTTCCGGTGAACCCGGCAGTCCTCGAGGGAGACCGCAGCGTCGCCCGTTCGCGCTACGGGCTCGACCCCGCGGTCCCGACGGTTCTCTTCGTCGGTGGGTCGCTCGGTGCCGCCCGACTCAACGAGCTCGCCATCGCGATTGCGAAGAGCACGCCCGGCTACCAGGTCCTGCACCTCACGGGCAAGCGGTACCACGCCGAGGTTCGAGGTGCCTTTGCCGACGAAGTGCCCGGCCATGTGGCACTGGTCGACTACGAAGACCGCATGGGTGATGCCTACGCCTGCGCCGACCTCGTCGTCTGCCGCGCCGGCTCGTCGACACTCGCAGAGCTCACCGCGGTGGGCAAGGCGTCGCTGCTGATCCCCTCCCCCAACGTGACCGAGAACCACCAGGAAGAGAACGCGCGAGGCCTCGAAGAGGTCGGGGCCGCCGAGGTGTTGATCGAAGCAGGCTGGGACATCCATTCCGCCGCTGCCAAGGTCCACGAACTCATGGCGGGTACGGATGCACTGAAGGACATGGCAGCCAAGGCCAAAGCCCAAGCGCGCATGGACGCCGCGGAGCGTGGCGCTGACGTGGTCGAGAAGCTGCTCTCACGCTGAGCAGGAATTGCACTGCCGGCCTCGGCGTTGTTGTGCTATCCGGCACTCAATTCGGAGGTCACATGGTCGCGCTATGGCTCGCCCTCATCACGCCCGCCCACGCAGTCGAAACCATCCCCAAAGAGACCCTCGTCGACCATCTGTCCGAGCTTCGTGAGCAGCTCGACGTCGAGAGGCTGCCAGTTGGCTACGCGGGCTTCGACGTCGAAGAGCGCCTAAAGCCTATCGTCGGCCCGCTCGACTTTGTGCTCGCCAAGCGAATGGGCGTAGGCGGTGATCCCGCTTCTCAGCTCAAGGGCCTGATGAAGAAGGCCGATTCCCCCTGTGGCCTGATCCTCGGCGGCGGCGGGCGCAACGTGACCATTCGCACCGCTGGCGCCTGCGAGCCCGAGCTCGACGAGCGCGCCGAGGCCATCGCCGCCTGCCGCGAGAACGGCCTCGCCGAGACCTTCGCTCTAGAGCCGACCTCGCGGATCGAGCTGCTGCGCCCGTCGCTACCTGAGGGCATGAGCCGCGATGATTGGGCCACCGCCTCCGCGGATATTCCCGCTGCGGTCGCCGCTTGCGTCGCCGCAGACGGTGGCGAGCTCCCCGGAACGCTGAGCCTCACTCTCAAAGCGGGATGGACCGAAGACGGAACGTCCATGGACAGCAAGTCCACAAAGGGCGCCGCCGAGGGCGTGGTCGAACTCTGCGCCGTCCGGGTCACTTCCTGCCTCCCCAAGCTCGAGGCCGGAGCCGAGCGCACCCTCAACCTCGTCATGCGCTTTGTCGACGCAGCGCCGGAACCGACGGAGGAGCCCGCTGAGTCAGAGGAGGCCACGGAAGAGGCGTCCGCCCCCTAGTCCTCTCGACGCTCGACACGGTCCTCGATACGCTCGGCCTTGTCCTCGCTGACTTCACGCCCCGCTTGGCGAAGGTCCCGCACCGCCAGCTGCTCGAGCTGAAGCAGCAACTCGCGCTTGCGTTTGGCCTTCGCAGGGCCGGGCCGCCCTTCTCGAAAAGCCGGCTGCACAACGCGAAGGTCTTCGGCGACTCGCTTGAGGCGGTCGCGACGCACCTGCTCAGTACGCAGGTCCCGCTGATCGTCCTCGGCATCCTTCTTGTCGTCGCGTAGGTCGGCCCGTTCATCGCGGCGCGTGCCGGCGGATGCCGCCTCGGCCTCTCGCTTTGCCTGACGGACCTCGCGCTTTGACGAGGCCAACTCAGCCTCCGCCTCTTCGATCTCTTCTCGGGTCTCGGCACGCTCGCCACGGAGCCAGGCGAAGATCACGGGATCCTGCTTGTGTGCCTTGTCCCACTGGCGCTTCGCTGCGGCCCGCTCCCACTTCTTGATGGCGCGCTGGAGCTTCCGAAGGTCGCGCTTCGCATCGCGTCGGTCGCGCTTCGACTCCCGTAGCTCTTCGGCCGAGAGGGAGGCGTCGGCGGACTCCTGCGCCAGAGCCGGGGAAGCCATCGAGAGGGCGAGCAGTGCAATGAGTGTGCGCATGGGCGGTCTCCTGATTGCTCAGTCGACGTTCCGCGAACGCGCCTATTCACCCCAGCTTGGTCCCAGCGGCGCCAGCTCGCCCGACATCACGCCTAGAAGGCCGCGATCGCCGCATCGAGCTGTGCAGCCACATCGGGCTCCTCTTCGGCATCGACCTCGGCACGTGCTGCGACGTACCACTCGCGTGCCGCGGCCGGCTCGTCGGATTCTTCGGCAATGGCGCCGCGCACGGCGCGAGCGTGAATCCGGGTCCTCGGCGCCGCCGTGTCGAGCGAAGCGACGGCCTCGAGCAACGTCACACCCTCGGCATCGCCATCCTGAAGACAGCGCAACGCGTACAGAAGCGCCACCTCGCCTGCTCTCTCGATGTCCTCGAAGGACGCGCCGCGTGCTTCATCGAGCAGAAAGCGCTCTCGGTCGGTCCAACCGACGTCTCCGGCTGCTTCGGCGAGCGCCCAGAGCACCTCGCCGGTACCCACACCCTCGAGGCGGGCAGCCGCAAAGCCGATCCGCGCGTGATCCGCGGCGGTGCGAGCGGCTTCGGTCGTCCAGCCCTGCTCTCCGAGAGCTTCGAGGTACGCGAGGCCCACCCATGCGGGTGCACGCTCGAGCAGCACCGCCGGATCCGGCTCTGCGACGTCCTCGGCGTAGCCCTCGATGGCGGCGATGGCCGCATCGCGGTGAGCATCCTCGAGTCCGCCCATGAACGGCAGAGTGCGCAGCACACCCGCACGGACCTGGTCCATACCCGGGCGGTCGCCCAGCTCGGCCATCGCTGGCTCGCGAAGCGGGCTCAGCAAGGCCACGGCGTGAGAGCCGTCGCCCTCGGGACCGAGATCGGCGAAGATCTCAAGGAAGGCGGCGCGATCGGCCGGCGTGAGCGACATCAGCTCTCCTCGGGGCCGGCAAGGCTGCCGAACTCCTCTTCTTCTTCTTCTTCGAAGTGGTAGGCCAGCACGACACTGCGGCAGAAGTGGGCGATCGCCGCCCCTGCGCCCTTCTCGTCGAGGCCTTGCTTCATCTCGTCCGAACCCAGGTGATTCACCAGATCGGCAATCAACCCGCCGGCCCGGTCCCCGACGGGGCCCACGAGTGAGGCTTCGGACAGCTCCAGTGTGGCCTCGCCGTGCACCCAGCTGTCCTGACCCGGCGAGCCCTCGTGAAGCGACGTCCACGCCTTGTCGAGCGCATCGATCACACCGCTGCGCAGCTCATCGTCGACGGTGCCCAGCGCTCGCTCCACCGCGTCTTGGACAGCGATGGCAGCAGCCTGGTCGCCCTCGACCTTGTCGATGAGCGCGTCCTTGTGCGAACGGTCGAAGTGGCTGCGCTCGAGGATGGCGATGAATCGCTCCACCTCTGCAGCAGGCTTCGGCTCGAGGTGCAGTGCGAGTGACGCCCGCTCGATCAGCGGAAAGGCGACTTCGCGAACGGTGTCGAGACCCGGCTCCTTGCGGTCCACTTCCGTCGCCGAGAACTGGTCGGCGACTGCGCGGTTTCCCACCAAGGACTCGGTGCTGGTCTCGGGCGCCTTCTGGGCGCTAGCGCTCTTGTGCCCGGCCTCGCGACCGGTCTTGCGCTGTTTGCTCATTTGCCCCGCGCAAGGCGGAAGCCGAGGCCACCCCAGCGCGCAGTGGTGGGCTCGTACTCGCGAGCCTTGGCCCAGGCGGCCATGGACGGTTGGTCCCAGGCACCCGGGTGGATCCAGCGATCGTCGCCCGAGCCGTCTTCGGTCCACTCGGCCACGTTGCCGGCAAGATCGTACACACCCTCAGGCGTGCGATCACTGCGGAACAGGCCCACTGCCGTCGGTCGGCCGATGACTTCTTCTTTGGTGTTGGCGTTGCCCGAGCCAAACGGGGCTCCCCACGGGTACGGGCGCCGCTCTTCCCCACGAACCACCCAGAGGCGCTCGTCGAAGCGGGGCAAGCGACAGTCGTGGAAGCGGGCGTAGGCTGAAGCTTCGTGCCAGCTCACACCGACGACGGGCTGGTTGGCCACGATGAAGTTGGCCGCCTCGGCGGCTTGTGCGCGAGCGGGCCAGGCATCTTCGACCGAGTCGAGCCAGGCGCGGCCGGCTTCGTCCCAGTGCTCGCCGGGCTCGTAGCCACCGGCGTCGACGTAGGCCTGGTACTCGGCGTTGGTCACGAGGTATCGGCCGATGGTGATGTCCCCATCTTCGCCGGGAACACGGGCCCAGTACTCTTCGTCGGCGGGAATGCGCACGCGAGGATCGCCGAGTTGGCCGAGAACCTCGCCGAGCTCTACGCGCTCAGCGGCTGTGCCGGTGCCGGCCTCGAGCTCACCGAGAAGCGCCGCGACCGTGGCATCGCTGTCGCCACCATCCGCGAGAACCCGCTTGCCGAGAGTGACCAGCGCAGCAATGCGCTCGTTGGGAGCAAGGTTCTGAACTGCATCGAGCTCAGGGGACTGCACGCTCACGTCGCCTCCGTAGACGGCTCCACCGCCGTGACGCCACAGGTAACGTCGGGGCGCGGTCGTGTCACACCGGCAAGGCGTGTTCTAGCGGACCACGACTCGCCAAGAACGTGGCCAGTCTTCCCGCGACTCGGCGTGGCGCACATCGAGGTAGTCCTCGGCGCCAAAGCGCTCGCCGAGCCACCGCTCCGGAACTTCGACCGGGAGATCGAGCCACTCGAGGTAGCCAGCTCCCGCCTCCTCGTGCGGCTGGAACAGAAACCAGCTCGTGTAGGCCTCGGTGAGCAGGCGCTTGCCCTCGCCGTCGAACTCGTGGCCCGGAAGCGAAACGTACAGGCGGCGTAGGCTCCCGTCCTGGCGGAACCCGACGAAGAACGATCGTCGGGATCCGGCGAGGGTGCGAACGTAGCCCTCGGCCCAGTCGAGAAGTCGGAATTCGAAGCGGTAGCGTGCGGTTCCAGTACTCATGCGCGAACGATACCCCGAAGCGAGCGGCCGACTACTTCTTCCGTATGGGGATCGAATCGAGAGCGTCTCGAACCCCACGGTTCATCTGCTGCCAGACCTTCTTTGCCTCTTCCGGCGTTGGCGGAGCGGGCTCCTCCGCAGGCGTCTCGGGCTCGGGCGTCGTCGGCTCGGCCTCGGGCGTCCCCTCGCCTCCTCGCGACATAGAGGTTCCCGAGGTCGGCTCGGCCGGGGCCGGTGCGGGCGCAACTTCCGGGGTGGCCTCGACGTCTGCCGCTGCTGCAGCCGCACGTGCCGCCGCCAGGTCGCGCTCGCGTTGGCGCTGTGCCTTCGCACGCTCGGCTGCCCGCGCGGCATCCACCACGCCGCCGCCGGCCGGAGCGAAGACCATCTGCTCGATCTGGTCGATGACCGCCGCGAAGGGTGAGAGCTTCGGGCCCGCGAGGTTGCCCTCGATCCGCTTCGACGACTCGACTTTCGCCCGAGTCGACAGCAGGCGCTTGCCCTTTCGAGTGGGCGAGGCGCCGGTGAACGCGATGTCTTCGCCCGTCAGTTCGACCACCGAGGCGAAAGTGTTCTGCTGGGCGGTCATGGCCATCGTTCCGCCGACCTTACCGCCTTCGATCGCGACGCCGTACTGCTTCAGCGAAGGCGCAAAGTACGGTTCGAGCAGCTCGACGGGAAGGTAGCGAAGCCCCATCTCGAAGCGCATCAGGCCATCGGCTGCAATGTCCCCATCGAGTGTGATGCGGCCATCCCCGACCGAACCCGACAACCCGACGGGGAAGCGCTCGGACGTGCGAGGGCCAAGTGCGACGCGGTCGAGCTCGATGTCCCAGCCGACGGTCTTCACGCCGTTTGCGCGATCGATGATGTGAAGCGTGCCGTCTTTCGCGTGTACCTGGTTCACCGCCACCGGAAGCGACGTCGTGTCGATGCCGAGCCAGTCACGGCTCTCGGGCTGATGGCGCGTACCGCCGGCCCAATCGGCCACCTCATCGGCGAGAACCGGAGGAAGGTCGAGCATGCCGTCGGTGCGACCGCGCACCCACAGCTCAAGTCCTTCGAGAGTGGCGTCTCCGTCCGCGACCGAGATCTGTTCGACCCGGAGCAGAGGCTCAACGGCTCCAACCTCCAAGGAAGTCAGCGTTCCAGCGCTGGAGCTCCACTCCATACCGCCGTCGAGGTTGAGGTCGAAGTCGGTCAGCGAGGCACTGTCCCAGGCCACCTGCAGCGTGCCCTTGCTCGACAAATCGACTTCACCCTCTTCGATCACGAGCTCAGCGGCCCGAATGCGAAAGGGTAAGCCGTCGCGAAGGCGCTTCTCAGCCGTTCCGGCAAGGTGGAAACGGCCATCGACCCCGCGCTGGAGCTCACCGCCCACACCGCTAATCACGACACGGGACACCTGCCAATCACTTCCCCGAAAGGCGGAGGGATTAGCCTCGAAGCTCAGCGACTTGGCCGTAAGAACGGGCTCCCCATCGGGGCCGTCGATGGCGAAATCGGTGAGCACCAAGCCTGTGGGCCCGAGAGAGACGTCGCTCGCGGAGAGGTCGCCGCTGCGTGCCAGAGTGTCGGCCACCGAGGTCTCGACCGCGTTCGAAGCGAACAGCGCACCACCGGCGAGACCCGCCACCGCGAGGCCCGCCACGCCGCTGACGACAATCAGGCCTCCACCGACCATCATGCCCACGCGGCGCTTCTTGGGTCCGCTCCCGCCGAACGAGGCCGCCGATCCGGGGTCGATCGTGCCGCCAGACGGGCTGCCCGCACGGGAGGCGGCACGAGACACCGCACTTGCCGCGACCGCCATTCCTGGAGAGTCGGGTGCCCAGGTCTTCGGTCCGCCACTCAGCCGCTCGTGACGCGCCTGTGAGGTGGCCGCAGACAGCGGCGCTCCCCGAAGGACTTGAAGCATCTCAGCGACGCTCCCGATACGGTTGTCTCGGTCTACGACCAGCGCCCCTTCGATCGCATCGCGCACGCCCGGAGGCAGATCGGGGACCAGACTGACCGCCGCCGGAAAGCTGCCAGAGGCGACGGCATTGAAGATCGACAGGATGTCGGGACCGACGAAGGGCGGCCGCCCGCAGACCAGCTCATAGAGAATGCAGCCGAGACTGAACACATCCGCCCGCTGGTCGACGCTCTTGGCGTCGCGGATCTGCTCCGGCGCCATGTACTGAGGGGTGCCCATGGTCACGCCGGAGCGCGTCTTCTGCATGGACCCATCTTCGGTGACGGCCTTGGCCAGGCCAAAGTCGGCGACCTTCGGCACCCATGCCCCTGAAGCGGGCGCCATGAGGACGTTGGCGGGCTTCAGGTCGCGGTGCACAACACCCTTGTCATGGGCGTGCGCGACGCCTAGCGCCATCGCTTCGAAGATGCGGATCGAGTCGTCGACCGTGGGTTCGTGTTGCTCGAGCCACTCATCGAGACCCGGTCCCTCGATGAACTCCATCACCAAACCCGGAGCGCCGCGGATCTCGAGCACGTCGGTCACGGCCACGATGTTCGGGTGGCGCAGCGAGGCCTGGACCTTGCCCTCCTGGATCAGGCGGTCCTTGATGCTCGGATTCGTGATCGTGAGGATCTTGATGGCGTGGAAGCTATCGAGCTGGTTGTGGCGCACGCGGTAGACGACAGCCATGCCACCCTGCCCGAGGATCTCCTCGACGGTGTAGCGGTCGATCACCTCGCCTGGTTCCAGCATAAATCCTCCAGGGACAGTCTATCTGGCGAGAGACTCTCGCACCTCGACCGACCCACCTTCTACGTGAATCGACACATCTACTCGACCGTTTCCGCGCTCTCCGGCGAAGTAGCCGGCCCCGAGGTGGGTGAAGTCGAACCCAAGATCCGCCACCGTCAGCTCGTGCTCCGCGTCGCCGAAGACCTGAAGGTCGTAGTCCGCGCCGTAGGGCAAGTACACGATGACGTCGCCCCCATGGGACTGCAGTCGCACCTCGCCTTCGAGATAGGGCCAGATCTCGACGTCGAGCCCACCGCTCCGCGCGTAGAAGTCAGCGTCGCCGATGACCCTTCGCGTGACGATTCGATCGGCGGTCGCAACGTGCGAGCCCTCGATGTCTTGCAGCGTCGCAAGGCCACCAGCGATCACATCGGCCGAGAGGAGCCGCGGCGCCTCGACGTGCAGCTCGACCTCTCCCCGGGAGCCGGCTTCGCCGAAGAGGCGAACGACGCCGTCGTCGACCGAACCGCCCCAACGATTGGTAGCGAGTGCCTCACGGGCCTTGTCGCTGTTTCGACCGCGCCCCACCGAGGTTCCAAACACCTCGACGAGCCCGCCTTCGACGCCATACAGCGCCACATCCCCTTCGTTGGTATCCGCGCGAAGCACCGTCGAGTCCTCCGGATCGAGCTGAAGCTCAAAGGCTTGCTGCTCCATAGACCCGCAGGCCGCGACGAGCGGAAAGGCTAAAATCACCGCGAAACGCATCTGTCTTCCCCTGGCGTTAGAGAAGCAAGGACGACGATGACCTTCTCGGCATTCAATCGAAGTCGAGTTAGCGTCGCGGCGGGCCCCCGTAGCTCAGTGGATAGAGCAGCGGATTCCTAATCCGAAGGTCGGAGGTTCGATTCCTCTCGGGGGTACCAGTTTCCACGCACCGCCTGGAAGCCAACTGCGAGAGCCCCATGGACGCACTGCTCCCCCCCGAGATGGCCGAGAAGGCCGAACAGATCGGCGTCGCCAAGGTTGCGATGCCGGTGGGCAAGACGTTCACCCTCGCGGTGCTTGCCGGTGCATTCATCGCTCTCGGGGCCATCTTTGCTACGACGGCGGTGGCGGGTTCGACACTGCCGTTCGGCGTCACGCGCGTCTTGTCCGGGACGGTGTTCTCGCTCGGACTCGTGCTCGTCATCGTCGGCGGCGCTGAGCTGTTCACGGGGAACAACCTGATCGTCATGGCCTGGGCTTCCGGCCGGGTCACGACGGCCGGCATTCTCCGGAACTGGTCCGTCGTCTTCGCCGGAAACTTGGTCGGTGGCGTGGGGACCGCCGTCCTGAACTTCGCGGCGGGTCAGTACAAGCTCGGCGGTGGGTCCGTCGGCTCCACCGCACTTGCAATCGCCGAGGCAAAGTGCAGCCTGGCTCCCCTCGAGGCCATCGCCCTTGGTGTGCTCTGCAATGTGCTCGTCTGCCTGGCCGTCTGGCTCGCCTTCAGCGCAAGAACCACCGTCGACCGCGTGGCGGTGATCGTGCCGCCCATCGCCGCATTCGTCGCAGCCGGCTTCGAGCACTCCATCGCCAACCTGTACTTCGTACCGATGGCCCTGCTGATCAAGCACGGTGCTCCAGCGAGCTTCTGGACCGATATCGGCGCGAGCGCCGCGGACTACCCCGCGCTGACGGTGGACGCCTTTCTGGTCTCGAACCTTCTGCCCGTCACCATCGGCAACATCCTCGGCGGAAGCGTCCTGGTCGGCCTCGTCTACTGGTCCGTCTACCTACGCGCTCGCTAGCGCTTGTCGCGTACGGCGCTCAGTCCATCCCGGATGCGAATCACAGCACCCGGATGGTCGTCTGTCGCGTACACCGAGTGCCAGCCGAGCGGCTGAAGCGGTTCGAGTGCCTCGAGCAATGCAATGGCGTCGCGGGGGGCGAGGTTGATGCAGCCGTGGCTGGCGCGGTTGCCGAAGCCCCAGTGCCAAAAAGCGCCATGAAGGGCGTAGCGAGGCCAAAAGTGGGCGACCCAAGGCACATTCTCGACGTGGTAGACCTCGTCCGCACCGGCGCGACTCGCCATGTCTCCCCACGCCGTCTTGTCGGTGAGTTCGTAGATGCCGAGGGGGGTCGCGTGGCGTCCCGAGGTACCCGAGCTCACGACGGTGACGTACAGCAGTTCCTTGCCACGTCGCAAGGCAGCAACCTGCTGTCCAGCGTCAATATCGAGCCACACCGCGTCCGCAGCGAGGCCCTCGACCGGCGCCGAGGGAACCCAGTGGCGAATGTCCGTGCGGTCGTCAGCAAAGCCGTCTACACCGTCACCGAGT
>JAGSGY010000104.1 GCA_023954855.1 Pseudomonadota bacterium | reverse complement strand
TGGTCGCCGCACTCGAGGAACTCGACCTCCTCGACGCGCACGCGCGCCGACTGCCTATCGCGCAGCTGTTGGGGGAACGATGACGCCGCGCTGCCTGGTTCTCGCCGGACCGACCGCATCGGGCAAATCTGCCGCAGCGATGGCGGTGTGTGAGGCATACGGCGCCGTCCTGCTGTCTTGCGACGCCATGCAGGTCTACCGCGGCATGGACATCGGAACGGCCAAGCCATCCCGCGAAGAGCAGGAGCGGGTCGCGCACTTCGGCATCGATCTTGTGAAGCCGGATGAACCCTTCGATGCGGCCATGTTCCGTGAAATCGCGGACGAGGTACTCGCTGCCCACCCCCGGGTCGTCGTGGCCGGCGGAACCAGTCTGTACATCCGGGCCTTGATTCGCGGACTGGTCAAGACCCCAGACGTGGATGCTGAGCTGCGTGCGAAGGTCGAGGCCATCGAGGACCTTCACGGCGAGCTCGCTCGCGTCGATCCCGTACTCGCAGAGCGCTTGCATCCCAATGATCGGGTCCGGCTGGTGCGTGGCGTCGAGGTGTTCCGCGCTTCGGGGCAGAGGCTCTCGGAGCTACAGGCTGCCCACGCGGAAGAGCCGGATCGAGTCGACGCGCATGCACTCTGGCTCGACCGCGAAGACCTGAATGAGCGCATTGACCGCCGCGTCGAGATCATGGCCGAAGCCGGGTACGTGGATGAGGTGAGGGCGCTGCTCGACGCCGGGTATGCCCGCACGCTCAAGCCGATGCAGTCGCTCGGTTACCGGCACCTGTGCGACGCGCTGCTCGACGGCGTGGAGCTTGAAGAGGCCCTTCGCCGGACTGCTCGCGACACCCGACGCTTCGCGAAGAAGCAGCGCAATTGGATGCGGGTTCTCGGTTATCCGAAGGTTCTACGGGAACATGAGCAGACGGCGCTCGACGTTGCCAAGGTGCTCTGGGGCTGAGTCACAAAGCTGTCGGACCCGCCCGAGCGCGTTAAGCGCCGCGGGTCACCTGGGAGATCCTATGGATGTGGTCCTCGATTTCGAACGTCCCGTCGTGCAGCTTCGCACGCGAATCGCACAGCTTCGCGACATCGAGAAGGCCAATGGGGTGGACCTCTCCGCCTCGATCGAGCAGCTCGAGCACCAGTCTCGCAAGCTCGAGCAACGCATCTTCTCCCGGCTCTCTCCGTGGCAGCGGACCCTGTTGTCGCGTCACGCGAGCCGTCCGTACACCCTCGACTACATCGATGCGCTGTTCACCGAGTGGGTCGAGCTTCACGGTGACCGCGCGGGCTACGACGACCAGGCTCTGGTCTGCGGCATGGCGCGCTTCAATGACCGTCCCGTGGTCGTGATCGGGCATCAGAAGGGCCGAAACACCAAAGAGAACATCCGCCGGAACTTCGGCATGGCGCGGCCCGACGGCTACCGAAAGGCGCTGCGGATCATGGAGATGGCCGAGCGTTTCGGCCTGCCAATCTTCACGTTCATCGACACCCCTGGCGCTTACCCGGGCATTGACGCCGAAGAGCGCGGCCAGGCCGAAGCCATCGCCAAGAACATCCTCGAGATGGCGCGCCTCACCGTCCCTGTGATCGCCACGGTCATCGGCGAAGGCGGCTCTGGTGGCGCTCTGGCAATCGGCGTCGCCAACCGCGTCTTGATGCTCGAAAACAGCGTGTACTCGGTCATCTCTCCCGAGGGCTGTGCGGCCATTCTCTGGCGCGACCGCGCAGAAGGGCCACGAGCGGCCGAGGCGCTGCGCATCACCGCTGCCGACTGCTTCGATCTCGGCGTGGTCGACGAGGTCATTCCCGAGCCCTACGGCGGTGCACACCGTCACGTCGATGAGATCGCGACCAGCGTCGGTCAGATCCTCGAGAAGCACCTTGCCGAGCTTGAGGCCCTTGAGCCTGAGGCGCTGCGTCAGGACCGCTACGCGCGCTTCCGCGTGATGGGTAAGCTCGTGGGCGCCGAAGCGTGAGTTGGCTCGTTGAGCCGCAGGGACCGCTTCGCGGTCAGCTGCGAGTGCCCGGTGACAAGTCGATCAGCCATCGGTCGCTGATCCTGAATGCACTCGCGAGTGGTCCCGCACGAGTGCGCGGACTGCTCGAGGGTGAGGACGTCCACAGCACGGCATCTGCGCTTCGAGCGCTCGGCGTGGGTATCGAGCGAGAGGGATCAGCCGTCATCGTGCGGCCGGCACCCCTGCGCGAGCCCGAGGATGTCGTCGACTGCGGAAACTCCGGCACGACCATTCGCCTGCTCACGGGTGTGTTGGCGCGCCAGCCGTTCCTCACCGTCCTCACTGGCGATGGTTCCCTCCGCAAGCGCCCGATGGCGCGGGTCGTGAAGCCGTTGACCCGCATGGGCGCGCGCTTTGACGGCCGAGACAACGGTCGGCTTCCGCCCCTCGTCGTTCGGGGAGGGCCGCTTCAGGCCCAGGCGCGTTTCGACCTGTCGATCAGCTCGGCGCAGGTCAAGAGTTGCCTGCTGCTCGCTGGAATGGACGGCGGCGTCTGGGTTCGAGAGCCTCGCCAGAGTCGCGACCACACCGAGCGGATGTTGCTCGCAATGGGCGCTCCGCTCACCGCTGAAGAGGGCGGGCTCGCGCTCGCACCGACCACCAGCCTCGCGCCACTCGATGTCGATGTCCCTGGCGATGTCTCATCCGCGGCGTTCTGGCTCGTCGCCGCTGCCATCGTGCCCGGGTCGGACATCACCCTCGAAAATGTGGGCCTCAATCCCACCCGGACCGGCGTCATCGACGCGCTCCTCGCCATGGGCGCACAGCTCGAGAGTGAGACGCTCGAGGTCGCAGGCACCGAGCCCACGGGCACCTTGCGCATGCGTGCCGGTGGCCTGAAGGGCGCCGTGATCGACGGAAACCTCGCGCTCCGCTGCCTCGACGAACTTCCTGTTCTCGCGGTGGCCGCGGCGTTCGCCGAGGGCGAGACCGTCATCGCCGATGCTGAAGAGCTGCGCGTGAAGGAGTCAGACCGAATCGCCCGCGTGGTCCAGGGACTGCGCGCGATGAACGTCGAAGTCGAAGAGCGGCCGGACGGCATGGTCATCCAGGGCGGTCGTCCACACGGACCGGCGACTGTGGATGGGACCGGTGATCACCGCATCGCGATGGCCTTCGCGGTCGCCGCGCTCGCAAGCACGGGGGGCGTCACACTCGAGGGTGCCGAGGCCATCAGCACCAGCTACCCACAGTTCGCTGCGCATCTCGGAGAGCTGACTCGTGGCTAATCGCCTGACCATCGCTATCGACGGGCCTGGGTCTTCCGGAAAGGGGACCATTGCCCGCCGCGTCGCCAAGGACCTCGGCTTTCAGTACATCGACACCGGCGCCATGTACCGGAGCGTCGCGCTCGTGGCCTCGCGTCGCGGTGTGTCCTGGGAGGATGCCGAGGCCCTCGGCGAGCTCACCCGTGGCCTTCGCTTCGAGTTCGCATTCTCGGGTGACGCCCTGACCGTGTCGGTAGATGGCGAGGATGTCTCGACCGCGATTCGCACCCCGGAAGTAGGCCGAGGCGCCTCGGATGTGTCGACTCACGGCCCCGTACGCACCAGCCTCGTCGCGGTTCAGCAGCAGCTCGGAGCCCGTGGTGGGGTCGTCATGGACGGCCGCGACATCGGTACCGTCGTGCTCCCCGACGCCCAGCTCAAGGTCTTCCTCGACGCCAACCTCGATGAACGCGCCCGCCGCCGTCACCGCGAGTTGCTCGAGAAGGGTGGGGACGCGAGCTTCGATGCCATTCGTCAGGCGCTCGCCGAGCGCGACCACCAAGATCGCACCCGCGCAATCTCGCCGTTGGCGGCCGCAGAAGACGCAGTGGTTCTCGACAGCACCGACCTCACCATCGAGGGTGCGGCCGCCGTCGTTCTGTCGCTTGCGCAGGACCGAACAAGCTAGCGTTCAGACGTTGACGGCTGCGCTAAAATCGGCTACTTGGCCGCCCTCTGCACTGGTCTGACCAATGCAGCCTCCGAATTCTTCGGACGGGCCCCCCAGGTGATCGGGACACCTGAGGTCGCCTCCAGCGCGGTTTTGCCGCGGTTGGAAACATCGAACCATCCCACCACCTACGAAAAGGGGCGTCCCACTGCGGGATGTCACGAACGCTACATGCCGAATTCTGAAATTGTCGACCTTCCGCTCAGCCAGCTCTCCGAAGACCAGTTCAAAAGCTTCTTCGATGACTACATGGGTGAGCAGAACATCAAAGAGAAGTCCGTAGTCACCGGCACCGTTGTCCGGATGAACTCTGACTGGGTCACGGTCGACATCAAGTACAAGGCCGAAGGCCTGATTCCGATCAACGAGTTCCGTAACTCCGATGGCGACATCGAGGTCAAGGTCGGCGAAGTGCTCGACGTCTACCTCGACTCCATGAACGAAGAAGACGGCATGCTCGTCCTCTCCAAGGAGCGCGCCGACCTCATGAAGGCCTGGGAAGAGATTTCCAAGGCTGTTGAGCGCGACGAAGTCGTCTCCGGAACCGTGCTCGCTCGCGTCAAGGGCGGCCTGTCCGTCAACATCGGCGTCAAGGCGTTCCTCCCCGGCTCCCAGGTGGACCTCCGCCCGGTCAAGAACCTCGAGAAGCTCATTGGTGAGACCCTCGACTTCAAGATCATCAAGTTCAACAAGCGTCGCGGAAACATCGTGCTTTCCCGTCGCGTCCTGCTCGAGCAGGAGCGCGCTGAGAAGCGTGAGGAGACCATCGAGCGTCTCCAGGTTGGCTCGATCCTCACCGGCGTCGTGAAGAACATCACCGACTACGGTGCGTTCATCGACCTCGGCGGCATCGACGGACTTCTCCACATCACGGACATGAGCTGGGGTCGCATCAACCACCCGAGCGAGATGTTCGAGGTCGGCCAGGCGGCCGAGGTCAAGGTCCTCAAGTTCGACGAGGACAGCCAGCGTGTCAGCCTCGGCTACAAGCAGATCCGTCCGGATCCGTGGGAAGAGGCCGAGTACAAGTACCCGGTCGGCGCTATCGTTCGCGGCAAGATCGTCTCCATCCCCGACTACGGCGCCTTCGTCGAGCTCGAGGACGGTGTCGAGGGTCTGGTGCACATCTCCGAGATGTCCTGGAACAAGCGCGACAACAAGCACCCGAGCAAGATTGTGACCCTCGGCGACTGGGTCGAGGCGAAGATTCTCCTCGTCGACGTCGAGAACAAGCGCATCAGCCTCGGCATGAAGCAGCTGCAGTCGAACCCCTGGGACGTCGTCGAGACGCAGTACCCGGTCGGTTCCGTGGTGCAGGGCAAGGTTCGCAACATCACCGACTTCGGTATCTTCGTCGGCATCGACGAGGGCATCGACGGCCTGGTGCACATCTCGGACCTCTCCTGGGGCCAGCGCATCCGTCACCCCTCCGATCGCTTCAAGAAGGGCGACGACGTCGAGGCGCGCGTGCTGTCCATCGACAAGGAAGGCGAGCGCTTCAGCCTCGGCATCAAGCAGCTCACTGAGGACCCGTGGTACACGGTCCACAGCCGCTTCTTCCTCGGCCAGGTCATCGAGGGCACCGTGGTGCACAAGGCCGACTTCGGTTGCTTCGTCGAGATCGAGGAGGGTGTCGAGGGTCTCGTGCACATCTCCGAGCTCTCCGCCGACGGCGACAACTGGCAGGGCAACTACGAGGATGGCAAGACCATCAAGGCCGAGATCATCCACATCGACAGCCACGATCGCAAGATCTCGCTGTCCGAGCGTGGCGCCGAAGAGCGCTCCGCGGGCGATGTCGACAACTACATGGAAGCACAGCCCGAGAGCGGCGCCCGTCTGGGCGACGTCATGGGTGACCTCGGGCGCAAGCTCGCGGACGCTGGTGCCGACGCTGGCGCCGACGGCGCTGCCGAGTAGTCAGCTCGTTTGAGCCTTTGAAGCGCGTGGGTCCTCGGGGCTCACGCGCTTCGCTGTTTCTGGGCAGGGTTGTCCTGGCTCATCGGAGCCGATAGCCTCGCATCGTAGGAGGAAGGTATGGGACGTGCGCTGGCCATCATCACAGTGCTTCTAGGTGGAACGGGCGTGCTCGTCGGTTCGGCCTTTGTCGCACAGAACAGCCTGCGCACGACGCAGCTCTCGCTGAACCTGAAGTTCGCGGCATGGGAGCTCGCAGAGCCCGTGTCGGTCATGGCGCTGATGGGAGGGGCCTTTGCGGTCGGACTCCTGCTCGGCTCGGGCTTCTTCATGTGGCGGAACTGGGGCGTAAAGGCCCAGGTGCGCGACCTCAAGCGCCAGCTTGCGGTCACCGACGCAGGCGGGTTCTAGCTTGGGCTACGACAACCGTGGTCCCCGGCGAAACAGCCCTTCCCACAACCGACATCGCGCCAATCCCGGTCGACTAGCCGCCGCGAAAGCGCTGCTCGCTGCCGAGCAAGGCCGCTTTGTCGACGACGAGCTCGCAAAGCAGGCCCCTCCGGCTGGTCCGGACCGCGGCCTTGCTTGGTTCCTCGCCCTCGGCACACTACGGCACCGTGGTGAGGTCGACGCTGCCATTCGTCCACACCTCCGGCAGCCTCTGGCCGCTCTTGAGCCCGCCGTGCGCATGACCTTGCGCGTGGCGACCTTCGAGAAGCTGTTTGGACGGGCAGGGGACCACGCTGTGGTCGACCAGGCCGTTGAACTCTGCCGCGCCCTGCACGCGCCTCGTGCGTCCGGGCTGATCAACGCCGTGATGCGTCGCGTCGTTCCGGCCACCGAGATGAGCCGCGCCGATGCGCTCAACCACCCCGCCTGGCTGATCTCCCGCTGGGACAAGCGCTACGGAGCCGAGGCCACCGATGCGTGGTGTCGCTCGAATGGTGAGGAGCCGGTGCTTGTCGTCGTCGCTCGCGATGATGCCGATGCGCTCGCACAGAGCTTCGTCGACGCAGGACTCGCCGTGGCACCTGCGAAAGCTGGCGGTGACGTGGTTCCCGGAGCGCTGACCGTGCTTGGCCACACCGGCTCGGTCGAGGGCCTTCCCGGCTACGATGAGGGCGCATTCTGGGTACAGGATGCTTCGGCGGTGGCCACCGCAGACCTCATTGGCGCCAGCGAGGGCATGCGGGTGCTCGATGCTTGCGCCGCGCCTGGCGGCAAGACGATGCGTCTGCTCGCCCAGGGGGCCGAAGTGGTCGCGACAGACCGCGAAGCGCGCCGGCTGCCTCGCATGCACCAGAGCCTGGAGCGCACTGGCCTGAAGGCCGACGTGCGTGTTCACGACTGGGTGAGGGCGCCCCTCGAGGATGAACTCTTCGACGCTGTGCTCGTCGATGCTCCATGCACCGGTCTGGGCACGCTGCGTCGAAGCCCCGAGATCCGATGGAACCGCGTGTTCTCCGATGTCCTGGGTGCGTCCACTCGCCAGCTCGCCATCTTGAGCAACGCAGCCACCTGCGTGAAGCCCGGCGGCACGCTGGTCTACGCGGTGTGCAGCTCCGAGCCCGAGGAGGGCAAGGTGCTCGTGAAGCGCTTCTTGGCGGCGACCGAGGGCTTTGACTTGGACACCGAGCTCGAGACCGCGCCTCCGCAAGATGATGAGGACGGCTTCTACGCCGCGAGGCTGATCCGTCGATGACGACGCCGATGTTCCGGCAGTACCACGAGCTCAAGGCCTCCCATCCCGACGCCATCCTGTTCTTTCGGATGGGCGACTTCTACGAGATGTTCTTCGACGATGCCGAGACGGCGTCGCGAGAACTCGAGCTGACGCTCACGGCGCGGAACAAGTCAGACGCGAACCCGATTCCTATGGCCGGCGTGCCGCATCACGCGGCACAGGGCTACATCAATCGTCTCGTCGAGGCTGGCTACCGTGTGGCCATTGCCGAGCAGGTCGAGGACCCCGCGAAGGCCAAGGGGCTCGTCCGCCGCGCCGTAGTCCGGGTTGTGACGCCGGCCGTCGCGCTCGACCCCACCGCCCACGACTCGAGCGCCGCTGCTTTCCTGATGTCTGTGGAGTGCACGGACGACGGCTGGGGCATCGCTGCGCTGGATGTCTCTACCGGGGACTTTCGGCTCACGACCGTGCCGGACCGGGCTGGAGCCCTAGCTGAGCTACAGCGCCTCGAGCCTCGCGAGCTAGTGATCGGGCCCAACGCGGCCAAGGACGAGACCTTCTGTTCTGCGGCGGCGAGCCTGGGGGCCCTTCGTTCGCAGATCGAGGACGAGGCCTTCAGCGAGGCCGAGGGACTTCGCGAGCTGACCGAGACCCTCGGAGTGGCAGACCTTCGCGGCTTTGGCGTAGAGCTCGGTCATCCCGGCATTGGACCCGCAGGAGCCGCTGTTCGGTACGCCCGCCGCAACATGGGTGGCGAGTTGCACAATGTGCACGCGCTCCGGCCGTACACCATCGATGGCTTCATGGTGGTCGACGACACGACCCGGCGAAATCTCGAGTTGGTGCGGGCTTTGCGTGGCGGTGGGCGAAAGGGGACGCTGCTGAGCTTGCTCGACAAGTGCAGTACCCCGATGGGCTCGCGAGCCCTGCGGGACCGCCTGTCTTTCCCGCTGCTCGATCCCGATGCCATCCGCGCCCGCCAGTCCGGCGTGGTGGAGCTCTTCGAGGACCAGACGCTGCGCACTGAGCTCCGCAGTGAGCTCAAGGGCGTCGCCGACATCGAGCGCATCGGCGCAAGGGTCACGCAGGGCACCGCTCACGCACGTGATCTCGCCTTGCTCCGGCGTTCGCTATTCGCGGTTCCTCGCGTGCTCGACCTGCTGGACATCGCTCCCGCGCTGCAGCAGCTCGCGCCTACGGATGTCTGCTCGGATGTCGCGCAGGATCTTGCTTTGTGGCTCGTCGACGACCCGCCCCAGTCACTGACAGAGGGTGGGCTGCTTCGACGCGGCGCGCACGCTGAGCTCGACGAGCTGATTCGGCTGTCGATCGAGGGCATTGGCATCATCGCGGAGGTCGAGGAGCGGGAACGCGCCGAGACCGGCATCGCGACTCTGAAGATCCGCAAGAATCGGGTGTTCGGCTACTTCATCGAGGTCACACGCGCGCACCTTCACAAGGTTCCGGAGCGGTACCTGCGCAAACAGACCCTCTCGAACGCCGAGCGCTACATCACGCCGGAGCTCAAGGAGCTCGAAGAGCGGGTTCTCGGCGCGGACGAGCGTCGCAAGGACCTCGAGTACCAGCTGTTCTCCGAGCTTCGTGGCCGCGTCGCCGCGGAGAGTGCCCGCCTGCTTGCGCTGGGCCGCTCGCTCGCCGAGCTCGATGTACAGAGTGCGCTTGCCCGTGTTGCTGTGCGCTACCGCTGGACGCAGCCCGAGGTGGATGCCTCGACGGACCTCGTCATCGAGGCAGGTCGACACCCCGTGGTCGAGGCGATGCTCGACGAAGAACGCTTTGTGCCGAACGATGTCGTCCTCGACGCCGATCAGCGGCACTTCATCGTGCTCACCGGCCCGAACATGAGCGGCAAGAGCACGGTCATGCGGCAGGTGGCACTGATCACGTTGCTCGCGCAGATCGGAAGCTTCGTTCCTGCTGACCGGGCGGTCATCGGCGTCGCCGACCGCATCTTCACGAGGGTGGGGGCCGCAGACGACCTCGCCCGGGGCCAGTCCACCTTCATGGTCGAGATGGCCGAGACGGCGGCCATTCTGCACGGCGCGACGCCAAGAAGCCTGGTTGTCCTCGATGAGATTGGCCGGGGCACATCCACCTACGACGGCCTCGCGATTGCCTGGGCCGTCGCCGAGGACCTCAGCGCCCGCGTCCGCTGCCGGGCGATGTTTGCGACGCACTACCACGAGCTCTGCGACCTCGCCGAGTTTGTACCTGGGGTGGTGAACCAGTCGGTCGCGGTGAGCGAGTGGGGGGATGAGGTGGTGTTCCTCCGTCGCCTCAAGGAAGGCGGCGCTTCGCGGAGCTACGGCATCCAGTGTGCGCGCCTTGCAGGACTTCCCGCGGAGGTGGTCGCGCGCGCCCGGACCTTGCTCACCAGCTTTGAGAAACACGCGCCGCGCAATGAGCGGCAGCAACTGTCGCTATTTGGCGGCGGCGTCCCCGTGAACGATGAGGAGCCGGTGGCCGAGGTCGATGCGCTTCGCGAGATGCTCGCCGCGACGCAACCGGATGACCTGAGTCCACGGGCGGCACACGAGTTGCTGTATCGACTGCGCGAGCTGCTCTAGTGGACTCCGCAGTAGATGGGTTCGAGTATTTTCTCAGGGTTGAGCGCCATTCCTCCCCGAACACCGTCGCCGCCTACATCCGCGACTGTCGTCGCTTCGCTGCTTGGGCCGAAACCGTCGGCGTCATGAGTCCCGTTCGCGTGAACGGAGAGCACATCACTGACTTCCTTGTCCATCTGGAGAAGGAAGGTCTCGGAGCTCGTTCCAGGGCACGGGTTCGCTCGAGTGTTCGGCAGCTCTTCCGTTTCCTGCTCGACGAAGGCGTGGTCGAAGCTGACCCGACCGCGCTGGTCGACGCGCCGAAGTTCACGTCGCCGCTGCCGGTGGTGCTCTCGGGACGCCAGGTCGAGGCTCTTCTTGAAGCGCCGGATCTGGGGACGCCGCTCGGGCTTCGCGACGCGGCGATGATCGAAGTCCTGTATTCATCAGGCCTTCGTGTGTCCGAGCTCGTGACGGTCCCGCGACAGAGCTTCGACCTGGCGACAGGTGTCGCCATCGTCCGCGGAAAAGGGGACAAGGAGCGCCTCGTCCCGGTGGGTGAGCGCGCAACGGGTCTGATCGTCCGCTATGTGACCGAGTCCAGGCCCCTCGTTGACCCCAAGGGCCGGGTTCGTGAGCTGTTTCTGAGCCAGCGGGGCAAGGGCATGACGCGGCAGAACTTCTGGCAGCGCCTTCGGAGATACGCGCGGGTAGCGGACATTCGCACGAAGGTCTCGCCCCACGTGCTCCGTCACTCGTTCGCAACACACCTCCTCGAGAACGGCGCGGACCTACGAGCGTTGCAGGCCATGCTCGGCCACGCGGACATCTCAACGACTCAGATCTACACCCATGTGACGCGCGCGCGGCTCGCGGCTATCCACGCTGAGCACCATCCCAGGGGCACTTGAAGACCCCCGATCGACCCTTCGCCCTGCCGTCACAGAACCGACACATCGCACCGATATCTGCGCAGTCCTACAAGGCTGAAGCATGTCGAAGACGGTTGGCGAGAAACTGAACACACTGGTCCGCATGGTGGCATTTGCCGCCCTCTTCTTCCTCTCCATCGATCTGATGGGCGGCGGAATGAAGGCTTCGTTCAAGGAGCCGCTCAAGCACTTCTTGCACGACCACGCCGCCGACTTCACCTCGCTGGTGTCCTTCGTCATCGGCATCCTCGGAACCTCGCTGGTGCAGTCCTCGTCGACGGTCACCTCGATGGCCGTCTTGCTGACCCAGGACGCCATCCTCCCGGTCGCCATCGCCATCGGCATCGTGCACGGCGCGAACCTCGGCACGAGTGTCACCTCGACCATCGTGGCCTTCTTCGCGGACGCGCCTTCCTTCCAGGGCAACCCGTTCACGTGGATGCGGGACATGCTGTTCAAGCGCCGCTCCGCTGGGTTCCGACGCGCCGTCGCCACCGCCATTGTCCACGGCATGTTCAATGTCATCGTGGTCACTGCCATTCTGCTGATGATGGAGCTTCCCTTCGGCCTCATCGACCGCATGGCTGCCGCCTCCGCCATGAGCATCGCCGAGGTCACCTCCGCGACTTCGGGCGTCGTTGTGGTGTTCGACTACATCAAGCCCAGCGCCTACACCAAGCCGGTCGTCAAGGCCCTCCTCGGCGCGGGCCTCCCGGGATGGGGCTCGGTCCTTCTTGGCTTCGCCGTGATGTTCGGCTCGCTGAAGGGCTTCTCGAACACGGTCTCCCGGGCCCTGGTCGCCGACGGTGAGCGCCTGGACGCCCGCATCATCGGTGAGAAGCTGCTCGGCAAGACGCCCTTTGACACCTTCGTGCGCGGCCTTGTCCTCACCATCATGGTGCAGTCCAGCAGCGCGACCACTTCGATGATCGTTCCGCTCGCGGCTATGGGCTTCTTCTCGCTTCGTCAGGTGCTCCCGTTCATCATGGGCGCCAACATTGGCACGACGACGACCGGTATCCTGGCGGCCAGCTCTGGAATCGGCGAGCCCGGCTTCGAGGCGGCGATGACCATCGCGCTCTGCCACTTCTACCTGAACACGACGGCGGTCATTCTCGTCGCCACGCTGCCGCCGCTGCGCACCAGCATCATTGGTGCCACCGAGATGGTGGCCGCCGCTGCAGACCGCGCGCCTGCGGTTCTCGCTGCCTACTTGGCCACGCTCTCGATTGGCGTTCCCGTCGTCGTCTTCTTGCTGCCGACCGTGGTCGCTGCGGCATTCCTCGGGTCTATCGTGCTCTTTCTGCTGGTGGCGCCGCACATCTGGCTTCGCAGTAACGACACCACCGAGCAGGTCGCCGAAGCCTCTGAAGGCGCGCTCGCCGCATAAGGTTGCCGCGACGTGCGGCGGGTTGTAGGAAAAGGTGTCGCCGATAGCTGCGGCAGCAAGGAGCACCATGTCCGCCATCCCCGCCGATATCGACCTGTACGCAGAGATCGAGCGTCTTCGCAAAGAGCGCAAGGCCGTGGTGCTGGCGCACTACTACCAAGAGGCCGAGATTCAGGACCTTGCCGACTACATCGGTGACTCGTTGCAGCTGGCCAAGGCCGCGCGCGACACCGATGCGGAAGTCATCGTCTTCTGCGGCGTGCACTTCATGGCCGAGACGGCGAAGATCCTCAACCCGAGCCGCAAGGTCGTGCTTCCCGACATGGCAGCCGGCTGCTCGCTTGCGGACTCGTGTCCCGCTCCTGCGCTCGCTGCGTGGCGTGAGGCGAACCCCGACCACCTCGTCGTCAGCTACATCAACTGCTCGGCGGGCGTGAAGGCCCACTCCGACATCATCTGCACGAGCTCGAACGCGAAGCGCGTGATCGAGAGCCTGCCGCCCGAGCGTCCCATTCTCTTCGCTCCGGATCGCAACCTCGGCGCTTACCTGATCCGCGAGACCGGGCGCGAGATGGATCTGTGGCAGGGGACCTGCATCGTTCACGAGACCTTCTCGGAGCGCAGCCTTGTCGAGCTGATGGCCGAGTACCCGGACGCCAAGGTCATCGCGCACCCCGAGTGCGAGCCGCAGGTCACCCGCCTCGCGCACCACGTGGGCAGCACCTCTAGCTTGCTCAAGTACGCCGCCGAGAGTGAGCACCAGCGCTTCATCGTGGCCACCGAGCCCGGCATCATCCACCAGATGGAGCGAGCCGCGCCCGACAAGGAGTACATTCCGCTCCCGGGCCAGGACGAGAGCTGTGCGTGCAACGAGTGTCCGTTCATGCGCCTGAACACGGTCGAGAAGCTCTACCTGTGTCTGCGCGATCTCAAGCCCGAGATCCTGATGCCCGAGACGCTTCGCCAGGCGGCCCTCAAGCCGCTCGCGCGGATGATGGACCTCGGCTAGCTCTCGTCAGCGCACCGACTTGGCAAGGCGGTTCACGAGCTCCGGGACGGTCTCTTCTGCGATCGAGCAGTAGGCCACTCGCAGTGCGTTGATCTCGGGAATTGCAATGGTGCCCATGCTGAAGTCATCGATCAGACGATGGCGGATGACATGGGGGTCGAGGCCCTTTGGTAGGCCAACGAGTGCGAAGCAGCCCGAGTTGAACGGGTAGGGGGACAGACCACCCGTGTCCTGCGAGGCGAGCTCCCGCTTCAGCGCCTTGTACCGTCCAGCGAGCAGCTGAATGCGGCTCTGGACCTGTGACTCAAGCTCGGGATTCTCGAGCGCGGCGAGTACGAGGGCCTGCGAAGGACCGGGAGGGCTTCCCACGGTGCCACGGCCCACACACTTCACCTTGCTGGTCATCGCGGTGTCGACGGCCTCGTTGGCCGCAAAGCGCATGAAGCCGATGCGTCCGGGGAAGAACAGCAGTTCCTTGGTCGTGCCGTCCACCTTCACCACCGCGAGATGGTCGGGGTCAGCGCGCTCTGCCAGATCCCAGAACATCGACCGGGCCATCAATCCGGGCTCGTAGATTAACCCTTGGTAGGCGTCGTCGACCAAGGCAACTGCCGGCCCCTTGTGGTCGACGAGCACGTCGACGATCTGGGCGGCTTCTTCGGCCGTGGGCGCGTAGCCGGACGGATTCCCAGGGAAGGTCAGCACGATGACGCACTTCTTTCCCTCGAGCTTCTTGAGGGCGTCCGCGAAGCCCTGGACATTGAAGCCATTGCCGGCGAAGAACGGGAAAGTTGCGAACTTCGCGCCTGCCCTCATTCCGAACAGCAAGTAGTAGTTCTCCCAGGTGGGCGTGGGCAACAGCACGGTGGTGTCGGGGTCCGCGAACATGTCCGCAAGCGTGGACACGCCCTGCGTCAGGCCGTGCAGGGCAATCGGGCGGGTCGCCTCAGCCGTGGAGCCTTGTGACAGCGAGCGCTGGCGAGTCGACCACGCGTCGCGAAGCTTCCCGTGTCCATCCTGGGGCGAGTAGAGGAAGGCCGTGCGCCGGTCGAGGCCGGGGACGAGATCCGCGAGAGCGGGCAGGGGAAGCGGACTTCCACGACCGTCGGTGATCTGCCCAACCGTGGCGTTGATCTCGGTGCCCTTGGCTTGGCCACTCTGCGCGGGAATGCCCTGTGGGAAGGCCACACGGCGCCCAAGGTCGGACAGGCAGGCGGCGAGGGCAGGGGCCTCGCGCTCGAGGATGGCATTCAGGCGAGCGGCTTCACTCATGGATCCCCCAGATCACCCGCGCATAGCGCGCGCATGACACTGAAGACATGCCGCGAAATACGGCAGGCGTGCTAGGCGTATAGAGATTGGAGGTGTCCGTGAGTGACTCCAAGAAGAAACAGTTGGTCGGCGCCAATCTCCTGATGCTGGTGTTTCAAGCAATCTATACGGCGTCGCCGATCGACCTCATCCCCGACATCATTCCCATCTTGGGCTGGATGGACGACGGTGCGGGCTGGGTTGTGACGATCTTGTTCACCCTATGGACGGTCCGAGCCCTGCGGAAGCACGGTCCCAAGGGGCTCGCGAAAGCGCGGACCACACTGGACGAACTCGAGCGTCGCGGAAAACGGGTGGGCCCACGCACAGAGCAGTCTGCCGCAGACTACGAACCACTCGGCCGGGACGAGATCGTCGCCATGTAACGAAGGTGTCGGTCGGCGATACCTGGGCTATGGCTGTGCAATCCAAATCTGGAGAGAACCCCATGGCTGTTGCTGCAACCCCATTGACCCTTGCGAACGCCGATGCGCGCAACGCGTATCTCCTTCGCGTCACCGCGCTCACCGGCGCCGGACTCGTCTTGTCGGCGCTGTCGGGCACGAGCACCGCGCTGCTGATCGCAGCCTTTCCCGCGATTGTCGCGAGCCGGGCCGCACAGCTCGTCCTGATCCTCGGCTCCATGGCCATCGCGAACTACGCCGCGCGCCCGCTGGCGTTCTCCCAGAGCATGCCGGCAGCCGTCAGTGGCTTCCTGCTCGGCTCCGTCTTTCAGGGCGTGGCCATGGGCTACCTGCTGCTCATTGCCTACGTCATGGGCGTCGGTGCAGCAGGCAACGGGCTGTTCTTCATTGGTCAGGCCTTCGGCATGGTCGCGCTGACCACGGTCGGCATGGTGCTGTACTTGAGCACCGGACCCCGTGAGTTCTCGATGATTCGCGCAGGCTTGTCGATGTTGTTCCTTCCCATGCTTCTGCTCATGGGTGTGTCATTCGTCTTCCCAATCGGCGGCACCATTGGCCTGCTCATGTCGCTCGCGTTCGTGGGCGTCTCCGCGGCAGGGCTGTTGGTCCAGGTCAATGACGTCATGCATCGCTTCCGGACGGACATGGTCATCGCCGGTTCGTACACCATCATGATGGGCATGCTCATCCTGTTCTGGAACTTGCTCTCGCTCCTGCTTCGCTTGAACGAT
>JAGSGY010000095.1 GCA_023954855.1 Pseudomonadota bacterium | reverse complement strand
GCCAGCATCAAAGTCAGCATGAGTGAGCGGGTGATCATCGATTCTCCCTGTTCCAGACGTGCAAGACGCTCGGGTGGGTTGCGCTATTCGATCCAATCACATTTCGTCCGTGAGTACCGTGTCGTCGGCTGACCTCGAACGGGGGTGAGGCCACGACCCTCGCTTTCGCGGAGGTCAGGTACGCCTAGAAGGGGAACAGTCCGACTTGGTGCACCCAGACGAATGCGCCGATGGCCAGCCAGATCCACCAAGGGATGCTCCAGAGCATCGCAAGGGCGCGCAGGGCGTCGAGGACTTGAAAGACGGCGGTTACGACTTCGACAATGACGGACATGGCATTCCCTGCCCACGTCGGGGCGGTCCGTCAAGACTCGTGTTGATGGGTTCGCCGTGCGCGCGAGGTGGCCCACGGAGCGCAGCCGTGGGCGGGAACGGCCGGTCGAAGGTGGCTCGACGCGCCGAGGTCGCGATGCCATCGGAAACCAGGGGTCAGCGACTTGGTCACAGCCTGAGGAGCGGGGTTTGGCTCCACACCGGCGACTAGTGAGCGGGCCCAAGTGGGCTGACCTGCGAAGCGAGTCGCGAGCCAGCCGAGCACAGCGAGCTGCGAGCCAGACTGTTTCCTTTCCTCCCCGCGGTAGAGTCCGCCCCATGAATACGCCACGACGCTTCTCGATCCTCCTGGTTCCCCTCATCACGCTCATGGCCTGTGGCCCCGGCGACGACGACACGGACGGCGAGCCCACCGAGACCGGGGACTCCACTCCTCCCCCCGCGGACGTGGACGGCGATGGCGTCACCGACGACGAGGACTGCGACGACGACGACCCGGCGAACTTCCCCGGAAACGTCGAAGACTGCACGGACGGCCAGGACAACGACTGCGACGGGCTTGTCGATCTCGCTCAGGCGGGCCCCGGCTACCTCCTCCTCGACGACAGCGGGGCTGGCACCTACCTGTGGCTCGACTCCGGCGCGAACACCGACCTCACCGGCTCGGACTTCACCCTCGAGTTGAGCGTGAAGCTGGACAGCGCAGCCGGATTCGCGGACGAGATCCTCCACTCCTTCGACGAGACGGATGGTCAGGGCACGAGCCTCACGATGCGGTCGCGGACCGAGGACGCGGAGATGGAGGTCGCGGTCTTCAACCCGCCGCCGGGCACGTTCGGGAGCTGGTCTCCCATTCTCTCCGGCGGACTCGCGAGCGACGGGGCCTGGCGCCACGTCGCCGTGGTTTACACCTCGTCCACCGACACCTTGGAGACTTTCGTGAACGGGGTCAGCCAGGACACCTGGGTCCTGGGCTCAACCTTCAGCGGGGAGACGCGACGACTCGGCCGCGACCTCCTCCTCGGCAATGGGGCGCCGAGCCAGTGGGGCGTCCACGGTGCCGTGGACGAGGTGCGTGTTTGGTCCACGGCCAGGACGGCGGCCGAGCTGACGGGCGCGGTGTGCACGCCACTGACGGGTACGGAGACGGGCCTGCTCACGAGCTTGAACTTCGACTCCTCTACGACGCCAGACGTCGGCTCCACGGCCTACGCGGTGGAGGATGCGGGAGCAGCGACCTTCGCGACATGGTAGCGCTCGGCCTCGCTACGAGAGCTTCATGGAAAGGCCTTCAGTAAGTCGGCGGCTGCGGTGAAGAACGGCTTCGAGTGGTCTTCGAGAGTGACGAAGCTGGCGGCGAAGTCCTCTAGACCCTTGCCCTCCTTCAGGCCCACGCCGGCATCCCCGATGTTCGTGCAGGCCGTCAGCCGCCGGGCCCTAGCCGACGAACTCGAAGTGCTCGCCTGGCGCTGCTAGGTCACCGCTTCCCGAAGAAGGCCAGAACCCGGTCGATGACCCGTTCAGGATCCTCGACGTGTGGATAGTGTCCCAGCCGATCAAGGTGCTCGAGCGCCGCCCCGGGAGCAAGTTCGCCGTAGCGATCCGCGGCGTGCCGCCCAGAAACGGGATCGAGGGAGCCGTTGAGGAACATCGTTGGCACCTGCTGATCGATGATGGGCTGCACCCACCTCTCCCGCTGCTCGCGTCGCTCGGCCATGTAGCGAATCAGCCGCGGTAGCGCCGCCTTGCCCCCCGCCTCAATCAGGAGCTGCCATGAATCGGCCAGAAACGCATCGGAAGGGGGCGTCTCCGGACCGAAGATCCGGGTCATGTTCCGCCGGAAAGTCCGCTCTGTCGACAGCTGCGCCACCATCCGTCCCAAGGGCGAGATCAACAGGCGCTGGATGAGCCTGGGTCGGTGCGTCTCCGGGAACAGACCGCCGTTGAGGAACAGCACCGACCGAAGTCGAATGCGACCGGCTCCTGTGGCCTGCCGCGCCAGAAGTTCCTGGGCCACGGTGTCGCCGTAGTCATGGGCGAACACATGGACCTGCTCCACGCCACGTTCCACCAGCACACTCTCGACCAGGTCCGCCTGAAGTGAAATCGAGATCGGCTGGTCGGGCTTGCTCGCACGACCCATTCCGACGAAGTCGAGCGCGATGCCGCGGTGGCGCGCAATGAGCGCTGGCCACACAGGTTCGAAGTCCCAGGACGAGGTGGGAAACCCATGCAAACAGACAACGGGCTCTCCCGTTCCATCGTCGCGGACCTGCGTGTGCAGCTCTCCCATGGTGTGCGTTCGAGTGCCAGCGTACCAATCACGCATCTACGAGCTCCAGCCGGGCGCCGCCGCCACCGCATTGTGCTCCTCTTTGACCTCCGCGTCCACACCACACTCGAAGCTCGAGCGAGCGGGCATCGGCGGAGCGAGAGATTCCCACGGATCTGGCCAGCGAGTGCCTCGACAACGACCAGGTCGTGTGCAGACTCAAGGCATGAGTCTCACGGCTGGTCCGCTGATCGCTGCTGTCGTTGTCCTTGTCTTGGTCGCCACCGGGCACGTCACCGGCATCAGTACCGTGTCGTTGTTCATCATCGACCGGCTCCATCGCCTATTTGACGACCCTGACGACATTGGCGCCTTCGGCCGCGCGCGGCTGCGGGTCCGTGGCCAGCAGCTGCCAGCAGCTGTGTGTCGGATTGCGAGGCTGCGAACTCGGCTGCATCGTGGGCGGGGTCCAATCCAGACGGCGAGGCGGCGATCCTCCAGGAGGCTGAGCGCTCGGGCGATCGAGTCGATTTGCGACTGTGTGAGTGGCGTCAGGGACGGGTGGGCTCGGATTCCGCTCGGTGGGTGGTGACCAAGTCGGCCTCGCCATGAGCAAAACCGATTCAAATGGGCCATAAGAGATATTTCTACTGCCCAAAAGTGATTCATAAGTTATTCACTTGTGCAGTTGCACCTACTTCGCCGCTGGAGATCCTGACATGAGTAGCCTGTCCTTTGTCCCCGTCATTCTAGCGTTGGCCGTGGCGCCGGCATGCGCCAAACCGAATGCTGAATCCACCCAAGAAGCAGCCATGACAGCATCCGTGGACTTCAAGACCATGCAGCTGACGGCGCTCGACGGATCTCCGATGCCCGCGTCGGAGCTGGATGGCAAGGCGGTGCTCTTCGTCAACGTGGCAAGCAAGTGCGGCTACACGAAGCAATACGAAGGTCTGCAGGCGCTCTATGAGGCGAAGAAGGACTCCGGTCTCGTCATTGTGGGCGTTCCGTCCAACCAATTCGGTGGGCAGGAGCCCGGCTCCTCCGAGGAGATCGCTTCGTTCTGCAAGATGAACTTCGGAGTCACCTTTCCCCTGCTCGCGAAGCAGGATGTGAATGGAGGACAGCGGTCCGCCCTGTACAGCTTCCTCGTGGGTTCCACAGCCGGTGGAGGCAGCGACGTGTCCTGGAATTTTGAGAAGTTCCTCGTCAATCGACAGGGCGAAGTGGTGGGTCGCTTCAAGAGCAGCGTGACGCCGGATAGCTCAGAGCTAGATGTGGCCATCAACGAAGCTCTCGGCGCCTAGCGAACCGCGCTTCTGCATGAAGCGACAAGCGTTTGGCGTCCTCGTCGCCGGGGGGGCGAGAGGCAGAGCGTCGCTTGCCTCCTGGGTGGGCCAGCCAGGATATGGCTTTGCACCGATGCGATTGCGCGCGTGAGATGTGCGTGAGATGCCGCGGGTGCCGGCCTCAGCTAAGGATGCAGCGTAGCCCGGAGGCCCACATGTTCGCGTTCCTTTTCGCCACCCTCGCTCTCGCCGAGACCCCCATCGACGTGTCCTTCGCTTGCGGGAGCACGGCTCGGATCGACGCCGAACAGCCCGTCGTCCTCGAGGCCGACTACGCGCAGTTCGACACGAAGGACGCCACCGGAAGCCTGAGTACGATCGAGATCGTCAAGGCCAAGACGGATCCGAAGGACAAGGACTGGATCCTGTTCTTCGACGAGGCTGATGCCATCCATGGCAAGCGCGTGCAGGGCACGGATCCCGTCGACGCGGTGTTCAACGCTCAGAGCGTGCTCGACCGCATCGACGCGTCCACCCCCTGCTCCGAGTCCAAGACCGAGCCCGCCGACGAGAGCGACTGGGTCCTCTTCTACGACGAGGCTGACTCTTTCGAGACCTGAGCGCTCGAGCGGCATCGATCCACGGCAGGATCGTGTCGGCACCGCCGCCGCACTCTCAAGGAAGTTCGGCACGCACACCGCATGCTCCTCGCGTTCAGCCTACCAGCGCTCCGGTCATAGGTACGGACAACCGTGCTCTACCCTCGTGTCGACGGTCATACCGACGCCTGTGCCGCCGCGAGTAGCTCGCTGTCCGATACGCACCCCCGTCGACGTCTTGCAGGTCCGTGTCTCTCTCGAGAGACAGGTCTCTGTGCGGCGTCGCTCCTGTACGGGCGTGGCATTGAGCCGCTGTTGCCGTCCCAGCACGCCTTGTCGGGCACGCCGAGGAGGCGTCCAGGCGACCCACATCCGGTGACGCGAGAGACACCTCGATGTGGCTGGGGTAGGCGCTGGCGGTCGCGAGCAGCAGCAGTCACATGGGCGCCTCTAGGGGCGCCATGTAGTCGACGCGGACGAGTGACTCGCTCAGGGCGGAGAGGTCACCACGCGCCACGATGCTGCAGCGCATGCTCGCGAGGGTCTCGTTGCCTAGGATCACCTCCAGACCGTTGAAGTTGTTCATCTCACCTTCGCCCATGGCGCCGCTGCAAGACTTGTCAATCAGCCAGTAGACCACGTCTTCGTGTACCAGGCTGACCGCCGTGGCCTGGGCGCGAGCCCAGCTCTCCTCTGTGTAGCGAAACCCCTCTGTGGACGGTGGCTCGGGTGCGGAGAGCTCGATGGCACCGGGTCTGCCGTAGCGGTACTGAAGCTCGGCTCCGACTCCACAGAGGCTGGCAACCTTGCCCCCGTCGACCTCGCAGCCAAAGAACTCCACCTCGCCGGCGGCGCAGTGTCCGCTTGCTTCGGTGAGAGTGGGCTTGGTGGGCACTGGCTTTAAGCTCGTGGGCTGGTCGGGCTTCGCGTCGGCCGGAGCGGCCGGAGCGGCCGGTTCGGTCGCCGCTGTCGGCGGCGGCTCCACCACTTCGGGGGCTGGGGGTGCGGTTGGCACTGGTTCCGCAGCATGGGGCGGGGTGGAAGAGCACGCGAGTACAAGCGCTAGCCAGAACATCGGCCGTCCTTTGCCGAGAGGCGTGGGTGTGTCGAACTACGAATGTAGCTCGATGGCCTCGAGGCTGAGGTCTCCCGCCTCGCCTTCGGTGGGTGCAGACACTGACATCGCTGCATTGACGAGGTCCTGCCGCTCCACAGGGGAGCGTGGAACCAACTCGGCCGAGTTGGCGGAGGAAAGGCGACAGAACGTCGCTCTCGATGCGTTGTGTGTGCCGAACACCTGCCGCGGTGATCGCCGACTATCGAGATCTACGCGCGGTCGACACGACCCACACGCCTCGACTTGGGTTCTCAGTCCCCGTTGCCTGGGGGACCAGACCTTCGACGACCCCACACCAGCAACGCCGGCAGCCACATCAGTCCCAGCGCTCCACCCCCCGTGTGGCATCCGCATCCGGACGTCAACGCCTTGGCGCACACCCGTTCACCACCCGCGTCGACGCAGTCGTAGCCGTCCGGGCAACCCCCACCCGGGCAGGTCTGGGTGCAGTACTGCTCGGCGCCGTCGAGCAGGCAGATGAGCGAGTCGTCGCAGTTCGATTCGTCGGCACAGGTCTCGCCGAACTCCCCGTCCCCGCTCGTGTTGGCGTAGAGGGCGCATAGCCCCTCCAAGTCGTCCGACTCGAGGGAACGGCCGTCCGGGTGGCCGTTCATCGCAGGATTCATGGTCGCACCCAGCTCGTTGCTGTGCCAGAGACCCAACCAGTGGCCGACTTCATGCGTACAACGACATCTGCCCTCCGGGATTTGCCTCGACCAAGTTCATGTGTAGCGTCTCGACAACGACCAGGTCGTGTGTAGACTCAAGGCATGAGTCTCACGGCTGGTCTGCTGATCGCTGCTGTCGTCTTGGGTGTCTTGGTCGCCACCGGTCACGTCATCGGCATCAGCACCGTGTCGTTGTTCGTCGCCGACCGGCTGCATCGTCTATTTGCCGGCCCCGACGACATCGGTGCCTTTCGCCGCGCGCGGCTGCGGGCGCTGGGTCTGCGAGACGAGGGTGGCGAGCTCCGCCGCACCATGCAGGGCTACGAACTCAGGGTTCTTCCGCAGTTCGGCGGTGCGAAGCTCGGCGTCGCGGTGGCGGTGAAGGTTCGCCTGCGCCACGGCCTTGGGCACGCGCTTCGCTTCGGAACGGCGAGCCCGCTCGGGCCGAGGGGCTCTCTGCCCGAGCTGGACCCGGAACTCGCCTACTCGGGCTCCGATGAGACGGCGCGGTCGATCCTGTTGCACCGCCGCGTGCGCGAGGTCTGGTCTGACCGCTACACCACGCGCTTCGATGGCGAGGAACTCGAGTTCGTCCACGCGGGAAGCATGGGCTCCGAGACCTCGTTCATGCTCGGCGCTGCGGCCGATCTTGCCGTGGCGATGGACTTCGCTCGCGAGGTCCACTGGCGAGATGCGGCTGAGCGCTGGTCGCTCTCAGTCCACGACGAGTGCTCGGTACTGATGGGGACCATCTCTGGCTTGCGCGTCGAGGTTCACGAGCGCAGTAGGGGCGACCACGTTTGGACCGATGTTCTGGTCTGGTTCGAGGACGCACTCCCGGCTGGAACGAAGATCACCCGCGAGGGTGACACGGTCGACCTCGCCGATCCCATCCTCACGGACCGGATCTGCGCCACGGGGGACGTAGCGTGGCTCAGAGAGCGGCTCTGCACCGATGCGGGGCGCGAAGCCGTCATGAGCGTGATCCATGGACACCCGGACAGCGCCGTCGTCGAAGATGCCGTCGTGCTCCGTGCCTACGGCCGGCTTGGCGACGGACTCGAGCTGGCTTTGGAGGATGCGGTGGCTCTCGCGCGCGTCCTCGAACCCGGGTCGAATGCAGACTGAGCGGCGCGGGTGCCTTGTCGACCTCCGCGATGGGTGTAGGCTTCTGTGGTGGAGGGGTTGATCGAGCGAATTGGGCGATACCGCGTGGGGTCTCTGCTTGGCAGCGGAGGGGCGGGGCGCGTGTACGAGGCGGTCCTCGAGGCCGCCGGCATGGAGCGTCCGGTCGCCCTGAAGGTGCTGCACAAGAGCGTCGAGGGCCTGCGCCGTGAGGCTCGGATGGGCGGCCTTCTTCGGCATCGCAATCTTGTCGACGTCTACGAGATTGGCGAGGCGGATGGCCAGTGGTTTTGCGCCATGGAGCTGTGTGAGCACGGCGCGCTCTCGGGCCACTTGCCGCTGTCTCCGCGGTCGGTGGTCGAGGTCGGACGCCAGGTCTGCGCCGCGCTGAGCTACGCCCACGGCGAGCTTGGACTGGTGCACCTCGATCTCAAGCCCGACAACCTCTTGGTGAGCGCGCAGGGTGTCGTGAAGGTGGCCGATCTCGGCATTGCGCGCGCGCAGGGCTTCGACCTTGATGGACTGCACGGAACCCCGGCCTACATGGCGCCGGAGCAGAGCTGGAACCTCGAGGTCGATGCCAGGGCGGACCTCTACGCGCTCGGCGTGACCTTGGTGGAGCTGGCGACGGGGAGGCGTCCGGAGACGACCACCACGCTCGACCTTGACTCGATGACGGCCGACCCCTCTGCCACCGTCAATCTCGCCGTGGAGGGGGCCATCGTTCTGCCCGTTCCGGATGTTCCGGACTGGCTCTTTCCCGCGGTCGAGCGCTGCATTCAGGTCGATCCCGACGCGCGCTGGGCGAATATGGAGGCCCTCGACGCGGCACTCGCGGCCATCGACGCCGAAGGGGCAAGCCTACGCGAGATCCTCGGCATCGAAGATGAGGTGGTCGTACCCGACGACGGCAACCTGCCTGCGCCGCAGGGTGCACTCCTTGGCAGGGAGCGGGAGCTTGCGGAGGCCGTGCAGCACCTCTCAAAGCCTGGGCTCGTCACACTGCGCGGCCCCGCCGGCATTGGCAAGTCGAGCCTCTCGGTGGAGGTCGCCCGCGCCCTGAAGGCAAAACACGGTGGAGAAGCCTGGCTCTGCGAGCTTGCTGCGGTGCAGACCGAAGCCGGCTTGACCCGAGCCGTGGCTGCAAATCTGGGCATGCGCCTGCCGGACGACAATGCCGTCGAAGCCGTTGGCAGAGCGCTCGCTGCACGAGGCCGCTTGGTTCTGATTCTCGACAACTTCGAGCAGATCGTGGGCCTGCGTGATGTGATCGCGTCGTGGTGTGCGGCGGCGCCCGAGATGCGAGCGGTGGTGACTTCGCGCGTGCCGCTCGAGCTGCGTTCCGAAGTGCTCGTCGACCTGGGCCCGCTTCCCGCGGATGTTGCGGCGGAGTTGATGGCCGCCCGTGCTGCTCTTCGCGGCGTGCACATCGAGACTGCTGACGTGCGCGCACTCGCCATGCAGCTCGAGGGCGTGCCGCTTGCACTCGAGCTCGCAGCAGGCCGACTCGGCGTGCTGTCGCCGGCAGACGTCGAGCAGCGACTTGGTGAGGGGATTCTGAGGTCCGGTGAAGGTGGACGGCACGGCACCCTCGAGGGTGCCCTGGAGTTGTCTTGGGCACTGCTCGATGAACCCCTTCAGAGGGCGCTGATCGACTTGACGGTGTTCGTCGGAGGCTTCGACTCCGAGGCGGCCGAGGCCGTCGCCGCAGGGGTGGACGCGCTCGACGGGTTGCTGCGGCACAGCTTGCTCCGGAGTCGGGAGGGGCGGCTCGACATGTTCGTGAGTGTGCGGGCTTTCGCCTCTGCAAAGGCAGACCGCGATGCGGCTCTGCGAGCCCACGGTGCCCACTTCGCTGGGTTTGGGGATGAGGCGCATCTGGCCAGTCTGCGCACCCATGGCGGCGTGCAGGCACGGCGCGTCCTCGCAGCGGACCTCGACAACTTGGTCGCGGCGTGTCGTCGGGCCATTGAGCGAGCGGACGGCGAGGTGGCCGCGAAGACCCTACGCGCGATCTGGGGCGTGCTGGTGGGGACTGGACCCTTCCGGGGAGCGGCGGACTTGGCTGAAGAGGTCTTACAGCTCCCCCTCACGCCTCTGCAGCGCGCGCATGCCAGCTATGTGGCCGCGGAGGCGTTGCAGCGGGGCGGTGACCTTGGCGCGGCGCGGGTGCACGCCGAACGGAGCGTGGCGTGCATCGCAGGCTTCCCCGACGAGCGACTCCACGTGACGGCTCAGTTCTCGTTGGGGCTGATCGAACAGTACGCGGGCGACGTCGACGCCTCGGGAGAGCGTCTGCGGAAGGCCTATGCGATGTATGGAGCACGAGGCGATCGAGGCGGACAGGCTGTGACGGCCTCGAGCCTCGGTTCATTGGCGTTCATGCGTGGAGAACTCCCCGCGAGCGTCCCGTTCTATGAACGCGCCGGTGACCTGGCTCGCGAGGTCGGCAACCGCACGCTTCAGGCCGCCGTAGCGGGCAACTTGGGCATCGTGTATCGAAACATGGGCCGCCTTGAGGAAGCCATGGCCCAATACGAGATGGCGGTTCGCATCCGGCGTGAGGTCGTCGACCTTGCCGGTGAGGCACGCGCGCTGGGCTCCCGCGCGGTGGCTCGTCAAGAGACCGGCGACGTCGAAGGGGCACGTGCCGACTACGAGCAGAGTCTGGAGCTCGCCCGCTCGACCGGAGACCGCCACGCGGAGGCCAATGCCATTGGCAACCTGGCGACGCTGTTCGAGGAGAACGGGCAGCGCCCCCTGGCGAGGACGCTCTATGAGCAGGCTATCGAGCTGTACGAGGCCATTGGCGACCTTCGGCATCTCGGGGTGATGCTCGGCAACCTCGCGACGCTGCTCATCAAGGTCGGAGAGTCCGAACAGGCCTCGGTTCGGCTCGGCCGCGCGGTGGAACTCTCTGCCCAAGCGGGCGACCGACGGCTGCAGGGGCATTGGCTTGTCGAACGGTCGAGGCTGCAGCCGGTGGACCAGGCCGGCACCACTCTGAATCAGGCGAAGGCCCTGCTCGAGGGGACAGGCGACCGACCCATGCTCGGCAATCTCACGGCGGCCTATGGGGACCTCGCGGTTCGGCAGGGGAACCTCAGCGAAGCGCGCTTGCGATTGCTTGAGGCGCTCGAACTCTCGACGGGAGCGGAGGACCTCGCGCGCGCCGCGACGGACGAGCTGGCAAAGAAGATCGAGACAGCTGAGCAATCCTGAGGTCGCCCGGGCACGACGTACGAGCAGCTCCGGGCGTAGGTGGCTCGCCTATCGGACCTCTGACTCGATCAGCGCCTTCACCCTGTCGATCTCCGCTCTCGCTTCTGCATGGTCGACCGGCACGACCTCGTAGGCCTCGATCAAGCACCGCCTTGCCTCCTGCCCCTGTCCTGTCCGCCACAGCACCTCAGCTCGGATGGCGATGAGCTCTGCGAGCCCCGCGACCGCTCCCATGTCACGGTACAGCGATTCCCCCTCATCCAGCAGTGCGAGGGAGTTCTCGGTGCTGGTGATCGACAGGCGTGCGAGCTGGCTGAGCCAGTACGCCTCAAAACGGCGGTCGCGAACCTCTCGGGCCACCTCCAACGCCGCTTCCAAGTAGAGCTTCGCCTGCTCGGGCTGCCTCTGGAGGGCCATCAGGACGCCCAGATTGCCGAGGACGGTCCCCTCGACGCGGCGGTCTCCGATTTCCCGGTTCACGGCGAGCGCGCGCTCTGCGATCTGGCGGGCGTCGGCAATCCGGCCCATTTCTTGGAGGAGCGCGCCCCAGTTGGCAAGCACGATGCCCTCGAAGCGTCGATTGCCCACTTCGCGGTGCATGTCGAGCGCCTCTTCGTAGGTGGCGAGCGCCCCCTCATGATCGCCAGAGTCGGCCTGGACATTCGCCAGATTGCCCATCACGATGGCCAGGTCGCGTCCGCTGTGCACCTCGCGGAAGGCGTCTGCCGCGAGCTGGAACGCGGACCTCGCCTGTGCCAGTCGGCCTTGTTCTGCGTGGAGGATGCCGATGCTGCTGCTCGCGCGCGCTTGGCCGCGGCGGTCTCCCAGTGCCGTCAGTGTCTGACGCGCCGACTTGAGAATGGCTCCCGCGCGGCCCATGTCTCCTTGTTCGATGTACAGAAGGCCAAGCGCGGCCTGAGTCGAGGCTGCGCCGCGTAGGTCGCCGACAAGCTCATAGGTGGCCACCGCCTGTTCGTACGCAGCGATGCTCTCGTCTAGGCGTCCCTGATCTCGGTGGATTCGCCCTACCGCGACGCGGACTCTCGCCAAGCCTGAACGCTCGTCAGAGAGCTCGAGAGCAGTCTCCGCGGCGCGAAGGTCGGTCATCGCCTCGTCGATGCGCCCTTCGTGATGACGACTCATGCCTCGTAGGTAGCGAGCGTAGGCGAGCCAGAGTCCGCTCAATCCGGGCATGGCGAGGACTTCGTCCGTCACGCGCTTTGCGGCCGCGTGCGGCCCCTGTTCGTCCAGCACCCGTCGAGCGGCGCGCAGCGTAAACACGGCGACACGGGGGTTCCGCCTGTCGACGGCGCGCCTGCATGCCGTGACGAGGTTGTCTAGATCCGCGGAGAGCTCACTCCGACGCGTCACGCCGCCATGGGTGTCTAGGGCGTCGATGGCCGAACGCCTTCCCAGCGCGGCGAAGGCTTCGCCATGCCGCTCGAGTGCGTTCCCGTCCATTCCCCTGGCGCGAGCGTACTCCGCGACGCTATGCGGAAGCTCGAAACGGTCTCGGCCGGCCACCCTGAGCAGGGAGTGATCGAGCAAGGCCTGCACAACGTCGACGACACTGGCTTCGGTCTGCACGACTTCTTCGGCCCGGTCGATGGTGAACCCGCCCGCAAACACGGCGAGCTGGGTGAGTCCGGAGCGTTCGGTCTCTGACAAGAGGTCCCAGCTAAGGTCTAGCGCAAGGCTCAGTGTGCCGTGGCGGTCGGCAGACCCATCGCGCAACAGGTCGAGACTCAGGCGCTCGAGCACATCCTCCACGGAGAGCACCCCAAGGCGACCCGCAGCCAGCTCGAGGGCGAGCGGCAGGCCATCGAGGCGGTGCGCCAATTCGCGCAGCGCTTGGGTTTCGGTCAGCTCGGCCCCCCGGCGCTGGGCACGGTGTATCAGCAGGGCCACACCGTCGGCCGTAGGCATCGGCGCGAGCACGAGCTCGCGAAGCCCCGGCCCCAGAGAGCGCCGGGAAGTGAGAAGCAGCCTCAGGTTCGGCGCCCGCTCGGCCCAGCGCTCGACCACAGCCCGATGCGGTGCCAGCTGACCGAAGTTGTCGAGAAGGAGCACGGCGTCTCCGCGAGCTGCCAGCGCGGCGCCGAGCTGCTGTGCGGGCTGGGTCTTTCCGAGGGGAACTTGGAGGGTCCTGGCGACGGCGAAGAGTAGACCTTCCTCGCTGTGGGCGTGGGCGAGGTCACATCGCCAGGCGCCCGCGCCGCCTTTCCGCCAGTCGTGGACGGCCTCTGCCGCGAGACGGGATTTTCCGATGCCCGCGGGTCCGCGAACCACGACGATGCCTGGCCGCAGCAACGCGGTGGCCAACCCGGCCCGCTCCTTGTCTCGGCCGACGAAGGCGCTGTCGTCTAGGTCCAACCCATCTAGGCGAGTCTCGCGGACGGCTGACAGTCCCAGGACTTCGCTGAGTCCGGGGCCATCTGCCACCACCGCCCTGAGTGCTTCGGCGACCTCGGCCATCGACTGCCAACGGTCCACGGGGGCCAGCGCCACGCAACGGGAGACGACGCTGTCTATCCAGCTCGGCACACTGGGGTCGGGGTCGGTGTCATCGACGGGATCAAGGACGAAGGTCGGCGCCGCCACTCGTTGGTGGCCCTGGGCGAGCTCAATGAGCGTTCGCCCGAGCGCGAAGATGTCTGCCCGAGCGTCTACGGCGTCCCCGCGCAGCTGCTCCGGCGACATGTAGCCAGGGGTGCCACGAACCCGTCCATCCGCGCCAAAGCCCTCGGCACGAGCGATGCCGAGGTCCCCGACCTTGACCGTACCTTTCGCGTCGAAGAGAAGGTTGTCGGGCTTGATGTCGAGGTGGACCAGAGACAGCTCTTCGTGGGCGTACCGCAGTGCTGCGCACACTTGTAGTCCCACCTCGACCACCGCCCGGGGCGGGAGTGGGAGGTGGCTCGACAGCTTGCCCTCGCACCTCTCGAGAGCGCAGAACCAGGTGCCGTTGGCCTCGCCGACCTCGTACACATCCACCAGATTGTCGTGCCGCAGCAGGCCGCCGAGCCGGGCCTCTCGAGCCAAGCCAGGTGCGCCGTCGTGCAAGACCTTGAGGGCAACGCGCTTTCGCATGCCCCCAGGGCCGACTCGCATGGCGTCGAAGACCCGCCCGGATCCTCCTTCTCCGAGAAGGTCACCTACCTCATACCGACCGAGTCGCCGCATGAGTCAACCTACCGTATGGGGAGGGGGGAGCGGCCCATGAGGTCTTCCATCCTGAAGGCTACGGTCAGCGCTGCGACCGAGCAAACCGGCTGATAGAGTGAACCCAGGGGCTAGGCGCGGAGGCATCTTGGTTCGATTTTTGGTCATCCTGGCGTTGGGAACGGCGGGCTGTCAGCGCCCGTTGAGTGACTGCGAAGGGTCCAGGACCATCGACAGTCCCCGCGAGATGCTGCGGTTTTCTCGAGAGCGTTGTGGCTCCCTGTCAGGCGAGCTCCGCTTCGTGCCGAGGGCGGGCGATGAAGGCGGGGTCGAGGTGGTGTTCGAAGACCTCGAGACGGTGGGGTCGCTCACGCTGGCACCCGAGGAGGCGTTCTGGGATCGGCTCACCGTGACCTTTCCGGAGCTGACGCGCGTAGAGAGGGAGCTCACCATCGCCGACATGCCCGAAGCCTGGATGGTGTACGCGTTTCCAGCACTGGCCAGCGTGGGCACACTGACGGGGCCGCAGATGGTCTCCTACCTCGACTTTCCCGAGCTTGAAGAGGCGGGTGAGTTGCGAGGGGTCTTCGAGACGCTCGAGTTGCCGGCGCTGCGCTCGGTCGATCAAGTGGCCCTCGAGGTGGGATGGCTCCGGCTGCCCCTTCTCGAGCAGGCGGGTGACATCGCCCTTGAGACGCCCGAACCTGTGGAGCTTCCCCAGCTGCGCGCCGTGCGAACGGTGACGGCCCGCACACCAGGCCTTCAGCTTCGCGAGCTCGAGTCGCTCGAAGTTCTGAACGTGAACACGGTCGAGGCGGGTGTGCTTACCGCAGTCGATCGGCTCGAGCTCACCCTCGACGGAGGTGCGGTTGCGCTGGGTTCGCTGCGGACGGCGCCCTCGGTCGAACTCGACTTCGAGTTGCTGGTGCCGGTGACGCTGCCGTCGTGGACGGGTGGCGAGGTTCGGCTCGTTGGACCGGCCCTTGCCGACCTGTACGCTCCGGCGATGACCGCGGGAAGTGTGGTCGCGACGACCGAGGTGAATCGCCTGCGCTTGCCGAATCTCGAGCATGCGCCGCTCATCGAGGTGGCGATGCGCGGCCCGATCAACCTCAGCGCGCTCGCCACTGCGGATGTCCTGGAGATCAGCAACAGCAGCTACGCGATCCCGCTTCCTGCGCTCGAGTCCGTGTCCGAGCGATTGTCTCTTCAGACCTCCGGGGCGCACGATCTGGAGCTGCCTGCACTCGTGGCCGTTCCCACGCTTTCCGCCGTCACGACGACCTCGGTTCACGCTCCGCTGCTGGCGACGGTGGCCGACCTCACGGCGACCGCCGGCGAATCCGGGACGCTGTCCTTTCCAGCGCTGGCGGGCCCCGTTGTGGTGGAGCTCACCGGGGCAGGGATGATCGAACTCGGCTCTACTGCGGGGGTGACCTCCGCGGTGATTCAAGGCGGAACCTGGACCGAGGCTGTGTTTCCGTGGGCATCGGTCGTGGACGTGGTCGAGCTTCGCGACACGAGCGCGCATGGCGTGAACCTTAGCGGCATCACCGGGCTCGGCACCCTCGAGCTCGAAGGCAACACCCTGCTCACCGCGGTGAGTGCGGCTGACCTTCAGACGGCTGACCGCGTGAGTCTCACCGGGGACGCGCTGCTGTCGGTCGATGCTCCGGTGCTCACCACCATCGCGGTCGAGTTGACGCTCGATGCGGCGTCCTTGGACGGCTGCGACGCGCAGTCCCTCATCGCGGCAGCGGAGAGTGGGGGCGCGACGGTCGTGGCACCGACACCGGACTGCCCGGTCGCGCGTGTTCCCTAGGCGCTCACCCTCTCGTGACTACAGTCTCGGGGTGGGGGAGCATGAAGCGCGCGCTGTGGTGGATTCTTGTCGGACTGGGTGCGGCCCTGCTTGCCGCTGTCTGGGGCGGCGTGGTGTCCTTCTTGCTGGCCGGTGGGCTCAAGAAGGTGGCGGCCTTCTACCTCGCGCAGCTGTTGCTGCCGCCCGCCGGCATCTTCGCGTTGGTCCACTCGGGTCTCGTCGCCTGGAAGGCCCCTACAGCAAGGCCCTTTGCCGGTGTGGTTGGCGCGTGGGCCGTGGTCTCGCTGACACCGGTCCTGCTCATGCTTGGCCTTTGGACGCCCGCGTACCCCGCGTCTCTCGAGAACACCGAGCCCGCAGCGACGGTGCGCTTGCCTCTTGAGGGCCCAGTGATTGTGGCCTGGGGCGGTGACACCGTGGCCGAGAATTACCACGCAGCCACGCCGGATCAGCGCTGGGCCTACGATCTACTCGTAGAGCCGGCGACACACGGCAGCGCGGACCTCGAGAGCTACGGCTGCTATGGCCTCGACGTGCTCGCGCCCGCTGCGGGGACCGTGGCGATTGCCCATGACGGTGAGCCTGACCAGGATCCAAGCACCTTCGTGCCGAACCCGACCGCCCCCGCCGGCAACCACGTCGCCATCGAGCTCGAGACCGGCACCCACCTGCTGCTCGCCCACCTGATTCCCGGCAGCCTCACCGTCACTGAGGGCGATGCGGTCGTCGAGGGTCAGGTGCTCGGCAAGTGCGGCAACTCAGGCAACACCAGCGAGCCCCACGTGCACATCCATCACGTGAAGCAGCGGCCCGAGATGATCGGCTTTGGCGAGGGCCTTCCGCTCTTCTTCCGCGACCACGACGGTGACCCGATGCCCACGGGCGGCATCGAGATGGACGGGGACGATGTGCGGCTCATCGGAGACCGCGTGCAGCACATCGGGCCCGGCTAGCTGCGGCGGCGAAGGGCGACGGGAAGCAGCAGGGCGAGGGCTGCCATCGACAGTGGCGAAGGCGCTGAGGTGCAGGCGCAGCCGGGGCGACCGAAGCGGCGCGCGTCACGAGCAGCGTCCTCGCGGTAGTCGAAGACGATCTCGCCCGGACCCTCGGCCGAGAAGTCCTCGATCAAGATGGCGGCCGGGGTGGTCAACTCGGCGATGAGCTCGAACTCGGTCGTGTTGTGGTTGCGCTGCCAGCGCCGCGACGGGAGCTTGATGACACGGCCATCCTCGAGCATCAGCTTGCGTTCACCGCCATCCCGGCCTTCCAAGAAGCCGCAGTTCACCTTCTGTTCGGCGCTGTGCAGGTTCGAGACGTCCTGCGGTAGGTCGGCGTTGAGCACGAAGATCGGGTCGACGGTCATCTCTTCCGGGTCCATGGTCGTGGTGAGGCGGGTCAGATGCGAGCCGGCGCCGATGGCTGCGTCGGCTTCCTCGAGGCCAGGAATGACCTCGTCCGCGATGCGCGCCGCGATGACGGCGGCGTCGAAGTCGCTCTGGTCGACGGGGCCCCAGCAGGACATGCACGAGAAGTAGTTGGCGGGGCTGACGCCATCGGGCGGGGTGAAGTAGTCGGAGAGCACCGCAGTCACTTCTGCGCTCAGGGGCACGGAGTCGGTCAGGCGGCGGACAAACTGCTCGGCATCGGTGTAGGACGCGAGGTCGGCCTCGTTGAAACCACCGGAGTAGAGGTTGATCGACAGGTCGCCAATCGGGCCCGAGTAGGTCGTCGAGAAGGCCTGTCCACCCGCCTCGTCTGCCGCTGTTGACAGCGCAGTCGAGAAGTTCGCCCCGCCGGTCCACCAGTCAATGCTCGCGTCGTTCATCGTGACGTGCAGGTAGTTGTCCGGCACCGCCCGCGACTCGCCGATCACGTAGACGTCGACGGGCATGTCCGCGTTTGCCGCGATGGCGGTGAGCTGCAGGGGAACGCTCGCAGAGCAGGCGTCGTAGCGCATGCCGAGGGGCGTCAGGTCGCCCGTGTCCTGTCCGGAGGCGAGCTTCAGCGCGATGAAGTGCTGGTTGTCAGCCACATAGGGCGAGAGCACGGTCGAGAGGTCCGATGGCAGGTCGTAGCCTTCCGTCTGCAGCCAATCGAGCAGCACATCCGCGTTCAGAGCCTGGAGGACGACCGTGTCGTACGGCCCAACCCGCTCTTCGCTGACGACGGTGACGCCGTCTTCCATCGATACACCCGCCGCGAGGTCGAACTCGGCGCTGGGCATCGGTATCTCGCAGGCGCCGACGACCTC
>JAGSGY010000039.1 GCA_023954855.1 Pseudomonadota bacterium | reverse complement strand
TTCAAATCCTGCCACCCCGACCACCTAAACCCGTCCTCTTGTAGGGCGGGTTTTTTGGTGGATCGGGTTGGCGGGAGTTGAGCCAAGACGCACTTCCCGGCGCCGCCGGGAAGGTCCGTGGGCGAAAGCCGATGTCGCCGGGGGCGAAGCCTACGGGGAATCGTCGCCGAGGTCGATCATGGTTCCTTTTCTCCCGAGGGAACGGATGCCTCATCCTTCATGTACGAGAACTGCCAGACGAAGGGCACGGTCAGCCGATCGCTTGTAATGGCGACGTCGAGAACCATCCGCGTGGCTTCGAACCGGTACGTGTTGATACGGCTCCCGTCCTCTCCTTTGAACTCGATCGTGACGGAGGAGGGGTCGTAGGCGAGTGCACTGCGGACCGTTCTGCCCTTTGCGGTGGTGAAGGGCTGCTCGCCCCCACCCCACGCGCGCGAGAACGGGCCGCCGTCAGCGCACTGGGAGGTCCATGCCTCGGCAGTCGCGGCGATGGTGATGTCTGGGCAGTAGGTCGCGGACTCCCTAAGCTTCGAGCGAACGAGGCCGCGCGCAAAGAAGGGATAGGCCTGAGCCACGCGCTCGACCGCGTCGTCCAGAACCTTCTGCATCTCTTCGGGTGAGTCCTCGCTGCGCCATTGCGAGGTGGCTAGGCCGGTGAGTTCGGAGCTCGGTGAGGCGAGGGCACTGAGGGTCAGTAGGGCGATCAAGGTGGCTCCTGCCGGGTCTGCGGGCGTTGGTGGAGCTAGCTTAGCGCCTTCAGCGGGATCGTAGAACTTGCGGCAAGTAGCGGTACGGCTACCAGGATGAACTCTAGGGAGCCGTCTAGCGGTATGAGTAGTCCCAGGAGGGGCTGGTCAAGCCTAGGGAGCACTCTGTGTCGGCTCCCGTTAGGCTGGCCTTATGCCACTCCGCTCGTCCGCGTACACGCTCGCTCTCCTCGGCCTCTCCGCCTGCAGCGAGCCCCTTCGATTCGAGGAGGTCTGGGCCGAAGCCGACGGCGCCCTGGTAAGCGTTTGGGGCTCTTCCGCAGAAGATGTCTGGACAGTCGGAGGCCAGATCGAAGATGGGGGCCTGTGGCGAGGGAGTGAAGACCAGTGGGAGGCGGTGGAGGTACCCGAGGTCGGCCTGCTGAACTGGGTGCACGGCTCAAGTGCCGATGACGTCTGGATAGGTGGCATCGACGGGGCGCTACTGCACGTCGGACCCAACGGGGTGACGGACCACTCCCTGGGAGTGGAAGACGCCATCTGGGGCGTGCTCTCGCTCTCGCCGACCGAAGCCTACGCCGTCGGTGGCAGCTCGGCGTGGGGGGGCGCCTCGGCGCGGGCTTGGCACTTCGATGGCTCAGCATGGGCCGAGATCGTGATTGCCACCACGGAAGCCTCCAGCCTGTTCAAGGTCGCGCTGGTCGGCGATGAGGTGTGGCTGATCGGCGCCGGAGGCCTGGCTCTCGTGGGCCGCGGGGACAGCTTCGCCACGGTGCCCACCGGCACCTCCGAGGACCTCGTGACCGTCGCGGCAGTGAATGGCCAGGCGCTCATCGTCGGCGGGCGGGTGACCGGCAGCGTGTTCCTCGGCGACGCCGATGGTCTCGACGAGATTGCGACCGCACCCAGCGGCCTGTTCGGTGTGCAGGACCTCGGTGACGGTCAGGCCCTGATCTCGGGGGTGCGGGGCTACCTCGCGACCGTCGATCTCGAGACCGGCGAGAGCGAAATCATCGAGACACCGAATGAACGACTGCTGCATGCCGTCTGGTCCAGTCCAGGGGCTCACGCCTACGCCGTGGGCGGAAACCTGGAGTCGTCGACCGGTCCTTACAGCGGTACACTGCTCGTAGCACGGGCGCCATGAGACACATGCGCATCACGATCTCCATTCTTCTCGCCCTCACCGCCTGTGGCGGCAACGCCCTCCCGGACCGGGACCTTCCGATCTGGGCAGACACGCCCGGCGACCCCATCGACAGCCTCGACGCGGCGACCCTCGAGCTCTTCGAGCGGGGCCGTGAGCAGATGGTGCGGACCTTCGACGAGCCCGGCGGGCTCGGCCCGAGCTTCAACACCGACTCCTGTGCGGGCTGCCACCAGTTCCCGGTCGCTGGCGGTTCCGGCCCTCGCTACCGGGACTTCTGGCTGGTGCAGGCCGAGAGAGACGACGGCGCCCTCATCGATGTCGGCACAAACGGCGAGTCACCGGTCCGAAACCTGTACGACCTGCCTGCCGGACACACCGCTGAGCCGGACAATGCCTCGGTCTACGCGCGTCGCAACGCCCCCAACGCCATGGGCATTGGGCTGTTCACCTTCGTCTCCGAGGATGAGATCCTGTCCCGCGAGGATGAGGACGACCGCAATGGGGACGGCATCTCCGGACGCGCCAACTACGAGCAGGGTGAGGTCGGTCGCTTTGGCTACAAGTCTCAGGCAGCCTCGCTGGAGTCCTTCAACCGCGGCGCCTTCTTCAACCAGATGGGCATTACGACCGACCCGCTGTTCTACGACGTTCCCGACGGCCCGGTTGCCGCCCTGAGTCCGTCGCTGCTGGACTACCTCATGCCTAGCGCCTACGCGCAGGTCGCGGCCACGGACGAGCCTACGGTCGATGACGATGGCGTGCCTGATCCCGAGGTCTCCAACGAAGATCAGGAAGCGCTGCTCGTCTTCTCGCTGTACCTGGCCCCCCTTCGCCCGATGGAGGCCGGGGATGCGGAGCGCGCGGGCGCGAAGCTCTTCAAGAAGGTCGGTTGCGTGGACTGCCACGTGCCGGTGCTCGACTCGACCATCGGCAAGCTCCCTGCCTACACCGACCTGCTGCTGCATGACCTGGGATCCGAGTTCGCCGGCGACCTGGACGTTGCCCTTGCGGACGCCAGCGAGTTTCGCACTGCACCGCTGTGGAACGTGAGCCTGCATGGGCCCTACCTTCACGATGGCCGTGCAGAGACGCTCGAAGAGGCCATCGCGTTGCACGGTGGCGAGGGGGAAGCCAGCGCTTCGTCCTTCGCGGAACTGGATGCCGAGGGCCAGGAGCAGCTCCTCGCCTTCCTTCGGGGCCTCGGAGGCTGGGACACCGACAACCTCAACCTCATTCAGCCTGGCGAAGTCGTGCCAGGCGTTGGCGAGAATGGCGGGCCGGTTCGCGCGCTGGACGGCGCGGAGTACGAGCTGTGGCTCCGCGGCCGAGAGGTTTTCGACCGCAGTGCGCGCACCACCGAGGGGCTGGGACCCTTTTTCAACGCCGACTCGTGTCGCGCTTGCCACCAGGACCCGGTGCTCGGAGGTGCCGGCGGTATCGACACCAACGTGATTCGGTATGGCACCTGGACCGATGGGGTGTTCAGCGCGGGCCCGACCAACGCGCTTCCTCGCGTGGCGGTCCCCGGCGAGCGGCCCATGCGGCTGCCTGACGGCACCAACGTCATCGAGCTCCGCAACCCTCCGACCACGCTCGGAACCGGCGCTCTCGACGCCATCTCAGACGCCGCGATCATCGCTGGTGAAGACCCGGACGACCTTGATGGCGACGGCATCTCCGGGCGCGTTCGGATGGTGGGAGACCTGGTCGGCAGGTACGGATGGAAGGCCAACGTGCCCACCGCAGCCGACTTCGCGGCCGACGCCCTGCTCAACGAGCTCGGGCAGACCATCGACCCCTCGTACTCGACGTTTACGGGAACGGACAACGACGCACATCCCGACCCCGAGTTGTCGGGCGCCGACTACGAGGCGCTGTCCTTCTACCTCGCGAACCTCGGGCCTCCGCAGCCGGTCGAACCCGAAGACACGGCCGCGGCGAGCGCGGGCGAAGTGCACTTCATCGCGGCGGGCTGCGACAGCTGCCACCTGCCCGACTTGGGTGGTGTGCCCGCCTATACCGACCTCCTTCTGCACGATGTGGGGGACCCGAACGGCGCCTTCGTCGATCAGGACCCCGGGGTCCTGACGACCGAGTACCGCACCGCGCCGCTCTGGGGTGTCCGAGACACGGCGCCTTACCTCCACGACGGCCGGGCGCCGACACTGATCGACGCCGTGCTCTCCGGGCACTTCGGTGAGGCCAGTGCTGCACGCTCGGTGATCGAAGCTCTCTCGGAGTCCGAGCAGCATGAGCTCGAGGCCTACCTCGAATCGCTCTAGAAGGACTGGGCGCTGGCTAGCTTTGGGTGCGACGTTCCTGGGTGATTCGGCCGCGCGCGCAGAGGACTCGAGCCTCACGCACCATACTGGTCCATCGCCTCGGACCTCACCACGAGTCCGTCCTCGAAAGGGCCCTCGATGTCGCCTCGGTGCCTCAGAAGTGCCTCGCCCGCACACTTCATGAAGGCTGCCACCCGACCGGTCTTGCGCAGGTCTTCGTGTGTCAGGAGCCAGACGGACGCTCCGAGCTCGACACGTGGCCCGATGCGGCTCAGCTCGGGGTCGGCATCGGCGGAAAAGCAAGGCAGAAAGCCCACCCCGACGCCCTGTGCGACGAGCGATGTGAGCGCCTGATTTGAGTTCGCGGTTGTGGCGACCCGAGAGGGCGCGACGTTGGCGCTGATCCATCGCTCCACACTGAATCCTTGCCACGCCTCGGCCCACCGGACCCAGCGATGCTCGGCGAGTCGATGAACATCCGAGGCACCGGCTAGGTACTGCCGCGAACCATAGGGAGCTCCAACCAGCGAGGCAATGCGTCGACCGACCAGGGTTTCCGGCGGCCTGGCGGCGACCCGCAGGACGACATCCGCCTCCAGGTGCGACAGGCTTACGAGCCCATTGTTCACTTCGACCTCGATGTCGATGGTCGGGTGGTCTCGCGCGACATCGGCGACGACCGGCCCCATCAGGCTCAACAACCCGTCTGCGACCGACAGGCGCACCTTCCCGCTCGGACGAGCGTCTCGGCTCATGATCAGCCGATCAAGTGCGGCAAAGGAGTCTTCGATTTTCGCGGCCTCGACGAGCACCTCTCGGCCCAGTTCTGTCAGCTCGAAGCCCCGGGCGCCACGCTCGAACAGCTTCACCCCCGCGTCTTCCTCGAGTTGACGCAGGCGGCGAGCCACCGTGGACTGGTTGACGCCAAGCGCGCGAGCCGCGCCGCGCGAGCTGTGTGCTCGGGCCGAAGCCAAGAAGATGCGAAGGTCGTCCCAGTTGTGCATGCCGTTATTATGCATCAATCAAATGCAATATCGCTGCTTTGCTGCATCAAAGTTTGAGCCTAGCTTGTCACTACCGGGGCGTCCGAACGCTCCGCTGAAGGAGTGACACTATGGCCAGCATTACCTTGAACCGCACCGTCGATGCCCCCGTCGAGCGCGTTTGGGGGGTTCTCTCCGACTTCGGTGGCATCCACCGCTACCACCCCGGAGTCGAGACCTCTCCGATCACGGCTGGCACGCCCAGTTCCGGTGTGGGCTCCGAGCGCGTCTGCAACCTCTACGACGGCAACAACCTGCGGGAGCGCGTCACCGAATCTGTCCACGGCAAGCGCTTGGTCATCGAGGTCGTCGACAGCAGCATGCCGATGAAGAGCGCCGGCGGTGCCTTCGACCTGCGTGCCACGGGCGAAGGCAAGACCGAGTTGACCATCACCATGGACTACGCGCTCAAGTTTGGTGCGCTGGGAATGATCATGGACAAGCTGGTCCTCGAGCGGTCGATGACCAAAGCCCTGGACGCCATGCTCGCTGGGCTGAACCAGCACATGCGGACCGGAGAGACCATCGGCAAGGGCTGGAAGCCGGCGAGAGTCGCGTAGCACTTCAGTCTCGGCCACGACCATCACACCAACAAAGGAAGCCCCCATGCCCCAGCCCTGCACCCTCATCGCCACGGCGATCCCGAACCCTGAGAACATGGACGCCATGAAGACCTACATGCAGAAGGCAGGTCCGCTGTTCGACGCGCTTGGCGCGGGCCCGGCGAACCGCCTCAAGGTCTCAGAAGTCGTCGCAGGCGATGGCACGGCCATCGTGCTCGTCATGGACTTTCCGGACCGCGACAAGCTCTCGGCGATGTTCGAGTCGGATTCCTACCAGGCGCTCATTCCGGCGCGCAGCGGAGGTTTCAAGAGCATCAACATCTGGATTGCCGAGCCGATGTGACGGGTGACTTCGCGCCTCATGATGAAGCGGCCGTGGGGCTCGTCGGCGGGTCAGCCGGGGATCGAGCGGCGGTGTCGCCGGAGGTGGAGTCGTCGATGTGGCCGCGATGACGGCTCTGGATCGATCTCTAAGCTCTAGACTTCGCGGCGGCGCGGAGCTTGGCCTCGGCGAGTTCGTGAAGCGCTGGTTCGATGATAAAGAACTGGCGTCCATCGGACTTTTTCTGCGGGGCAGGAATGATGGTGCCATCCAACAAGCCGCAGGCTGCGCTCACAATCTGGTCTGGCATTTCGGCGTGAAGCCGCTGCCGCAGCGCTGTAAAGGTCGAAGTGCCAGCGATGGGGACTGGGTGAATCTGGAGGATGGGTCCCGTGTCGACACCACGATCCATCAGGTGAGTGGTCAGCCCAATGCCGCCCCAGTCGTCATACAGCGCGGCCCACTCGACGACGTCCATACCGCGATACTGCGGGAGGATTCCCATATGGCAGTTCAGGACACCAAGGCCCGTAGCCTCGAGCAGAGGCTCACGAAGCAGCCCTCCGCCCGTCGACACGACGCATCGGACTTCCAGCTGCCGAAGCGCGTCGACCACCGGGTCGGAGTTCAGATCTGAAACCACCATGAATGGGACGTCCAACCTGCGGCAGGTCCTGCGAAGGTCTCCTTCCCCGAGCGCTTGTTCGGACACCGCATTCCGAATGGACGGCCCACTGGCTGCGGACGTTCGCTCGCGCAGGATGAGCTTCTTGTACGCCTTCCGCACGAGTCTGAAGCCGTCTCGGCGGAGTTCTTGGCGCACGCGTGAAGGGGTGAACATGCGTCGGATGACGACCAATCCAACGCGCACGCCGCGTCGGTGCAGCATCTCGAGTACGGCCGTCGAGTACAGGCTCTTGACCGACGGGCTGAACACGGCAACAACCGGTTCGTTCATCTCCATGTGCCCTCCGATGTCTCGGCCTCGAGGGACGCAATGACCGCGCGCACGTGGCCGGCCAGGCGTGTGGCGGGGGCCAGAGAAAGGGCGGGTCCCAGCCGATCTGACCAGCGAACCCGCGGGAGCACCTTCGCGGCGTCCAAGGAGTACACGGCGTTGAGATAGCGCGGGTCCCGCTCTCGAATCGAGGTCTGGAGCAGGACCACGGAAATGACGAGCGCTGCGGCTTCGCGGTCGGCTTGGGACGGCCAACGGGTCATAAACCTTGGCCGGATCTGGTCCTTCCGAACGGCGATGAATCGCATCAGGGCTCGGGCCCATGGCCGTCTCACCGCGTCCGAGCTCGTTGTGAGGGCCACGAGACCAGGTATCGTCGCTCTCCGGAAGGAGGGCTTCTGACCCTCTAGATCTGCGATGGAGCCCGGCCAAGAGGCCTCAACGATGGCGCTCTGCGCGAGTCCGAGGCCTCGAGATGATGCGGAAAGGCCTGGGTCGTGCGCGGGCGAGGGTGCCTGTGCCAGCGTGCACCTCCACGCCTGGCCCTCGATGCCGCGCAAGGCCTCGCCGAACATCCAGAAGTCGGTACTCGACTGCTCGCCGTCTGCAAAACCAAGTACGCCTGCCTTGAACCACCGCCGGGGCAGGCCGTCGTGAGGAAAGCGAGCCACTTCGTGCCAGGTCTGGGCATCGCCGCTCGCGTACAGATGTGCGAACGGCCCGCGGACGGAAGGCCCGGACTCACACGCGGTTGCGGCGAGAAACACACCATCCGTCAGCGCCTTCGCATACCAAACAGGGCCGGGCATGGCCTGGAGCCGCTCCACAACGCCCGTTGAGCGATCGAGTCGAACCGCGAAGGTCGTCTCCAGCTGTGAGTCCATCGTCCAGTACACATGCGTGGGGGTGAACCACAGGAAGCACGTTCGGTAGAGTTGGCTGCCGTCGCCGATGCGCTGGAGCGGTTCGAAGGTCTCCGAGAGGCGTTGGAGATGGCATTCGCCGTTGAAATCCCCGGTGGAGACCCACCACGTGCTTGTGTGTGGGTCCCAGAACACCCCGTGCACATGCCGGGCCGAGCCGGGTTCGAATTCAAATACGGGCTGCCAGGTCCTGCCGTCGTCTCTGGAGCAGTGCACGGGAACGGACTCACGCTCGGGGTTGGCGCCATATTCGCCGAACACCAACGTCGAGCCTCGCCGTGCGATCGACTGATGGAGGACGTTTCGACACTGCCGCAGAGCGAGTGTAGGCCGCCAAGTTCCGGCATCGGCGTCCACCTCGTACACGGAGCCCCCAAGGACCACGATGAGGCGGTTTCCATCTTGGGCAGGGACCACGTTGCATTTGTCCCATCGAAGCGCCCGGCGTGCCATACGCGACCGCCCAAGCAGGCGCTGTGCAATGGCACTCGGGAACGGAAGCTCCCACCGCTCTTGGCCTCGCTCCCAAGTGAGAGTCCTGCTGCCGCTTCGGATGATCTGGTGCTCGTCGGCGAAATGTACGATCTCCGAAGAGCGATCCACTTCCTTCACCACCAACGTCGGCATGGGGCTCCCTGGCGGGTCGAGTAATCTTCCGCGTCGCGATTCGCACGCCTAGGGGCGGTCACACGGTCAGCCCGAGGTGTGCGTAGGCCTGCCGAACTCCAGAGACATTCGTGTTCGGCTCTTCGAGGCCCTGATGGTGACTCGGCTGGTCCAGTGCCTGCCGCAGTGCCGCCGCTAGGGCGTCGGCATTCATCGTCTCGAACAGCAACGTGCCCTCTGGACGTCGCACACAGTCGCTGGCCAAGACGGGCGTTCCAAGCGCGCGGGCCTCGCGAATTGCCACGCTATCCCCGTCCCGGTCCGTTGGCCGGACGTAGAGATCGGATGCCTTCAACAGGGCTGCGAATCGGTCTGGCTTCAGATTGTCGTACACCTTGAACGGAACGCCGGACTCGGCGAGTCGAGTGAGCAGAACGCGGTGATAGTCGGCGTCGTACGTGTTGTAGAACGTGAAGACGAGGGCGACGGACTTCGCCAGCTCCGGTCGCGCGAGCAGGGCATCGAGGACGACGTGGAATCCGTAGTGAGGCTGAGCAAATCCGCTCACGAGCAGGACGGTTCGTCCGTCGTTTCGCAGCACCTCAACCTCTGCGGCCACTGGAGATTGAGCTTCGATTGAGGGCGGCAGAAAGGCGGGCAGCACCATGGTGTGGGCGCCGGGGTCCAGCGCCTTCACGGTCGCCTGAATCTCCTCACTGACGCAGATGACCAGGTCGAACTTCGCGAGCACGGATCCAAGCCACCGTTTGCGGAGCGCACTGGCGGACTGCACCCGGATAGGGAAGGTGCCGCTGTGAATCGTGACGGCCCGTCTTGCCGTTCGCGACGATGCCCACAGCATCGGCAGCGCGAGCATTGCGAATCGATCGAATGACCCTGCATGAAAATGCAGAACCGAGCATTGCGTGCGTGCGAGTCGACTCAGGATGCGGAGGGCGCGCAGCCGGCGCTGATGCACCGGGCCGACCCGGTAGACGAAGGGGGTGTCTGGGTCCCATCCAGGCTCGATTTCTCGGAAGTAGTCGACGACCCGCACGTCGACCGTGCGCTGCAGAACAGCAGCGAGGCGTTGAACGTGAACATTCACGCCCCCATACGGCGGAGGATATCCGCCAATGAGCAACACATCGCATTGCTCATCGGCCGCGCGACCGCGAAATAGACTCACGAAATCCTCGAGGTGCCGCCGAACGCCTGGCTTGGACGTCGAACGAGGTGAGGCACCTCATAACCGGACTCATGGGCGTGTCGCCTTCGCGCTTGATGGCGACCGCGTGGCCTGCCTCGACGCGGCGGCCTGGTCGTGAAGTGGACGTGAGAAGGGGGCTCGGCGTTGCGCCCTCCTGCTGCGAGCCGCTTCAGGAATATTTGCACTTTTCGCAGAAGTGTCGGGTGCCCGACAGAAGTCTCCCTGGAAGGTGGGCAGATTGAGACTAGGAGTCGAGCATGATCAGTCAAGCGAAGCTGAGCGGGGGACGGGGAGAGTTGCTGGCGGCAGCTGTCATCGCGCTGTTCACCGTGTTGATGACGGCTCGGTTCGCAGGTGCGTCGGAGCAACCCGAGTTCCGCACCTATGTGCCGCCTCCGCAGATGGGCGCGGTGGTTCTCGACGACGGCGTTGAGGGCTCCGGTACGATCACCGTCGAGCCTGCATCGAAGTGATTCAGGTCCGGGTGGACCGGTTGCGCTAGCCTTGAGCCTCTGGAGGCTCTCTGAGCGAGAGGATTCGCCATCTTCGCGCCGCGGCTGTGCTCGCTGTCATCGCCTGGACCATCATTCTTGGCTTTCCCGGCCTCGATCGCATGAAGCCCAGCGACTACACCGGCAGCCATCGCGAGCGCCTGCTCAAGCAGGGCGCAGCGGGTCGTGCCGAGGTCGCCATCGGCGACTTCGATCGCTTCGTTCGCCGACCGATGGCCGACCGTCTCGAGTGGACCCAGCGCGTGCCTCGGGTGTCGCATTCCTGGCATCTCTACCGCGACGGTCCGAGCAAGGTTCGGCGGGTTGAGATCTGGGTCGACGACGAACTCTGGTTTCGCTCGCAGGACGCCGATCACCCCTGGCGGCGCGCGCAGCTGACCATGCGCAAGTTCCGTCCGATGGTGTCCACCACCGCATCGGAGCCGCACGCGAAGAACTGGAAGGGCATGGTTCGCTGGGCCGCGACCGAGGCGTACAAAGACAAGCCTGACCTCAAGGAAGTGCGCGTGGTCGGCACCGTCGCACCCTTTCCGTCGGGTGAGCCCGCGCGGGTGAAGCGCACCTACGTCGCCTCGCCTCCCGACTTCGTTCCCGAGAGGCTTCAGCGATGATCGCGCGCCTCTGGAATCGCTGGGTCGATCACTGCGACCGCGACGTGGATGTGCGCCCGCTCGCGCTGATGCGCATCTTTGTGTCGCTGTGCATCCTCGGCGACTTGGTCCGGGTTCTGCAGCTCGGACTCCTCGACGACTTCTACCTTCGCTACGCGGACGGTGGCCTGTCGGGCATCGAGGAGTACTGGTGGTTCCTCGACGACGTGGTCGGTCGCGAGAGCGCCGGCTTCCTCGCCTACGGCGTCACCGTCACCTGTGCTGCGCTGATCTTGCTGGGCATTGGCGTTCGTCCGGCCATCCTCGTGGGCGTCCTGTTCTATGCCCAGCTTGGCCACGGCTACCCACCCGGCGACCGTGCGATCGACCGCATCCTGCGGCTGATGCTGATCTTCTTGTTCTTCACGCCCGCACACCAGAAGTGGGCGCTGGCCAACGTGTTGTTCAAGCGCGAGGCGGCGGTGAAGGCCAAGGGCTGGATCTACGACGCCGTGAAGTGGTTTCTCATCGTCGTCTACCTGTGCGCCGGCATCGGCAAGCTGATGAACAATGCCGACTGGATGGGCCTCGGCAAGTTCTCGCCGCTGTACCGGATCCTCACCGACCCGCTCGCCTCGAACCTAGACCCGAACTGGTGGTACGGCCTGCACCCGCTGTTTCGCTTCGGCAGCTGGGCCACGATCATCATCGAGCTGACGCCGATTCTGCTGCTCACGCGCTTCTGCCCGCACTGGGCGGTCGGCGGCTTCTTGATTCACTTCGGCATCGCCGTGACCATGAATCTCGGCATGTTCTCGTGGGGCATGCTCGCGATGTACCCGATGCTGTTCGCACCCTGGATCTTCGACGACCGCGGCTTGCCCTTCCGCTAGATCGCGTAGGTGCCGACGGTCACGAAGCCATTCGCGAGGCCGGACCCCAGTCCCGGCTCGGTCTCGACGCCGTCGATGAAGAACACCGCTCCGTCCCAGCCCTCGGGCGTCGGCTTGCGACGAAGCCGGCGATGGATGGGGTCGTTCACGGGGATCTTCACCGTCCAGGCATTCGACGAGATCGTCTCGACCACAGCGGCCTCACAGACCTGAAAGCGGCCTGCGTGCAGAACCTCGACGCTCATCGACGGGCAGCCCAGCGGGCCATGCCCTCGAGGTTGGCCTTGAGCACGCGCGATGCGGCCGCGTCGGCGCCCTTGGTGAGGGCCTTCCACTTCAGGAAGCCGACATCATCGCGCTTTGGCGCGGACGCGAGGGCGTATCCAAGCACACCGGGGGCGGCGAACCATGCGCCCTGGTTGTAGTCGCTGCGGAAGCCATCGCGCTTGCTCAGCGCATCGGTCTCGCTGCGCAGCACGTCCCAGGCACACACCGTGTAGCCGTTGATCTCGCCCATGCGGTGGAGCACGAGCTCGTGGTGGACCGAGCCAAGGACGGGGATGTCGACCTTCTGGTAGAAGCGCAGGGCGGCGGGCGGCACAAAGCGGTCATCGGCGATCGAGCGCGAGATGCTGACGTGCTCGACGTTGCCGACGTAGTGGTCGATGTCCATGACCGCATCGGCGATCTTGGCGGGGTCGACACCGGCAATCGGCATGATGCCAAAGCCTTCGGCGGTCGGGCGTCCTCCGTGTTTCCAGCTCTGGAAAGAGAACGCGGTCGGCTTGGACGCGGGCACACGCTGCATCACGCGCTGAACAAAGGCTTCGTGCTCCATAGGACCTCCTGAACGGCCACCCTACCGCGGGCGAGCGCTCGGTCAGCGGTCGATTGTCGCTCGGCCCGATGTGCGATCCGTGATCTCTTGCACGACGGCGTCTACCAGGGTCTCTTCCATCGACAGACGCAGCTGGACGCGGGCGTCGTATTGGGTGTCGCGAACGACGAGTCCGCGCGCACCGATGATGGCTTGGACCGTGCCGGTGTCGTCGTAGTCGTGCTCGACCTGAATCTCGACGACGGGGATGACTTCGAGCGGCTCAGCGCGGTCGAGGGCCTTTCCAGCCGTACCGCCGTAGGCGCGCATCAGGCCGCCGACTCCAAGCTTCGTGCCGCCAAACCAGCGCATCACGACGACCGACACGTCGGTGATGCCGTGCCCTTCGATCTGCGCGAGGATCGGCCGTCCGGCGGACCCACCTGGCTCACCATCGTCGTTGCTGCGCGTGCGACCGTCTTTCAGTGCGAAGGCCCAGCAGTGGTGGCTCGCTCCCGGCCAGCGCGACCGGGCGTCGCGAACCAGCTCCAGGGCTTCGTCTTCGGTCGAGACGGGCCGCAGAAGTGCGATGAACCGAGAGCCCTTGATGGGGTCGGCCTCGAACTCGAACGGCCCGGCGATGGTGGTGAAGCGGGGCACGCGGGCGCTTAGGCGTCCGGGTTGATCGCGTAGGTTCCGATCAAGATCTGGGCGTCGAGCACGTGGTGGGCCATCGCCCGGCGGAGCTCATTGCCAGTGAAGGCGCCCGAGAGGTCCAGGCTCTCGACGTCGAGGGCGTAGATGCCGAAGCGGTAGCCGTGCACGCGCTCGTCATTCCATGGAGGAGCCATGCCGTCGTAGCCGCAGTAGGTGCCGCCCATGTCGGGGTGGCCGGCGAACCAGTTGGTGTAGTCGTTCTGGCCCTGCTTGCCGCCATCGGGAGTGGCGCCGGCGGGCTTGCCTTTCGCGGTGATGCCCTCGCTGTGGCTGCCCTCGGCGATCTCGCGCAGGCTGGCGGGCAGATCGCACACCACCCAGTGAAAGAAATCGACCCGCGGGAGGGTGAGGGGAACGGTCTTGCCTTCCTGGTTCACGTCGTCGCCGACGCTCGGCACATCCGGGTCCCAGCAGAGAATGGCGAAGGACTTGGTGCCTTCAGGCGCGTCCGACCAGCGCAGGTGCGGGTTCTTGTTGCCCGCGAAGGCGAAGTGGGCTTCGGCGTCGTGCTTGCCGAAGGCCAGGCGCTCGTCGAAGCGGTGGTAGGGCTTGAAGGATTCGCTCTCGAGTTGCATGCATGCCTCCGTAGGACTGCACGGTAACGCTGGGGGGCGCGCCGTGCGGGCCGCGGATATGGACTTGGCATGGAGGGCAGGTGATCGAGAGCCATCGCGTGCACAAGACCGGTTGGTTGCGCGCGTCTGTGCTCGGCGCCAACGACGGGATCGTCTCGACGGCCTGCCTTCTGCTCGGGGTTGCCGCCGCCGATGCGAGTCAAGAAGCTTTGTTGGTGGCCGGGCTTGCGGCGGTCGTTGCCGGCGCGTTGTCGATGGGTGTCGGCGAGTACGTGGCTGTGTCTTCGCAGCGCGACGTCGAGAATGCCGATCTCGAGCTGGAGCGTCGCGAGCTCGCTGAAGATCCCGAGGACGAGCTGGTCGAGCTCACCGCCATCTACGTCTCCCGGGGCCTGTCTTCAGAGCTCGCCCATCAGGTCGCCACCGAGCTCACCGCGCATGACGCCTTTGCCGCGCACGCCCGGGATGAGCTGAATCTCGACCCCGACGAGCTCGCACAGCCGATTCAGGCAGCATTCGCTTCCGCCGTCGCGTTCACCGTCGGTGCGGCACTTCCGCTCGGTGCGGTGCTGCTTGCACCCAGCCATCTGCAAGCCATCGTCATCGTTGGCAGCGCCCTAGCCGCGCTTGCGGCGTTGGGGTCGTGGAGTGCCAAGCTGGGAGCTGCCCCGCAGCGGCCGGCGGTCGCGCGCGTCGTGATTGGCGGCTCGCTGGCGATGGCGTTGTCGGTAGGCATTGGCTGGCTCACCGGCATGGCGGTCTAGATGCCCGAGCTTCCAGAAGTCGAGATCGCGCGCCGTCAGCTCGAGCGCTGGGCGGGTGGACAGCGGCTACGCGGGCTCAAGATCCTCGACCCCGCCGCCATTCGCGCCCGTCGCTCAACGCGTCCCCGCGATGAGCATCCCCACGGCGAGGATGCGCTTCGTCAGCGGGTCGTCGGTCGTGTCGCCGGTCAACCGATTCGGCATGGAAAGCGGCTTGGCTGGACCTTCGAGGGGGATGCTGGCATGCAGATCCACCTCGGCATGACGGGGCAGTGGATGCGGCGCACGCCGAGCGAGGAGCCCCCGCGCTTCGCCAAGATCGGGCTCGAGTTCGACGGGGTAGTGCTCTGGTTTGCGGACGCGCGGCGCTTTGGCTGCCTGGTTCCGGAAGACCGGGTGGCGGACGCCATCGCCGAGGCGATCGGGCCGGATGCCTGGCTCACCCCGCTGTCCGGCGTCGAGCTCGGCGCGCGGCTTCGGGGTCGGCGGGCGATCAAGGTCGCGCTGCTGGACCAAGACGTGCTTGCCGGCGTTGGCAACATCCACGCCGTCGAGGCGCTTTGGAATGCGGGTATTGACCCGCGCACGCCGTGTGGGACGCTCGAAGCGGAGCCGCTCGAACGGCTCGCGGAGGCGATCTTTCACCAGCTCGACGAAGCGATTCGCACCCAGGATACCGACGAGTTTCAGTACGTGACCCAGGGAGGCGACAACCCGTTTGCCCTCTACGGCAGGGCAGGCGAACCGTGTCTGCGATGTGGCACGTCGATCGCCCAGGATCGCCTTGGGGGGCGGTCTACGACCTGGTGTCCCACTTGCCAGCCCCCTTCGGCGTGACAGGTTCGGGAGCCTGCGTTAACTGCGTGGACCGCTCGCTCCGCACCTCCGCAGGAGCGCGAGGAGTCGCACAGGCGGCTCCGGTTCTGGCCCCATGGTGGGGGCAGACCAGTCCAAAGCGAATTGGAGTTCGATATGGGTCGCCGTAAGCCTTCGCCGCTCGGTCAGCATGAAGTTGTGGATTACAAGGACGTGCGCAAGCTGCAGCGCTTCCTCACCGAGCGTGGCAAGATCTTGCCCCGCCGCGCCACTGGCCTCACCGCCAAGCAGCAGCGTCAGGTGTCGCGCGCCATCAAGCGTGCCCGTCACATCGCCCTGCTTCCCTACGTGAAGCGCGACTGATTCGTCACTGACGAACACAAACGGCCGGGTCCTCGTCAGAGGGCCCGGCCGTTGTCGTTTCTGGACGCGGGATCAGGCGGCGACGGCCTCCTCATCCAGCACCATTCGGGCCGCACGCGTGATGGCGACGTCGAAAGGTGTGTGCGGCACCTCTCCAAGCAGAGCCTCGAGCTTGTCTTGGCGCATGCGCACAGGCTGGTCCCACAGATAGCGCATCGCGAAGATCTCCCTCACGAAGGGAACGAACGGACGCGCGAGCTGGAACCACATCCATGGAAACGGCCGCACCGGGCGCTCTCCGATGGCGGCCAGGGTGCCTTGGGCCCACTCTGTGCCCGTCAGCACGTGGCCGGCGAAGTGGAAGACGGCGTGGTGCTCGAGCTCGTCGCGACGCTCCGCCAACAGCACGAAGGTCTCGGCAGCATCGGGCAAGTAGGTCCAGGCGTGCTCGACGTCCATCGGGCCCGGGTAGCGCAATGCACCGCCGTTGCGGGTGCGGTTGAGCAGCTCGTGCACCCAGGTGCTCTCGCCCTGACCGCCGAAGAAGTCGCCCATGCGCAGCACGATGGACCGGGCTGAGCTCGCGGCGAGCATGGCCTCGATGCGGTTGCGAATGACGCCCTTCGCGGAGGGCGCCTCGTGGCTGTCGTCCTCGCCGAGTGCTTCGGTGAAGTCGGGGCCCAGTCCATAGACGTTGCCGGGGAACAGCAGCGTCGCACCCGCCCGTTCGGTCGCCGCGATGACCTCGGCGGTCAGGGTGACCATGTGGGGGTCCCACTCGGTGTACGGCAGGTTGACGCCGTGAAACACCAGCGAACATCCGGCGATGGCGCGATCGAGTGCGTCTGCGTCGTTGGCGTCACCCTGGACCACGCGTAGGTTGGGACGAGGGTGCACCTTTGACGGGGTTCGAGCCAGGGCGACGACGCCCCATCCGCGAGCGAGAAAGGCGTCGGCGACGGCACCGCCGACACCTCCGGTGATTCCGAGAACTGCGATCTTCATGGCCAACTCCTTGGTGGGTACACTCCTTAGGTCACCGATTTGCAGACGGTTCGCTGCCGCAGCTTTTGTTCGTCAGTGATTCATGGTTGAATCGCCCATGGACTGGGACACCCTTCGCCTCTTGCAAGCTGTCGCCGAGGAGGGCTCGCTTCGTGCGGCCGCGCTTCGCGTTGGCGTGAGCCAACCGACGCTTGGGCGGCGACTTCGTCAGCTTGAGGATGAGGTGGGCGTGGTGCTGGTGATCCGGCACGCTCGGGGTGTGGAGCTCACGCCGGAGGGCCAGGCCGCGCTCGACGTGGCCCACTCGGTCGAACACCAGGTCGAAGAGCTGCGGCGGACCCTCACCGGTCGCGTGGTCGATGTGTCTGGACGGGTGCGACTGTCGTGCACGGCGCCGGTCGCGATGGAGGTGCTTCCTCCGATCTTGGCTCGGCTTCGCACCGACCATGCCAACCTCGGCATCGACGTGGTCGTGGACTCGCATGCCTCGGACCTCGACCGGCGTGAGGCCGACATCGCCATTCGCATGTTCCAGCCCCGGCGCGCATCGCTGGTCGCCCGACGCGTCGGTGAGAGCTTCACGGCGCTGTACGCGAGCCGGTCCTATGTCGAGCGCTTCGGCCTGCCTCGAACACTCGATGAACTGGGAGAACACCGGGTGATCGCGCCGGATCGGGACAAGCTCTTTGTGAAGCTGGCCGAGGACGTGGGTGTCGACCTCGACCTGGCGGCGTTTCGCACCGACTCCTTTGGGTCGACGCTTGCGTGGACGCGCGCTGGTGTTGCGATTGGAGCGCTGGTGGGCACCCTCGCCGAGCGGGATGAGGACCTGGTGCAGGTGCTCGAGCCGCTGCAGCGCTACCCGGTCTGGCTCGTGACTCACGCCGATCTTCTCGGGTCGGCGGCGGTCCGCGTGGTCTGGGAGCGCCTTGCCGAGGACCTTCCCGCGGTGTTTGGGGCTAGAGAGGAGCCATGACTCAGACTCCCGCGATTGCCCTTGGCTGTATGCGCCTCTCCACGCACAAGCGCCCGTCTCGCGAGCAGGCGCTCTCCACTCTGCATGCTGCGCTCGACGCCGGTGTGCGGGTGCTCGACACCGCCGATGCCTACTGCCTCGACGACACCGAGGTGGGGCACAACGAGCGCCTCATCGCTGAAGCGCTCCGCACTTGGGATGGGCCATCCTCCGACGTGCTCGTGGCGACCAAGGGTGGACTGACGCGACCGAAGGGGGCGTGGCTTCCCGATGGTCGAGCCAAGCACTTGACCGCCGCCTGCGAGGCTTCCGCCGATGCACTTGGGGTCGAGCAGATTGACCTGTACCAGCTGCACGCCGTCGATCCGCGCACCAAGTTCACCACCTCGGTACGGGCGCTGGCCAAGCTGCACAAGGCGGGTCGGGTCAAGTCCGTCGGCCTCAGCAATGTCCGCGTCCATGAAATCGAACAGGCACAGAAGCTGGTGCCTGTCTCCGCGATTCAGGTGGCGATCAACCCGTTCGTTCCCACCTCTCTGCGCAACGGGGTCGCCGCCTACGCCCTCGAGCACGACATGATGCTGCTCGCGTATGCGCCCTTCGGTGGCCCGCGCGACAAGAAGAAGCTGCGACGCCATCCGGTGCTGCGCGAGCTGGCCGAGGCCCATGGGGTGTCGGTCTACCAGGTGGCTCTCGCCTGGCTCCGCGGCCTCTCCCCGAAGATCATTCCGCTCGTGGGCTCGACCCGGCCCGAGTCGATTCGCGACTCCGCCGCGTCGCTGAACCTCGAGCTGACCGAGGCCGAGGCCCTGCGCCTGGACGAGGCCTTCCCCGCAGGACGCAACCTCCGCGTGCCGGTCGAGGAGCGCCGGCCCTCTGCAGACGCAGACGGCGAGGTCGTGCTGCTGATGGGCTATCCGGCGTCCGGCAAGTCGAGCCTGGCAAAGGCGTACACTGACCGGGGTTACGCGCGACTCAACCGCGATGAAGAGGGCGGAAGCTTGGGCAGCCTGGTCCCCAAGCTGGGCGCGTTGCTCGACGAGGGTCAGCGACGCGTGGTGCTCGACAACACCTACCCAGACCGGGCGAGCCGCAATGCTGTGCTCGAGACGGCCTGGGCCAGGGGTGTTCCCGTGCGCTGTGACTGGCTGCAGACCTCGGAGCAGGAGGCGTCGGTCAACGCGTCCCTGCGGATGGTGGAGCGCCACGGGGGCATGCTCGGGCCTGAGGGCATCTCCGAAGCCGGCAAGCAGTGGGCCAACACCTTTGGGCCGAGTGCCTTGCTTCGATACCGGCGAACATTCGAAGAGCCTCGGGTCGAAGAAGGCTTCGCTGAGCTCGTCCCCATCGCCTTCGAGCGACGTCCCAGCCCAGTCCAAAGTGGGGGGCTGTTCGTCTTCTCCGACGTGATCTGGGAGAGCCGCTCGGGCGCGAAGCGACCCAAGAACGCCGAGGATCTCGTGCTGCATGCGGTGCGAATCGCGGCGCTAGCGGCCGATGAACGGCCCGTGGTGGTGCTGCATCGCGATGGCGACCGGACTGAGGAGCAGGTGTCCGCGATGTTCGCGAAGCTCCGTGAGCAGCTGCCGGACGTGTACACCGCCTGGTGTGGACATCCGAGCGGACCTCCTGTCTGTTGGTGCCGGCCGCCGTACCCAGGACTGCTGGTGCAGGGGGCGCTCGAGGTGGGCGTGAACCTCCCGCAGAGCACGCTCCTCGGCGGAGGGCGGAGCGGGCCCCGTCTTGTAGAGACCCTGGGGATGGAGCTGCTGCCGGCCGAGTCGCTCGATTAGTGCCGCTGGGGGCCGACCGTCGCGATGCTCTTTTGGTCGAGCCACGCGTCGATCATTGCGTCGTCGAGGAGCTTTCCGACGACCCGGTAGCGCGATGCCAAGGCAGGGGAACTGGCCGCCTCCTCGCACAAGACCTCTGCATCGCCGAGGTAGGTGCTGTGGCAAAAGCGCGTCTCTGAGCCCTCCTGGCGGAGGTAGCCCACGTGGTAGTCGAGGCCGACGATGTACAGGCCATCCCCCTCACTCTCGAGGTGGTCCAGCACGTCGGCGAGGGGACGGTCGCGAAAGCGCGCGATGCCGCTCTCGGCGACGAAGGTCTGAATGATGTGCTCCGAGGCCTGCTGGGCGAGTCGCACGCGCTCGACCTGAAAGCCCGCATGCCGGAGGGTCGTCGAGACGAAGTAGCCGCACGCGATCTCACCCTCGCCCGGCGTGGTCGATGTGCCGTAGAAGCCCCACGTCGTGCCGTACCAGGCGGGGAACAGGTGGGCGTCGAAGGCAGCGAGAAGGGCCTCCCGCGCTTGGTCGCGAACCGCCTCTCGGTCCTCGGCACCGCGACTGTCCGCAAGGACCACCCGGGTGGACTCGAGACTTGCCACCGCCACCGAGTAGGGGGCCGCCTGTGCAGAGAGAGCCAGGAAGAGCATGAGCATGGCAAGACGGACAGTGTTCATGTCGACCGGTTCCATGCCTGCGGCAAGGTGTCGCAGGGGTGCCGAAAATGGGTGCGGGCGGTGGCCGCTGCCTCAAACCGAGGGCATATTCCTCGCCACCCAAGGGGTTCTCGTGATGCGCAGCGTCGCCCTCTGCTTTCTGCTCGTTGGCTGTACGTCGGGTACCGATGACACCGCCGAAGGCACCGACTACGGTCGTAGCAAGGCTACGGATCTCGGGGGCTGGACGGTGAGCTTCACGACGGACCCGGACCCGGTCCCGGCCATCGACCTGTTCGCAGTCGAAGTCACCCTTACCGGTGACGCGGCAGTCGAAGGGCTCTTTGTCGACGTCGACGCCTCGATGCCGCAGCACAACCACGGCATGAACACCTCCCCGGTGGTCACTGAGTTGGGCGGTGGCAAGTACCTCGCCGAAGGCATGGCCTTTCACATGACTGGGGACTGGGAGCTGCTCGTCGCTATCGATGACGGTGACACTTACGAGCGGGCGAGCTTCTGGATTGACTGCTGCGAGCCTCCCCAATGAGAGGGCTGCCCCTCCTCTTCCTCCTCGTCGGCTGTAGTGGTGGGTTCACTGATGAGCAGCTCGACCTGCTCGCGGCGATGACCCCAATGGCGCCGGTGCCCGAGAACTCGACCAACGCGGTCGCTGACGATGCCAACGCCGCTGAGCTCGGCCGGGAGCTGTTCTTCGCGACGGCCCTGTCCGAGAGTGGTGACTTCTCCTGCGCCACTTGCCACGACCCCGCACTCGAGTTTGCCGACGGGGAGGCCGTGTCCACGGCTGCGGGCACGACCGGTCGACATGCGCCATCCGTGATCAACTCCGCCTACAACCGATGGCAGTTCTGGGACGGTCGGTGCGACACCCAGTGGTGTCAGGCGCTCGGGCCGATGGAGGCGCCCAGCGAGATGGCGGGCACCCGGCTCGGGGTTGCCCACGCCGTCTTCGATGACGCGGACCTCAAGGCCTCGTACGAGCTGCTCTTCGGGGCCATGCCGCCGCTGGACGATGCCCGATTCCCGGATCAGGGGCGCCCGGTCGCGGACGACCCCACCCACACCCACGCGCTTGCCTGGTCCCAACTCTCAGCGGGTGACCAAGCCGATGTGACCCGGGTCTTCGTCAACGTCGGCAAGTCCATCGAGGCCTATGAGCGCCTGCTGGTCACCCAGGAGGGGGCGCTCGACGCGTACATCAGCGGCCTGCTCGCGGACGAAGAAGGCTATCGCGACGCGCTCTCACCCGAGGCCGAGCGCGGTCTCGAGCTGTTCGTGGGGGATGGCCTCTGCCACTTCTGCCACACCGGTCCCTTGCTCACCAACGGCGAGTTTCACAACGTGGCCCTCGGCCCGCGAGACTGGCTCCCCGAGGGCGACAATGGCCGCTTTGACGGCATCACCGCTCTGCGAGCCACGGAGTTCAACGCCATCGGTCCGTACAGCGACGACACCGAAGGCCTCGCGGCAGAACGCCTGCAGTTCCTCGCTCTCACCGTCGATGCTGAAGGCCAGTTCAAGGTGCCGGGCCTGCGTCGCGTCGCCGACTCCGGCCCCTACATGCACGGCGGCCACCTCGAGGACCTGACGTCGGTCGTCGACTTCTACGCTGAGCTCGACGAAACCCCCGAGTTTGGGCACCTCGATGAGACCTTGGCGCCGCTCGAGCTGACCGAGGAAGACACCCAGGCGCTCGTCGTCTTCATGGAAGAAGCCCTCGCCGCCGAGTTGGTGGACCCGACCGTCGCGTCGGCCCCGCAGTGAGCGCCCACTTCATTCTCTACGTCGCGGATCAGGCCGTCAGCACCGCCTTCTACGCCGAGGCGCTCGGCAAACAGCCGCGCCTCGACGTGCCTGGAATGACCGAGTTCGAGCTCTCCGAGGGAGCCATCCTCGGTCTGATGCCCGTCGATGGTGTCGCGGGGCTCTTCGAAGGAGCCGTCCATACCGGGACCCGTCAGCACAGTCGTGCCGAGCTCTATCTTCGGGTGGAGGACCCGGCCGCCGCCCATGACCGCGCCGTTCAGGCTGGCGCCACCGGGCTCTCGCCAATCCAGCTTCGAGACTGGGGCGACCAGGCTGCCTATAGCCGAGACCCCGATGGCCACATCCTCGCTTTCGCGAGCAAGTAGGCCCTCCAACGAAAAGGACCGCGTCCCCGGAGGAAACGCGGCCTAAAGCGAGAACCACTCAGAGACGGTGGGTGGGCTGGCCGAGAGGGTGGAGGGCGCCGGGTCCAGCGTCAAGCGTACTTCTGTACGCGCCGACGCGAAGACCCAAGCACTCCGACCTCTCGGCCGCCCAACCATCCGTCTCAGGAGCAGCCGGAGGTACTCCCGCAGCTCATGCACTTGAGACAGGAGCCGTTGCGGACCATGGTCATGGCACCGCATTCGTCGCAGGAGTCGCCCTCGTAGCCCTGGGCCTTCGCGTCGAGCACAGCCTGGATCTTCGAGTTCGTGCGGCGAACCACACCGCCACCAGCGTGAACCTCGGGCGCCTGCTCGGCGGTGCCGACAAACGCGAGTCCGCTGGACTCCATGGTCTTGGCCGGAGGAGCGTCGACGTCGATGGCGTGCTCGGAGACGAGAATCGGGCGAACCGCGACCTCACGCTCCTCGGTCCACTCGACGCTCTCACCGGAGTGCAGCGTGTCGGAGCGCAGGTCCTCTTCGCTGACGTGGGCGAGCTCGTCGCGTCCCAGGTAGGTGATGGCCAGCTCGCGGAACAGGTAGTCGATGACGGAGGTCGCCATCTTGATCCGGTCGTTGCCAACCACCATGCCGTTCGGCTCGAAGCGCGAGAACACGAACTGGTCGACGAACTTCTCGAGCGGCACACCGTGCTGCAGGCCGATGCTGATGGCGATGGCGAAGGAGTTCATCAGCGAGCGGAACGCCGCGCCTTCCTTGTGCATGTCGACGAAGATCTCGCCGATGTTGCCATCCTCGTACTCACCGGTGCGCAGGAACACCTTGTGGCCGCCGACGACAGCCTTCTGGGTGTAGCCCTTGCGACGGTCGGGCAGACGGCGACGCTTGGCGAGGTAGCGAACCACGAGCTTCTCGGCGATCTGGACCGGGTCGTTGCGGTGCACAACGGGCTCGGGCTCGATGGACTGCGGCTGCAGCTCGTCGAACTCATCCAGGGCGGCGAACAGGTCGGCGGCAGCCATGCTCGACAGCGGCTGCGAGAGCTTGCTGCCATCGCGGTACAGGGCGTTGGCCTTGATGCCCAGGCGCCAGGACAGCATGTAGGCTTCCTTGACGTCGGTGACGAGCGCTTCGTTCGGCATGTTGATGGTCTTGCTGATGGCGCCCGAGATGAAGGGCTGGGCAGCCGCCATCATCCGGATGTGACCGTCGGGGGCGATGTAGCGCTTGCCCTTGCGACCGCACTTGTTGGCGCAGTCGAAGATCGGTAGGTGTACGTCCTTGAGGTACGGAGCGCCCTCGAGGGTCATGGTGCCGGTCGCGAAGCTGTTTGCGGCATCGATGGCCGAAGCCGAGAAGCCGATGGCCTCGAGCAGGTTCAGCATCGGGTCTGCGAGCTGTGCGTCGGTCAGACCGAGCACGTCCTTGCAGAGCGCCTCGCCGAGGGACCACTTGTTGAACGCGAACTTGATGTCGAAGGCGGTGCCCAGCTGGGCCTCGACCTTCTCGAGCGTTGCGTTGTCGAAGCCCTTGGCCTTGAGCGCGTCGTGGTTGACGCCAGGAGCGCCCACCAGGGTTCCGGTGCCGACGGCGTAGCGGATGATCTCTTCGATCTGCTCGGGGGCGTATCCAAGCATCTTCAGTGCGGGCGGCACCGAGTGGTTGATGATCTTGAAGTAGCCGCCGCCAGCGAGCTTCTTGAACTTCACGAGTGCGAAGTCGGGCTCGACGCCGGTGGTGTCGCAGTCCATGACCAGGCCAATGGTGCCGGTCGGCGCGATGACGGTGGTCTGGGCGTTGCGGTAGCCGTGAACCTGGCCGAGGGCGAGCGCGTCGTCCCAGGCCTGGCGGGCTGCCGCGAGCATCTCGGTCGGAGCGGCGTGCGGGTCGATGGCGACCGGGCGGATGGTGAGGTCCTCGTACTCGTGCATCGGAGCGTTGAACGCGGCGCGGCGATGGTTGCGGATGACCCGCAGCATGGCGTCCTTGTTCTGCTCGTAGCGCGGGAACGGGCCCTTCTCGCCGGCGAGGCGAGCGGACTGTGCGTACGCCTCGCCACAGAGCACGGAAGAGATGCAGCCAGCGACGGCGCGTCCCTCAGTGCTGTCGTAGGGCATGCCCATGACCATGAGCAAGGCGCCGAGGTTCGCGAAACCCAAGCCGAGGGTGCGGTAGTCGTAGGAACGACGCGCAATCGAGGGGCTCGGGAACTGCGCCATGGCGACGGAGATCTCGAGGACCGAGGTCCACAGCTTGATGCCGTAGGTGAAGTCTTCCATCGCGAAGACGCCGGTCTCGGGATCGTAGAACTTCACGAGGTTCAGCGACGCGAGGTTGCAGGCCGTGTCGTCGAGGAACATGTACTCGGAGCACGGGTTCGAGCCGTTGATCCGGCCATCGTTCGGGCAGGTGTGCCACTCGTTGATGGTCGAGTCGAACTGCACGCCCGGGTCTGCGCAGGACCAGGCGGCGTTGCAGATGTCTTCCCACAGGCCGGTCGCCGAGATGGTCTTGGCGACGTCTCCGTCGGTGCGGCGAATCAGCTTCCAGGGCTCGTCGCGCAGGACGGCGTCCATGAACGAGTTCGGGATGCGGACCGAGTTGTTCGAGTTCTGGCCCGACACGGTCTGGTAGGCCTCACCCTGCCAGTCGCTGTCGAAGGTCTCGAACTCGAGGGAGGTGATGCCCTGCTTCGCGTACTGGATGGTGCGGAAGATCAGGTTGTCGTGCACACCGACAGCGCGCGCGGCGCGCATCTCCTTGGCGAGCTCGCGGTTCTGGCGCGGGTTGCACGCGGCCTCGCCGGTGAGGTCCGACTCGGAGGTGGCCTTGAGGATGGCGTTGAGGTGGCGCTCGTTGAGACGCGAGCCAGTCACCATTGCGGCGACCTTGGCCTCTTCGCGAACCTTCCAGTTCACGAAGCCCTCGATATCGGGGTGGTCGAGGTCGAGGCAGACCATCTTCGCGGCGCGGCGGGTGGTGCCGCCCGACTTGATGGCGCCAGCGGCGCGGTCACCGATCTTGAGGAAGCTCATCAGACCGGAGCTGCGTCCGCCGCCCGAGAGGGGCTCGCCCTCGCCGCGCATCTTGCTGAAGTTGGTGCCGGTGCCGGAGCCGTACTTGAACAGGCGGGCTTCGCGCGTCCACAGGCTCATGATGCCGTTGTCGTTGACCAGGTCGTCGTCGACGGACTGAATGAAGCAGGCGTGCGGCTGCGGGCGCTCGTAGGCGCTGGTGGCCGCGATGACCGTGTCGGTCTTCTGGTCCACGTAGTGGTGACCCTGCGCCGGACCGTTGATGCCGTACGCCCAGTTGAGGCCGGTGTTGAACCACTGCGGGCTGTTCGGCGCACACATCTGGCGAGCCATCATGTAGCGAAGCTCGTCGTAGAAGACCTTGGCGTCCTCTTCCGTGTTGAACAGGCCTTCCTTCTGTCCCCAGTAGGTCCAGCAGCCGACCAGGCGGTCGAAGACCTGACGCGAGTCGGTCTCACCACCGTAGCGGCGGTCCTCGGCGAGGTTCGCGAGAGCCTTCTCGTCGGTCACGCGGCGCTGGAGCCACGCGGGGACGTTCTTCTCTTTGACCGCCTTGGTCGCGGCGGGAACGCCGGCCTTACGGAAATACTTCTGCGCGATAATGTCGGTCGCGACCTGACTCCATCCGCTCGGGACCATGACACTGTCGGCCTCAAAGACGACGGTTCCATCGGGGTTCTTGATCTCGGAGCGGCGCGGGACGAACTCTAGCCCATCGTAGGGAGAGTCCATGCCCACCGTAAATCGGCGCGACACGTTCATCGGTTTCTCTTGCGTTTTGGGGGGGAGGGGGAAAACGAGGTGCATCCGCCGCCGTGCACCGGTCTGGGAAACCAGCGCGGGGGTGGTGGAAGCGACTGCCCTCGTGCAGCAGCCCCGACACAATATCTGGGGGCCCGAAAGGCGGGCAACCCCAAGATGTAGGGTTCTCGTCCTGTGGATGACGGCCGTTTGATTCTCCACAACGTCCACAGTGACGACGATGGCGTAACGGTGGGCACCTCAGGATCGTGGCGAAGATTCTCCATACGTCCTTCCACGGTCATCCACTGGTTGTCCCCAGCGGTTTTTTTCTCAGTGGAAAATGCACAGTCGATCGCCTCAGATCCCTGTGAATGCGCATAGATCCCCGCGCGCCGCGTGGTTTTGGGGGCCGTGGATCGTGGAGGATCCTCCGACGGGATCGGCGGGCATTCATCGATTTTGGGTCTCGTGGTAAACCCCGGGCATGGAGGGCCGCTTGGCACAGCTCGAGGTTGAAGATCTGGTAGTCGGACATGGCGATGAAGCGACGCGAAGCACCAAAGTGCGCGTGCACTACACGGGATGGCTCACCGACGGGACCAAGTTCGACTCATCGGTGGACCGTGGGCAGCCGTTCGGCTTCCAGCTCGGCACCGGCATGGTCATCGCCGGCTGGGACCAGGGAGTGCTCGGCATGAAGGTCGGCGGCAAGCGCAAGCTCACCATCCCCAGTCACCTCGCCTATGGGGAAGGCGGCTACCCGGGACTGATCCCACCCAACTCCACTCTCGTGTTCGAGGTCGAGCTGCTCGACGTCGGGGCCTAGGCTCTCAGCAGCTAGTCGTCGCGATTGACGCGTCGCCGCCCAGCCTTGACCTGTCCGCGCTTCTTCTTGCCAGACACACGCCGCTCTTTCGAGGCGCGAGTGGGCCGGGTCTTCTTGCGACGTTTCGGGGGCACCAAATGCGCGCGGATGAGCGCTGCCAGCCGCGCCCGAGCCTCTTCGAGGTTGGCGTGGCGACTGCGTGAGGCGGCACACGTCACGCGGAGCTCACCGGCGCGGCTGATGTCACCGCCGCGAGCGTCTCGAATACGCCGAAGCACGGCCGGATGGAGCGTCGAGGCTTCGAGATTCAGGAACAGGTGAATCTTGGTCTCGGTCGTGTTGACGTGCTGACCGCCGGGTCCACCCGCACGAGCCGCTTCGACCCGGAGTGCGCCTCCGGGCACGGTGATGCGTTCGTTGATCGGGAGCTCATCCGCCATGGGCAAGCCATAACGGATCTGAGACTCAGCCGAGCACAGTCACGATGCGACCGGTGACGTCGTCGGGCTTGCCTACGCCATCGACGCGCTTGAGCAGACCTTCCGCCTCGTAGAAGGGCACCAGCGGAGCCGTTTGGCTGTGGTACGCGTCCAGACGCGAGCGACACGCCTCTTCGGTGTCGTCCTTGCGGTGCACCAGACGGTCGGCGACCTCGGCCGGCGGCGGGCTGAAGGTCAGGTGGTAGATCGCGCCGGTCTCCGGGTCGCTGCGGCGGCCGGTGATGCGGTCGACGATGAGCTGGTCCGGGACCTCGAGAAGCAACACGGCGTCGAGGCTGAGCCCGTCGGTCACGAGTGCGGACTTGAGGGCCTCGGCTTGCGGCACGGTGCGCGGGAAGCCGTCGAGCAGGAAGCCGTCCTTGGCGTCGTCCTGGGCGATGCGCTCGCGGACCATGCCGATGACGATGTCGTCGCCGACCAACTCGCCCTTGTTCATGCACTCGGCGGCGGCCTTGCCCATGGGGGTACCGGCCTTGACCGCGGCACGGAACATGTCGCCCGTCGAGATGTGGGGAATGGCGTACCGCTCGACGAGTCGCGCGGCTTGGGTGCCCTTTCCTGCTCCTGGGGGACCGATGAAGATCATGCGCATGGCGCTCACCTCGATGTGCCCAAGGCTCGGCTCGGGCTGGTGGTCGGCGGAAGTAATGAGGCGCTGTGGCGGGTGCAATGGACGCGAGGTTGCACCCCACAGGTCGTTGAGCTATTCGTTGCTTAGGCAACAATCATGAACGACTTCGCACATCCCCTCCATCACGCGCACGCCTACCGACTTCGGCGGGTCGCAAGGCTGCTTCGCAGGCAGCTCGACCGCTCACTCGAGGGCTTCGACGCTGGGCTGTCTTCTGCGCAGTTCTTCGTGATGATGCGCCTGCACGAGGCCGATGGTCGGATCCAAGGAGAACTCGTCGATCCCGATCTCGACGACCGGGCCAACATCACCCGGCTGGTCGATGCCTTGGTGGCACGCAACCTGGTGGTTCGCCGCCGTGACATCGAAGACCGCCGCCGCCAGCGGGTGTTTCTGACCGATGCCGGCCATGCTCTCTTGGACGGACTGGTGCCCAGGGTCGTCGCGCTGCGCGAGCAGTTGTTCGGCCGGTTCGCCGCTGAGGACCTCGCTGCCCTGGAGCGCGTTCTCGACGGCCTCGAGGCAGATCTGCGATGAGTCCTTTTTTTCGCTGTACTATTAGTTGCCTGGGCAACAAAAGTGCCGCCGGGCTGCTTTGGATGAGTGCCCTGTTCGCGGTGGTCGCAACCCCTTCGCGCGGGCCGGTGTTCGGCCTCGTGTCCGCCCTGTCACTGGCTTCGGTACTCTGCCTCCGGGCCGGCGGGGCGCGCTCGAACTCGATCCTGTTTCGGGGATGGGCGTGGCTGGTCGCCGCCCACATTCTGCTCGGCATGGGGCTCGGCCTGTACGAGAGCTCAGTCATCTACGACAAGGTCGTACACGTGCTGGCCTTCGCGTGGGCCGCACGCTGCTTGGCTCAGAGCCGCCCTTCTGCGGGCGTCGGCCTCATCGCGCTCGCAGCGCTGGGCCTGGGCGCCGGGTGGGAGGTCTTTGAGTTCACCGCCGATCAAGGCGGCTGGTTCGTGGCCCAGAAGGGCCTTGACGACACGATGCTCGACCTCATCTGCGATGCCTTCGGCGCGGTGATGGGCGCCCTCTCTCTTCGTTCCCTTCAACCCACAACAGCCCTTCAGGAGGCCTCATGATCCGCCACCTTCTTCTTCCAATCTTGCTTCTCGCCGGCCCGGCCCAAGCTGGCTCTCAGGAGGACGCGGCCGCTGCGTACATCGCGATGTTCAATAGCGCCGATTTCACCGACCTCGATGCCCTGATCGCCGAAGACTTCGAAGGGGTCACCATGTCGCCGGGGCAGACGCCTGCGCTCGGGCGCGAGGGTCTGCGGAGCTGGATTTCCGGCATTCACAAGGTCATGCCTGGCGGTGTGAAGACCATCGAAGCCACCGTTCGCGACGGGGATGCGGTCGTCGTCCGCGTGTCCCTGCAGGCCCCCCATCCCAAGGGAGGCGCGCCGATCGCTTCCGCCCAAGTGCACTGGCTGGAGTTCGAAGGGGGACGCGTCGTGCGGGACCGGGTCTACTTCGATCTCGGCGCGGTCTTCCAGACGATGACCGAGGACCGCTGAGGACTGCCTCGGGGTGCTGCGGACAATGGGGGGGCCCGGCGTCATCGCGTGAGGTAGGCTGCGTGCCTGGAGTCGCTATGAAAGTCGCGCAGATCATGAGCCGGGATGTCGTCACGCTGGGTGCGGATGATCCCATTGTCACGGCCGAAGAGCTGATGGGCCTTCGCCGGTTCCGCCATCTTCCGGTGGTCGAGAACCGCGACACACTGGTCGGACTCGTGACGCACAAAGATCTGCTGCGCGCCTCGCTGCACACGGGTCCGCGCGTCGAGCAGCTCGTTCAGAAAGCACGCACCCTTGTGCGCGAGATGATGCGCAAGAAGGTGGCGACGGTCTCACCCGACACGCCGCTCACCGAGGCCGCGCGGCTGATGGTGGAACACAAGTACGGCTGCCTGCCCGTCGTCGAGGGCAACAAGCTGGTGGGCATCCTGACCGAGGCCGACTTCCTTCAGATGGTGCGCTCCTTGCTCGCACACGCCGAAGAAGACCCGTCCTTCGTGGCGCAGCTCGAAGCGAGCCTTCGGAAATGAGCTTCGAGGCCGATAACGAGCGGCAGCTTGCAACATCCAGGGCGTCGGCGTTCTTGGCGGTGACAGCGCTGATCTTGCTCGCGACCGTCTGCTGTACGAGCATCATGGGCGTCATGTCCGGCACCGTGCTCGGCGTGATCAGCCTCTACCTGGCCTACTCGGTTCACGGCCAACACCTCGAGAACGACGCGCGGGCGTACACGAACATCGGCCTGTACGGCGGTGGTGCCGCCTCGGGCCTTGGCTGCGCGTACACGCTGTTCATCATGATGTACGTAGGCATCTACGCTGTCATGATCGCCGCGATTGTCCTGGCGGACCTCTAGACTCTAGGTCTTCGGCCAGTTGCCGGCGGCGACCTCGAAGCCCCGCACCGACGCCCTGAGCGCCTCGGTAGCCACGACGCTGTGACCATCGGTCAAGGCGGACCAGGCGCGGTTGAGGTTGCGCTCGCCTGCTGAGAAGGGGCCGAAGTACTCGGCGAAGGTGCCGATGCCGTGCTTGGCGATCAGCGAGCCGCGGCCTTCGACCAGTGGGCCGATGTGCTCGATGTGCAGCTTCTCGATGGCGGCACGCAGCGCTGGCGCATCTTCGTCCATGGGGGTCGCGTCGGCCTTTGGCACCAGCGCACCGACCTCTGCGACGAGCAGAGCCACGGTGCCGGGAAAGTCGAGATCGCCCTCACCGCCGCCGCTCGCGGCTTCAGCCGCCTGCTGCTTGCGGGCGAGGAAGGCGCCGAGACCGATCAACAGCACGCCGAATCCGAAGCCGGCGCCGCCAGTCGCGGCCCACTCGCTGAGGCGGGTGTTCGGGTCGGGGACGTCGGGGACCTGGGCTTCGGCTGCAGACACTGCGGCGCCGAGGTCACCGCCCTCGGTCAGCAGGCCGGCGGCGACGAGACCGGCGAGGGCCTCGCTCTTGGCCTTCTGGAGCTCGGCGGTTTCTTCGGCGTCGTCGGACTCGGTCTCCATGCCGTGCACGCCGGCCAGGCGGGCGTGGTGCCAGCTCGCTTGGCGCCAGGCCGTGTGCGAGGGACCGTTGCGGGCGCCAAAGCTGGCGGCCAGGCCGATTCCGAGAATCAAGAGAATCATCGGGGCGATGCGGTTCATGCTGCACCTCCAGCGACGGCGAGGTTGTAGAGGGCGAGCCCCAGCGATGTGAGGGCCTCACCGACGATCAGGCCGGCGGACACGGGAATGAGAACCTTGCCGACCCAGGACTTGCCCTGGCGCTTCTCGAGGAACATCGAGGTGACGCAGCCGACGCCGTAGGCCAGTGTGATCGGGAACGGCAGGTACATGGCCAAGCCCACGAGCACCGAGATGCCGCCGATGGGGAAGATCGAGAGCGCTCCGCCCATCACCGCACCGGCGGCGTACTTGTCGACTGCGGAGTCCGAGCTGCGCAACGCGTCGAGGGTCGCTTTGAGGGCTTCACCCTGCGGAGCGCCGAGGCACTCGGCCGAGCCGGCGATGCACGCCGCGGAGTCGGGTCCGAAGCCTGGGTTCTCCGCCGTTCCCCACAGCAGGTAGAGCACGCCGATGGCGACGAGCGGGCCCACCCAGCAGAGGATCAGCTGACCGATCTGCTGCTGACGCGGAATCGAGCCGACCAAGTGTCCGGTCTTCAGGTCACTCATCATGTCCGCGCACTGGTTGATGGCGATGCAGACCGCCATGCCCATGACGATGGAGGCGACGACGTTCCCGGCCGAGAGGAAGAACATCAGCGTGACTGCGATGAGCGACAGGCCCGAGAGCGGGGAGATGTCGGTGTGTCCGGTGGCCTGGGCGACGATGATGCCGGCGAGACCGAGCCACAGTGCACCGACCACCGCGATGATGGCCGCCGTTCCCCAGCCGATTTCCGGGCTCGAGAAGCCCGCACCGACGAAGAGCAGCACGAAGGCGCCGACGGCACCGCCGTAGACCCACTTGGGGTCGATTTCTTCGGACGCGGAGCCGGTTTCCTTTGCGGACTTGGCGGCGGCTGCCAGGGAGCGCATGGCGCCGGTCACTGCGGGGAGCGCCGCGAAGACGCCGGCGAGTGCGCCGCCGATCAGCATGCCGATTCCGAGGGGACGCAGCATCTGCGAGAAGACCTCACCCGCCTGCCATCCAGCGAGTTCCGTCGCGGGTGCGAGCTCGTGGCCCTGCACCCAGCCCGCGTTGACGGCGATAGGAGCGATGACCCACCAGGCGAGGATTCCGCCGAGCGCGAAGGGAAGTCCGCCCTTGCCCGAGAGAAGGCCCGCCCCGAAGTTTGCCGACGAGATGTAGAGGGCGAAGGGGAGCCATGGCGGAAGAGACAGCAGCGCGCCCACATCCGCCTCTTCCGGAATGACGTGGAACAGGCTGACACCGAGCGTGAGCGCGACCGCGAGCAGCGCGCCTCCGATCAAGTACTGGCCCTGCTCCTTGCCCTCTCCCGGGGACTTCAACAGGGTGGCGACGGCCATGCCGCTCGGGAACTTCAACCGCTCGAACTCGATCATCTGCTTGCGCAGGGGGATGATCAGCACGATGCCCATCAGGCTGCCGGCGATGGCGGCGAAGATCAGTGGGCCGACCGTAAAGCCTCTCAGTGACGGGTCGCTGGCACTCATCAAGAACAGCGCGGGTAGCGTGAACACGACGCCGGCGGAGGCGGTGTTGATGCCTGACGCGATCGTCTGGTTGATGTTGTTCTCGACGATGGACTTTCGTCCCATCACGCCGCGAAGGGTGACGAAGCCGAGGATGGCGGCAACCGTAGAGCCCGACAGCCCAAACCCCAGCTTGAGCGCGATGTACACGAAGGATGCGGTGAGCACCACGCCTGTCACCGCGCCGAGCACAATGCTGGGAATAGAGAGCTCGGGGTACGGCCGAGTGGTCGTTGACGCCATGGGTGTGTCTCCGGGGGGCGCAGATATCGCACGAGTGGCGCTCCGACGCCAAAAGTTCGTGCCGCCCGCAACTACGGCGGCGGGATATGGGCCGGTCCATGCTCATTCCCGCTCTCACTGCTCTCGCCGTCGCGGGCCTCCTCTATGGTGAGGCCAACGACATCCTCTGGCTACGCATCGCGACCAAGGTGCCGGCCTCGCTTCTGTTCATTCTCTACGGATGGCAGAACGGCGCTCTCGATGGCCACGCCGATGGTGTTGCGCTGTTCGTTGCGCTCTGGCTCTGCGCCGCTGGCGACTGGTTTCTGCTTTCCCGCGAGAAGAAGCCATTCATGGCGGGCATCGGCTCGTTCCTGCTCGGCCACGTCGGCTATCTCGTGGTCTTCGGGCTCATCGGCATCAGCATGCCGGCCTTCGCTGCGGCAGCGCTCGTCGTGGGCTTGATCGCCTGGCGGGTCTGGGCCTGGGTCGGTCCGCATGCCGGTCCCCTCAAACCGGCCGTCGCCGCCTATGTGTTGGTGATCTCGACGATGGTGGCTGCAGCCATCGCCTCGGTCGCCGTGGACCCCTCGCCGCGCCGGCTCACACTGCTTGCGGGCGCCGTGGTGTTCTTCATCTCGGACCTCTGCGTGGCTCGGGACCGATTTGTGTCCACCGGCTTTGAGAACCGCGCCGTGGGGCTTCCGCTCTACTACGCCGCCCAGCTCATGTTCGCGGCCTCCGCGACCTAGGAGACTCCGTGACGAGCATCGTCGTACATCATCTCGAGTACTCGCGTTCCACCCGGATTCTCTGGCTGCTCGAGGAGCTGGGGCAGTCGTTCGAGCTTCAGGTGCACAAGCGCGACAGGAACTTCCGTGCGCCTCGTGAGCTGCGTGATCTCCATCCGCTCGGCAAGGCTCCGCTGGTCGCCGTCGACGGGGTGGTCTTCGCCGAGTCGGGCGCGATTATCGAAGAGCTTCTCGAGCGCTTTGACGACGGAACGCTTCGGCCCGAAGATGCCGATGGCCGCAGGCTGTTCAGGTACTGGCTGCACTTCGCCGAGGGCTCATTGATGGCGCCCTTGCTGGTGCGACTCATCACTTCGCAGCTGCACGGACCCAAGGTTCCGTTCCTGGTGCGGCCTGTCGGGCGAGCCGTCTCGAAGCAAATCGATGCCGCCTACACCACGGCCGAGCTCGAGCGGCTGTTCGCCTTCGTCGAGGCGCACCTGGGCGAGCATGCCTACTTCGCGGGCGAACAGTTCTCAGCCGCCGACATTCAGATGTCGTACGGCATCGAGGCAGGGCTCGAGCGAGCGGGCTTGAGCTTTCCGACGCCCAACCTGCGCGCGTGGCTCGAGCGGGTGCGCTCGCGACCGGCCTACGACAAAGCGATCGCGCTCGGTGGGCCTGTAGCACCGGCTGACGGCCACTGAATCGTGGATGTTCCTCCGGGCCTTGAACCTGGCCAGGAAGACGCCTAGAAGCGGCGCATGGACATCGCCATCACCAACGTTCACCTGGATCTCGGCGCCGGACGACGCGGCACCGACATGGGTCCTTCTGCCATTCACGTTGCCGGGCTCATCCCCGGTCTTCAGCGGCTCGGCCACCGGGTGACCGGCGTGCGCACCGTTGGGGTACTCACGCAGGAGGCGACGGATGTGGGTGATCCCAGTGCACGCTTTCTTCCGGTGATTGAGGCCGCGTGCAGCGAGGTTGCGGACCTTGTCGAAGCGGCGTGCGACACCGGCCAGATCCCGCTGGTCCTCGGCGGAGACCACGCGCAAGCTGCGGGCACCATCGCGGGCATGGCGCGTCACCACCACCGAAAGGGCACCGAGGTTGGCGTGCTCTGGGTCGATGCGCACACGGACATGAACACGCCCGAGACCACGCCCTCCGGCAACATCCACGGCATGCCGCTGGCGTGCTTGCTCGGCCATGGTCCCAAGTCGTTGACCGAGCTGGCCGGCGACCGACCCGCCCTGCTCCCCGAGAATGTGGTCGTCTTCGGCGCCCGCGATGTGGACTCCACCGAGATCCCCCTCGTCAAGGAGCTCGGCATCCGCGTCTACACCATGTCCGAGATCGACGCCCGGGGTACCGCCGAGTGCCTCCGAGAAGCCCTCGCCATCGTGCTCGACGGGACTGCGGGGGTTCACCTGTCCTTCGACCTCGACGGCGTCGACCCGAACGATGCGCCTGGAGTCGGCACGCCAGTGCCCGGGGGCCTCTCTCTGCGTGAGTCCCACCTCGTGTGCGAGATGGCCGCGCGCTCAGGCAAGCTTCTCGGCATGGAGATGGTCGAGCTCAATCCGACCTTCGATCTCGCCAACAAGACCGGAAAGCTTGCGGTGTGGCTGATTCACAGCGCGATGGGCAAGTCGATTCTCTAGACGCTCGGCTTGCCGTAGCGTCGCCACTCGGGTCCTGCGTGGCCGCGGACGCGCTCGCTGGGTCCGGGCAAGATCTCGCGCACATAGGCGTCGACCTCGTAGTCTTCGCTCCAGTGCTTCGGGTAGCCGAGGCTGACCTCTTCGAAGCGCACCCCGTCTCGCCAGTCCGTCGCACGCATGTGCAGATGGCCCGAGACGACCACGTCTGCATGAAAGCGCAGGTGCCAGTCCTCGGTATGGCGGGTGCCACACCAAGGAGAGAAGCGCGGAATCCGGAACAAGCGAATCAGGTCTTCGCGCAGGGGCCAGTGGTTGATCAGGATGGTTCGCTCGCCTGGGGGCAAGGCCTCGAGGCGGGCCTCGGTCGCCCCCAGTCTGGCCGCGCACCAGGCTTCCTTCGTCGGGTAGGGGTCTGGGTGCAGAAGCCGCTCGTCCGTACAGATGATGCCGTCTTCGCGGGCCCAGGCGCGTGCGCCATCCGCGTCGTAGCCGTCCGGCGAGAAGCTGTAGTCGTAGAGCAGGAATAGTGGACAGATGCGCGTGGGAGGCCCCTCTCCGGGCCAGAGTGGGAATGGGTCCTCCGGGGTCAGCACTCCGAGTGCCCGGCACACGCGTACGTACTCGAGGTAGCGGGCGCGGCCGCGTAGACCTTCGGCTCCCTCGCTCGGCATCGTCCACAGCTCATGGTTTCCGGGGATCCAGACGATCTGGGCGAACTTGGGAAGGAGCACCGCCAGACCCGCGGCGAGCTGCTGGGGGGTTTCTCCGACATCACCGCCGAGGATCAGCCAATCCTCAGGACGCGCGGAGATCCGCGTCAGCGCCTCGCGGTTCGACGGGTGGTTGAGATGCAGATCGGAGAGGGCCCAGAGTTTCACGCTCAGGGCGTATTTCGGCATTCGGCGGATCGCCCGCTCACCAGGGCATGATCGAGGTGACTGTTTGCGGAGATGGGCCTGGTTACGGGCTTATCGACTTTCTTGCTCTGTGGAACGGGTGGGGCTGGGCCCTCGCGGCGTCGTGACACCAAGGGACAGTCGATGATGAATCTGGTGTCCATTGTTGAGGTCAGAGGGGGAGAACCAAGGAGGTCTCATGACCCACGACTGGAACACCGCGCAGAGTCTGATCTTCCCGCGGGTCGGCCCGCCCGATGCCGCGCAGACAGGTCTGTGCGTGACTCCCGAGCTGGGTGTGGAGCTCGTGCTCCGCGATGGCGGGGATCCGATCGTGGTGACTCACGAGCATCTGCTCGACTGGGGTGTGTCACCGGTGACGGCTGCGGCGATTGCGGTCGAGAACCTTCGTACGATTGCCGATGACGACATCGACTGGCTCGAGCTTCCGCAGGCGCCCTTCCTATACGCGCTCTACGCCGAGGATGGCGACGCGGCGTCCCGCCTGTTGGTGCTTGAGGACCTCATCGACGTGCCACTGTCGGGCGTATTGGTGGCCGTCCCCACCCGGGGCCAGCTGATCTGCCTCCCACTCACGCACTACGAGGTGCTGGACGACCTTCCGGCGATGGTGATCGGTGCACAGCTGGCCGCGCGGGCCAACCGCAACGCCCTGTCGACGCAGCTGTTCTTCTTTGATGGGAAGAGCTGGACCACTCTCGCGGTGGAAGACACGCCTGGCGAGGCGCAGATCTACCCGAGCCCCGGCTTCGCGGCTGCCCTCGAAGTGCTGGTCTCGCAGAGTCTGGCGCCGCTGGTCGCTGAGGCGTAGGGAGTTGCCGCTCCGAACATGGTGGCTACCTAGCCGCCGTGTTTCGAGTCATTCCCGATATCATCGCGAACCTTCGCGCCGCTCTGCCGCCCTGGGCCTTTGCCCTAGTGCTTCTGGCCGCAGTGGCGTTGATTGCGCCCAGCTACTTCTACTGGCTCCGCTCAAAGCAGATCAAGGGCAAGTTCCGAGCCTATGGTCGAGCCATTGGGCACGAGCAGCGGGACGCCGTGGCTGATGAGATGTTCGCGCTGGCCGGGGGCCGTGCGCGGTTGGTGGTGACGATCGCCGACGAAGCCGAGCGCCTCGGCATGAAGGCCCTGCTCGACCGGGCGATGGGTGAGCTCGCCAACTCGGGAGCCGCGAAAGCGGACGTCAAGCGACTCAGGGACAAGACCGAGCGCGAGAAGCCGCCACCGATGCACCCGCTTGAAGAGGCGGTTCACGTCGAACGGATGCTCGACGAGGGACTGCTTCCCGGTGCCAGACAGCGTCTCGAGCGAGCCTTGGAACGCTTTCCGGAAGACGCGGAGCTCGTGGATCTCGCAGAGCGACTCGCGATCGCCGAACAGGAAGTCGAAGACCCGGGTTAGGGCAGGGGACCGAGGTGAGGAGTCCATGGCCGGTCCGCTTGCACGCGAACTCGAAGATCTGGCACAAGAAGTCGATATGCTCGTCTTCCGTCTCGAGAGAGGCTCGGAGGACCCGACCTTGCTCCTTTCGGATCGCCGACGTACCCGCCGCGATCTCGAAAAAATTCGCGATCGGATCCGGGACCTCTCGATGGGGCTCTGAAATTCTTCCGGTGGGTGCATCCCGTTGTGGCGGGCATCTTCGGGTGAATGGAGATTCATTTTTTCGCTTTTCATGCCCTTAACAATCCCGTAGGTTGTCAAGGCTGCAGAGTTTCTGTGGCGAATCGCGAGGACGTTGGCTACTTTGCCGGCGCCTCAGGAGGGTCTATGCGTGTTTTTTCTATTCTCGCTTTTTCGCTGATTGCTTCTGGATGTTCTGAGTACGACCTCACCGCGCCGCCGCAGGAAGAGCCGGGTGTCACGAACCCCGAGACCCCGCCAGTCGTGGGCGACTCGTCCAGTCCGCTCGACGCCCCCGTGGCCGTCTGCTCGTCCAACCCCGATACCGTTCGTCCTCCCTTTGAGTCGAACTCCTTCATCGGCCGCGACTCGTACGACCCCGAGAACAGCACCATCGCCGACTACCAGTGGCGCCTCAAGGATGGCCCGACGGGCTCCGGCGCGACCCTCGGTGGTAGCGGTGCCGACCGCACCTTCACCGCAGACCAGGCCGGTCTCTACGTCGCCGAGCTGATTGTCGTGACCGCAGATGGTCGCGTCAGCGAGCCCTGCGAGGTCGAGCTCAACGCCATTCCGGCCGAAGCCCTCTGGATCGAAATGTTCTGGGAGCACAGCGGCGACGACATGGACCTCCACCTGCTCCGTCCCGGCGGTGCACTCGAGACCACCGGCGACTGCTACTTCATGAACTGTGATGGCCTCACGAGCCTCGAGTGGGGTGCCGCTGGCGGCGCCGACAACCCGGCTCTCGACCTCGATGACATCAGCGGCACCGGCCCTGAGAACATCAACATCGGCGCTCCCGAGTTCGGCACCTTCACGGTCGTCGTCCACGATTACCCGGGAAGCTCCTACACGGCCGCGAACAGCGTCACGGTCAACATCTACATCGACGGCATGCTCGAGTTCACGAACACTCGCGCCATCTCCGGCGAAGATAGCTACAACTACATCGCCGAGGTCGACTGGCCGACGGCGCAGATTCGCGGCCTCTAGGTCCCGACTCTCCTGAACGCGGGCCACGCTCCTTTGAGTGTGGCCTTCGTCGTTGTGGGGGCCGAGTACTGACGAGACGTGGATCACGAAGGCCGAGGCGCGGGTGGCCCATGAGGTCCCGTCACCTGTCCTTTGATGGCTAGTACGCTGTTTGGGCGACCGACGGACTGCGCTCTAGCGTCGACGCAGGGCAGCCAGCGGTAGCAGTGCGAGCCACCACGCGAAGGGACCCGGCGCTGAGTTACAGGCGCGTCCAGCGATGATGGTGTCGTCCCAGGCGCACTCGGACTCGAGCACATCGGCGTCGGTGTAGTCGGGCTCACCGTCGCAGTCGACGTCGGCGCTCTCTTGGCCGTCCGGAATCCCGTCGTCGTCGCTGTCGCCGTCGAGGTAGTTCGGCTGGCCGTCGCCATCGGCATCCTCTGTGCCCTCGTCCGCGGTCAGGATGCCGTCGCCGTCATCATCGGCATCGAGACAGTCGGGAATGTCGTCGCCGTCCGTGTCGCCCGACTCGTCGCGGGTCAGGATGCCGTCGCCGTCATCGTCGTTGTCGAGGATGTTCGGCTCACCGTCGTGGTCGGTGTCCAGGGGCGTGTTGCCCTCACCGACTTCGTCTCCGTCGGACACACCGTCTCGGTCCGAGTCGGCAGAGTCCGGATTGGATCCCAGGGCCGCCTCGACCTCGTTGGGAAGGCCGTCTCTATCGGGGTCGCCGAGCGGTCCATTCTCGTCGCGGTAGTCGCGAAAGTCCGGAATGCCGTCGCCGTCGCCGTCGTCGTTGAGCGGGTTGCCGTCTTCGTCGCGGTCCTCTTCGATCGTCGGCGTGCCGTCGCCGTCATCGTCGTCGTCGAGGGCGTCGATCACACCATCGCCGTCGGTGTCGAGCGGCTCTCCGTACTCGTCGAAGACGAGCTCATGCACGTCACCCACGCCGTCATCGTCGCTGTCCGGGTGCTCGGGGTTGGTGCCCCATTGGCGTTCGACCGAGTCAGGAACGCCGTCCGCGTCGTAGTCCAGCGGGCTGGCCATGGCGGGTGTGGCGATGATCAGGGCTAGGCCGAGAACGGTCGTGCGAAGTGGGAAGCGGTGAGTCACGGTTCATTGCTACCCGCTCCTGCGGGCCTCTGGCAACCGGAAAGGGGCCTACTTGCCCTTGCTCAAGTAGATCCGAATGCCCCAGTAGAGCACGGCAATCGACAGCAGGCCCACGAATCCACCCCAGACCCAGTACGGCAGGATGAGGGCGGCGGCCATGTGCGCGACGTCCGAGGGCATGTCTCCTTCGGCCGTGCGGGCGACCGGCGTGAACAGGTAGTCCCCGCGTGAGAACACCGAGAGAGACAGCTGTACCGCGACAAAGACCAGGGTCGTGCGGGCGACCTCACCGCTGGCCTTGGCCCATAGGGCCAGGAGCCCGATGCCCAACAGCGCCACAAAGAAGATGCCGAAGAGGTTGCGCACGAACAGGAGGTCGACGGCGATGAGAACCACGCCGAGCACGCCGGCAGCATGCCTGGCAACTCGTGGGCTTCTTGCTGCGGCGAATAGGCCACCGGCCACCACGGCAGGGCCGATCAGGCCTCCGGCAGAGATGAAGGCACGCGCAAGGCGTCCAGGCGACCCGGACCAGCGGGCCACTCCGCTTGCATCGCCGTACATCACCAGCTGGTCGAACTGACAGCCCGCGAGCAAGGCGGCGATTCCGTGCCCAAGCTCGTGGGCCAGGGTCGAGACCAGCACCAGTGGCCAAGCGAGCATGCTGGCCTGCGGCACGGCGTAGGGAAGGGCGTACAGCGCGACGGTGAGGCCGATGCTGATCAGGAGTGCGCGTCGAGAGTTGTCCATGTGTTCTTTCCTACGTAGCCGACCGCACGCTTGTTGCATATGCCCAGGGCATGCTGCTCTTCTCGCTCCTCGCTCTGGCCGCCGCCGATCCGTCCGCGGTGCAGGCCCACCTCGACTTCTCCGACGCCGCTCACCACGTGGTGCACGTGCGCCTGACCTTTCCGGAAGGCGCTGAGGGCGGGCGAGAGCTGTACATGCCCTCGTGGACGCCGGGCTCGTACAAGATTCGCGACTTCGCTCGCCATGTGGAGGGCGTCGCGGCGTCCGCTGACGGTGAGCCGGTTCCGACGTCCAAGGTCGCCAAGAATCGCTGGCACGTTGAATACGCGGGGCCGTTCACGCTCAGCTACGACGTCTACGCTCGCGAACTCGGTGTGCAGACCTCATTCGTCGATGACCGCATGGCCGTGCTCAACGGGGCCTCGTTGTTCTTGTTCGAGCATGGTGCCCCTTCGAGCTTTGAGCTCGAGCTCCAGACGCCAGAGGGCTGGGCAGTCCATACGGCGCTCGAAAGACAGACCTCCGGCGACGTCCATCGCTTCTTGGCGTCCACCGTCGACGAGCTCATCGACTCGCCCATCCTCGTCGGACAGGCCGACGTGCAGGTCATCGCCCATGACGGGATCGATCACGAGTTGGTGAGCATGGCCTTTGCGCCCTCCTGGGACGCGGAGCGGGCGGCCGCAGACCTCGCCAAGCTCATTCAGGTCCAGACGGCGTTTTGGGGTCAGGCGCCGTACGCCAACTACAGCTTTCTCTGCGTCGGGGGAGGCGGCGGCGGGCTCGAGCACCTCGACTCCACCCTGATGATGTCCTCCGCTCATGCGATGGCTGATGAAGAGTCGTACGAGGGCTGGCTCGGACTCGCGAGCCACGAGTTCTTCCACACCTGGAATGTGAAGCGCTTGCGGCCCGTCGAGCTCGGCCCGTTCGACTATGAGACCGAGGTGTACACCGATAGCCTCTGGGTTGCCGAAGGTCTGACCTCCTACTTTGGTCCACTACTTCTGCGCCGTGCCGACCTGCTCGACGAGGCGTCGTACCTCGAGGGATTGTCCCGGTCGATTGACCGACTTCAGCGTCGCCCTGGCCGCCACGTTCGCAGTCTCGAGGCTTCGAGCTTCGACGCGTGGGTGAAGCACTACCAGCGCGACGAGAACACCAAGAACACGAGCGTCAGCTACTACGGCAAGGGCTCGGTGGTGGGCTTCTTGCTCGACGCGGAGCTGCGACGTCGAGGAGCGAGCCTGGATCGGGCCATGGTCCTGGCCTACGAGCGGTACAGCGGCGAAACGGGCTTCACTCCGGACCAGTTTCGCGACGTGCTCTCCGAGGTAGCGGACGAGGACATGAGGCCCTGGCTCGACACGGCCCTGGCGGGCACCGAAGAGCTCGACTACGCCCCTGCGCTCGCGCTCTACGGGCTGCAGTTCGCTGACCCTGAAGACGAAGAACCCTCAGCGTGGTTGGGCGTCGAGCACAGCGCCCAGACGCTGTCCGTGGTGGTACGCGGGGGTCCGGCCTGGGACGCGGGGCTGGCGGTGGGCGATGAAGTGCTCGCCATCGATGGTTACCGGTCTCGGGACATGGCGGGCGCGTTGGCCAAGCACAAGGCGGGAGACACAGTGACGGTCCTGATTTCGCGGCGTGGTCGCCTCGAGGAGCGCGAGGTGACGCTTGGCTCAGCGGTCCCACAGTTCGCGCTCGAGTGGGTCGAGAAGCCGACTCGGGCTCAGAAGCGCGCACGGGCTGCGTGGTTGGGGGGCGAATGAGCCGCCTCTGGGGTCGAATCACCGATGCGCTGATCGGCGTGAACGCTCTCGCTGCGCTGGTCTTCCTGGTCGGAGGCGTGGTGTGGGCGCTCACGGGCAGCCAGGCCCTGCAGATGCTGGGAACTCCAGTCGCTCTGCTGGCCTTTGCGCTCAGCAATCTCGTGTTTCTCGTGTCGGCAATCTCGCCGCGCGTGCCGCTTCGCGTGACGCTACCCCTCTTTGTGTGGCAGTGGTACCTGGTCCTCGGCGCGATGCCGTTTGGCGTGCTTGCCCTGGTGAATCATTGGCACATTCTCTGGCCGGTGCTGGGCTCGTTTGTCGTGGTGGCGGTGACGCTCGCTCTGGTTCGCACGCTGCCTCGAAACGGCGCTCTGTCGGTTCAGCCGGCCTTCTGGCAAGAGCGTCGGGCCGTAGCGCCGCTGCGCGCGGTGGCGGTGCTCTCGGCCACCGCGGTCCTTATGCCCCTGCTGGTCGCCGCGTACAGCGTGGGCTCGGCGGTGTGGTCGATTGAGTACGCCACCGGAGGCTACGCGGGCCTCACGACCGAGGGCTTCGTGATTCGCGGTCGCAGCTTCGAGCGCGGAGGGACGCACCTGCGGCTGCAGGGCATGATGCACATCGGCGAGGAGCACGCCTACGACGCGCTGTACGCGAGCTTTGGCGCGCATCCGAACACGGTCGTGCTGACCGAGGGTGTGGGCGATGAGACCGGCGCGCTAGGCGACGGAATTGGCTACAGCCAGGTGGCCTCGCGCCTAGGCGTCGTGCAGCAGCACGCCATTCCCGAGGACGGCTACACCGTGCGCAACGCTGACGTGGACGTCTCTCAGTTTAGCGACGAGACCCTCGAGATGTTGCGCGGAACCTTTGGCATCTGGCAGGCCGATGATCCGCTGACCGCCTGGCTGACCTTCTCGATGGAGGTCTCGGGCCAAGACCAGGATGCCCTGTTGCGCGCCGTCTACGAGGACTTGGTCGTCGCTCGTAACGATGAAGTGCTGCGCCACGTGGCCGTCGCCGAGCCGGAGTTCAACCACATCTTCGTGCCGTGGGGGGCCGCGCATCTGCCTGGAATCGAGGCTCAGCTTCTCGAGGATGGCTGGCAGCCTGGGGCAGAGAGCGAGCTCGTGCTCGTGCGGTGGACAACGGTCGCTGGGGCGCTTCGCTAGGCGCTTTGCGTCGGTTTGCCTCTTTGGTAGCGTGCGCCGCATGAAGCGAATGCTGCTCCTGCCGTTTGTCCTTGCCGCTTGTGCGACCTCCGCGACGGTCGACTGGGGCGACTTCGATGTGCTCTCCAGGCCCGCGTGTCCTCCGCATCGCGCGCTCGGCGGCATTCCTGTGTCCGAGGCCCAATACGCGACCTTTCTCCACTGGGGTGAGCGGTTCTTCCGGCAGGGCACCTATGGCAGCGAGCGCTCAGTGACCGACGTCATGGGGGTTCTCGGCGGTACCGTTCAGGTAGATTGCGGCCCCGAATGCTCTGAAGACCTCGCAGTGCTCGACGTCTATGTCGCAGCCCTCGATGATCTCGATGGCGTGGCCGGCAACCTCTTTGGGGGCAATGGCGCGGGACGCACCTCGGACTTGGTCCTTCGGTTTCCGCCTGGAACGACGGTCTACGACCTTCCGGTCCCCGAAGAGCTGCACACCGGTCTCGACGTCGAGGCCGGTGGCATCTGGCCCCTGGGGCTGCAGCCTGTGCCCACCGAGGACGAGGGGGACTGGCTGTTCGAGCCGTCGAGCTGGGAGGGTGTCGGACCCGGCGCCCCTGAGGGACGGTTTCGTGCTCGGCTGACCTGCGCGGCGTGCCATTACTCCCTCGATATCGACAACGATGGCGTCGCCGACCTCGACTCGGCCAAGCGTGGTGAGCCGACGCCGGGTGCGGACTGGCCACCCTCCGCCGCCTGGGGCGTGGGCAACCAGGACCTGCACTTTGGCTGGCTGTTTGGCTTGTCCGCGAATCCGCTCATGGGTGCGGTGGTGCTCGCTGGGGACATCGGCAGCGACGGACCAGAGAAGGGCGCCGACGCGACTCGGTTCACCACCTGGCTCGAGAACACCTGGGAGGAGGAGCCAGACAAGGCCGCTCGTGAAGTGGTTCGCGGCATGTTGGTGCAGCCTCGAGGCTACGCAGACGTCAACTCGGATGCGGCGTTCAACACGATGCAGCTTCCACCGCTGTACACGCGCCACCTGTGGCCCGCGAATGTGAACGGGGCCATCTTCGACCCCGTCGACCGCAACAACACCGTGTGGAGCGGGGCCCTCGACTTCACTGGGCTCATCGGTCTGTGTCTCCAGCGAGGCGGTCAGACCCAGGTGCCCGGCGAGACGACCGGGGGGCACATCGGCGCGATGGACTGCGAGAAGTTCGCCCGGATGATGGTGGCGATGGCGCCCTCGGCCAAGGATGACGCGGCTCGCGAAGCGCTGGTCACCGACATCCTCGGCACCGAAGACGGCATTCCCGGCATGCTCGGGCCCGAGGGCATCGTCGTGATTCCCGGTCCCGGAACCATCCTGCCCGAAGAGGTGAAGGACGCGGCGCGTGCGCACGGTCGCCTGCGCGAGTTCGAGTACTACGGAAAGGCCGGCGAGTCGCGGCGCTCGAGCATGGCGCTGCTCGGCTACCGTCTGGGCCTTCCACCGGTCGAAGATGCCGAGCTTGGCCTTGCCGATGCCGCGGCCGAGGTGGGCCTGCAGCCCGAAGAGATGGTCAGCCACACCCTGAACCTGATGATGGACTGGATCGAGCCACCCGCCAACGAGTCGGCCTTGCTCGCTGCCAGCGCAGATCTAGTCGCGCAGGGTGCAGAGGTCTTCGCGGATGCCGGCTGTGCGGACTGCCACTCCGGACCGTTCTTCACCGACAACCGGCTGATTCCGCTCTCGGAGGACGCCGAGCTCAACTTCGGCGAGCCGCGCGTGGCCTCGACGACTGGCTGGCGTACACCGCAGCGCTCCCTCGGCCCGGTCATCGACACCCAACCCGAACGCGCCGCAAGCGCTCGGAAGATCCGACGCTTTGCCTCGGCGCCCTATGACCCGCGCACCGGCCTTCCTGTCGGCAAAGCCAGCCCGCTTGGCAACCTGCTGCGGGCGCAGACCGTCGGGTACCGCACTGCTCCACTGCGCCATGTTTGGGCGTCGGCCCCCTACCTTCACGACGGCGGTGTGGGGGTGGCCTCGACCGTGGACCCCGGCACGGACCTCTCGGCCCACCTCGCTCGCGTGAGCCGCGGGCAGGCGGTGCACGGTATGGGACAGATCTTGGCTGTGCACGAGGCGGACCCGACACCTGGCTTGCGTCCCGATGCGGCCCTCTCGCTTCAGGCACTCGTGCTCGAGGGCGAGCGAGAGCGGGTGATTGCGGCGAACCAGACCGCCAGCATTCCAGTGCTGGGAACCAGCGCTTTCCGCACGGACCAACCGTCGCTCGTGAGCATGGCCTCGGTGGGCGTCGGAGGTAAGGGCCACGACTTCTACCTCGACGATGTGCCAGGCGGGCCCGACGTCACGGCGCTGGTCGCCTTCTTGCTCGCCCTCGACGACTGCGTGGGCGACCTGCCGGGCCGCTCCGGAGATGCGTGTCCTGATGAGTACGCCGTCCCTGCGGACCAGGGGCTCGCGATGTGTCCAGAGACGCCTGGCCTGTATGGCGACCTCAGCGGCTGGTACGCACCGGAGGCCCCGTGATTGCTCTGCTGATCGGACTTGCCGGTGCATCCGAGCTGGCGCCCTACGCGCAGATCGAGGTCGACACCTCGGGCTTGCACGTGGCCGTCGCCGCCACGTCGGTGCTCAGTCCAGAGCTCTACCTGTTCACCGGGCTGACCTGGCAAGACGGCCTGGATCCGCTAGCATCGCAGACCGGGGTGGGTCGGCCGCATGCAGATGTCGGGCTGGTCGCGGAGCTGGGTGCGCTGCACGTGCTCACCGCCGTCGGAGCCGGCTGGGATGGCTGGGAGAGTGCGCCCTTCGTGATGGGCCGCCAACACGCGGTCGTCGAGCTGCCTCCGCTGCCGCTGCTGATCGAGAATCGCTTCCAGATCGAGGCGAGCCTCGGACAGCGCGTCGATGTCGAGAATCGCTCCATGGTGCTGTACCGCATGCATCCGGTGGCCCTTGGAGTGCAGGTCGAGCCTGCATGGACCAGCAACGCCGACCCTCGCACCCCGCTTGGCGCGAGGGCGAACATCGAGGCTGGACCGGCGACGCTAGGTCTGTTTGCCGGCTGGGACATCGCCCAAGGCCAACCGGCGGCGCGCTTTACGGGCGTGGTGCCTTTCTGACCGCGTCGAGCGCTTGCTTACAGTGGGCTTGGGCGTTCCCCGTCAGCTCGGGACACGCGCCCTCGATCAGCGGCTGGGCCTCATCGTAGCGCTGTGCGTTGTAGAGCTCGATGCCGGCGTTGTAGCGGGCACCTGGACTCACACCGGGCTGGTTGGCCGCCGTGAGCAGGGCGTCGGGGTCACCGTTGCCGAGCAGCAGACGTGCGTGCATGTCATTGCGCAGACCCTCGTCGAGCACGTGGCCTGCGGTGTCGAGGACCGCGCTGGCGCCATCCTTATCGCCGGCGTTGATCAGCCAGGCCAGGTGGTTCTGGACGGTCGGTGGGCTGGCTTGATCGGCCTGGACCGCGAGCTTCAGGTAGACCGTTGCCGCCTCGGCGTCTTCGGCTCCGACCGCGCAGATGTGACCCACCTTGGGCTCGGCATGGCCGAAGCGTTCCGCGCGAGCTTGGACCATGCGCAAGCACGGCGCGTACTCCTTTCGGTTCGCAGCGCCACTCATGGCGTTCTTCACGACTCCAGAGTCTGCGGTGGTCTCTGCCCAGGCGACGACGGCTTCGGGCGCGCCGCCGAACTCGAAGAGCAGGTTGCCGATGTGGCTCGCGGAGTTGGAGGGGCTGGTGATCTCGGGCAGGGCGGCGACGACATGGTCCCAGGCGGCAGCCTTGCCGCGCCGAAGATCGAGCTCGGCGCGTGCGATCTGGAGCGGTGCTTGGCTTCCGACGCGCTCGCTAGTGCGCTCGATGAGGGCGTCGGCCTCGTCGGCTCGTCCCTGCTCTTCGTAGATGGCCGCGGCGTAGACCACGGCGGTCGTCACGTTGATGTCCCATGCGCGCTTGGACTTTGCGGTCAGCACGCCGGTGAGCGTGCCGCCGCGCTCGGCGTCGACCCAGTCCTCGCTGCCAAAGACGGCCTCGAGGTCTTTCAGTCCGGCCTCGCTATCGCCGCTGTCGATGAGCAAGATGCCGCGAATCATCTGCAGCCCAGGGCTCATGCCGTGGGCCTCGATGGACGCGTTTGCGGCTGCGAGGCCCTCGTCGGTGCGGCCTTGCTCCACCAGGTCCATCACGCGGGTGAGGTCGGCGAACCGGTCTGCGCCCACGGCTCGTGCGCTGTTGCTGGCTTGCGACCAGTCCCATCCGTTCGCCGCGAGGCTCATTCGGATGCCCTCGACGTAGCCGGGCTCGGCGTGGGCTTCGCAGTCGGCGAACTTCTGCTGAGCGAGACTCTCGTCCTCGAGCTCGAGGGCCAGCGTCACCCAGAGGCAGCCCGGATAGCCCTGTTCTCCGACCTTTTCGTACGCGGTGAGGCGCTTGCGGGCGTCTTCGTAGTTCCCGAGACGCAGGTCCGCTGAGAGCGCGCCCTGTTGGGCATTGTAGTTGTCGGGAGCGAGCGTCACGCCTCGCTCGGCAGCCTCGAGCGCCGCGTCGAATTCCTCACCGACGAACAGCGACTCGCTGTAGCCGGCCCAGACCTCGGGCTCGTCTGCGAAGGACTCTGCGAGACCGCTGTACATGGCGATGGCCTCGTCGCTGCGGTTCTGGCGCAGAAGGGCTGTGGCCAGCATGTGCTCGACCATGCCGCTCGCCTCGGCCTTCTTTGCTTTGCGGAACGACTTCTCGGCCTTCTCTGGGGCGGCCTGCTGCAGCAAGGTCAGGCCATCGTTGAAGTGCGCGATGGCCTTCGCATCGGTTGGGTTCCAGCCGGTCGCTGCCGACGCCGTGAGTGCGAGCAGCAGCGGAAGCATCACTGGCCTCCGTGTCGTTCGACCAGCTGAACTTCGAAGGTGAGCGTCTCGCCCCCGGGGATGGTCGGCGGGCGGCCCGTGGCGCCGTAGCCGAGGTTTGGCGGAATGACGAGCTGGCGTAGCTCACCGACCTTCATGCCGAGAAGTCCCTCGTCCCAGCCGGCGATGACCCTGCCGGCGCCGACCTGCACTGGAATCGGCCCGTCGCGGAGGTAGGACGAGTCGAAGCGGGTGCCGTCCGACGTCCAGCCGGTGTACTCGACGAGTGCGGTGTCGCCCTTGGCGACGGCGTCGCCTTCGCCAGCCTCGATGATGGCGACCTTCAGGCCGGTGCCCGAGGTGAGGTAGCCATTGACCGTCTGCGGAGCCATCGGCGCGACGCGTGGTGCTCCGATATCGATGACTTCGATGTCGAAGGTCAGCGTGGCGGCGGGCGGAATCTTGCTGTTGCCAGCCTCACCGTAGGCGAGGTGCGGCGGAACGACGAGCTGGCGACGACAACCGACGGGGGCATCGGCGAGACCTTCGTCCCATCCAGGGATGACGCGCCCCATGCCGATGGGGAAGGTGAAGGCCGTCTCGCGGAGACGGGTGCTGTCGAACAGTCTGCCGCTCTCGAGGAAGCCGTCGTACTCGACGTCAAGTCGCGCGCCAGCGGGGTGCTCGAGCGGCGTGCAGTCACCACCGATGTCGGCGATGAGTAGGCCCGACTCCGTCTGGCGGTAGTCTTCGCTGGCGACAGTCATCGGCGCGGCTGCCGGCTTGCGCGGGGCCTGGACTTCGACCATCTCGACTTCGAAGGTGAGGACGCTGTTCGGCGGAATGAAGCCCATATCCGCGGAGCCGTAGCCGAGGTTCGGCGGGATGAGGAGCTTTCGCTTGCCTCCCTCGCGCATGCCCTGAAGGCCCTCGTCCCAGCCCTTGATGACCTGCCCCGCGTCTACCGTGATGGCGAGGGGCTCGCCGCGGTCGTGGCTGCTGTCGAACTTGGTGCCGTCGTGCAGCCAGCCGGTGTAGTGCGCGAGAACGCGG
>JAGSGY010000012.1 GCA_023954855.1 Pseudomonadota bacterium | reverse complement strand
GGCGGGGCCTGGACCACGAGGGGCCGGACGCACAAGGACCCAGACGGCGTCGATCTGCATCGCTCGCGCCCACTGGGACGTGAACAGGGCGGCCTCGACGCTGCTTACCACGCCGCTACGGCGGGCCTTGAGCAGCTTGCGAGGCCACAAGGGCGGCACATCGAGGTCGCCAGGCGTGACCCGGGAGCGAAGGGCCTCGGGTAGATCGGTGGCCGTCTCCCATGACGCTCGGCGTCCCTTGAGCAGGCCCGGTAGCGCGGGCTCGGGGTAGGCGAGGATGGTGAAGCGCCAGTCCAACGCCCGAAGCAGGGCCTCGCGATTCGGAAGGATCGGGAGTCCATCGGCGCTGTCGAGGCGCCAGGACGTCCCTTCCCAGCGGACCTTGCCGTCCTGGGGGCGCACTTGCTGGTCGACCGAGAAGCCGGCCACGTCTGCACGCTCGCCAAAGGTGGGGGCGTCTTCCTGGCGGTAGGTCACCTGGACTTCGCGGGCTTCGCCGCGGGGGGCGCTGATCAGGACGCCGCCGAGGGTCGGGGTCCAGGTCGCGCCGTCCGAGAACGAGAACTCTTCAGGGTCGCTCGGCAGGGGCAGGTAGCGAACGGCGGCGGTGTCGGCCGGCAGCGCGATGCTGTCGACGGTGACGACCCACGAGCCGGCTCCGGGCACCAGGGCATACTGGGGGTCGCCGGTCCAGCCGAGGTTGAGCTCCCGGTTGAGCGTGAGTGCACTCTGCGGCTGGGTGGGGGCGACCTGGTCCCACTCCATGCGCTGGAGGGTTCCATCGGTCTGCACGTTTCCGCGCCAGTCGGGGGTGACCGGGTGCATCAGTGGGCGCACGGTCTCGCCGTCGAAGTACACGGCCAGCTCGGCGTCGGCGTCTCGGGTGGCCCCGGCTTGGGCGTTGCGCGGCATGCGGTGTCCGAGTTCGACGCGGTCGGGCCCGTCCTTCGTGAGTGCGACGAGGGTGCGGGCCCAGCCGCGGTCATCGACGATGCCTCGCGCCAACGCCTCGTCGCCGGTCACGAGTTCGTGGCCGTCTACGGCCCGCGGCTGCAGCAGGAGGGGGGCCACCTTCTCGAGAGCCGCACGCAGGCTTAGCCCCGACTCGGCGACGACGACCTGACTGGAGTCACGTGGATAGGCTTCTGGAAGGGCCGTGGGGAGCTCGACGCTGTCGGACTCGGTCGCTGCGGTCACCCAGGCAGTGCCTCGCTTTCGGTCGACCTCGATTTCGCCGTAGCTGGTGATCTGTGCACCACGCCAGGTCCGCAGCTCGGACCAAGCGGCGCTCTCTCGATGGGGCTGCCAGCGATAGCTGTGGTCGGCGGGCCAGCTGCGATCGACGGTCAGCCGCACACCATCCCCCGAGAGCATCTCGGGAAGCGAGACCGACACGAGGCCGGCGCCGCTGGGGGAACTGGTGGTGCGGTAACGCTCCGAGCGGAGCTTTCCGCCGGATCCGTCCCCCAGCCGCAGCTTTCCGACGATGGGAGCTTGCTGCACGCCCGGTTCGCTGTGCAGCACCACGGTCTTGCACCCACCCGACGAGAGCAGATCGTAGACCACCTGCTCGGACCAACCCGTCTCGGTGGGGGAGACGGAGGTGGTGGCCGAGACGATGGCGCAGGCGGCGCCAACCTCGAGCCAGCCGCTCATGCCTGTGCCTCGGCGCGGCGCTTGGCGCGGCTGACCTCGGACTTGAACATCTTCGGAAGTCCGCCGCGCACGGAGTCGGCCCATTCGAGAACGGCTTCGGGGTCGGCTGAGCCCCAGCAGCGCAGCAGACGCCGGACGGCCTTACGCACCGAGGTGCCCTGGTCCCGAAAGGTCGCCTCGATCATCGCGCGGACCGCGTCGCTCTGGGCTTCTTCGACAAAGGCGATGGTGCGCTGGCCCAGCCGTTCGCGAAGCGCGGCGGCGGCAGGTCCCTCGAGGGGCTCGGGGAGCCATGCCATGGCGGACATCACGACGGCGCGGCGCTGGGCATCGCGGCGGAGCGTGCCCACCAGATTGATCAGCGAGCGGGGTTGGCGGCCGGCGGTGAGAATGCCGGGGCCGAGCACCAGCCAGCCGAGAGCGTCGGCGGTCTGCACGTCGTCGACCGACTCGAGCAGGTCGAGGCCGATCTCGAGTGCCTCTTCCGGGTCGTCCGGCAGGATGGCGGCGAGCAGCCCGATGCTGATGAGGCCATCTTCGTGGGCGCCAAAGAACAGCTGGCGCAGATCGGTGACGTCATCGGGGAAGGCGGGCTTCTCGCGCTTCCACGTATCGGCGAGGCAGCGGGCGACATCGCCATCGGCCACGCCGCGCACCCCTCGTAGGGTCTGCACGTGCTTGGTGTTCTTGCGGGCCTGGCCGCTGTTTGCCAGGCGCGCGAGGGTCTCGGTGATTGCTTCGATGTCGACAGGCACGTGCGCCACTCCGGTCAGGCAGCGGTCATAACCCTCGACGGCGCTACGCCAATGCCTTCGCAATCTCGGCGGCGAGGGCCTCGGGTGCATCGTGGTGCGCGAGGTGACCCGCATCGGGCACGTCGGCCTGGCGTACGAGCTTCTGCAGCTTGTCGAGTCGGCCTTCCCGCTCACTGGCTAGAAAGCCGCTGTCGCTGCCCCATAGCACCGTCGTGGGCGCCTCGATTTGAGTGAGGAAACGCTCGAAGGTGCGAGCGGAGAACGCGGTGGGGTTTCGTCCGCGATGGAGCGGGTCCCAGGTCCACACCAAACTTCCGGCGGGTCCCTCATCTGGGGTGCACGGCCGCGTAATGCGCGCGGCGAGCTCGATGGCTCTCGCCTCGGCCAGGCGTGGATTGAAGCGACGCATGCGGTCGGCGGCGGCCTCGACGCTAGCCAGCGGGCGGTGCTTGGGGGGCTCGAGTGCGGCGTCTACGAAGCGACGCGGCCGGCGCAGTGTGCTGTCGGCCATGTCTGGCGGGCCGATGCCCTCGACGAGGACCAGGCGTCGCACCCGGTCCGGACAGGTCGCGGCCACAAGGCAGGCCACGGTGCTGCCCATGGAGTGACCGACGAGATCGATCGGGCCGCCGAGTGTATCGATCAGGGCGATGATGTCCGGCAGGTAGTCGAAGAAGTGGTACCAGCCGCCGCGACCGATGTGCTCGGAGAGGCCGTGTCCGCGCTGGTCTGGCGCGACGACGCGTCGATGTGGAAGGTGTCGAGCGACCTCGGACCAAGCGGCTCCCTGCTCGAGGTAGCCATGCAGCACGAGCACCGGCTCGCCCTCACCCCATTCGCAGACGCGCAGTCGCAAACCACGGGGTGTGCCGTGAAAGTCCCATTCCTTCATGAGGCATCCCAGGCGAGGCGGAGGCCGGCCTTGAGGTGGCCCGAGAGCGTGTGGGAGAGGCGTAGACCGGCTCGGCTTGTGCTCGCGGGATGGGTGTAGCAGCCGCCCATCACGACGCGGCCTCGATCGGGGCGGCCCCGCCAGTCCGAGGAGGTGTACTCGAACACGCCGCCGATTGCCGAGAACAGTCCGGCCTCTCCCTGGGCGCCGAACGAGGTGCACGGTAGCGGTCGCGGGACCTTGAGCTCGGCGGTGATCGCCATGCCGGCTCGCCAGTGGTCGCCCCAAGGCCAGCGCCGTCCGTCCAGCCCCCGCACCGCCTTCTCCCACTCGTCGGCGCTCGGAAGACGGCCGTTCTTCCACCTCGCGTATGCATCGGCATCGGTCGGCCAGATCCCGTACACCGGCGCGTGGTCCTGGCCTTCAGGCATGGTGCGCTCGACGCCCCAATGGCGCAGGTAGTGGGCGTCGATCCGGTCGTCCGGCTCGGCCTTGAGAAAGACGGCCCAGTCTCGGTTCGTCACCGGTAGACGCGCCATCCAGACGGGCTCGGCGAGGTGCTCGATGCGTAGCGGCCGCTCATCCGGGGAGCGGTCACCGCCGGCCACGAAGTTGCCGCGCGGAATGCGGACGCGGCCATTGACGTAGCCCACTGGCATCGCTCCACAGCGCCCCACGAGGAAGGCGCGCATGGCCTCGCTGATCCGACGGCCCGACAGCTCGTCAGGGCCTTTGCCTTGGTTCTCGAGCAGGCGTGGCGCGATGCGCGAGGCGACGAGAAACTCCCAGACACTGCGGTGACCAAAGCGAAGCTGGCCGTCGAGATCGCGCACGAGCAGGGCGTTTCGCATGCTGCACGGGATGTCGTGTTCGTTGACCTGCTCACGGGAGAACGACCCACCTTCGAGGTCGGCCCCCCAGCGATTGAAGCCCGCCCACGCCAGGTCTTCGAGTGCGTCGACGACGGCGTTGTGCCCAGGACCTGTCGACAGGGCGAGGCGAATCCAGGCATCGAACACGCCCCAGGCCTGGATGGGTCGACCTGGCTCGATGAACGGCAGGCCGGCGCGCACGACGTGCAGCAAGATCGGTGAGGTAGCGAGGTCCTCGAGCCCTTCGACGGTGTGCAGCAGTCGCTCGCCATTCGGCAGCGCCGAGAGCACCTCCCGGACTAGGTCGCGGGAGAGGGGGTCGATGCGCAGTACGCGGACGTCCTGGCGTGTGAGCATGTCGACTTGATCGCCGCGCGGTTCTGCGGCGTCGGTTCGAAAGTGGCCGGGTCGGCTGGTGAGCACCCAGCGCGGGCCCGCGGCACCGGTGAGTTCTTTGAGCCAGGCGGTGAAGCCCTGGGTCGGAGGCGGAACCTCATCCAGCCCGTCGAGCAACAGCACGCGCTGCCCCTCTACGGCCTGATCCAGCCGGGTGGGCCCGACGGCGCGAATCAGTCCCGCGGTGAGGTCTGTGGCCCGAGACACCACCCGCAGAGGAATGGCCGTGCAGTCGGCATTCTCGGTGGCCATGCGCTGGCAGAGGCTGGTCTTGCCGGAGCCGAAGCTGCCAAGGACCACGAGCCCTGGGGGGCCTTCACCGGCGAGATGCGTGCGAATCGCGTCGTCGAGGGGGCCGACGGGGCGCTCCACCAGACGCTCCCCCTGCAGGCGGATTTCAGTGGCGGTCAGGCTCAGAGAGTGCTCGGGCAATGGCCCTCCTTCCGGGGGTCTATCGCAGTCTCGGCGCTTCGCGACGCCTCAACGCGATGGGCAGCAGCAACCATGCGACAGACAGTGGACTCGGCGCCGTAAGGCAGCCACAGCTCGCGGCATCGACCGCGGGCGCCTCCGGCGCTTCGGGAGAGTCCTCGCCGCTGGACTCCGGGTCGGAACCGCACGGCGAGTCACCCCACGCATACTTGAGTCCCAAGCCGCCATCCTCGCCATCGAGTACCACGCTCTTCGCGACGCCTTGCAGGTAGGCTCCAGTGACGGTGTCGACGAGCTTGCTGTCGAGACCGGTCGGGTCGCAGCCGGTGAGCGTGGCGTAGAAGACGTACGCGGCAAGTGCCGTACCGGCCGCAGAGGGGTGAGAACCGTCGGTCGAGTACAGCGCGTAGAACTGCGAGTCGGTGCTCAATGCATCGGCCCCGTCATCCTCGTACACCTTGCGAAAAGCGGGCCCGACCGGTGCGACCCACGCTGGACGGGTCGGAGTGCTCACCCGGTCGCGATAGGCGATGTAGCCCTCGTCCAGGTGGTTCTGCATCGTCGGGAAGTCTGGATAGCGGGCGGTGTTGCCGGCATCTCCGTCGCGTCGACCCCAGGTCAGGAAGAACAGCGTGTCCGCGCCCGCGTCACGGGCATGCCCATTCAGTGTGGTCGCCGCTTCTAGGCTCGCGGCTTTCTCGGGGCTCGACTCTGGAAAGCCTGGGATCTGGGACTGGTCCTGGAGGATGACCGTGCTCCAAGTGTCCCCATCAAAGGCGCCTTGCCACTGCGCGTTTCCCGTCTCGATACGGCTGACGTGGTCAGGTAGCTTCAAGCCTCCTGCCGTGAGGCTCGCGACGGAGTCCGCGTGCTCGCCGGCGCGAAGCGTCTGTTGAAGCGCCGCGGGAAGGTCGTTGTAGAAGGTGTAGCTATTGCCGAGCATCACGAGGTCGCTCGCGCTCGCGATGGTGCACACGATGAGCAGCCACATTCGGGCCTCCGATCAGGTTTCGGTATGGGCCTCTACCAGAAATCCAATCGCGGTGTGTTCTTCGGTCGGCGTCGTGTCTGGAAGACGGCCTTCGTGGAGGGCCGACAGTGCAGCGAACGCGCTCTCCGGACGCTGTTCCGGATGAGGTGCGGTGAGCCAGCAGACCAGGCGATCCACCGTGTCCGAGAGTGCGGGGACGAGGGCTGACGGGGCGGGGGCACTTCGTGTGCTCTTGGTCAAGAACAGCGACGGCAGCGGTTGTTTTGGGAAGGGTGCGGTTCCCGTGCACACCTCGTAGAGGGTGATGCCAAGGGCATAGAGGTCTGCACGTGCATCGATGGTACGGCCCCCGTGGAACTGCTCGGGCGCGGCGTACCGCGTCGATCCGACGAACTGTCCGGTCGAGGTGAGTCCGCTCGAGTCGTCGCGCATGCGCGCGATGCCGAGGTCGCTGAGCTTGGGCCCGTCCGCGGCCATGAGCACGTTGTTCGGCTTGACGTCGCGATGCAGGATGCCCGCTTCATGGCACGCTCCCAGAGCCTCGAGAAGCCGGGTGGCGACGGAGAGCGTCGTCGCGCTGTCGAGCGGGCCCTGGTCGAGGACCCACGACCGCAGCGACGGCCCATTGACGTACTCCATGACGATGTAGTGCCTTCCGTCGTCTTCTCCCGCGTCCAGGGTCTGGACAACTCCCACGGTGTCGAGGCTCGCGCCGACCCGAGCCTCGCGTGCGAAGCGGGCTCTGAGCACCCGATGGAGCGCGAGGTGGTCGTGGAGAACCTTGATCGCGACCTGGCCGCTCGGGCCGTCGGCAAGCCAGACGGTGCCCATTCCGCCTTGACCGAGCCGGCGCGTGAGGTGGTACGGGCCAAGGCGGGTCAGGGCCGGGGCCTGGCTCGATTGTGGTGTGTCCGTGCGGTTGCGGAGTGCCCGGGCCTCGCGAGCTTGGCGCGCGTGCCAGCTCAGTCCCAGCTGAGACAAGAGGCCCTCGGCGAGGGAGAGCGCACCGTGAGCGGCCACCGGGTCGTGGTCCCACTCGATGCGGGCCCTGCGCAGGTGAAGGTCGAGGAGCTCGCTCACCACCTCGGCGTCGGTGAGCAGCGCCTCGGCCCGCTCGAGCTCGCGACGCGCCCGCGGAAGCTGCTTCTGAATGGCGTACACCTCGGCCAGCCCGGCCCGAAAGGTTCCTTCGCCCTCGGGTACCGCCAGCTCTTGGCAGATTTCGATGGCGGTCTCGAGAAGGGGCCGAGCGTCGTGGGCTCGACCTTCGGTGAGATAGACCTGGCCTCGGTACCCATAGGTGAGTGCGAGAAGACGTCGCTGCCCGACCTGTTCGTGTAGGGCGATGCTGCGCTTAAGGGCCTCGTGGGCCTCGGGGTACTGCTGGGCTTCCGCGAGGGTGAGTCCCAGGTTCGACAAATGAACCGCTTCGCGGGCGAGGTCGCCGTTCTCGGCACAGACGCGCGCGGCTCCGGTCAGAGCGGCTTCAGCTTCCTCCAGGCTTCCGCGCTCCAGAAACAACAGCCCAAACGCCCCTCGAGTGGCCGACTCGGACACCGCATCGCCCTGCCTCAGTGCGATCTGTAGGGCGGACTCCAGGCTGCGGTGGGCCTCGTCATGCCGTCCCGTCTCCCGAAACAAGTGTCCGAGGTTTCGCAGAATTTGCGCCTCGCCTCGGGGATCTTCGAGGGCTTGGTACAGCTGTAGGGCGTCTTGGTAGGCCGCCTCGGCTCGGGGCATGTCCTTTGCGTCGTGATGGAGTACGGCTGCAGTGCGCAGGATCACCGCGAGGGTCGGGAGCTGTCCGAGCTCCTCGGCGAGTGTGCGCGCCTCGGCGAGATCGGCGAAGGCCGGGCCGCGGGCGCCGAGCTGCTGGGAGGCGGCGACCCGGGCGGTCAGCAGCTGGAGGCGGTCCCCTGCCGGCAGCGGCATTGCCATGGCCTGATCGAGCAATGCCTTTGCGGCGGAGATCGGGCCCTGCAGGCGCAGAAGGCCATGGGCCGCGAGTACGGTGGGCGCGAGGTGTGGGCTCTCGCCGCGCTGGACCATGCGGCGGGCGGCGGTGACGGCGTTCGCAAGGTCGTCGATGTGGAGGCCGTCCGCGGCGGCTCGAGCGACCCAACGGGCGTGGAGGGTGCGATGGGTGTGGTGGGTCTGCGGCGACAGCGCGGCTTGCTGTTTCGCGTAGGCCTGAACCGCGCTGTAGACCCTGAACCGACCCTCGCCATCCGACGCGCGGACGAGGCTCTGATCGATGAGTGACTCGAGGGTCGCGCTAGCGGTCGACCCGATGACGGCTTCGGCTGCTGGGAGCGTGAAACCGCCCTCGAAGACGGACAGCGCAGCCATGGCTTCGGCGTCTGCGGGGGCCATCAGGTCCCACGACCAAGCGATGGCACGCTCGAGCGTGGCCTGGCGACGCGGACCGTCTCGGCGCTGGCTGCGAAGCAACTTGAGCTGCCGGTCGAGCCTAGCGAGTAGCTTCTGCGGGGGCAGGAGCGGAATACGGGCCGCGGCGAGCTCGATGGCGAGTGGCATTCCCTCGAGCTCTCGGACCACGCCGGCGATGGCGGGGGCGTTGTCAGCAGTCAGCGTGAAGTGGCGGTCGTGTTGTTGGGCGCGGTCCACGAAGAGCTGAACGGATGGAGACTTCTGAATGTCGTGGAGGCGATCCGCGGTGGGTACCGTCAGCGGCTCGAGGGCGTAGCGCTGCTCAGCTCCCAGACGCAGAGCGATTCGGCTCGCGACCACTTGGCACAGCTCGGGGGCCGCAAGGTGCCACACGCCGACGGTCTCTCGAGCGTGCGGAACCACTTGCTCGAAGTTGTCGAGCAGCAGGACCGTCGGGCCGAGTCGACGAAGTGCCGCGCCGATGGCCCGCACGGGATCGGTGCCGCCTAGGCTCACGCCCAATGCGATCCCAACGGCGCGACAGACGTCCGCGATGTCACGGGCGTGTGTGAGATCGGCAAAGACGGCGCGTAGGCTGTGCCAATGCCCGATTTCCGCCAGCACGCTGCTCTTGCCCGTTCCGGCGGGTCCGGTGATCGTGAGCAGCCTCGCACCGCTGCGAATGCGCTCGTGGAGCGCCCTGAGGTCGTCATCTCTGCCGAGCAGGCGGCGGCGTTCTGGGAGGGGGGTGGCCATGTGCGACAGCGTAGCTCTTCGGCGCCCTGCGGACTGTCGGGTGCCCGTCACGTCGCGGTATGCCCGGTCGCCGGCGCATTATACCGATCCGTTTCGGATTTATGATCTTTTTCATTTGAGGGGACGGTTTCCAGCTTTGCATGTATGGTTTTGGCGCATCCACACTCGTTCTGGAGGACCGATGTCCGTCAAGACCAACCGCCGGCCCCCGTTTGTCGTTGTGCAAACTCGGAGACCCTCTCGCGACGGAGACTCAGCTCTTCGTCTTGTCGAAGCCGAGTATGAACGCCCTGATCCGGTCATGCGTGAAGCGGTGGCGGCTTTCGACCGCCTCTTCGAGACGCGCCAGTCGGGCTAACGACGCGCGCCGGGACGTCGCCTCCGCTATGCTCCGGCCGTGCCACGCCCATCTCCACTGCATGATCGGACTGCGCCTCTCGTGTCGTCCTTCCTCTGGAAGGACTGGTCGGGGTTGGCAGCCGTTCGCCGTTTCGACGCGTACTCCGAGCGCGAGTACTTCGCGATCCGCACCACTGCGGGTCTTCAGGACTACTCGCCGCTGACGAAGTACGACTTGCGCGGGCCGGATGCGAAGCGACTCGCTTCCCGCATCACCGTTCGTGACGTCACCAAGCTCGGCAAGGGTCGCATCGCGTATACGGTGTGGTGTGACGCCAAGGGCTGGGTGCTCGACGACGGCACGGTCCAGGTCCTCGCCAACGACTGGGTCCGCATCACCGCCGCCGAGCGGTGGATGCACTGGTTTCACGACCTCTCTCGTGGCTTCGATGTCACCATCACCGACCGGACCGAAGAGCTCGCAATTCTCTCGCTTCAAGGGCCTGCAGCCCGGCGAATCCTGAATCCGCTCTGTGCCTTCGATCTCGACAAGATGCGCTTCTTCCGCATTCGGCAGACCCAGGTGGCGGGCATCGACGTCACCGTCGGGCGCACCGGCTACACCGGTGATCTCGGCTTCGAGGTGACAGTTCCGAACGCCCAAGCCGGCGCCGTCTGGGATGCCCTGATGGAAGAGGGACGCCCACATCAGATCGAGCCGATCGGTCTCGACGCCCTCGACGTCGCCCGAATCGAAGCGGGCTACCTGCTGCAAGGCTGCGACTACCACAGCGCTCGCAGCGTCATCACCGCTGCGCGAAAGTCCACGCCCGCCGAGCTCGGACTCGAGTGGACGATGGACCTCGATGACCGAGAGATCCCATGTGTGGGCCTCGACGCACTGCGCCGTGAGCGTGACCAGAAGACCTCGCGCTGGGCGCTTGTGGGACTCGCTTACGATGTTCCGGCCCTCGAGCGACTCTACGAGAGCTACGACATGCCGCCGCACTTTGCGCCCGAGGCGTGTCGCGATGCGGTCCCGGTCTACGCTGGACGCCATCAGGTGGGTCAGGCGACGAGCCACACCTGGTCCCCGGTGCTCAAGCAGCGCATTGCGCTTGCGAGCGTGCATCCTGACGAGGCCAAGCCGGGCACCCGCCTGCTTGCCGAGTACACCGTCGACTTCGACCGCCGACGGGCTCCCGTGACCGTCGTCGACCACACCTTCTTCGCCCCGGACCGCAAGACGTCGGTGCCGGGCCGGGAGAGCGCGTGACCTACGACGCGATCATCATCGGCGGTGGCCACAACGGACTGTGCACCGCCGCCTACCTCGCCAAAGCCGGACGCAAGGTGCTCGTGCTCGAGCGACGGCACCTCGTGGGCGGGGCCGCCGTCTCGGAAGAGATCTACCCGGGCTTCACCTACACGGTGTGCAGCTACGTGGTCAGTCTGCTTCGCCCGTGGATTATTCGGGACTTGAACCTCGCCAAGCACGGCCTGCACGTGCTTCCGCTCGAGGCTGCCTTCACGCCGCTACCCGACGGACGCTCGCTGTGTCGGTGGCCCGACCCGCACAAGACCCGCGAAGAGATTGCCCAGTTCTCGGTCAAGGATGCCGACCGCTATCCTGAGTTCGGCAAGGCGATGGGCCAGCTGGCGCGCTTTGCCAAGCTGATCATCGACAAGCCTGCGCCCGATCCGGCCACGTGGTCGCCGCGCGAGCTGATGGACCTGCTCGGACTGTCGCGAAAGTTCCGCGACCTCGGCGACGACATGGCCTCCCTCCAGTTCAAGCTGGCGACCATGTCCTCGGCTGACTTCCTGGACGAGTGGTTCGAGTCCGATGTGCTCAAGGCGCCGATGAGCGTGTCGGGAATCATTGGAACGATGCTTGGCGTGCGCTCGCCGGGTACCGCCTACGTGCTGCTTCACCACTACATGGGTGAGATCGACGGGGCCTCGCGGGCGTGGGGCTTCGCGAAGGGGGGCAATGGCGCGGTCTCAAATGCTCTTGCAGGTGCGGCGGTTGAGCACGGCGCCGAGATCCGCGTGAACGCCGGCGTTGAGCGGGTGCTTCTCAAAGGTGGTAAGGCCGTGGGCGTGGTGCTCTCGGGTTCTGGCGACGAGATTCGGGCCAAGACGGTCATCTCGACTTGCGAACCCAGGCTCACCTTTCTCGGCATGGTGGGCGAAGAGAACCTGCCCGACCCCTTCGTCGCGCAGATGAAGCGGTACAAGCTCCGCGGCAGCTCGGGCAAGGTCAACTTCGCGCTCGACCGCTTTCCCGAGTTCTCGGCCCGGCCCGGAGACGGGCCTCACGTGCGCGGCGACGTCGCGATCTGCCCGTCCATCGACTACCTCGAGACGGCCTACGACGAGGCCAAGTACGGCGACTTCTCGCAGCGTCCGTTCCTGAATCTGGTCATCCCGAGCTTGCTCGACCCCGGCATGGCACCGCCCGGGAAGCACGTGATGAGCGCGTTTGTGCAGTACGCGCCCTACCACATCAAGGAAGGCCCTTCGCACTGGCCGGAGCGCCGTGAGGCCTTTGGCGATGCGGTGACCGACACGATTGCCGAGTACGTGCCCGGCTTCAAGGAGATGATCCTCCATCGTCAGGTGCTCACCCCCTGGGACCTCGAGCAGGAGTTCGGGTTGACCGAGGGCAACATCTTCCATGGCGAGCTGTCGGCGGATCAGCTGCTGTTCAACCGGCCTACCGCCGGATGGGCGCGCTACCGAACGCCGGTGAAGAACCTCTGGTTGGCCGGATCTGGAGCGCACCCAGGTGGAGGCGTGATGGCGGCTCCTGGCGCACTCGCTGCGATGCAGATGCTCAAAGAGCGGGCGGTCTGATGCGGGTTGTCGTCATTGGTGCTGGAGTCAACGGGCTGGTCGCTGCGATTCGCCTCGCACGGGCAGGTCGACTGGTCACGGTGGTCGAGCGTCGCGACCTCTTCGGCGGCATCGCTGCCGGCGAGGAATTCCACACCGACTACCACCACATCGGACTCACCCACGACTCGGCCGAGGTGCGCGGCGAGGTGATCAAGCAGCTCGGGCTCCAAGGGGGCTACGGCTTGCAGCTCCGACCGCCGGCGCCGCTGTTCATCGCTGAGCCGGACGGACGTGGACTGGTCCTCGAAGAGCAGGGGAGTGAGCTCGCTGAGCGCTCGATCGAGGCGGCCGAAGGGCTCGCGAGGTGGGAGCTCCTCCAAGAGGCCTTCAGGCCGGCAGTGCGCATGGTGCTTCGCGAGGAGGCCCCGGACGTGCGCCAAGAGGCGGCCTTGCTTCCGCTTCTCAAGAAGGGCTGGATGGTCCGCGGTATCGGGGAGGACCACCTCCTCGAGCTGCTTCGCATCGGCCCACTCTGTGTCGACGACTGGATGGAAGAGTTCGTCGAAGACCCGCTGATCCGCACCGCGGTGCTCTGGCCCGCACTGGTCGGCGCGTGGATGGGACCGCGCAGTCCCTACTCGGCGACCAACCTGCTCATGGACGCCGCGTCGCACGAGTACGAGATCATCGGCGGCCCGGCGGCCCTGGTGAAGTCTCTGCTGCTGGCGGCGGCTGACGCGGGGGTGAGCCTTCGCTCCGCCACTGAGGCCAAGGCGATTCAGGTGAGCGACGGGCGGGCTACCGGCGTTATTCTCGCCGATGGTGAAGTGCTGAAGGGTCAGGTTCTCGTGGCCTCGGCGCCGTCGACCTTGCTCGACCTCATTCCCGCTTGGAAGCTGCCGAGCCGCTTGGTCCGCGACCTCACGAACGTCCGGGTCCGTGGCACCACCGCGAAGCTCCACCTCGCGCTCTCCGGCGAACTGCAGGTGGCGGCTCGCGGCGAGACCTTCGAGCGCATGCTGCTCGGCGCGTCGCATCCGATGGACCTCGAGCGCGCCTTCGACGACGTGAAGCACCGCCGTCTTCCTCGGCGTCCGTGGCTCGATGTACGCCTGCTCACGGGCGACTCAGCTCCCGAGGGCCACTCGGTGGCCTCGATCATGGTGCACTGCGCTCCTTACGATCTCGATGGAGGCTGGACCGACGAGGCGCGCGCCGAGTTCACCGAGCGCGTGATGGCGGTGCTCGAGGAGAGCTGCCCTGGAGTGCGCGAGCTGGTGGTGCATTCCGAGTTGCTCACGCCTCCAGACCTCGAAGAGCGGTACGGCCTCCCCGGCGGGCACCTGTTCCACGGCGAGCGCATGGTCGACCAGTTCTACGTGATGCGTCCGTCCCTGCACCTGTCACGGCACACCACCGATTTGCCCGGCTTGTTCGTGGGCTCGATGGGAACCCACTCTGGCGGCGGGGTCACCGGAGGACCGGGTATGCTCGCCGCTGAGCGCATGATCGCGACCCCACGATGAAGGCTGTCGCGGCGCTGCTCGAGACGCTGACCGCTGAGAGCAGCATTCCATCGATGTCTCTGTGCGTTCGGGTCGAGGATGAGGAGGTCTTTCATCACTCCGTCGGCATGGCCCGTCTCGACCGACCGCAGCCGGTGGTCGACGACCAGGTCTACGACCTCGCATCGCTGACGAAGATCTTGGCGACCACCCCGGTCGCTGCCGCCCTAGTGCGGGCTGGAGTGTTCGGGCTGGACGACGCGGTCGCCCGCTGGCTCCCAGACGTCGACCCACGTATCTGCGTGCACCACCTGCTCTCCCACAGCTCAGGCCTGCCGGCGTGGAGCCCGCTCTACGAAGCGCATGCGCCCGCGAGTTGGGGGACGGGGCCGACCCGCACCGCCATGCTCGAGACTGCGCGGACCACACCGCTCCAGACGACACCTGGTGAGGCCCACTGCTACTCGGACCTTGGCTTTCTGACCCTGCTCGCGCTCTTCGAGGTCGCCACCGATCAGCGCTTTGAAGACCTCGTCCGCATGCATGTGGTGGAGGCGCTGGGCGTCGACCTTCGCTGGGGCTGGCCGGCTGCCGCGGCGACGCAGGACTGCGCTGTCCGCGGAGGCGTGGTGCAGGGGGAAGTGGATGACCTCAACTGCGCGGCACTGGGAGGCGTGTCCACGCACGCGGGCTTGTTTGGAACGGCTCGCAGGGTCGCGCGGGCAGTGCATGCCATTGGCGACCAGATCCGCGAGGACACGGTGCTGCGCCAGTTCGCGATGTGGAAGGGGCCGGGCTCTCATCGCCTAGGCTTTGACTCGATCTCGCCGGGCTACTCGTCGACGGGTTCCCACTTTCCAGCGGACACGGTGGGGCACCTCGGCTTCACCGGAACCAGCGCCTGGACGGTGCCCTCGCGTCGAACCACAGTCGTCCTGCTGACGAATCGCCTGCACCCCGCAGATGTCCGCGAGGACATACGGTCGGCCCGACCACAGGTCCACGATGCCGTCGCCAAAGCCCTGGGGTGGGGTTGAACGTGCCATCGGCTTGAATCGCGCCTAAGTTGCTGGCGGAGGCCTCATGCTTGCCCTGCTTCTGGCGACCGCACTCGCCGGAGATCCCTGTCCAATCACGCTGTCCTTTGCCGAGTTCACACCCGAGTGGAGAGACCGGGCCGCGGACCTCGAAGCCCTCGAGTCGAAGCGAAAGTGGATGGGCCTGAGCTACCGCAAACGAGCGGGTCTGGTGGTGGTGAGCAAGGTACTTCCCCGAAGTCCCGCCGACCTCGCGGGCGTCAAAGTGGGAGAGCGCATCGCGGCGGTCAACAGTCGGCCGGTGCTCAGCGTCGAGCACGCCAATAAGATGTTCGACACGCCCAGCGCCGTCATCGGCATCGATCTTACTCTCGACGTGGATGGAGACCGGCGGAGCGTACGCATCGACCGCGGGCCCGCCGATCCGGTCTTCTTGGGGCTGGTCAACACGTCCGAGAATCAGGCTTGTCGTGACGTCGGTGTCTTTGCCATCTCCGACGAGCAGGGCGCGGCACTCGTCAAAGGTGCCTTCAACGAAGGCAAGGGTTTCCGCTGCGAAGACGCGCACGAGGCCCTTGAGGAGAGCTTCGAGAGTGGAAGCGTGGTCATGATCCGCGGTGGCCGACGCCTATTGCTCACCATGCCCGGCTGGACCACACAGTGCGTGGCCGTCGAGGAGCTCGATGGAACTGGGCTCACCATGGACACTCTGCAGGTGCAGCTCGACACGCTGACCGCAGACTACGTGAAGGACCGGCACGACAACCCGTAGGCCCGTCTACGGTCTCGCGCGCACAGCCTCGAGCTTCACGCTTCGGCCGTTGACCCAGCGGAACAAGCCGCCCACAGGACCCTTCGGCGTGCGGCGCAACACGAGGTGGGTGAAGGCCCGCAGTGCATCGGGATGCTGTTTGTTGCCCTCGACCCAGCTGCCGGTGTTCACGTAGCAGCCGTCTGCATTGCGCTCGACCACGGCGTCGTGGGCGTGACCCATCACGACGATTGGGGCACTGACCATGCGGCGAATGAGGCCGGCGACGACCTTCATGCGCTCTTGCGGCTGCACGCTCTCGCGCAGGCTGGCGAGGCGACTGTCGATTCCGACCGCAATGGCGCAGAAGGCGATGGCGAGCAGGCCGGTGTGCGACCAGGCCACGGGCAGGGCGAGGGTGGCGAACAGGGCGGCGAGTGTGCCTCCCGTCAGCGCGAGGCGGTCGAGCATCAGCGCTGAGAGGACCTCTCCGACGTTGGTGCTGGCAGGCATGCGGCGCTGGGCGTCGACGATGCGGAGCTTCCACTCGGGAAGCCTGACCTTGCGGGCCAACTCGGCGAGACGGGCGTAATGGCGGGCTCTTCGGTCTCCGTTTGCAGCGCGGGCGCGACCGAGGAGGCGCGTCGACATGGCGGCGTAGGCCCCGACGATGGCGCCGAGCTTGCCACTTCCGAAGGCAAAAGAGAGGTAGCCCGAGAAGCTCCAGTCTTCGGCCAGCTCACTTCGTGGGATGAACTTGTTCGAGACGTAGCGCATGGCGATGCCAGCGACGGTCGGGTCGAGTTCCTCGCGGCCGGGTGCCAGCGGATCGAGCTGGTGCTCGAAGGAGCAATAGGCGTCGTATTGGTGACCGTGCTCGATCCAGGCCATGCCGTCTTCGTGCAGGAACCAGTCGTGGAACGAAATCGTCGCGCGAAGCTGCTCGAGGTTGCGTCCATCGGTGAGCATGCTGTGCAGGGCGGTGACCAGGACCTCGCGCACTTTCGGAAAGTGAAAGGCCGCGTCGTGGTTGCCGACGACGATGGCCAGCTGGTGGCCGGCCGAGAGGAACTCCGCGAGCGCGCGGACGAAGTGACCGTGGCGACCCAGGACCTGCTCCAGCTGAATCGCGGCTGAGTCCGCGCGCTGGGCGAGTCCATAGTGGTGGTCGTCGGGGTGTAGGCCGGTGAGAATCCCCAGCTCGTCAGGACGGAGCGTCATCGAGAGGAAGTCGACCATGTCCCCGTTGATGACCAGCTTCCAGCGGCCGCGATCGCGGTAGTAGCCGAGAAAGTCGACCAGAGCCCTCTCGCGCTCGACGGCGTCCCGTCCAAGCGGTGCGTCGAGCTCCATGGCTTCACCAAGGTGAAGATCACTGATCACCAGCAGGTCGGGACTCATGTGTACAGCGTGCGCCTTTTCGTTGCCGTTCGCCACTTCTACGCGTGACTCCGACCAATCATTTCAATTCGCCGCGTCACGCGTCACCTTTCGGCGGGTTCGCCGAAGGCATCGGAGGCGTGATCGAACGCGCAACGATTCGCTTGCGGCGCACATCGCAGGAGAGCACCTCGAGCATGCCCTCGATGAAAGAGCTGCGCTCCAGGGCTTCGACCATGGGGGTGTCCTCTTCGTCGAAGAGCAACTCGATGCGCCATACACTTCGAGCAATGTCACCCACCACCGCGAGTCCTCCCGTCTTGCGATTGCGCTCGTCGACGCCAGGGATGTGGTGCGACACCTGCACCTCGTATTCCATCGGCGAGATGTACAAGCTGGCCTCATCGAGGGGGTCGCGGCTGACCTTGGCGAGGCTGTGGGCGAGGATGGGACGGCGCTGGGGCAGCTGGGCGGACGAGAGGACCTTCTTCGGCTCGTCGGTTGGAGACGCGGGGACATAGGGGGCCTCAATGGCCTCGCCGGGGGCGACCTCTTGCACGGCGAGCACGAAGTCCGCGAGTGTCTCGACATAGCGGTCGAGCGCAGTGCTGACGGTGGGCATGCTCGGGAAGACTCCGTCGACGGAGCGGGAGTCGATGACCGCTTCGGGCAGGACCTCGAGCACGCGAAGCAGCTGCGGCAGCACCTTGTCGTGCAGCAGGATGGCGCGTGCCTTGTCGGGCTCACTGGTCTCGACGGTCACCAGCGCGTCGATTTCGGGGGTGGTCGTGATGGTCTTGCCGCCGAGAAGACGGTTCAGTAGACGGGCTGTCCGCGGCATCGGGTGGATGAACAGGTCGCTCGGTAGGCTGCTGCGCATTGCGACGCGGATCTGCGTACGCGCGATCTTCTGGTCTTGCTGAAGCTTGCGCGAGTTCACGCGCAGGTTGCGGATCTCGCAGGCCAATCGGAACGGCACGTCCTTCACGGCACCGCTGATCATCGGTCGCTCGTCGCTACCCGAGAAGCTGTGTCCGCCTCCATCTGACCAGGACCGCCAAGCGTCTACGTCGATCTTGGTGCCCTCTGCGAGGCGACTGAGCTTGCGGGACGTCACGAGGCGAAACGCAAATCCCATGACCGAGGCGAGGGCCAGGGCCATGACCAGCTTGAAGATGAGGCTCTCCATCGACACTCCACCGCTGCATCATACGAGAGGCGAATCGATGCGTGGCGAGTCGGACCCTACTGATCGCAGGCGAGGCTGTAGCTGCACACGCAGGCGTTGCAGTCGCGTGGCGAGAGGTGGTAGCTCACCCAGGCGCCATTGCGGCAGACCTGACTGACGTTGGTCCCGTGGTTGTTCGAGAACACACAGCGCCACTGCTGGTCCCATTGCGCGTCGCAGGACTGGGCGTTCTCGCCGGTCGTGAGATGGCCGGCCTGGCAGTCGACGCAGGTCTCGCAGGTCTCGGTGCTGTCGCAGGTACCGTCAGGGCAGACATCCGCATCGGTGTCCGCATCGGTGTCGGAGTCCGCGTCCGCATCGCTGTCGGCATCCGCATCGCTGTCGGCGTCCGCATCGCTGTCGGCATCCGCATCGCTGTCGGCATCCGCGTCACTATCGGCGTCGGCGTCACTGTCGGCGTCTGCGTCGCTATCGGAATCCGAGTCGCTGTCGGAGTCGGCATCTGCGTCCGCGTCGCTATCCGAGTCGGTGTCGGTGTCGGATTCGTCGCTGTCGAAAGCCACGACGCTATCGGAGTCTTCGTCCGTCGTGTATTCCGGGGTGCAGGAGAGCAGCACGGCGAGGATGGCCGTCTGGAACAGGGCGCGCATGGAGGTCTCCGGCTGGTGTACAGCGGGTTGAACACCCAAATTAGCACTCTCACGGCCCGAGCGCGCGTGTCACCAGCCGTCACGGGCTGTCAGTGGGGTGACTAGACGGCGGATGGCCGCGTCTGTTCGCTGGAGCATCAACACCGTGGCCACCGGCTGCGGCATGGAGGAAAGCATGTCCTGGAGCAGTCTCATCCCCGCGGCCGTCGCGCTGATCAACATCTCGATCGCAGAGCCTACGCCCACATCGGTGGGGGAGGCGCTCGATGTTCTCGGCTCGGTTCCCGAGGTCCAGGCGTTGGTGCCCCAGGAGGTCCAGGCGATTCTGGACGAGCTCACGTCCCCCGACGGGCGCTCCTCGCCGGCACCTTCCACCTCGTCGACGTCGGGAGCCTCATCAAGCTCGAGTGGCCCCGCGATCTCGAAGGGGGGCTCTACGACCGCCAGCAGCTCTTCCTCGGCTGGCAGTGATGGGGCCGCCCCCATGACCCGGGCGCGAGTCACCGGGGACCAGAGCGTGGGCCCTCGCGTGAGCAAGGCTGCGGGCGCGATTCGGCCGACCTCTCGCATGTCGTCGAAGCCGCGTGTCCTGAAGCGCTAGTTCTTTCGTTTGGGCGGCGCCTCGGGGATGACCTCGGCGTCGCCACCGACCTCGACGCCCTCCGGAGCCAACTCCGCGAGGGCTTTCGGCGCTTCTTCCCAGGGGACGGGCGAGCTGTGCTTTCGTCCCGGTCCGATGCGGCCCTTCCCGTTGGCGAGGGTCCTCAGGCGCTTGCGAAAGGCCTGGGGATTGTCGCGACGCAGCGCGATGAGCTCGTCATACAGCTCCGGATCTTCCTCTCCGATCTTCTCGAGAAAGAACAGACGCCGGTGATAGCCGTGGCCGCGACCTGCCACCTAGGCCTCGAAGCGGTAGCCCGTGCCGTGCACGGTGAGGATGTGCCGGGGCTGAGCGGGAATCTCCTCGATCTTCTTCCGAAGCTTGAGGATCTGGTTGTCGACGGTGCGTGTCGTCAGTGCCGCCGTGTATCCCCAGACCTCGCGCAGCAACTCGTCGCGGCTGACGTCCCGTCCGCGGTGCGTGATCAGGTAGGCCAAGGTGCCGGCTTCGTGCGTGGTCAAGTGGGACTCGACGCCTTCGCGAGTCAGCGTTCGCCGGCGCAGATCGACCGTCACGAGGCCAAAGCTGAAGGTATCGGGGGTCCGGGGCTCGCTTGAGCGGTCGCGCAGGCGGGCTTTCACCCGTGCGATGACCTCGCGGACCGAGAAGGGCTTGGTGACGTAGTCGTCGGCGCCCATCTCGAGGCCCATGACCCGGTCGATCTCATCGGACTTCGCGGTGAGCATGATCACCGGAATGCCCGAGAACTCGGACTTGATGGTTCGCATCATCTCGAGCCCGTCGATTCCGGGCAGCATGATGTCGCTGATGATCAGGTCAGGCGTTCGTTCGCGCACCGACTCGAGGCCGTCTTCGCCGCGTTCGACGTGACGAACCTCGAAGCGCTCGTGCTCGAGGGCTGCGACTAGGCCCATGGCGATGGTGGTGTCGTCTTCGACGACGAGAATGTAGGCAGTGGGCTCCATTGGGCCTCCGTGCGCATTCATACCACCCGGACGGCTCGTCGTACCGCGCATCCGCTAAGCTGTGACCATGACTGACGATCTGCGCTCATTTCAGCGCGCTTTCTTCCGTGCTTTGCGCGATCGACCGCTCGATGTCACGGACCCCAAAGACGCGCTTCTGTATGAACCGCTCCACGATCCGATCGAGGACCCGGTGGTGAGGCTGCACAACACGATCGATTTCTCGGCTGAGGAGTCGGTCCAGATCGTCGCGGGGTTTCGTGGGACCGGCAAGACCACGGAGTTCTCCCGCCTCGAGCGACGCCTCTGGAAGTCCGACTACCTGGTCGTGCGTGTCGACCTTGACGAGTACCTCGACCTGCACTCTCCGGTACACGTGACCGACTTTCTGCTCGTGCTCTCCGGTGCCATCAGCGATCGCCTCGCCGACGAGCGCCTGCTTGGCCAGGAAGGTCCGCCGAGCTTCTGGGAGCGGGCAGCGCGCTTGTTGGGCGGCAGCCTAGAAGTTTCGGACGTGTCCGCGAGTGCGGGGCCGGTAGGGCTCAAGGTCGGCATCAAAGTCGATCGGACGGTGCGTGAAAAGGTACGGACCGCTCTGTCTGGGCAGCTGCCCAGGCTCGTGCACGAGGTTCGCACCCACCACGAAGAGATCTTGGCCCAGCTGCGCGCGAAGTGGGGCGAGGACGCCCGCCTGGTCGTCATTGTCGACAGCCTCGAGCACATCCGGGGGCACATGGGACGCTCGACCGAGGTGTTTCGGTCCATGCAAGAGCTGTTGTTCGGGCACGCACGCCACCTGCAGCTGCCAGGCACGCACATGGTGCTCTCTGTGCCGGCGTCGCTTGCCCTTCAGGCTGACAACTTGGCTGCGCAGTTCGTGAATGGCGCGGTGCAGTCCTGGTCATCGTGTCGGGTGTTGCAGCGTGAGGGCGGTCCCGATCCCGTCACGATCGAGCGTCTGGTGCATCTTGTAGAGCGCAGGGGAGACTGGCGCCGACTGCTTCCAGAGCGCGAACACCTCGAGCGTCTGTGCCTGGCTTCGGGCGGCTATCTGCGCGACCTGCTCAACATGCTGGTCGAGGCGATTCACCTGGCCGGAGCCGGAGTGCCTCCAGAAGACCGGGTCGAGCGCGTGCTTGCGGTCCAGTCTCGTGCCTATCAGCCGCTGTATGCCGACGAGATCGAGGTGCTTCAGAAGATCGCCGAGCGGCGCAGTCTCGCCGGCGTGACGATCGAAGAGCGTGACTACGTGGTGCGCTTTCTCGATTCGCACATGGTGCTCTGCTACCTCGACGATGACTTCTGGTACGACGTGCATCCGCTGGTGCGCGAGCGGGTCTTGCAGGCGTGACCGAAGCCTCCGAGGCGACTGCGCGACTGAAGTTCCACCTGGAGATGCAGGACAGCTTCTGGTTTGCGTTGGTGGTGGGGCCCGACGAGCAAGCGCGGGCCGTGCTTCGCGACGTGGCGGGGCAATATGGGCCAGTGGTGGACTTCGATCTCGAGTCCGGCGAAGAGGTCGCCACGGCCATCGCACTTCTCGGGCCCCGGGAGGGGCTCGCTTGGGTCCGCGTAGAGGACAGTGCCGTCGCGTCCGCGCTTCTCGCGGCGATGAATGAGCGCCGCGAGGCCTTTCGTCGTGGACACGGGGCCGGTGTGGTCGTCGAAGGACCCCTCTGGCTCAAGGCCGTGCTTCGCAACGCGGCTCCGGACCTCTTCAGCATCCGAGCTTGCATCCTCGAACCGTCGCCCCCCGATGATCAGCCGCTTCAGCGCGAGATCACCGAGGAGGTCTTTCCGAGCTGGGCACCGCGTGTGACCCCGGCACCTCTTCCCGATGCGCAGGCCCGGACGGGAATCAACCGGGAGCTCCGCCGTGCGGCCTCACTCGCCGAGAGCGATGATGCGAGCTCGCGGCGCGCCCGTATTGCCTCACTGCGCCGGGCTGCGGGGAGCCTGCTCGATCAAGGGTGGATTGGCGAAGCGGCCGGCATCGTCGATGAACTTGTCGAGCTGGTCTACGAGGTGCCCGATGACCTCTGGGTGATGCCTGAGCGGGCGATTGCCCGAGAGCTCGAAGGGCAGGTGGCACGGCAGGTGGGCGACCTCGACGAGACACGCGAGGCGTTCGAAGCGGCGCTCGAGGCGATTCACAACCTGCGGCAGGGCCGTCCCCTCGATGGCAGCACCGCCACCCTTCAAGAGGATGAGGCCCGCCTGTGGTGGAGCCTGGGCGAAGTCGCTTGGGCGAGCGGCGAGCTGCCGCGTGCGCAGGCCTGCCTGGGACGAGCGCTGCGGCTGCGCGAAGAGCTGCTGGAGTTCCGCTCGCCTCATGAAGACCTGAGCGCGCTTCGCGAGGGCATTGCGCGCACGTTCAGCTTGCTCGCCGACGTGGCCGAGGCGGCTGGACGCGACGCCGATGCTGCCGATGCCTGGATTGCAGCCCTCGAGATCCGCTCGGATTTGGTGGAGCTCCGTCCGGCAGATGGCGAGGCGGTGCGCTCGCTCTCGATCTCGCTGGGACGTGTCGCGAAGGTGGCGCAGCGGGAAGGGGACTGGAGCGGTGCTCTTGAGCTGCGGGCGCGGGCTTGGTCGCTTGCGCAGGGTCTGGCCGATGCCGAGCCGCTGAACGCGGTCTGGCTCGTCGAGGCCTCGACGGCACGCACGCGTCTGGCTCAGCTGCTTCTTCAGCTCGACCGACTGAACTCGGCGCGAACCCATCTGGACGCGGTGCATCACGTTCGCCGCGACCTGACCGAGCGTGACCCCGACAACATGGACTGGAGCTATCGCTTCGCTGCGACGCTGGTGGACCAGGCCGAGCTCGCCCTCGCTTCGGCGGAACCCGAGCAGGCCCTGCAGCACACATTGGTCGCGCAGCGGCGCCTCGAGGCCCTGCGCGAAGAAGACCCGGACCGCATCATCTGGGCGCTCACACACCTGCGTGCGCTCGAGGCGCTGGGCGAGGCGAGCTGGCAGCTCGGCGACTACGGTGGGTCTGCGGTGAGCTTTGCGCTCGCCTGTGCCGGACTCGGCCACCTTCTCGAGCAGGACGCGCGTCCACGCTGGCTCCGGAGGTTGTCGCGACTGCACACCCGACAGGGCGATGCCTACTTTGCGGCCGGCGACGACGAGTCTGCGGCAAACGCGTGGACGCTAGCCCTTGCCGGGTCCGAGGAGCCGTTGACCCGCCAGCACCTTGGGCCTCTGGTGGGCCTCGCGCAGCTCGGCGAGCTTCCCGAGACCGATGCCCTCGCGTTGATCGCCCAGCTCGAGCAGAGCGGCGGGCTCACCGAAGGTCAGGCAACGTCGTGGCGGGCGGCCCTCGAGCTGCGAGGCTCCGCGGACTGAGCGGCTAGGGCACTTGGCGGCGGAGGGTCCGAAAGTCCGTGCCGAGTCGCACGGTGCTTCGCCAGCGCAGGGCGTGGTGAACGCTGCCTGAGAGACCGACCATCGCCATTCCCAGACCTAGGTCTTCGCCTTCGGCGTTGGGTGCGAAGAAGGCCGTGAGCAAGCCCGCTCCCAGCAGGCCCACGTTCAGGCCGGTGGCGAAGCTGTGCGTTCTCGCGGTTCGCTCGAGCTGCAGCGCGTGGTCATCGGTGCGCAGCAGCAGGGTCTCGAGGGGCTCGCCGTCGATCTCGACAAGCTGCCTTCCGAAGCGCGCGTGGCGTCGGTTCGAGACGTTGATTTGCGCCCATGCACCGAGCCCATGCAGCACGCCGCCAGCGACGAGAGCGGTGCCGAAGCCCGCTTGTAGGCCGGCCTCGGGGTCAGAGCCGGCAATAGCCAGGCCGCCGATGCCGAGCTCGACGGCCGCCGCGATGAACTGACCTGTCGCCGCCCGTTGGGTGCGGCGGAAACGCAGCTCTTCGAGGTCGACGAAGGTGGTGCGCACCCGGGTGATTCGCGTGGCCTCATCGAGGGCGAACACCGCGGGCGCGGCCTCGAAGATCTGCGCCTCGGGCTCCGGAGCGACCTCCGCTGGGGAAGGGGAGTCGACAGCAACCTCTGGCTCCACGACCGGCTGGCCGTGGGCCGGAGAGCTCATCAGCGCTAGCCACAGCGCGATCAGAACACGCCATCCTGGAGGTTCCACGTGATGTGGCTGGGCCCGATTTCGGCGATGACCTTGCGGTCGAAGCCGGTGCCGTTCCAGACGTAGCGGCGGACCTCGCCCTGGTTGTCGGCGGCGACGTAGAGCTCTTGCTTGCCGTCGCCATCGAGGTCGGCGGCGTGGGTGGCGTGCTCGAAGCCGGACGAATTCGCGTCGATGGTCTCGACCGCAAAGGTCCCGTCCTCGCTTGGACGCAACAGGTACAGGCCGTTCTTGAATCCGGCGGCGACCAGCTCCTTCTTGCCGTCACCGTCCACATCGACGGGGAGCAGGAAGCGGCACTGCTGGTCCTGCAGCTCGGCGACGACGGTCTCGGTCCATCCAGACGCGCTGGGCTCGAGCTTCACGACCTTGACGGGGTCGATGATCTTGACCTTGCCGTCGACCTTCTCGGTGTGCGCCTCTTGCACGGCGTACAGCGTGCTGGTGCCGTCGCCATCGAGGTCCGTGACCAAGATCTCTTTCGCGTGGGAGTTGTCCCAGTGCACGATCTCTTCGAGCGACCAGGTGCCGTCCTCTGCGTGAACCACCGCGGACACACCGCCGGGCTGCGACTCCATGGATGCGCGGTTGCGAGCGGAGGGCGTGGCGAAAGCCTCGACCTTGCCGTCTCCGTCGACATCGCCGATCTCGATTTCGTGTACGAAGGTGTCGTCCTTGCGCCCGAACTCGGTGAACACCCACTTGCCGTCGACTTCGTCACCGACGGCGACCACGCCCACGTCGTGGGTGGCCACGACCATCTCGTCGGCACCATCGGCATCGACATCGCCAAACTCGATGTCGCGCATGCGGTCGAACTGCCCGCCCCAGGACTGCTCCCAGAGCAGGTCGGCCTTCCACTTGCCGTCGACCTTCTTCCAGTGCTTGATCTGCGCTTTCATCGCGCTGATCGTGAGAATGCCTTCGCGCCACCAGATCGCCTTGTGGAAGACGTTGGAGTCGGTGTCGAGGATCTCTTCCTCGAACCACTCCTCGCCATCGGTACGCATGATGATGAGCTTTGCGGGCTGCGGCTTTGGCTTGCCGCCGACCTTCTTGAACCAGGCCTGCACCATAAGCAGCCCAGGCATCGGCTCCTGCGGCGTCTCGGCCACGGGGGCGGGCTCGACAGTCGGCGCAGCCGGCTCTCCGCAAGAGGCAAGTAGGGCGGTGGCAAGGGCGTAGGTCAGCGCGCGCGTCATCGACGTCTCCATTCTTGAACTGGCAGGTGCCCGGTTGGAGGCCCGTCGTCAAGCTGCGGAACCTCTCCCTTCGCCGAAGGTCAAAGTGGGCAGGTCAGCAGAATGTCAGCTACGCTGCAACTGGAGTCTCCGTGTTTTTCCTTCTCTCGGTCCTTCTACTCGGCACGCCATCGCAGGCTGCGGAGGGGACTGTCGATGATGCGGTGGAGCTGCTGAGCCGGTACCCGGTGGGCCACGTGCCCGTCGAGATTGGGACCCTCGCGGCGATTCATGTGATCGGCGCTTCTGGAGGGCGGGCCGAGGTCGGTGTGCTTCGGAGCTTGGCCGAACACGAGCGAAGCGATGTGCGCGTGGCGGCGATGGAGGCCATCGATGCCGTTCGCGCGCGACAGCGGGCTCAGCAGCGGCGGGAGTTCGCGGAGTCCATCCCCGACGAAGCGGGTCTGCAAGCTGCTTCGGCGGTTTGGACTCGCGTGGGACTGCAGCCCGCTTCGGCGCAGGCGGCGGTCTACGCGGGCTGGGTTCTCGGCGATGAGGCTGCGCATCGACCCGGCGCACGTGCTGGCGATGCTCGACGCTTTCTCGCATCGGGTCAGCCGCGCAAGGCACTCGCCGCCCTCGCGGCAGAAGGGCGCAGCGAAGGGGACCTCGCGCTGCTTGCCACCGCCCGCGAGGATGCGGGGGACGTACGAGGGGCTCTGCGCGTCTACACTGTGCTCGCCCTCAGCGGAGATGCTGACGCCAACCTCGCCCTCCGCGACCACCAGCTGGATGTGGAGCGCATGTTCGTCGGCCTGTTGGTCATGGAGCAGCAGGGGCCGGTCGGGGACGAAGAGGCGCGCCTGCTCAAGGCGCTGGTCGAGCAGGGCGGCGTGCTCACCGTCGCGTGCCTAACCGAGCGTCTCTTCGAGGGCGGTGGTTCCGAGCGAGCCAGCGCCGCAGATGGGCTGATCCGGATGCTCGAGCGGGAAGACCTCGGTTCCGATGCCCGCGAGAAGGTGCGGGCCGCGCTCGTCCGTGCGGTGAACGAGGGGCCCGCGCCTGTCAGGGATATTGCCGCGTCTGGATTGTGAGGCTGTCGAGAAAGTCAGGTGTCAGCTGCATATGCGCGACATGTCATGGCGTCATGCGTTTGACACCATGACAAGTCGATGAGCGGTGTACCTCTAGTGCATGAGTACTAAAGATCTGGTGTCTGTCCTTAAGGAATACCGTCGCCGCCATGACCTCCGTCAGGCGGACGTTGGCGAACGGATCGGTTTGTCGGCCTCTGAGGTCTCGCGAATCGAGAACGGACGTCGTCGTTTCCCGCTCCATCTGGTCGATGGTTGGGCTGCGGCGCTCGGTCTTCGGATCGACGTCCAGATCTCGCCGACCGATGAGCCCGGCGTCCATGTCGCGGGTCCGCAAGCCAGCACGGGCTGACCGGCGTCGGTCGATGTGACGCCTTGCGACCGCACGCCCGGCGAAGACCGGGTTAGCCGCAGTCATGCTCGACCTTCGCTCGTTGCGACGCCCACTGCTCGGCGTCACGGTGCTCGCCTTTGTGGCCCTTCTCGCCACGGTGCTCTGGGTCTTGGCAACGAGCCGATCCGATCTGTACCAGCGCGAGACGTCGACGGTTCAGTCCGAGCTCGAGGCCTACGTGGAAGGCTGGGAGCGGGGCCTGGTAGGAGAACTCGACCTGATTCTCGAGACCGCTTCTTCGGGCCGACGGCAGGAGGCACGCGCGCTTCAAGAGCGGCTCCGCCTGCGTGACAACGGATTTGATGGCCTCTACATCTGGGTGCTTCCGCCCGCGGGCGGCGACAGCGAGGTGAGGGTTCGCGCGACGCTCGTCTTTCCAGCTCGCGCCGATGGTGAGGACACTCAACAGGTCTACGAGCACGAGTGCTTGGCTCGCGCGCGGGGGCTCTCGGACGACCCCCTCATCGAAGCGGGCACGATTGCCGAGGCCTATCTGGATGATTGTCGCTCGGTCGATGATCTCGCCGTTCGTCTCCGCGCGTCCGCGGAAGCGGCCCGCTTTCTTGCAGAGGCGCAGCGTTATCAGGATGCGCTCCAGGCCCTGGACTCCGTTCCCATCAGCGTCCGCGGACGGCTCGCACAGGGCGTGCGGCTCGGGGTTGCGCCGTACCGCCTCGTGACGCACCGCACCCAGCGCTCGCAAGTGCTGCACAAGCTCGGCCGGCACGGACAGGCACTGCAGCTCCTCTCGCGCACGGGCCTCGAGTTGCTCGCGCTCGACGCCCCGGCTCTCGATCGGCATACCCTGCAATACGTCCGCTGGCCGATTCTCAAGGAACTCGAAGAGGCCGGCTGGGATGACGATATCGAGCTGATCATGCGCGCACTCGACCGCGCCGAGCGGCGTCAGCGTGCCTGGCGTGAGGTCGATGAGCGCATTCTTCCCCGGTACGACGAGCCGGTTAGTGAGCCCGCCCGCTTCGTGCACGACCAGTACGACGCTGCTCGACCGTTCCTGATCTACTACGGCACTGCGGACAACGGCCGGCTGGGTGTCGCGCTGGCGCTGGACCAAGAGGAACTGCTGCAGTCCTTCTTGATGGGCCTTCGGCCTGAGCTGCGCCGCTCCATGGTGATCTCGGACGCTTCGGGTGCCTGGCAAGCTGGACCTGGACTCGATGAGGAGGTGCTCTTCGAGGTGCCCTTCGACGAGACGCTGACTCACCTACGCGTGGGCGTGGGCGTGGGTGTGGTCGATGCGCGCGTCGCCGTGCTCGAGACCCAATGGCGCTGGATTCTCACCATCGTCTTCTTCGCAGCCTTCGTGACGTTCGCGGCGATCTGGGCTCTGTACCGCGCGACGCTCCAGCAGGATCGCATGCTGGAGCGCCAGCGAGAGTTCACAACCCGTGTGACCCATGAGCTGCGCACGCCGTTGGCTGGCATCCGGGTGATGGCCGAGAACCTGCAGCTCGGCGCCTTCAAGTCGTCTGCGCAGTTGGAGTTGATGGCCGGCCGGATCGTGAACGAGGCCGATCGCCTGACCGAGCGGGTCAACCAGATCCTCGCGTCGTCTCGTGCCCCGAGCTTGCCAAAGAAGCAGCCCTTCGACCCGGAGGAAGCGGTACTCGAGGCCATCGACATGTGGGGGCCGCGACTCGAGGCGGGTGGAGTTGCCCTATCTGCGGATCTGCACGCGACGTCCGAGGTGATGGGCGACATGGAGGGCGTGCGCGATGCCGTCGGTTGCCTGCTCGACAACGCGCTCAAGTACAAGCGCGGTGACGTGGCCTCAAGGGTGGAACTCACTCTCAACGAAGACGGCGGCTGGGTGGTCGTGGATGTCGCCGACAATGGTCTCGGCGTGCCCAAGGAGCGTCGGAGGGAGATCTTCGAGCGCTTTGTGAGGGTCGAGGGGCCGCACCGCGGACTTGCGGGTGGCCACGGCCTCGGCCTGGCCCAGGTCGCGAGCACCGCAAAGGCCCATGGTGGAAAGGTGCGCTGCACCGACGGCCTCGATGGTGGTGCACGCTTCAGCTTGCGTCTTCCTGCGCGCCGATGACATCCTCCGGTCTCCAGTCACCCTGAGAGGTCCCATGTACACGCTGTTGCTCTCCCTTCTGCTCGCTTGCGGTTCCGGTGGACGCACGGTTGCCGAGCTCGAGGCAGCCAAAGGCGAAGTGAAGCCCTTCCAGAAGTGGGACGAGGCGCAAGGCAAGCTGACCGCCGCGCTCGGTGAGCCCGACGTGACCACGGATCTCGCCTGGACCTGGATCGCCAAGGACGGCGAGACCTGCAAGGGACTCACGGTCACGCACATGGGCGGGACGGTCGGCACCGCCACCCTCGCCAAGCAGAAGTGCCCCTAGTCAGGGGACCAGGTAGGTCCGGGCGAAGGCCTGTGCATCGAGCCCTGCGCCGACGGGACGCTCCTCCGCGAGGGTGAGGCCATCGCGCTGTGCCACACCGGTCTGCATCAGCCCCTGCCGCACGATGGCGGGCGGGAGTGGCTCGCCGTACACCGCCGTGGCGATGGACTGAATCTGTGCGCAGACGCCTGCAACCTGCGCGCTCGCGCCGCTGGTTCCCCCGAACTGTGAGGTGTAGGCCTGCTGCGGGTCGTCCTCGGGAAAGAACAAGTCCGGCGTATAGGCGTCGGTGGTTGGCGAGGGAATCGCGGCTGCCCATCCGCGTACGTCGGCGGCGGCGCCATAGTTCGACGAGATGAGCGCCGCCTTGGTCCGAGGCTCTTCCCCGCCCACACGGAGTGTACCGATCGACGGCAGGTCGAGGGGATCGACATCGCGCCCGCCATTTCCCATGGGCTCGATCACCACGAGGCCCAACAGCACCGCCGCCTCGAGGGCGTCGGCGATCATCGGATTGGCCGAGACGGGTGCGAACTGCCCGTCAGGCTGGGTCTGCTGCTCGATGAGCAAGACGTCCCCCGGCCGGAGCGTGGCGCTTGCGTCGACGACGGCGCGGGCGGGGTTCCACTGTCCGCCGTACATCGGGTAGGCGACGAGTACGGCGGCATCTGGTGCGGCCCCGGAGGTCCCGAAGCCGTCGCGGGCGGCTGCGGCGATGCCGATGGAGGCGTTGCCGTGGTACGCGAACTCACCCAGCGGTTCGCCGCCTGTGACTGTGGGAAGGTTGCCCCGAAGGTCTTCGTGGAAGGCGTCGTAGTCGTACTCCACATCGGCGAGGACCACGTGAAGACCCGTGCCTCCGGGCCACGACCACAGCTTCTGGGCACCCAGTCCAAAAGGCACGGGCGCGAGCCAGTCCTGGTCGAATGCGGGGGTCTGGGGCAGGTAGTCGTGCCGTTCAAAGGGTGGGGCCACTGGGGCGCCTAGGCGGGTCCACTTCGCACCCGTAGGGACGTCCAGCTCGTCGAGAACGACCCAGTGGCTCAGGCGAACCCCGGTGGCCTGCTCGACACCAGCGGCCTGGGGACCGAGGGCGAGGCGGGCGTCGTCAGGGACCTCCTCGACAAAGACCGCCACATCCGCCGCCAAGCAGAGTGAGGCTAGGAGTAGGAGCATGGGCCTAGTAGCGGTCCAGCTTGACCCGGCCGTTCGAGCGGGCGGGGCGGGGCTCGTCGTCGGCCATCTGCTGCACATCGACGCACGGGCGCTCGGTGAATGCGCTCTTTCCGCGCGGTCGGGTCGCTTCTGCGGCGGTTGCGGTTCGGGTCTCCGCCACGCCGAGCGAGAAGCCCTCTACTGCGCCTTGGTTCGCCTTTCCCTCGGCGACGCGGCGGCTTGAGCCGGACCACGCGAGGGCATTGGTCTTGACGGGCTTGTTCGACACGGCGTCTCCTACGCAGTAAGCCTACCGGCTTTTTCGACCGCTGCCCATGGGAGCCTTGGTGGGAACTCCGAACTTCATCACGATCAATGGCCTCGAGCTGCTTCGCCGCGAGCTCGACTACCTCCAGCGAACGCTTCGTCCAGAGACGGCCGTCGAGGTGCGTGTCGCCGCAGAACAGGGTGATCGCAGCGAGAATGCGGCGTACTTGTTCGGCAAGCGGAAGCTGCGTGACATCGATAGTCGCCTTCGCTTCTTGATTGGCCGACTCGGCAACATCATCCAAGTGGACCCAGCGACCCAGACGGGTCCCGAGGTGAAGTTCGGGGCGACCGTGGTCGTTGAGGACGAAGAGGGCGAGCAGCAGACCTGGACGATCTACGGTGAGGACGAGATCGATGTCGAGAGTGGCGTGATCAGCTGGAAGTCGCCGCTGGCCAAGGCTCTGCTCGGCAAAGTCGAGGGCGACGACGCCATCGTCAAGGCCCCGCGCGGTGACCGCGAGTTCGAAGTGATCGAGGTTCGCTACGACCCACAGCCGGAGCTCCCGGACGACCTCATCCCCGTGCGCGTGCGGCTGCGCGCCTAGCGAGCAGGTAGGCGACAGCACCGCCGAGGGCCCCGGCCAGCGCGTGGGTCACGAGCAGATGTCCGGCGTGCACCGCGGGACAGTGCAGGGTCTGAACTGCGAAGGCCAGTAGCGCCCCGGTCGAGCCGATGGCCATCGCTGAGAACAATCGCTGGCCGCGGTGGCGGTCGAGCAGAAGAAAGGCCAGCAGGACCACACCGCCGTCAAACGCAGACGCGGTCGCGCATGCCGCGTCGATTCGCGGGCGTGCAGACACAGGGGGGAGCACCCCCGGCCAGAGCTCGGGGATGATCGACACGAAGGCCACGAGCACGAGGCCGGCCCCTGCAATGCTCAGGCGTCGACCTGGGTGTGGATTCGGACGCCAGATCGGGCGAAAGGCGTATCCCAGGGTCAGGGCCGCGCCGATGACCAACAGGCCGATGGGCCCCATCAGGGCCGTCCAGTCTTCGCGAAGGCCCTGCAGACCCAAGACCGACGCCAAGATCCCAAGTGTGCATGCGATCGCGATGCCCTGCCGGACGGGCGTGGGCAAGGCCTGAAGTCCGCTTAGACGGCTCATCTCGGCGTTGTCACGACGAATGGCGCCCAACATGTCCTCGGCGTCTGCCTCGGCGAGCGTCGGGGGAAGGTCGGGCTTTGGCGGCCGCTCGATCTCGCTCAACACTCACCCCCGAGGCAGAGCTTGAGATCTTTGTAAGCGCGGTGGGCGCGGACCTTGACGGCCGAGAGGCTGAGACCCAGCGAGCCCGCAATCTCGGACATCGACAGCTCCGAGAACCAGTGCATCACCACGACCTCGCGCTGTCCCTCGGGTAGCGAACCGACGCAGCGCCGAACGAGTCGGTCGCTCGCCGTCGACGTCGAGGGAGAGACCGAGCCGGCCGTCACTTCATCCTGGAGGACCTCTGGCCGACGGCCTCGCGCACGGAAGTGGTCCCGACGAAGGTTTGCGGCGATGGCGTACAGCCACGGCCGGAACGGCGCCGACGGGCGGTAGTCGCGGCGCGCTCGGTGCACCTGCAGGAAGGTCTGCTGGGTGAGGTCGTTGGCGAGCTCCTGGCTGCCGGTCGTGCGGCGAAAGTAGCCGTGCAGACGCTCTGCGTGCCGGCGAAAGAGGTCGTCAAAGGCCTCGGACTCTCCGCCGACGTAGCGCGTCATCAGCTGGGCGTCGGTCGCCTCCAACGCGGTCTAGGTCCCCGATGGCACGATCTTGTAGATCTGCCCGCTGGTGTACTCACCGATGTAGATCTCGCCCTCTTCATCCTCGCCGAGCGTGGTGACGCGGCCGCTGATCTGGTCCATCCACACCGCGCCCTGAACGGCGTTGTTGGTACCGTCCCAGGTGATGCTCCACAGCGGGGAGTTCCCGCTCCACGGCGTGTCCGAGAAGAAGTAGTTGCCCGCGAGATCGGGCATGGCGCATCCACGGTATACAAAGCCGCCGACAATCGAGATGCCAACGCTGTGGGGGTACTCGTAGATCGGGGCTTCGTAGAGGTTGAGGTCGCAGCTTCCGCCGAAGCAGTGGTTGCCCTCGGCTTCACTCCAGCCGTAGTTCCCGCCGGCCTTGCCAATGTCGATCTCTTCCCAGGCGTTCTGACCTACGTCGGCAATCCACATGGTCCCTGTCTCGCGGTCCCAGCTGAACTTCCACGGGTTGCGCAAGCCCCAGGCCCAGGTCTCGCTGCGGTGGTTCTCGACGCCGATGAACGGGTTGTCGGCGGGGATTCCGTACTGGCCGTTGGAGCTGTTGTTGCCGTCGACGTCGATGCGCAGCATCTTCGCGAGGAAGGTGTCCTGGTTCTGGCCGTTGTTGTAGGTGTCGCCACCGCCGCCGCCGTCACCGAGGCCGATGTACAGGTAGCCGTCGGGTCCAAAGGCCACGCGACCGCCGTTGTGGTTTCCGGCGGGCTGGGTGGCTTGCAGCAGGATGCGCTCTGAGCTCGTGTCGCCCGTGTTTCCGCTTGCCGTGAACTCGCTGACCACCGTGTCACCGCTCGTGTCGGAGTAGTGCACGTAGAACTTGTTGTTCGTCGCGAAGTTGGGGTGGAAGGCGACCGCGAACAGTCCCCGCTCCGAGCCGGCGCCAAAGCCCACGCGCGACTTGATGTCCATGAAGGTGAAGCGGTTGCGCTCACCGTCGAAGTACAGGATCTCACCCTCTTGGGTGGTGACGAACAGGCGCCCGGACCCGTCTCCCGCATGGGTGATGTCGGTGGGCACGCTGACCCCGGTAGCCACGGTCTCGATCTGGATGCCGACGCCACTCACGGGCGTGGTGCTGCAGGCGCCCGTCGCGTTCGAGTCGGTGCCCTCGTCCGTCACGTCGTCGGGAGTTCCCGACCCATTGCAGGCCAGCAGTGCGAAGGACAGAAAAATGGCGGTGCGCATGGGGCCTCTAGTTTCCTGGAGTCATCTTGAGAATGCGGCTGCTGCCAGCATCAGCGACGTATAGCTCACCCTCTTCGTCTTCTCCGAAAGAGACGATGAGGGCTCCGGCATTGCTCTGCCAGATCGGTCCCTGCACAGCGCTCGCGCCAGACAGGTCAAGGGTTCGGAGCGGGCTGCTGCCCGAGTAGGGGGCATCCGAGAAGAAGTAGATGCCGTCGAGATCGGGAAGCGCGCAGCCGCGGTAGACGTAGCCTCCGACCACCGCCGTGACGCCAGAGGTGTGGGCGTATTCCCAGATCGGCCGCGTGAGGCCGGTGGAGTCGCAGTTCGCACCATTGAAGCAGTGGTCGCCTTCCATGATCGGCCAGCCGAGGTTGTCTCCGGCTTCAGCGACGTGGATTTCTTCGTAGTCGTCCTGGCCGACATCGCCGATGTAGAGCTCGCCGGTGCTGCGGTCAAAGCTGAAGCGCCAGGGGTTTCGCAGTCCCCACACCCAGGTCTCGGGCATATGACTGCCCACGCCGATGAACGGGTTGTCGGAGGGCACGTTGTAGGGCGTGCCGGCGTTCACATCGATGCGCAGGATCTTCGCGAGGAAGGTGTTCTCGCGCTGGCCGTTGGCGAAGGTGTCGTCGGCACCGCCACCGTCACCGAGGCCGATGTACAAGTAGCCATCGTCGCCAAACGCAATCTGGCCGCCGTTGTGGTTGGAGGCCGGCTGGGTCTGGGTGAGCACGATGCGCTCTGAGCTCGTGGGGGGCAGTGAGGTGGCCGGCGTGGCCGCAGTGAACTCGCTGACCACGGTGTCGCTGTCGTTGTCGGTGTAGTAGACGTACAGCCGCCCGTTGGTCGCGAAGTCCGGGTGAAAGGCCATCGACAAGAGCCCGCGCTCACCGCCGTCGCGCACGATGCTGCGGATGTCGAGGTAGGTGCGGGTGGTGCCGTTCGCGGCGCGCTCAACGATGGTCCCGGCCTGGGTCGTCGCGAACAGGCGGCCGGAGCCGTCGCCTGCATGGGTCACGAAGGTGGGGGCGCTCAGCCCGGACATCACGGTGGTCCAGGTGATGTCGGTTCCGCTCACCGGAGTGGTGGAGCAGTCGGCGTCGGTGTCCGCATCGGTGTCGGTGTCCGAATCCGCGTCGGTATCGGCGTCCGCGTCGGTATCTGAGTCCGCGTCGGTATCCGTGTCGGTCTCGACGGGGCTGTCTTCGACGGGGTCGTCCTGCGCCGGGCAGGCGGCGAGGCTAGCGAGCAACAGCAGGGGGGAGAGGCGGCGCATGTCTAGTTCGCCGTCGGGCAGTCGTTGATGGACGTGATCCACTCGCCGACGAGGGCCAGGCCCTGGGTATCGATGACATTGCTTCCGACCGGCGGCATGCGCCAGTCGAGGTTGCCCGTGCGTACGTACATCACGCTGCGATCCGGCTCGCCAGGGGCGAGGATGCGGGCGTCGGTGATGGTGCCGGGGTTGTTCGGCACCGCGTCACAGGTTGCGCTGTCGAGCGGGGCCGAGATGCGCCAGTCCATGGGCAAGTGCGATGCGCCGCCAGGGCGGTGGCATTGCGAACAGTTGGTGTGCAGGTAGGAGCGCGCGCGCTCTTCGACTGTGCCCGAGGAGGTATCCGTCGGGTTCGGGTAGACATCAAGGCTCGTCGGCGTGCCCGGATCTTCGGTGAACCAGCCCATGGCTGCCCACTTCTCGATCTGGTTCATCGTGCCATCGGCGTAGGTGTAGTCCTTGTTGATCTGCCCGATCTCGGGACCCAGGGAGCCGCCCGCGGCTGCCGCGTGGCAGAAGCGACAGTCGGCCCGGGAGGGGTAGGTCCACGCCTGTCCGTCGACATCGCGTTCCTTGGCGGCATCGAGGAGAGTTGCATCGGTCTGCGCATCGTTCCATTCGTAGGAGTAGCCGCCCCAGATGCCCGTGCTGTGCAAGATGAACAGACGCGTCTCGATCTTCCTGCCGTTCAGGGTGAAGTGCTTCATCAGCGTCGTGCCCTTGGGAAACTCAAAGTCACCGTCGTCGTAGACGCCGATGGTTCCACCAGTCGGCACGGCGATGAAGCGGGTCTTCACCGCGTTGTCCGACCAGAACGGGGCGTTGATGTCGTAGGGGAGAAGGGTGTCGACCGTGGTCCAGTTGTCGGCTTCGACGCAGCCGGTCTCGGAGAGCAGGGTGGGAAGCTCGTTGGCTTCGCCGAGGCCGGGCTCCGAGAAGTTGGTGCAGGCCAGGGACTCGACAGCGGTGTCGCCAGTCTCGCCGGTCTCGCCCGTCTCTGGCGGGTCGTCGGTCGGCTCGGGACCGGTGCAGGCGATGAGCGTGAGCAGGGCGATGGCGCGAATCATGGGCTCTCCAGAGGGCGCAAAGTAGCCGCCTGTCCCGCCGTTCGCGTCGATGAACTGTGAAAGCTTAGCGACGCGCGGGAGTGTCCGGTGCGCTCGACAGCCTTCCGCCGCGAATCCAGCCCTGGAGCGGGCCGGAGGGGTGCACGCCGCCGGTTTGCGTTTCAGCACTGGGGGCGGTGAGGGCGTGGCGAATGCCGTACCGCGCAGCCAGTGCGTCGCGTTCTTCGGGAGAGGTCTCGCTGAATAGGGTGACGGCCGGCCGGCGGCAGCGCTGCTCCACGTAGAGCGCGTCGTAGGCAAAGATGGGCTCCTCGGGCGGAAGGTCTGCCAGCACTGCACACGGGTCTGGTTCGCGGGCCTGCAGGGCGATGGCCGCGGCTCCGGTGCCTAGCGAGAGCAGCGCGAACAGCGCCAGGCTTAGCGTTGGAATCAGCGCCGGGGGGAGCTCGCGGGCTTCACCCAGACCCCGGTTTAGCTTCAGTGCGCCGAGAGCTCCGAGCGCGCAGAGCGCAGGCGCGATGGCCGTGGTGGAACGGAAGACGGTGCCATGCCAGGCGACGGCGGGGGCGAGCACCGTGGCCACCACGGGAAGCAGGAGCCAGTAAGCGGTCACCGCGCGGACCCAGGGCTTCTCCGTGGTCGCCAGCATGCCGAGCGCTGCGAGTGCGGTGCCTACGACCATGCCGCTCATGAGCCAATGCGCGAGCACGTCCACGGCGTGGGCGGGGAGCATGACCATTCGATCGATGACGCCGAGGGCAGGCGCGCTCTGACCGCTGGCCCAAGCCAGGTAGTCGGTGTGGGCCGTGGCGGCGGAGCGGCTCTGCCAGAAGGCCTCGCCAAAGACCAGGTGGTTGCGCAAGGTCCAGCCCGCCGCGCCCAGGGCGGCACCGGCGATGGGGGCCAGGGCTCGGGCGCCGGGGATGGCGAGGGCCAACGCCAGACCGAACAGGGCCCCGTCGGTGCGGCTTAGGGCCATCAACAAGGCCATGACGCCGACGCCGAGTGTGTTCTTTCGCGCCGCGAAGAGGAGAGCCAGGCCGCCAATCATCCCCACGAGGCCATAGGTGTCGGGGGCTGCGATGCGAGCCGCCCAGCCTCCGCCGACAGCGGCGGCGACGCCAGCACCAATGGCCCAGCGCCGGTCGAGGCCGAGCTCGCGACCGAGCAGCGCGGCGAGGGGAGCCCACGACCCCGCGAGGCAGGCGCCAATCAGGCGGTAGCCGCCGGGAAAGAGGGCTTCTCCCAGCACCAGCACCCGTGAGGGCAGTGGCATCCAGTGAGCGTCCGCGGCGTGGGGCAGCTCTGCCGGCGTGAAGGTGTGGTTCCACACGGCGCCGATGCGAGCACCCTCCCCGGCCACGATGTGTTGTGCGACCGAGAGGTAGTAGGCCTGGTCGTAGTCGCCAGGGAACGGGACGAAGCCGTACAGCAGCCCTTGCAGCAATGCTGCGAGGCAGAACAGTCCGACCAGATCAGCGGCCGACAGCGTCGAGTCATCGCGTGTCATCGGCCGGAGCATACCGCCTTCTTCCCCGTGCGGCTGGGCATCACGGGATGTCGCGGTCCGGTCGCCAGATGTCTCACGACGTCGCCGCCGTGAATCGGGGGTCGGCGGCGTCCGTATCTGGGGTATGAAGGAGACATCGATGCTGGTCGATCCACTCGAGCCCGTAGAGCCCCTCGCCATGATGCGTACCCTCGAGCCCGCGCCCCCGCGTTGGACCGGAAGCGGCGAGACCACCGTGCCTCGCGATGTGCTGCCGCAGTGGATGGCCGACACGCCCACCATGGTGCTGGACCGGGTGCACACGCAGTCGCTTCCGCCGACGGCACTCCCGCCGACCGTTGATCTCGTCGCGACGGCCTGGGTCGGAGCGCTGGGTGCGCTTCTGGGTGCCGCCAGTGTGTTGGCGGTACTGGTTGGAGCGCTGGCGGTCGCCTAGGCGCTCTACTTTGGCGCGCCTGCCAGGATCCAGTCCTCGATGGCGGCGAGATCGTCGACTGAGAGCGGGCCCACCGGAGGCATGGAGTCGGTGGCCTCGGCACTGTCATCATGGGGACCATGCGTGTCGTTCAGCTTGTGCCAGAGGTAGGAGGTGTCCGGACTCTCGGGGTCGACGAGAACCATGGTCGACTGCGTCGCGGCCACGCCGACCAGCGCGTCATAGCCGTTGCCCTCCGAGAGGTTCAGCCCGCTCTCGAAGCTGGCGTCGAAGTGGCACTCGACGGCGGCACAGGAGCGGGTGAACGTCGGCTCGATGTCCTTTTCGTAGCGAACGCCACCGCATCCAACGGCGAGGCCTAGCGTAGCGGTGACAGCGAGCAAACGGTGCATGGGGACTCCTTGACTGGGCGGCATTCTACCGTCGAACGGGTTCGTGAGGCACACCGCGCGGGCCGCGGGCGCCTGCTTTTGTAGGTTTGGCGCACGCATCCGCGAACGGTGGCTAGGCTTCGGTGTCTTCTTCGCGGCGGCGCAGTCCCACGAGCAGGACCAGCGGCAGCATCAGCAGACCGGCCTCGGCGGCTTCCGGATCCTTGTTGCAGCAGCCGCCGACTTCCTCGCCGTTGACGTCGACGGTCGTGAGCTCCTTGTACGCTTCGCGAATGGCCCAACCGGGGTTGCCCTCGGTGACCCACTCGTAGGCGCCAACCGTAGGTGCGCCGCCATCGCGAGTCACCAGGTTGAAGTCGTCGCTGGGGATGTACGCGTCGCCTGCGGGGTCTGCTGCGCTCAGCAGAATCGATGCGGAGGTGGGGTAGAAGTCCCAGTTTTCGGCGTCCATGAAGTCGGACTCGCCTCCGCCCGGGATGTAGGCACCCGTGCCGGCCTCGAGGTTCTCGACCAAGCCCGAGAAGACGTTGCCGCTGATGAAGCCATGGTCGGCGACCTCGGCAAAGTCGGCGTCGAAGGCCCGGCCGGCGGTGTTGGCCACCACGTTGTTGGCTAGGACCATTCCCTCGCGATCGAGCCAGTTGTCCAGACGAATGCCATCGTCCCCGGTGCCGTACACGGTGTTGTGCGAGACGTGCACGTCCGAGAACTCGTCGCGGCTGTTGTTCTCGACCCGAATTCCGTAGCCATCGGTCAGGAACACGAGGTTGTTGCGAACTTCGCTTGGCCCCGCCGCGCGAATACCGTCGCTGACGCTCCAGAACACGTTCCGCTCGATGACATTGGAGTCGCCAAAGCTCGTGGACTGCGTCTGCAGACCCCAGGAGGCCATTTGGTAGACGACGTTGTCCTCGACGGAGCAGCCCTGTGCGCCGTGTGCGAGGTAGATACCGGTTCCGGTTCCGCCGTCGTGCACCCAGTTGTTCTGAACGCTCACCTCGTGGACCGTGCAGGCCACGTCGTTGCAGCCCAAGTAGATGCCTGATCCATCGCGAATGTCTTCGATGTGGTTGTGCTCGATCGTGACCCGCTCGGAGGCCTCACCCGTGCTGCCGCCGACGTAGATTGCCGTGCCGCCCAGATGTCGAAGGTGGTTGTTGCGGAGCGTCACATCCGTCGAGTTCTGGACGTCGATACCGGTGACGCGGTTGGCGTCGTAGATGTCGTCTGTAGTCTCGAACTTGAGGCCTTGGACCTCGACGAACGAAGCGTCTTCGATGCGGACGATGGTCGAGCCCACGGTCTGGCGAATGATGGCCTCGCCCCCCTGTGCCTTGATGACGATGGGCTCGGACTCGGTGCCCGCTCCCGACCACACGAGCGTGCCCTCGATGTCGTAGGTGCCGGCGCCAATCAACACCTCGTCACCGGGCCCTAGGGAGCTGGTGAGGGTGATGATGTCGTCGCCGGGGTTGATGTTCACGGTCGCAGCATGGGCCGCAGCAGGAAGCAGAGCGAGCAAGAAGAGGGTGCGCATGAGGGGCTCCATCATGGAGTGGCCTGGGGGCCACCCGTGTGGCCTCGGTCGTTGGTCGAGCTGTCGGCGTCATCGTAGGATGAGTCGGGATTGCCGCTGTTGATTTCAGGGGAGTTCGTCGCGAGCGAGAAGTCGTCGTCCGCAGGGTTGGCGTTGTCGGTGAACGCAGTGAAGTCGGGGTTGCGCACGACGTTGTTGTTCACGCCGTCGGTCGCGCCTGCGAACTCGGTGGCGGGAACGCCGGTGTTCTGCCACGCCGTGTTGAAGCTGGCGTTCGTGGTGCCACTGACCTCGAGGCCGGAGGTGCCGCCGTTCGCCATGACGATGTTCATGTGAACGGTCGTCTGGGACGTGCCGTTGAGCACGGCGATGCCGCCGCCGCCGCTTGCCGCATCATTGGCCACCACGGTGTTGTTGCGGACCTCAATGCCCGAGGTACCCGAGATGAGAATGCCGCCACCCGCAGTTCCGCCGGCGTTGTCTTGGACCAGGGAGTTGAGGATCGAGCCGGCGCTCGCGTTGACCATCGACACACCACCACCACCGGTGGTCGCGGTGTTCTGGGCGATGCGTGCGCGCAGGATCGACGCTTGGGTGGCTCCGAGCACGTTTAGGCCTCCGCCCTGGCGAGCGGCCGAGTTCCCAGCCACTGTCGAGTCGGTCAACGAGATGTCCGAGGACGAGGCGAGAATCGCGCCGCCGTCGCGGGCATCGTTGTTGGTGTAGGTGTCGTCCATGCCGACCATCGTCGACGAGAACAGCGCGACCGCGCCGCCGTCGTCGCCCGCGGTGTTCAGCGTGAACCGGGTCGAGTCGACGGTGAGGGTGCCGTTCGAGACGACCACCGCGCCGCCATCGCTGGGAGCGACGTTGTCGCGGACCTCGCTGTCGACCAGTCGCAGCGTCGCCGCGTTCACGTCGATCGCACCGCCGTCTCCTGAGAGTGGAGCTCCACCAGAGATCGTCACGTCGGAGAGCGTGACGTCCGCGCCCCCGGAGATGGTGAAGTGGCGGTCGTCGTCGGGAGCATCGAGGATCGTGCTGCCCACGCCAGCGCCGAGGATCGAGAAGGTGCCCGTCGTGACCGACGAGGAGACTTCGTACGTGCCGGCGGCGACGTAGATCTGGGGACAAGTGGCGACCACGTTGGCGATGGCATCGTCGAGATCGACGTAGGGCGTCAGCTCGGTTCCGTCGCCAGGTGCCACACCGCTTCCGTCGACCAGGACGGGATGAATGGTGGAGTTCTGGTCGTCGCAGTCGCCGGCGACGCCACACAGTGAGTGGCCGTCGTTGTCCTCGTCGATGATGTCGATCAGGCCATCGCAGTCGTTGTCGACCAGGTCATCGCAGACCTCAGCGGCACCGTCATAGGCGAGGATCTCGTCGTCGTCGCAGTCGCCGTCGCACACCGTCTGGCCGTCGCCGTCGCGGTCGGTGCGGTCCGAGTTGATCGTGTCGCAGTCGCTGTCCTTGTCGTCGCAGATCTCAGGTGCGCCCGGGTAGACGTTGGCGTCGCCGTCGTCGCAGTCGTCCTCGCAGACGCGAAAGCCGTCGGAGTCGCTGTCCTGCTCATTGGAAGGGACACTGTCGTCGCAGTCGTTGTCGCGGCCGTCACAGAGCTCATTCGCTCCGGGATACACGTCATCGCGGCTGTCGTCGCAGTCGCCATCTGCGGGGCTGTAGCCGTCTTCGTCCTCGTCTTGCGTGCCCGGAGAACCGGTGGCCGTCAGGTCCACGAAGTCGGAGCCGGCGACGTCGGTGCGCACTTGCACTTGTCCGATCTCGTCGACTTCAGCATCGGGCGAGAACGTGACCGAGACGGTCAGCGTGTCGTCGAACGTCAGCACCGACGGGCCGTCGCGGGTGACTTCCCAAAGATCGAAGTCGCCGGCCACGAGACTGACCGAGAGCACCTCGAATTCCTCGGCGCCGGTGTTCGTGACCGTGAAGGTCTGCTCGGCACTCGTCTGCACTGGCACGTCGCCAAACTCGAGTTCGGACGCCGAGATGCTCAGGGTTGGGGGGCCTTCGGGGCCGCCGTTGCAGCCCATGAGGGCGATGCTTGTCAGGCCAAGGGCCAAGACCGAAACTGCGCGCATGCGTCTCCTGTGGGCGTACGGGCCCGCCAGAACGGTAGCATGGACCGCGCGCCCCTCGCGCCCCGTTGCGGCGACCGGTTCCGCTTGGGCTTCGCAGATCGCACCTTCGTCCCCAGCCAGTGCGCCATCTCGGCACATGGGGTGTCGCGTATTGTTGCACTGTGGGCGATGTTGACGGGTATGCTCCGGCCAGGAGGGTGGATGGTTCTGCGCGCATGGGCGCCATGGCTACTGGCTCTGACAGCCTGCGCTGGCGAGGTCGCCGACACCGACATTGGTGTTCCGGTCGACACGTCGTCCGCAGTTGTCGAGGACACGGACCCATTTCCGGTGGACACCAGCGAGGTCGCGCTCAACGAAGAGCCCGAGCACACCGTCCAGCTCATCGAGCAGGGTACGTGGAGCTTGTCACCGATCGGCGGCCCATACACCTCCCTCGTTGGCACTCTCAACATCATCGAGTACATCGATGGTCCTCCAGAGGTGGGCGATACCGATCCGCCCCCGTGTCAGGTGTCGATCAGCCTGACGGGCACCCCCTCGGAAGTCGCCAACTGCCCAGGCTGCGCCTTCACCTTCGACGTGCTTCACGAGGTGGTCTCCGGTGACCTGAGCATGTGCAACGACCCCGCGCGACCCTTTGCGGGACAGGTCCGGCGCATGGGCTTTCACGCGGGCACCAACCGTATCCAGTGGCAGCATGGCAACTTCTGGTTTGACTGGTACCAGGCCACGCAGGCGGGAGATCAGGTGACGTTCAGCTACACCACGACGGTCGGTATCAGCAAAGAGGACGACAACTAGATGCGTTCTCTACTCCTGCTCCTCATACTCCCGGGCTGCGGCCTCATTGGTGGCAGTTCGTCCGACGACACCGGCTACGCGCCGCCCGTCGAGCTGGCTGTGCCAGACGTATCGGGCCTCGACCTCGAGTCGACCTGGACCGACGCCCTGAAGCTCGCCCTCACCGTCGACGCTCGCTCCGCTTGGGATGCGCACAAGGACAGTCTCGAGCTGATCACGCCCGGCTGCCCCGACCTCTACTACGGCACTCCCGATCTCGATAACGACGAGATTCCGGATGATGCCGACGGCATGGCCTGGGCCGATCACTGCAGCACCGCGGGAGACCGCAAGTTCGCTGGCTACACATTCTGGGACAACCACGCGTCCGTCACCGGGTCGGTAGCCGCGCTCGAAGGGCTCACCGCAGTCGGAAACCGGAACTTGTACACCAACGCCCTCGTCGGTGAGGGGGACTCGGTCGTCTCCGAGCTCGATGGCACGATCGGCGACTCGTTCCTGCGTATTCAGACGGACACGACCGAGCGCTGGACCTACAACAGCCGCGTCGACGGCACGGTGACCGGCTCAGCGCCCGAGTCCCATGGCGTGCCCGCGGGTGGGCTTCGAGCCGACCTGGTGCTTAGTTACACCGGTGGTGACACGAAGACGCTCGATGACGCCCGAGGAAACATCTATTTCTTCGAGCACCGCATCGCCGATCGCTTTGACTCGATTGCGATGGACTTGGCGCATGCCGCCCCAGGCAACAATGCCAACGATTGCCCCGAAGAGCCGCTTGGCCACATCAGCCTGCGGGATGAGAACGCGTTTTGGTACGATCTCGTGTTTCAGCCCCGATACGGCACGGACGACAGCGGCTACACCAACGAGCCCTACACAGAGTGTGATGGCTGTGGCATGATCTATATTCGTGGTTTGGAGCAGGGAATCGAGGTCTGCCCAGACTTTTCCTTCCTCTGGGATGGAAACACCCTGACCACACCCAGCGCGGATGACTTTCTCCTCTCCAACCGCGACTTCGACTAGGGGGCAACTCAAATGACCCGAACACTCGCCACACTCGCTCTGCTGTTGATCAGCTGCGGGGAACCCGTCGACGGGGAGGTCGGAGAGCGTGTTGTCATGCTCGATGCTCGCTCCCAGTTAATCCGGCTCTCGGTCGACCTTCGCAGCGTGCATCCCTCAGGGGATGAACTCGATGCCATCGAGCTGAAGCCCGAGCTGTACGGGGCCTTTGTCGATCGCTACCTCGATGACCCGAGGTTCCTCGACCGCATCGAAGAGATCTACAACCAGACCATTCGCACCCGCACGGGCGAGACCTACTTCGAGGTCACAGAAGCTGGGCTCTCCGCGGACGCCGAGGACAGGATCGCCTCTGCGATTGCCGATGAGCCTCTGAAGCTGGTTCGACACATCGTCGAGAACGACCTGCCGTTCACCGAGTTGGTACTTGCCGACTACACGATGGCCGATCCGATCGTCGCCACGATGTGGAACATCGAGTACCCCGAAGGGGCCGAGGGTTGGCAGCAGGCGCACTACACCGATGGTCGCGAGCACGCGGGCATTCTCTCCTCGACGACGATGTGGCTTCGCTACCCGTCGGCCGGAGTCAACGCGAACCGCCATCGCGCGAACACCGTCAGCCGCATCCTGCTGTGCGACGACTACCTCGCACGGCCGGTCTCATTCTCGCGCACCCAGATCGACGCGCTCACGAGCGGCGACCCCGAGGATGTGATTCGGCAGACGCCGACGTGTCAGTCCTGCCACTCGAGCATGGACCCCATCGCCAGCCACTTCTTCGGCTACTGGTGGGAGCGTGAAGGCGGCCTGGACGACCAGACGACGTACCGTCCAGAAGACGAGTTCACCTGGCGTGAGCCCGAGATGTCGGGCAAGTCCACTGGCTACTTCGGCGTGCCGACCAGCGGTATGGGCGCCATGGCCGAGCTGATTGCCGAAGACCCTCGCTTTGTCGACTGCGCAGTGCAGACCGTCTTCGAGGGCCTCACCCAGCGCACTGTGGTCGAAGAGGACTGGACCGAGCTTCAGTCTCACCGCGAGGCATTCTCGGAGTCAGGCCTCATCCTTCGCGACCTGGTGAAGTCGATCGTGATGAGCGAGGAATACCGCGCCGTGGAAGCGGTCGAGACCGAGCTTGGCGAGCGGCTTCCGACCGTCAAGATGGCCTCCACCACCCAGCTCTCCGGCATCATCAGCGGAAAGACGGGCCATGTGTGGGAGTTTGATGGCCGCGATGGCCTTCGCTTCAACGACGACGGTCTTGTCGTGCTCGGCGGTGGCATCGACAGCCAGTACGTGACGACGCCTAGCCACGACCCGTCGGTCGGCATGGTGTTTATCCAGGAGCGCTACGCACAGTCGGCAGCCTGGCAGGTGGCCAGCCACGACCTCGACCCCAACCGCGAGGGTGAGGCGGTCCTGCTCTCGTTCGTGACCATCGAGGACACCCCCGAGAGCAATCGGGCGGCGTTCGCGACCCAGATCGAGGCGCTCTACCTCGACATCACGGGCCACAAGCTCGCGAGCCAAGACGACGAAGAGCCCGAAGAGGTCGAGCAGCTCATCGAGCTGTGGCGTCAGCTCTATTCTGTCGAAGCCTCCTCACAGCTCGCCTGGTCGGGCGTGGTGTCGGTGGTCCTTCGCGATCCTCAAGTTCTGTTCTACTAGGAGTCGACGATGAGCAACCACACGAAAGGCTTCTCCCGTCGCTCCCTCTTCCAGGGCATCGCCAGCGCAGCCGCGCTCGGCACCCTCGGAACGGTTGGCGCGATCTCGCAACAGGCCAAGGCGGCGTCTACCGACCGCAAGTTCCTGTTCTTCTTCGCGGGCGGAGGCTGGGACCCCACGCCGCTCGACCCGAAGTACGCTCCAGACGGGGCCTCACCGCTCGACACCGCCGATGGCGCCACCGACATGGATCCCGACACCGCTCTCGGCGAAGCCGGAAACCTGTCCTGGTCCTCCGGTGCAGACCGCGAAGCGATGGACCGCTTCTTCCTACGCTGGGGTGGCCGCACGGCCCTCATGCGTGGCGTCAACGTGCACTCTGCGGGCCATGAAGCCGGCATGAAGTGGATGATGACGGGTACGTCGGCGTCGTCGACGCCCGACTGGCCGACGATTCTCGCGGCCAACGGCGTGGCCGAGTACCCGATGCCACACCTCGTCTTCTCGGGACCGAGCTACCCGGGCAACTTTGGCGCCGCTGTGGTTCGCGGTGGCGGTGGCACCCTGCTCGACCTCATCGACGGGTCCATCAACGGTCGCGCGGACAAGACTTCTCCAGTCTTCACACCGCCGCAGGACTCGATGATGGATGCCTTCGTCTTTGACCGGGCTGCCAAGTATGCGTCGCGGACGCGGGGCTTGGGCGAGGTGCGCGCCGAGGACCTGCTCAGCAACCTCGAGAGAGGCATGGAACTCGAAGGCCGCCGCTTCGAGGCGGGTCTCGACGACACCGGTCGCTCGATGCTCGATCAGGCCTTGATGGCGGTCGAGGTCATGCGCCTTGGCTTGTCGCGCTGCTCGATGGTCGGCATCCGCGGCGGCTGGGACACCCATGGCGGCAACCAGAACGTCGGCACCCAGATGGACAGCTTCTTCGCGATGCTCGACGAGCTGGTCGCCCACCTGGCCACGACGCCGGGAACCTCGGCGCCTTGGTTGCTCGACGAGGTCACCATTGTCTGTACCTCCGAGCTCGGCCGCACGCCGCGCTTCAACGGTGCGATGGGTCGAGACCACTGGCCGTACACCTCGATGATGGCCATCGGCTCTGGTGTGAAGGGCAACCGCGTCGTTGGCAAGACCTCGGACGGCTTCATCGCCGAGCCTTGTGACTTTGCCACTGGGCTCCCTTCGACCTCTGGCGACATCATCGGGACCGAGCACGTCGGCACCGCCTTGCTCAAGCTCGGTGGCGTGGACCACGACCGCTTCCTTCAGGGCGTTCAGCCTCTCGACGCGCTTCTCCGGGAGGGGTGAGCTGTTCTCTCGATTGCTTGTAGCGGCACTTCTGTTTCAAGTGGGCTGTGCAGAGGAGGAAGTGTGCGTGCACGATCCGCCGCTGGACTACGACACCTTCGGCAAGCGGTTCATGGATCAGTACTGCGCGGGCTGCCACAGCACGCAGTGGCCTGAGAACCATGGCAACCGAAACGACTCCCCGCTCACCGTGAACTTCGACACCTACGCCGGAGTGGTGGAGTGGGCCGAACGCGCCTACATCCGCACCTACGAGACCGGCGACATGCCTCCGGGTGGCGGTCCGACCGACCAGGACCTGGTTCGCTTCAACGAGTGGATGCAGTGCGAGGTCTTTCCGGACGCGGGCGTGGAGCTGTGAGCGTCGCTCGATGGCTGGCGGCGGCGCTGCTGCTCGCCGGGTGCTCTGAGTACCGCGTGAATGATGAGGAACGGCCGCCCGCTGACCCTCCAGGGGACGACGGCGATGTACATGGCGACCCGCCAGACTGGAACGACTGCCCGAATGGCCTGCTCGGGCGCTACCACAACCTGTCCGCGGAGCATGCCTACGTGACCGAAGGGCGTGATGGCGCGGAGCTCGCCGAGCTGTTCACCGACGACACCTTTGCGTTCGAGCGCTACGACCCGTCCTTGGAGTGGGGGGCCAACTGGTGGCCCGTCGACGACGGCATCGCCGGGGATCCAGAGGGATTTGCCGTGCGCTGGGTCGGATGGATTCGCGGCTGGTCGGATGGCAACGTCGAGATCGTTCTCGGTGCCACAGACGATGCGGAGGTCCGCGTGGATGGTGAAGTGGTCGCCGACGTGACCGCCTCACAGACGCTCCTTCCCGAGCTGCACGCCTTCTACCTCGACGGTGGCGTGTACCCCTTCGAGGTCACCTACGCCCACCGTCGGGACGCGAGCGGTATGCGCTTTCGCGTGGTCGGCGGCGACGTGAGCATCTGCATCCCGTCGTACAGCGAGGCTGTCGAAGAGTAAGGCTCGGCGCTAGTTGGACGTTGCCGAGATGTTCCAGCTGGCCCCGACGCAGTCGAGGCAGTTGCCGCCGACCTCCGAGAAGCTCATCGTGAGTGTTCCGTCGATCTGCGTCGCGCTCGTGAAGGTGCCGTCGAGGGTGTAGGTCTCGGTGCACGCGCCTTGGAGCACGTTGGTCACGGTGAAGTTGGTGCCGGAGGGGCCCACCATGGTGCCCGGCTGGTTTGCGCCTGGGCTGGGCGAGATGATCAGCTGGCTGCCCGTGTCTTGCACGACCAGTCCGTTAAAGTTCATGTTGACCGCGAGGCCGTACGCGCACTGGTAGGTGACCGGTGGCGAGAAGCTGTACACGCCGCCGCCACCACCGGTGTCGGTGCCGCAGCCCTCGTCGATGCGAGTGTCGCAGTCATTGTCGACGCCGTCGTCGCAGACCTCGTCTTCCGAGTCCTCGGTCTCCTCGTCGCAGTCGTCATCGATGCCGTTGCAAGTCAGCTCGAACCCCTCGGGATTCGCATCGGCGTTTCCGTCGTGGCAGTCGAGACGCTCGGGCGGGTAGGTGGCCGCGCAGCCCGGATTGGCGCCATCGAAGAAGCCGTCGCCATCGGCGTCGAAGGGCGAGTCCACCGTGGTCAGCTGAGACGCTGGCCGAATCGAGGATTCAGCAGCCGAACTGGACGCCGAGGCGGGCGGCGAGTGTCTCGAGGGCGCGTTGGTCCACGTCGGTGAAGACGTCGGGCAAGTCGGAGTCGACGTCGAGCACCGCGAGGACGGTACCGTCAGGACGTAGGATCGGCACCACCAACTCGCTCTGGGTCGTGCTGGAGCAGGCGATGTGGCCGGAAAAGGCCTCGACATCGGCGACACGCTGGGTCGTGCGCGTTCGAGCCGCAGCGCCGCAGACGCCCTGGTCGAAGGGAATGCGGAGACAGCCGTGCCCGCCCTGGTAGGGACCGACGATCAGCAGGTCCTGGGTGACGGCTCGATAGAAGCCGGTCCAGTGGAAGTAGGCGAAGGCGTGGTGCAGCTCGCAGCTGACGGTGGCCATGGCTGCCGTCCAGTCGTCTTCACCGTCGAGTAGACCACGGAGGCGCAGGAGCGCGTCTTCGTAGTGGGCAGCTCGGTGGGGCGATGCGGCGTCGAGGGCGTCGAGCATGATGCGTCCTGGGTTGTCTGGCCCGTAGTCAGCAAGTGGCATGTTCACAAGCGCCGAGGCTGCGGCACTGTGGCCTCCAGCGCACGCTGACAGAACGCTGACCACAGCGGCCCCAACACTGGCTATCGATGGCCCCGGAGGTTCGACACCATGCGCCTACTCCCTCTCGCTCTTCTCGTGGCCTGTGGTCCCGCCGCGACCGCCCCCGAAGTCGGGGTGTCGACCTCGGCCTTCGAGGCGCACCTCACGGAGCTGGCTTCCGACGCCTACCTCGGCCGTGGAACCGGGGAAGAAGGCACTCGCCTCGCCGCAGACTATGCCGCGCGCACCTTCAAGGGGCTCGGCCTGAAGCCTCGCGGTGGCGACGACGACTACTTCGCCCCCGTCAGCTTTTGGGCCACCGACTGGGATGCGTCCACCGCTGTGCAGGTTGGTGATGACACGCTCGAGCTCGGCAAGGACTTCAAGCCCTTCCCGTTCTCAGACGAAGGGGAGGTCGAGGCGGAGGTCGTGTTTGCCGGGTACGGCATCCAAGCGCCGGAGTTCGAGTGGGACGACTACGCAGGCCTCGACGTCAAGGGCAAGATCGTGGTTCTGCTTCGCCACGAGCCGCGCGAGAACGACTCGGAGTGGAAGAGCTTTGACGGTGACGTCACCACTGAGCATGCCGCATTCCTGGCCAAGGCCACGCTCGCTGCGGAGCTCGGCGCCGTCGGTATGATCCTCGCGACCGATCCGCTTCATCACGAGAGCGGGGACGACTTCCGCGGCCGCCAGCGCCTTCGGCTCGACAAGCCGGAGTCGGTGGATCGTGGGCCGAGCGAAGGCCCTCAGTTTCTGGCCGTGCACGCATCCCGGACGGCGGTGGCCAAGATGCTCGAGTCTTCTGGAAAGAGCCTCGTCGAGCTGCAAGAGGCCGTTGACGCCGGTACCGCTCCAGCGGAACTCGCGGCCCAGGGCGTCCGCGCCAGCATCGCGATCAAGGCCTCCGGTGAGCCCATCGAGGTTCAGGACCGCAACGTCGTGGCCATCTTGCCGGGAAGCAACCCCGAGAAGGCCGACGAGATCATTGTCATCGGTGCCCACTACGACCACCTCGGAGCTTTCGAAGGCGAGGGCGACACGATCTACAACGGTGCGGACGACAACGCGTCCGGGACTTCCGGGGTTCTGGAGCTCGCGCGCGTCCTCGCTGAGGACCCGCCAGAGCGAACCGTCGCCTTCGCGCTCTTCACCGGCGAGGAGAAGGGCTTGCTTGGGTCCAAGGCCTTTGTTCGCGATGCGCATGTTGACATCGACAAGGTCGTGTTCATGCTCAACTTGGACATGATCAGCCGCAACGGGGACAAGCCCGTGGACATTCTTGGCGAGGCCTACGCCACGGGGCTGGAGTCGATCGTTCGGGAGTCGGCCGAGGAAGCAGACCTCGACGTGCGTTTTCTGGGCACCGAGTACGCGGGCAACTCGGACCACGACTCTTTCTACGCGGTGAACGTTCCCTTCATGTTCTTCTTCACCGGCCTGCATGATGACTACCACCAGCTCTCGGACCATGCCGACAAGGTGGATGTGGGCCGCGCTACGAGCTTGCTCAAGGCGGCGCATGGCGTCGTGCGGCGCATCTCAGCGGCAGACAAGGCCCCTGGGTTCGTCCATCACCTCACGTGGATGGGCGTGAGTGTGAAGCAGAGCCCCGACGGCGCGGTCCTTGGCAATGTCGACGCAGACGGACGCGCGGCGGCTTCTGGGCTCGAGAAGGGCGATGTCCTCCATGCGGTCGACGGGACGGCGCTGGGGGCCGATGAAGCGGGCGGCATCCTCGCTGACGTTGAGCCGGGTACGACGCTGATGCTGGACGTAAAGCGGGGCGTCGAAGTGCGCAGCTTCGAACTTACCCGCGCAAAGACCGGCTATCTGGGCGTGTTTCCCGGCGGCATCGAGGATGAGGTTCGAAAGAAGCACGGCCTAGGTGATGACCAGGGATTCGAGCTTCGCCAAGTCATGGAAGGAGGCCCAGCGGCGAGCGGTGGCCTGCAGGCGGGCGACATCGTGATCAGCGTAGCCGGCATGCCTGTGGGGCTTCGCACGCTGTCAGCGCGGCTGGCTCGAATCGGTGCGGGCGAGGACATCTCGGTCGGCGTGATTCGCGATGGCGAAAGGCTGAGCCTGCAGGTGGCGCTCGGCGAGCGGCCGGAGAGGTAGGGGTGGGTTGACGAACCTCTCCCCAGGGTCGATGCTCTGCGGGTGGAGGTGGATTGCAGCCGCTCGACGCATTCTTTGAGCATAGTGCCGAGGCCGCCGCGTGGGTTGGGTCGGATGGCCGCATTGCGCGTGCCAATGCGGCACTTCGGGGTCGGCTCGGGGACTGTGTCGGACGTGCGGTGGTCGAGCTCGTGGTGCCCGACGATCGCATGCGTTTGCACGCGGCGCTTGGGGATGCGCGCCGCATCGAGGTCCGGCTTTCGCTTCCAGCGCGTCCACGTGTCGGCCTGGTTCTGCGTCCTCTGGAAGACGGCGTCTGGATCACCTTTGGCAAGACCCGCGATGACGTCGAGGCGCTACTCGAGGTGCCGGAGCCGATTCTTGCTGTAGATCAATCGTTTCGGCTGCTGCGGGCCAACTCGGCGCTGCGCGAGCGTGCACCCGCGGCGACCGTGGGCGAGTCGGCACTCGAACTGCTTCCGCCCGATCCCGAGACGTGGAAGGAGCGGTTCAACGCGGCGCTTGCGGGTGTCCCCGTACGAGCGATTGATCACGTCGAGATTGCGCCCGGCCTCGCCATCTCCACCGAGTGGACCCTCAATCCCTTGGAAGACGCAGACGGACGCACCTATGCGGTCGGCTGTTTTGGGCGAAACATCACCGAACGCGCGCGCATCATGGAGCTGCTGCGCGAGAGTGAGCGCGACACGGCCGCACTCGTCGACAACACGCCAGACCTGATCTGGTCGGCCGACAGCACCCTCGCGCTACGCATGTTCAACCAGGCTTTCCGAGAGTTCGTCGAGACCGCGCACGGGATCGAGGCCACGCCCGGACTGTCGGTTCTCGAGCTGCACCCCGGCGGTGGCGAGGATGAGTGGCTCGACCGCTATGAGGCCGCTCTCGATGGGCAGAGGGTGGTGGCCGTGGTTCCGCTTCAGGACGGCTCCGGAGAGGCCGAGGTGGTCCTGCACCCGATTCTCGACCGAGAGCGCGTCACCGGCGTGGCGGGGTTCTCTCGCGACATCACCGAGCGAGCCGAGTTCGAGCGAGCTCTGACTGAGCTCAACGGTGAACTCCGGGTCGCCCGAGACCGGGCCGTTCAGGCCTCGCGGGCGAAGTCGACCTTCCTCGCCAACATGTCCCACGAGCTGCGCACGCCGCTCAACGCCATCATGGGCTACAGCGAGATGCTCGCGGAAGATGCCGAGATCGACGGGCTCACAGAGTTCGTGCGCGACTTGATGCGCATTCACTCTGCAGGTGACCACCTGCTCGGGCTCATCAACGACATCCTCGATTTGTCGAAGATCGAGGCGGGCAAGATGGACCTGGTCGCCGAGGCCTTCTCGCTTCCCGATCTGCTCATCGACATCGAGTCGACGGTCAAGCCACTGATCGCGCGCAAAGAGAACACATTGCGCCTCGAGGTCGACCCGCGGCTTGGCAGTATCGTCAACGATGAAGTGCGGGTGCGGCAGATCTTGCTGAACCTGCTGTCGAATGCCGCAAAGTTCACCGACTGTGGTCGCATCGGCCTGGACGCGGAGCTGGCAACCGGCGACATCGTCGAGTTTCGCGTCACCGACACGGGCATCGGCATGACCCAGGCCCAGATGGACCGACTGTTCCAAGACTTCGAGCAGGGCGATGCGTCGACGACGCGCCGCTACGGCGGCACGGGCCTTGGCCTGGCCATCTCCAGGCGCTTCGCCGAGATGATGGGGGGCTCGATCTCCGTGAGCAGCGAGGTTGGGGAGGGGGCCACCTTCACCGTGCGCATTCCGGTGGTGGTCGAGCCGAAGCACGCAGAGCTCGTCACGACGACCTCGGGTGGGGTCACGACCATCGATAGCAACCGCAGTGTGCTGTGCATCGATGACGACGACACGGTCCTCGATCTGTTCCGCAGAATGCTCGAGCCCGAGGGTATTCAGGTGCTCACCGCGAAGGGAGGAGAAGAAGGCCTTCGCTTGGCCAGAGAACACCGGCCTGCCGCCGTGACCCTGGATGTGATGATGCCTGAGACCAGCGGCTGGGAGGTCTTGCACGCGTTTCAGCTCGACCCGGTGCTCAAGGACATCCCCGTGATCATGGTGTCGCTGCTCAACGACAACGGTGCCGGCCTCGCGCTCGGCGCGGCAGACTACGTGACCAAGCCCGTGAACCGTTCTCGCCTGCTCGGAGCGGTACAGCCCTTCCTTGCCGACCCCGGCGACATCGTGCTGGTGGTCGAGGATGATGACGACGTGCGGGACCTCGTCCGCCGTTCGCTGACCCGTGAGGGCTACTCGGTGCGCACGGCTCGCAACGGTCGCTTGGCTCTCGAGGAACTCGAGACGCTCCGGCCAGCGCTGGTGCTTCTCGACCTGATGATGCCCGAGATGGATGGCTTTGCAGTGGTCGCAGCGATGCGCGAGAACCCCGAGCTCGCGGACATTCCGGTGGTCATCCTCACGGCGATGGACCTCACCCCCGGACAGCGGCTCTCCCTCTCGGGTCAGGTCTCGAGCATTCTCGGAAAAGGCTCGTTCTCGAAGGAGAAGCTGCTTCGGCAGGTGAGGGGACTGGTGAGTGCGGCGGTGCTTCCTTCGCACCAATAGAGCTTGCACCCGGGCGAATTCAGTGTGATTCCGTGTGGCCGAGGAGTGCCGCATGTTCATGCTTCTGTCGCCTGCGAAGAACCTAAACGAAGGCCCCGCCCTCGCCGAGTATGCGGCGACGGAGCCGGCCATGCGGGCCGACGCTGAGGAGCTTCTGACGACGGTGCGCACGCTGTCCTCGTCGGATCTACAGTCGCTGATGAAGATCTCCGAGAAGCTCGGGGATCTCAACGCGGCTCGGTACGAGACCCTCGCGTTTCCGTTTACGCCCGACAACGCCAAGCAGGCCTCGCTGCTGTTCGCGGGCGACACCTACCGGGGCCTGGACGCGGGCTCGCTCTCCCCCGATGACCTCGCTTGGGCCCAAGACCGCGTCGGCATCCTCTCGGGCCTGTACGGCGTGCTCCGGCCCCTCGACCTGATTCAGCCCTACCGCCTCGAGATGGGAACGAAGCTCGCCACTCCGCGTGGCAAGAACCTCTACGCGTTCTGGGCCGACCGGATCACCGCCGAACTGAATGGCCGGGACCTCGGTGGCGAGGTCGTGAACTGTGCGAGCAATGAGTACTTTTCTGCCGTGCAGACCAAGGCGCTCGACGCCACCGTCATCACGCCGGTGTTCAAGGACGTCAAGGAGGGCAAGGCGCGGGTGCTCTCGTTCTTCGCCAAGCAGGCGCGAGGTGCGATGGTTCGCTGGGCGATTCAGAACCGCGTGTCCCATGCCGAGCAGCTCAAGGACTGCACGGCGATGGGGTATTCGTTCATGCCCGAACTCTCGACGGCGACGCGCTGGGAGTTTCATCGCAAGCAGCCGCCACCGGCTCGCTGATCCGCTCCAAGAGTGGGTGCGCTCGGTTTTCTTTGGCCGGATGTAACCGCGGCGATGCCTGCGGCGTATCCTCGGTCAGCTAGCCAGGCTTGGCTGCTGCGAGGCGGGATGCAGATCGTCATCATTGGGAACGGGGTCGCGGGCATGAACGCGGCGCTCACGGTGCGCGAGCGTCACGCGGATTGGTCGATCACGCTGATCAGCGAAGAGTCCGACCACTTCTTCTCCCGCACCGCGCTGATGTGGATCTTCTCTGGGCAGCTCTCCCATCGAGACACCGAGCCGCTCGAGCGCGACGTGTACGAACGCCTGAACTTCCGCCGCGTGCGAGGACGGGCGGTGGGCATGGATACCGCGGCCAAGCGCGTGCAGATGGGGGGTGAACTCGAGGATGTGTCCTACGACCGGCTGCTGATTGCGTGTGGGTCTCGGCCGCGTCCTGCGCCGTTCTGGCAAGGCTACGGCGACCTCACTGGCGTCGGCCACTTCGTCACCCACCAGGACCTGGCTTGGTACGAGCGCGAGGTCCACGGCGGGCCGTCGCTTGCGGGTGGACCTCCAAATGCCGACGCGCACCTGAGCTCGTCCACGGCCGACTCCCCGTACCAGCCACGACCCGCTGCTGCCGAAGCCAGGGGCCACAAAGCGCGAGAGGTTGCGGTCATTGGTGGCGGCCTCATCGGCATCGAGGCGGTTGAGGTCGCTCATGCAGCCGGCCTCAAGCCGCACTTCCTGATTCGCGAAGAGTGGTTTTGGCCGATGGCGCTCTCGAAGCAGGAGTCGACTTGGATTGCGGCTCGCATGGCCGAACATGGCGTGCAGATGCACCTCGAGACCGAGGTGGAAGGCTTTGATAGCGTGGACGGCTTGGTCTCCGGAGTGCGCACCAGCAAGGGGACCGTGGCAGCCGATGCTGTCGTCGTGGCGATTGGCGTCGTGCCCAACACCGCCTGGCTTGCGGATTCGGATCTGGAGCTCGACAAGGGTGGCGCCATCGTCGTCGATGCGGGGCTACGGACCTCCGTGCCCGATGTCTACGCTGCCGGTGACTGCGCCTCCGTCAAGTGGTTCAACGGCATCCAGCGGCCCGAGCAGCTCTGGTACACGGGCCGAGACCAGGGCAAGCGCGTCGGACGCGCGCTCTGCGGCGATGAGGTGACCTACAAGCGCGGCACCTTCTACAACTCGGCCAAGCTCTTCGACATCGAGTGGACCCAAGCGGGCCTCGTTGGCTTCGATCTCGAGGACGAGGACGAGCTGTACTTCGAGGAGTCGGGGACGGTGCGCTCGACCGTGCGGATTGTCTCGCAGCGGGGCCAGGTCAAAGGCTTCAACCTGCTCGGCCGCCGCTGGAATCACGCTGTGTTGGTGCGGTGGATCAACGAGCGACGCTCCCCGGCGTATGTCCTCGCCCATCTCGCCGAAGCGACCTTCGACACCGAGTTCGTCCCCGCGCTGAGCGTCCCCGCTGACGTTCGCGCCCAGGCCTAGGAACCGCATGTACGCCCAAGGACAAGATGGACTGATGAGCACGTACCGGAGTGCGTGGCGCACGCGCTCTCCGCGGACGTACGCGCTCTCGGCCCTGATCATCGGCCTGTACTGTGCGCTGTACTTCACGGACGTGTTCGAGCCCATCGCGCAGGCGCTGCACTTGCGGAACAAGTGGTTCCTGTACGGCACCGTCTACAGCATCCTGATGATTGGCGGCGGTCTCTACTTCCTCAAGGCCCACGGAAACAGCCGGTACCACAAGATCCGCATCGCGGTGAACGTCGCCATTCAGGTCGTGCTCGGCCTCTCGCTGCCGTACGCCATGGCCTTCTTTGGGCACCCCGACTACTACTTCAGCTACTTCTGGCCGCTCAAGTACGACTACCTGATGCCCGGAACGCTCAACTACCTGCCCTGGTATCTGGCGCTGTATTCGGTGGTGGGCGCCTTCATCATCGTGCCTTTCGGGGCCCTGTTCTTCGGAAAACGCTGGTACTGCAGCTGGGTCTGCGGCTGTGGTGCGCTCGCCAACACCTTTGGCGACCCATGGCGGCACATGACCTCGACCTCGACGGAGTCGTGGCGCTTCGAGAAGGTCAGCATCTACGCCGTCCTCGTGTTCATTCTCGTTGCGACGGCGATGATGTTCGGTGACTGGTTTGGCGGAAACCAGATCGGGTGGTTTCACGAGACGGCCGAGTGGACCAAGTACATCTATGGCTTCCTGGTCGGCTCGATTCTCTCTGGGGTCATCGGCACCGGCGTCTACCCCATCCTCGGGCCGCGCATCTGGTGTCGGAACTTCTGCCCGATGGCCGCCATTCTTGGCATCACCCAGAAGGCGGGGCGGTTCCGCATCGCCGTGAAGCCAGACATGTGCATCAGCTGCGGGAACTGCTCGACCTACTGCGAGATGGGAATCGACGTGCGCGCTTATGCGCAGCAGAACGAGACGTTCACACGGTCCTCCTGCGTGGGTTGCGGCATGTGTGCGCATGTCTGTCCCCGCGGCGTGCTCAAGCTCGAGAACGCCTGGGACGAGAACACCGACAAGGCCAATGCCGGTCAACTCACCATCGAATTCTAGGAGGCAGGCGATGCCCACGGGAAGAGATGCGGAGCTCGTGGCTTCGCTGATTGCAGGTGATGAGGCGGCGTTCGCGCGCTTGGTGGAGGCCCACCACGAGGGGCTGCTTCGATTGGCGCGGCGCATGCTTCCCCGCGCTGGGGTTGCGGAAGAGGTCGTGCAGGAGACCTGGATGGCCGTGCTTCGCGGACTCGCACGCTTCGAGGGGCGGTCCGCGCTCAAGACCTGGATCTACCGAATCCTCGTCAATCGGGCTCGGAGCCGTGCGCGCAAGGAAGGCCGCTCGCTGCCCTTCTCGGCCATGGGCAATGGCGAGGATGGGCCGATGGAGCCGGAGCGCTTCGATGCGAGCGGCAAGTGGCAAGAGCCGCCAAGCGAATGGGACGCCTCGCCTTCGGGCATGCTGATGCGCAAGGAGATGCATCAGGCCATTCTCGAGGCGATTGAGACCATCCCGCCGCGACAGGCCATGGTGCTGCGGATGCGGGACCTCGAGGGCATGAGTTCCGAGGAGGTGCGTAACGTGCTCGAGATCAGTGAGACGAACCAGCGAGTCCTGCTTCATCGCGCCCGCCATAAGGTGCGCGGCGTGCTCGAGGGCTACTTGGCCGGGGGAGTCTCGTGAAGACGTGCCAACAAATCGCAGAGCTGGCGTCTCAGTATGTGGATGGCGAGCTGTCCATGGCGGACTGGGGGCAGGTGCGCATGCATCTGTGGCTGTGTCCCCCTTGCCGTGCCTATGCGGACCAGATCGCCATGACCCGCCAGGTTCTGGAGCAGCTTCCCGCCGAGGCCGTCTCCGAGGACGTGAAGAGCGAGCTCGTCGGCCGTTTTCGCGACTGGGTTGACGCAGGGGCTCCGTGTGACGAGGACCCCGAGGGCTAGATCGCGATCTGCATCATTCCGCGCGGCCCGCCGAGGAATCCGACCAGGCGAATGATCTCAAACGTGCCGAGAAGCATCAGCATCAGGCACCACGGCAGGGTGAACAGGCCGGAGGCAACGAGCGCTCCGCGACCCAGGCCACCCACGGCCTTGTCGTCGCTCTTGATCACGCGGTAGGCCTCGCGCAGCGCGGTGACGGCGGTCCATGACCCGTAGGCCCCTGCAATCCACATGGGAATGCCGCCGAACGAGCCGAAGCAGAACATGATGGTGCCGATAAAGGCGACGATGGGCCCGCCGAGGATGGTGGCGAACACGCCGCGGGAGGTCGCGTCGGCCTCGTCGATGTCGAGCTCGCAGCTCGCGCAGATTCGGCCGAGCTGGTGGTAGAGCAGGTTCTCGTCGGGAGTCTCTTCACCACAGCGTGCACACGGGACCAGCGCCATCCATCCTCCAGCAGTCCGGACATACCACGGTCCGCTGTGGTAGCTCAGCCTTCTCGGAGGATGCATGAGCGCACGACGTCAGGAAGGCCGCCACTACGCGATCACGGGAGCCAGCTCCGGCATCGGACGGGCCACGGCCGTGCGACTCGGATCCGAGGGGGCGCGCTTGTCGCTGTTCTCCCGGCGCGTCGAGAAGCTCGAAGAGACGGCGCGCCTCGCCACCGAAGCGGGGGCCACAGGCACGTTCGTGCAGGCCTGCGATGTGGTCGACAAGGCGAGCATCGATGCGGCCTTTGATGCTGGCGCGGAGGCCCTCGGCCCGATGTGGGGAGTGGTCGCGAACGCCGGTGTTGCCAACATGAACTTCCCAGGCCCGAACGATGCCTTCGAGGACATCCTCAACATCAATCTCGTCGGTGCGTACTACACCACCCGCGCTGGCATTCGCCACCTGGCCGAGTCGAGCGAGGCTCGCCACGTGGTGGTGATGTCTTCGCTGCTCAGTCGCATCGGTGGCCCCGGAATCACCGCCTACTGTGCGTCCAAGGCGGGTCTATTGGGCATGGTGCGCGCGTTGGCCCACGAGATGGGCCGCTTCGAGGTCCAGGTGAACGCCATCTGTCCCGGCTACGTCGACACCGACATGGGTGCGACGGCCATGCAGATGTTCGGCCGCAACGTCGACGGGGACCTGCAGGCCAAGATCAAGGCGGTCTACAAGGGTGTTCCCATCCGTCGGATGTCGGCGCCAGAAGACATCGCCGGTGTGGTCGCTTGGCTCGTCAGCCCTGACAGCCGCGGCGTGACCGGGCAGGCCATCGACGTGAACAACGGCATGTGGATGGGCTAGCCGCGTCAGGTGCCGAGGATGGCGTAGACGATGGCCAGTGCGGCGAGAACGCCGAGAAGAATGGCCACTAAGAGCACCGGCAAGCCGACCATGGCGACGGTGCCCACGCTGATCGCGCTCGTCTCTTGGGTGACGGGAATCTTCACCGTCGACTCGTCGGGTCCGGCCGTCAGCAGCTCGCGGGCATCGGCACCACCGAACAACTCGAGGTCGGGCACGGCGGTGGGCACGTCGTCCTCGGGCTGGGGACGCTTCAGTAGGTCGACCACACTCTCGGCGTCGGGCGGCCGCTTCGCCGGGTCCTTCGTCATCATCGAGAGGATGGCGGAGTTCAGCCAGATCGGCAGCTCGTTGCGAAGCATGATTGGCGGGCGAGGTGCCTTCTGCACGTGCTGCTGCATGATCTCGAGAGGCTTGCCGCGGAACGGCGAGCGGCCGGTGACCATGAGGTAGAGCAGAACGCCGAGCGCGTACCAGTCACTTGCAGAGGTGAGCGGCTTCTGGGTGATCTGCTCGGGTGACATGAACTGCGGTGTGCCCATGACGCGGCCGTTCATGGTCAGCGCTTCGAGGTCCTCTTCACGAGCCGACTCGAGAAAGCGGGCAATGCCGAAGTCGAGGACCTTCACCAGGTCCGGGTGGCCGGGCATGTCGACGAGCATGATGTTCGAAGGCTTGAGGTCGCGGTGCAAGATCTTCTTGCGGTGTGCCGCGCCCAGCGCGAGCGCAATCTGGGTGCCTACGCGCGCCGCACGGTCGGCCTTCATCGGGCCTTCACCCTTGATGATCTGCGACAGGGTCTGGCCCTCGAGCAGCTCCATCGCGAGGAACAGGGCGCCATCCTCGGTCTGGCCGAAGTCGTACACCTGCACGGTGTTCGGGTGGTCGATGGCGGCCGTGGCCCGCATCTCGCGGGTGAATCGCTTTACGATGTTCGGCTTGGACATCGCGCTCTCGCGGATGACCTTCAGTGCGACGCGACGACCCGTGGAGATCTGCTTGGCGCGGTAGATCGCGCCCATTCCACCCGTGGCGATCAGCGACTCGATCGCGTAGCGCCCGTCGAATGTTTTGCCCACCAGGGGGTCGCTGTCCGTACGCGGCACTGAATCCCTTCCAGCGCCGAAGGTACCCGACAGACACCAATGGCGTAAAGGCCGCGTCAGCACCCGTCTGAATGCCGCCGCCCCCCTGCGTTGTCGTCGGGCTTGTTCTCGGTTGCCTCGCCGAACAACCATGCCGTGTGGCGCAGGTCCTGCTAGGAGGGCGATGGAGGTTTCTCGTGCTCTTCCTCGCACTGCTGCTCGGTTGTCCGACTCCGGACGGATGCCGGGTGTCCGATACGCCCACGGCTGAGCTCGGTCACGGCGAGAACGGCTTCGAGTCGATTCCCGACGATGGCGAAGTGGCCTTCGTCTTCGGCTCTCAAGGCGGCTACCACCTGCCCCTTGCGGTGGACGCAACCGGCCTCTCCTCCGACGAACTCGTGGTTGGCGAGTTTGTGGGCACCGTGGACGGCACAGAAGTGGCGCGCAGCCAGCCCTGGCTCAACTTCCGATGCAATCCAGAGACGGGAACCCAACAGGCCTGGAACATCCTCTTGCTCTTCGATTTCGAGGTCGACCCGACGACGCTCGTGGGCCAGACCATGGTCATCGATGGCTCGCTCCGCGACGAGCGGCAGATTGAAGTACCGGTGGACGCAGAAGTGGTCATCGCCGACGTGGAGACCCCATGAGAATCGCTGCTCTCGCTCTCGCCTTTGTGGCTTGCAACGGCACGACTGCTGAAGACTCTGGAAGCATCGACTGCTCTACGCTTCCACTCGAGCTTCCCCCCGCCGTCGCCGAGGCGACGGGCGTGTGGGATACGGACCGGGGCCGTCTGGTCTTCTACGGTGGCGATATCGGCCCGCCGGTGAACTGCCAGGCGCAGACCTCGTTCACCGGCGACAGCTGGGCCTTCTACCCCGAGTGCGGCGCCTTTCAGCGCCTGCCCGCCACCGGTCCCGCTGCACGTGGTCGGCAGGCCAGTGCGCATGACGTGTCCGGCAACCGCATGATCTTGCATGGCGGACGCACGCGGGCCGGAACGACCGGCACCTACACGCAGTTCGACGACACCTGGGCGTTCGATCTGGTCACGGATAGCTGGTCGACGCTCTCGGCGACGGGTCCTGGCGCACGCGTGAACCACGCTCTGGGCGTGGCCGGTGACAAGCTCGTGCTGTTCGGCGGCAACAACTCGACGGATGGCGCGAGCTACTCTCCCCTCGGCGATGTGTGGCAGATGGACCTTGCCACGGGCACCTGGACCGAGTGGACCACCACAAACACCCCGAGTGCACGCCTGTTTCATGGCTACACGATGTCCGCAGATGGCGGCACGATGTGGATCTACGGCGGCACCGCGAACTTCTTCGGGCCCTTCCTCGGTGACCTTCACGCCCTCGATGTCGCGACGGGCGCTTGGACCGAAGTGCACGCGGGGACCGGGACCGCGCCCGCTCCTCGTTTTTGGGGAAACCTGGTGCACGACGCGGCCAACGATAGGCTCCTGCTCTGGGCAGGTCACGACGACACCGACCTCGGCAACACCAACGAGCTGTGGTCGTTCAGCCTCGCGAGCAACGCATGGCAGCGCGTCGAGACTGGCGATGTCCTCTTTGGCCAAGCGAACGCCTTCTGCGACTTCCCCGATGACTTCGTGGCGCCAGACCTCGAGGCGCCAGAGCGGCGCAACGGCGGTCTCGCGGTGATGGCTGACGGCGACCTTCGGATCTTCGGCGGTGAGGCGGACTGCGGTGTGCTCAATGACGTGTGGAGCTGGTCGAGTGCGACGGGTTGGTCGGTCGAGAGTCGGTCGACCGCCGGCGAGATCTGCGCTCGCACATCGGCGGGCGGCTGCACGACGATGTGCTTCTAGACGGTACTAGCGGCAGATCATCATCATCGCGTTGCAGTTGAGCGTCTTCGTCTCGCCCGCTGCAATGGTGATGCTGCCGAGCTGGTTGTAGGCGTCGTCGACGCGCTGCGAGATCTGGTAGGTACCCGCGGGAACCTCGCCGGGGCGAACCAATGACCGCTTACCGTCCGGGATCAAGTAGACGCCGAGGGTGTCGCCGGTGAGCCGCACGATGCCGTGTCCTGCCTTCATGGTGGGGGCCGGCGGGGGCTTGGGCCGAACCGGTGCCGGGGCGGGCCGAGGACGCGGTGCGGCGACCGGCGCTGGCGCTGGCGCTGGCACGGCGGGTTCCGGCTCAGGTGTGGGTTCCGGTTCCGGCGTGGGCTCTGGCTCGGGGGTGGGGTCGGGCTTCGGCACGACCGTCGGCTCTGGAGTGACTTCGGGCGTGTCGAGAGTCGCAACTTCTTGGGCCTCTGAGAAGACGCCGCTGGCGTACAGGCCTCCGACCCCGACGATGCCCATGAGCCCGACCGCCAGTCCAAGAAGCACGAGGGCGGCGCCTGCCTTGGCGCCTTTGCCGGACATCGACGCGCCGCTCTTGGAGGAAGGGGCTGCCCCTTTCGGGACCTCTTCGGAGGCGTCTCCCCACATAAAGGTGTCGCTTGATGGGCTCGAGCTCGCGAGTGAGGAGGCTGCGGCGGCCTCGGCAGCCCGTCCGGAGACGATGTCGGCGAAGCTCTCGTTCGAGGCGGTGCTCAGCGAGCGAGCCGACGAGATGAACTCGCCGGTCCAGGGTCCGGAGCTTGCCAGGCTCGAGGTGACGTCGGTGGCGGCGGGTGCTTCTTGACCCGCGAGCACGGCGAGCAGGGTGCCGCAGTCTGGGATGCGCTTGTCGACGTCGGTCTCGAGGGCGCCGAGAATGGCCTTCTCGACGCGCTCGGGAAGGTCAGGGACCAGCTCACGCGGGGGCACGAAGTCGCCAGAGGTGACCTTCGAGAAGATGGCGAGCAGGTCGTCGCCCGGGAAGGCCTGCTGGTTGCAGACTACGTCGTAGAGTAGGGCTCCGAGCGCGAAGACGTCGGTGCGATGGTCCACGTCCTTCGAGGACCGGATCTGCTCTGGGGACATGTACGACGGCGTGCCCATCGCGACGCCCGAGCGTGTCTTCGACATGCCCGAATCGCCGCTGACGATCTTCGAGAGCCCGAAGTCCGTGACCTTGGGATTCAGGCCCGAGTCGGTGATGTCGAGCAGCACGTTGGCTGGCTTGAGGTCGCGGTGAATCAGGCCACGGTCATGGGCGGCCTTGACGCCAGCGATGATGCCGCGAGCGAGTGACTCGGCCTGCGGCAACGTGAGCTTGGTCTTCTGGAGCAGGTCTTCGAGTGAGGGGCCGGCGATGTACTCCATCACCAAGCCGGGGGCGCCCTGGATGGTAATGACGTCGGTGACCGCCACGATGTTCGGGTGACGCAGCGCGGCCTGAACCCGGCCCTCTTGCAGCAGCCGCTCACGGATCGAGCGCGACGACATCGTCAGGATCTTCAGCGCGTGCCAGGTGCCCAACTGGTTGTGACGGACCTTGTAGACGATCGCCATTCCACCCTCGCCGAGCTGCGAGTCGATGGTGTAGCGGTCCATGACCGTTCCGGGATCTAGCTCCATGAGGTCCTTGCCTGGGGTTCTACGCACGCCCAGACTATCCCAGGTGTGCATCGTGTGCCGATCATCGGAATGAACCCCGCACCCTCGTGGGCTCGGGTACATTGCGGCATGCGAATTCTCGTTCCCACGCTTCTGACGGTCGCTCTCCTCGGCTGCCGCGACTCCAACTTGGGCTCGGAGGGCGTCGACTCCGGCGACACGGATGCGAGTACCGACACCGGCGAGGTCGAGCCCGGCACGGTGCCCGCTTGCGGCCTGCTCGTCAATGGCGATGCCGAGACTGGAGATTTGACGGGCTGGGACTCACTCGACGGCGCGTTTACGGCAGTGGGTGCGAGCGGCTCGACACCGACGCCCATCAGCGGCGACTACCAGTTCTTCGCGGGCTCCGCCGCGCGGTCGGTCATGGCGCAGACGGTCGACGTCTCCGACTGGGCTGCGGCCATCGACGAGGGAGGCTGGACCGGCCACGTCACAGCACACGTCCGCGACTGGGACGGCGACGATAAAGCCTCGCTGCGCGTCACCGCGCTCGACGAGGATGGGGCCGAGCTCCAGGGCCAGACCGAGGGGCCATTCACCGCGTCCTTCTACCGCGAGCGCCGCGTGCATCAGGCCCTCCCCGCTGGCACGCGACAGCTTCGCGTCGACCTGATTGGCGAGCGCGAGTCCGGCAACGACAACGACGCCTACTTCGACAAGGTCGACCTGTGTATTGACGAGCAGCCTCCACCGACGCTCACCGATCTTCGGAGGGGACCGTGGCTGAACTTCGTGACGCCCTCGGCGATCAGCGTTCTCTGGGAGACACAGGGCGATGTGACGGGCTCTGTCGAGTACAGCACGGACAAGTCCTTCGACGAGTCGGTCTCGGAGACGCTCGCTCGCGACCACCACGAGGTCCGACTCACCGGCCTCGAAGCGGACACGACCTACCACTACCGAGTGCTCTCGGACGACGCTGCGGGCGAGATCTACAGCTTTCGGACGGCACCCGCGTCGAAGGTCGCCTTCGACTTTGCGGTCTGGGGTGACAACCAGGATGGGCCCGAGACCTTCGTGCACGTCGCCGCCCGTATTGCCGCCTCCCCAGCGGAGTTTGCGGTCTCTGTGGGCGACATCGTGCAGAACGGCGATGAGGGCGACTACCGCGACCAACTGCTCGCGCCTCTCGCGGCCTTTGCGTCCGACCGTTCCTTCCTCGTCGCTGCGGGAAACCACGAGCGCTACGGTGACAGTGACGGCGAGCTCTTCGACCTACACCTCGCGCAGCCTGGCGATGAGCACTGTTTTGGCTGGAGTTACGCGGGCGCCTTCTTCCTGTTCATCGACACCGAGCTCGACCTGACCGCCGGCAGTGGACAGCATCAGTGCATCGCCGCGCAACTTGCATCCCCAGAGTTTGCGGCCGCTGATGTGCAATTTGCGCTGTTCCACTACCCGCCGCGCATCGAGTTCTGGACCTGGTACTTCTACGACGGCATCTCCATCTACGACGGGGATGACGACGTGCGGGAGACCCTCGAGCCGATGTTTGCCGACGCCGGTGTGGACCTGGTCTTCAACGGGCACAACCACCTCTACAACTACACGCCAGCCGGCTCATACTCGTCCACTGCGTGGGTGACGACGGGGGGTGGCGGTGGCGGGCTCGACAACGATGGTTGGCGCACGGGTACCTGGGACGGCATCGCGCTTACCCACCACGAACATCATTTCCTGGAGGTCCACGTCGACGGCAAGACCATTGACGTGACCGCACGCCGCCCCGACGGCTTTGCACTCCACGAATTCACCGTACAGGGCGACTAGACGTGCTGATTCTCTTTGCGCATGGCGCTGGCAAGGGCTCGGATTCGGATTGGATGCAGGCCTGGGCGACTCGCCTCGGCACGCTCGGACGGGTGGTGCCCTTCGACTACCCGTACATGGCGAAGGGGCGACGGGCTCCCGATCGCCTTCCGAAGTTGATCGAGGCCCACCGTGAGCGTCTCGCAGCCGAGAGGCGAGAAGGGGAGCGGGTCGTACTCGCGGGCAAGAGCATGGGCTCACGCGTAGGCTGCCACCTCGCACTCGAAGAGTCGGTCGATGCCCTTGTCTGCTTGGGCTACCCGCTGGTGGGGATCAGCAAGAAAAGCCCCGTCCGCGACGAAGTCCTGCTCGCCCTGCGCACGCCCATTCTGTTCGTGCAGGGCACTCGGGACCGCATGTGTCCCTTGGACCGGCTTGATGACGTGCGCGGCCGCATGACGGCGCCATCGTCACTGCACGTGGTCGAGGCTGGGGACCACTCCCTGCGCGTGACCAAGACCTGGCAGAAGCAGACCGGTGGCACGCAGGCCGACGCCGACGACGCCGCGCTCGCAGCGATTACGGCCTTTCTAAAGCCGTAAGGACCGCGAGCCGACTCTCGCCGGCCCTAGGCGCTACGCCGACGGCGGGCCGGAATGGCGAGTAGAGCGAGCAACACCCATGCCGCCTGTGCGGGCGTCTGGGTCGAGCAGCTGCAGATGCCTCGCTCGGGGTACGCCGAACTGTCCTGGCCGCTGCTGTCCGAAGTGTCGGAGGTGTCTGCATCGGTGTCGGAGTCCGCATCGGTGTCGGCGTCGGTGTCCGCATCGGTGTCGGAGTCAGTGTCCGCGTCGGTGTCGGCGTCGGTGTCGGCGTCTGCGTCGGTGTCGGCGTCCGCCTCCTGGCAGTCGGCATCATCCATGTCGAAGTCGCCGTCGAGGTCGTTGTCGAGGCCGTCGTCGCAGTCTTCCGGGCAGCCCGCGCCGTTCGTGACCAGCTCGATGTCGAAGGTGCCGGTGGTGCCGGTGCTCGCCTCCACGACGATGTGGTAGGTGGAGCCTTGGCTTCCGAAGAAGGTCACCGAGGTGGTGTCGCTGCCTCCGTCAGCCCAGTTCAGACAGTTGCGCCCATCGCAAGCCGAGTCGAGGAGTGCCAGCGAGTGCGGCTCGCTCGCGTTGCTGATTCGGGCGGTCACCACGCCATCGCGGCGCGGAGTGAAGCTGTAGATCTGCTCGGGATGGGGCTGAAGGCGGTCGGCGCCCCCAATGGCTGCACCACACTCGTAGTAGTCGAGCGCCGTGGTTGCAGAGCCTCCCGACGTGCTGCCTTGCAGGTCGACCGTGCAGTCGAGGTCCGCCTCGATGTCGATGGCTTCGCAGGCCGCAGGGCAGGCGACGGTGAGGTCGACGTTGTACGCGCCCGAGGCGAGGTCGTCGACGGTGACGAGGGCAGGGGTGCCGTCCGAGGTCCAGGTGACTTCCTGAAGCGCGGCGTGCGACTCGCTGCTGTCGAGGCACTGCGCGTTGCCACTTGTGCCACAGCCTCCGGCGTTGGCGAAGATCGACAGGTCGTGGGTCGCGGTCGGGCCCTCGGCGAGAACGACGACTTCAGAGCCGGAGGGCGCACTGACTTCGGCCACCACGTCCAGACCGGGTTGCGGAACGGTCGAGCAGGCGCTGTTCACGCCGTAGTCGTTCACGTCGACCGTGTAGGCGATGAAGTCGCCGCAGGTCATCTGAAGGTCGATGATCGGGCAGTCGCACACGCCACTATCCACGCACTCATCATCGTCGCAGTCGACGAGACCGTCGCCGTCGTTGTCGATGCGGTCCGAGCAGGTGTTCTCGGTGTCGCAGGCATCACCAACGCCGTTGTTGTCGGCGTCTTCCTGCTCGTTGATCACGTCAGGACAGTTGTCGGTGTCGCAGGTCGATGCGGGGTAGCCAGGGTCTGCGAAGCCGTCGGTGTCGGTGTCGGTACAGGTGTCGCAGGCGTCGCCCACGCTGTCGCTGTCTGCATCGGCTTGGTCGCTGTTGGCGGCGGCGGGGCAGTTGTCGTCGATGTCGGGGGTGGTGCAGCTCGACTGGTCGAAGGTCGGGTCGCCGACGCCGTCACCATCGGAGTCGGTGCAGGTGTCGCAGCTGTCGCCAATACCGTCGACGTCGCGGTCGTCTTGACCGATGTTCGCGAGATCAGGGCAGTTGTCGGGGGTGCAGGTGCTTGCGGCTAGCCCCGGGTTTCCGTAGCCGTCGCCGTCGGAGTCGGTGCAGCTGTCGCAGGCATCGCCTTCGCCGTCGCCATCGAGGTCGGCCTGGTCGGCGTTCGCCACCGTCAGGCAGTTGTCGCCATCAGTCGTGCTGGTGCAGTCGGTCAGGAAGTAGGCGGGGTCGCCGTAGTCATCGCCGTCGACATCGGTGCAGGTGTCGCAGGCATCACCGATCTGGTCGCTGTCGGCGTCTTCTTGGTCGCGGTTGGCCTCGAAGGCGCAGTTGTCGAGGGCGCAGAGGTTGCCGGCAAAGCCAGGGTCACCGAAGCCGTCCTCGTCGGTATCGACGCAGGTGTCACAGGCATCACCCTTCTCATCACCATCGGTGTTCGTCTGGCTGGCGTTGCTGGTGGTCGGGCAGTTGTCCACGACGGTCGTCGAGCCCGTACAGCCCGAGAGATCCGATCCGGTGCCCCAGTTGTCGTTGTCGACATCGATGCAGGTGTCGCGCTCGTCGCAGATGCCGTCATTGTCGACGTCGGGCAGGCCCTCATCCGTGTCGCCGTCGCCGTCGTTGTCAATGCCGTCGCAGTCTTCGCCAGAGTCGCAGACATCGCCCTGCCCGTCGGTATCGGCGTCGGCCTGGTCCACGTTGGTGTCGTCGGGGCAGTTGTCGGCGTCTGTCGCCGAGCCCGTGCATCCTGTCAGCGCCAACCCAGGGCTTCCGTACGTGTCGTTGTCGGGGTCGGTGCAGGTGTCGCAGAGGTCGCCGTCGCCATCGGCGTCGAGGTCGGATTGGTCAGCGTTGTCGGTGTTCGGGCAATTGTCGGGGACCGTGGTCGACGTGCAGGTCGACAGGTCGAGACCGGCGTTGCCGTAGCCGTCGAGGTCGGGGTCGGTGCAGGTGTCGCACACGTCGCCGATGTTGTCGTCGTCGACGTCGCTTTGGTCGACATTGGCGATGGCAGGGCAGTTGTCCAGGGCGCAGGTGTTGTTGCCGAAGCCCGGGTCGCCTCGTCCGTCGCCGTCGATATCGGTGCAGGTGTCGCAGACGTCGCCCAGGCCGTCGTTGTCGGCATCTTCCTGGCCACCATTGGCGATGAGAGAGCAGTTGTCTTCGGCACAGGTGTTGGCTGCGAAGCCCGTGTTTCCGAAGCTGTCGCCGTCGGTGTCGGTGCAGGTGTCCACACAGTCCTTGGTGCCGTCATTGTCGGCGTCGGGGAATCCCTGGTCGACCTGTCCGTCGCCGTCGTTGTCGACGCCGTCACACTCTTCGGTGTCGCAGGCATCGCCCGTTCCGTCGGTGTCGGTGTCGGCCTGGTCGACGTTCACGTCGTCGGTGCAGTTGTCGGCGACCGTCGTGCTGCCGGTGCAGCCCGTGATGGTGAAGCCGTTGTCGCCCCAGGTGTCGCCGTCGCTGTCGGTGCAGGTGTCGCAGGCATCGCCGATGGCGTCGCCATCTTCGTCGGCCTGGTCGGCGTTTGCCGTGGTCGGGCAGTTGTCGACGCCACAGTCGTCGCCGAGCTGTCCCTTGCCGTCGCCATCGGTGTCGACGCAGGTGTCCACACAGTCTGCGGTGCTGTCGCCGTCGATGTCGTCGAAGCCCTCGTCGGTCGCGCCGTCGCCGTCGTTGTCGACGCCGTCGCACTCTTCCGTGTCGCAGGCATCGCCGATGCCGTCGTTGTCGTTGTCTTCTTGGTCGACGTTGGAGACGTTGGGGCAGTTGTCGGTCTCGCAGCCGTCGTTGGTGTACCCGCTGTTGCCGTATCCGTCGCCGTCCGTATCGGTGCACGGGTCACAGGTGTCGCCGATGTCGTCGCCGTCGGTGTCGTCCTGGCTGGCGTTGGTGTCGTCGGGACAGTTGTCGCAGGCGTCGCCGTACAGATCGCTGTCGCTGTTGGTCTGCGCCTCGTTGTCGTCGGAGGGGCAGTTGTCACAGGCGTCGCCATAGGTGTCGCCGTCGGAGTTGGTCTGTGCTTCGTTCGGTGCCGATGGGCAGTTGTCACAAGCATCAGCCTCGCCGTCGCTGTCGCCGTCGAGATCGTCATCGCCGGCGGGGCAGGTGTCGAGCGCGCAGGTGGTGATGCCCGAGACGTTGATGTCGGCGTAGCCGTCATTGTCGGTGTCGGTGCAGGGGTCGCAGGCATCGCCCTTCGTGTCGCTGCTCACCGATTGATCGCTGTCGGTCTGATCCGCATCCGAGTGGTCGGGGCAGATGTCGCAGACCGAGCCCACGCCGTCACCGTCGGGGTCGGCTTGGTCGGCGTTCGGGTCGCCCGAACAGTTGTCACAGCTGTCGCCCACGCCGTCGCCGTCACCGTCGGCCTGGTCGCCGTTGGCGAGGCCCACGCAGTTGTCGATGCAGTCCGGTGAGCCGTCGTTGTCGTCGTCGATGGTGTCGTCCACACCCGGGCAGATGTCTGGGTCACAGGTCGTGACGCCCTCGACGTAGTCGTCGTAGTGGCCATCGTTGTCGGTGTCGGTGCAGACGTCACAGGCATCGCCATTGCTGGTGGCGGTCGCGTCGCCGTCGAGGTCGGACTGAGTGCCGTTCGAGGCGTCGGGGCAGTTGTCGCAGGCGCTGCCGACATCGTCGCCGTCGGGGTCTTCTTGGCCTGGGTTGGCTACGGTCTCGCAGTTGTCGCACTCGTTGGGGATGCCGTCGGTGTCGGTGTCGGTGCTGGTTGTGGAGTCATCGCAGTCGGTGCCGCCGCAGGCCACGGCGATGAAGCCGTCTCCGTCGACGTCACATGCGCCGCACTCGGGCGTGCCGCTGCAGATGGGGTCGACGCAGTCGATACCGTTGGAGCCGTCGTTGTCGGCGCCGTCATCGCAGTCCTCGGGACAGGCACCGCTTCCTGCAGAGGCGACGGCCAAGGCGAAGCTCGAGTCGCCTCCACGGCCCTCGACGACCACGTAGTAGGTCTTGCCGGCGTCGACGGTAAAGCTGACGCTCTCAGCGGCGGTGCCGACGGCCACCGACTGCGCGATGACGGAGTCGTAGTGGCATGCGTCTTCGAGGACGAAGAGATCGAGGTCGACGGACATGCCGGCGATGCCGACCTGAATGGTGCCGCTCTGCTGCGGTTCGAGGGTGTAGATGCGCTCGTTTCCGGGCTGAAAACGCTTTGCATGCGCAATGGTGCCGGAGTTCGCGTAGTAGTCGTTGTTGTTGCCGCCGCCTGCAGTGCTCGCCGTGATGGGGGTGGAGCAAGTCAGCGAGCCATCCACGTCGCTCGAGCAGTCGTCAGTGGGGCAGCCGATTCCGATCACGCCAGTGAACGCACTACCGGTGACGCTGTCGATGGTGGCGTAGTAGCTGGTGCTGCCGTCAGAGGTGAGCGTGAGGTGACTCACGCCGGTGTTGTTCGTGCTGTGCGCCGCGCAAGACGCGTACTCCCAGCAGTTGTCTTCCGTGATGTACACATTCGACGCCGCCGTGCTCGCCGCGTCGACGACGAGGGTACGCCCATTCGCTAGGGTGGGCAGGGACATCGTGTGGTCCGGGCCCGTGAGCCCTGACACGCCGCAGTGGTCCTCGAAGGAGCTCGTGTCTACGGTGCCGCTGGCGACCTGGCCGCAGCTCAGGCTGTCGTTGGCGAGTGAGCAGGTGAGCGCACAGGCATCGTCGCTCGCACAGTCCGCATCGTGGCAATCGGTGAGGCCGTCCCCATCGTTGTCGGCGCCGTCGGTGCAGCTCTCGGGGTCGCAGGCATCGCCAATCCCGTCGCCGTCTGTGTCGTCTTGGTCGGCGTTGCTGACGGGACAGTTGTCGCAGTCGTCGGGGATGCCGTCGCCGTCGAGGTCGATGGCGTCGTCGTAGCCGTCGCAGGTGTCGGTCGGGCAGGTCGTGGTGCCCTGCACGACGACGTCGGCGTAGCCATCGCCAAGCACACCTGAGACGAACACGTCGAAGTCGGTGCAGGTGTCACAGGCGTTGCCCTGTCCGTCGCTGTCGTCGTCGTCTTGGCTTGGGTTTGCGACTGCGCAGTTGTCGCAGAGGTCACCGACGAGGTCGCCGTCCGAGTCGACCTGGGTGTCGTTCGCCTCGGCCGGGCAGTTGTCGCAGGTGTCGCCCACACCGTCGAAGTCCGCGTCGGTCTGCGAGTTGTTGGCGTCGTTGGGGCAGTTGTCGCAGGTGTTGGGCCAGCCGTCATTGTCGGGGTCGTTCTGCTGGATGTTCGCCTCGTCTGGGCAGTTGTCCTCGTCGCAGGTGTTGGCGGCATAGCCGGCGTTGCCGAGACCGTCGTTGTCGGTGTCGGTACACGGGTCGCATGCGTCGCCGAACCCGTCGCCGTCGGCGTTCTCCTGACCTTCGTTCTGCACGTCGTCGCAGTTGTCGCAGGCGTTGCCGAGGCCATCGAAGTCGTTGTCGAACTGGTCACTGTTGCCGACACTGGGGCAGTTGTCGCAACCATTCGGGATGCCGTCGCTGTCGAGGTCTGCCGAGTCGGGGAAGCCCTCGCAGAGATCGCAGGCGTTGCCAACACCGTCGGTGTCGGAGTCGAACTGGACCTGGTTGGGCACGTCGATGCAGTTGTCGCAGGCATCGCCCACGCCGTCTTCGTCGAGGTCGTCGTTGTTCACCGTGGAGGTACGCGGGCAGAAGTCGCACTCGTCGGGGAAGCCGTCGAAGTCTTGGTCTTCGAGGTCGTCCGCGCCTGGACAGACGTCGAGGCAGTCGTTCACGCCGTCCGCATCCTCGTCGGCGTATCCTTCATCGGTCTCGCCGTCGCCGTCGTTGTCGATGCCGTCGCAGCGGTCCTCGCAGGACTCATCGACCTCGCCGTCCCCGTCGTCATCGGCGAGGGTGCAGTCGTCGTAGCACTGCGAGGCCTTGTCACAGAAGTTCGTCTCGTCGCAGTCGGTCTTGTTGTTGCCGTTGTCGTCGACGTTGTTGTCGCAGTCCTCTTTGCAGGCGTGCGCGGCGCCCTCGCTGATCGCGACGCTGAAGTCGCTGCCGCTACCGTAGCTCTCGACCACCAGGTACAGGGTCTGGGCCTGGGAGGCCGTCACCGTCAGGCTCCGCTCTCCCATCCCGCCGACGTTGCTCGACAGGCAGTCGAAGGTCTGCCCGGAGCTGTTGAGCACGAATACGTCGATGTCGTCGTTCTCCGGTGTCACGGTGAAGGTGACGATGCCCGTGGTGGGTGCGACGAACTTGCCGATCCACTCATCGCCGAGGCCATAGAACGGGGCCTGGCCTCCACATTCATAGCCCTCGATGTCGTTGTAGATGCTGGTGTTCGCGCTGTTGTACTCGAAGCTCGAGCCGTCGTCGGTGCAGTTGAGCTCAACATCGTGTGTCGTGAGCTCGGTCTCGCAGACGACCTCGACGTCTAGAGTGGACGCGGTGCCGCCGGGGAACTCGACGGCGGCCCAGAGCGTACCGGTCGAGTCGGCACCGGACCACTCGGCGTTGCCATCGGTCGCGCAGGCGACCTGGGTCTGGCCGCACGTATCCTCGACGGGGTAGACCATGGTGTAGCCCGCTTCGGCGATGACGTGCACATCGTTGCCCTCTCCAAACAGACCGAGCGCGGCGGTGTAGTCCGGGCTCGGCGTGAGCCCACTGCTGCAGGCAGGGTGCGCGGCCCATTGGTTGTCAGAGCTGATCTCGCTTGGACCTTCATTGCAGTAGGCGCGCCCGCCGGCGGGGCAGGCGAATGCGTTGGCGAGAAGTAGAAGCCACATCTAGAAGCTCCCCATGACCAGCAGGCCGTTCGGGGTGGGGCTGACGCTGACCGCTTGGGACCAGAGGTAGCCGCTGACGCCGAGCGCCACGATGGAAGCCCCGGCGAGCACTTGAGCGGTGGTGCGGGGCGGTACGACTTTCTCGTCGAAGTGCGTGTCGGCTCCGGCGTAGTCGCCGCTGCTGCGCATGGTCTGGTACTCACTGAACGCGGACTTGGTGGGGCCAAAGTAGAGCACGGCCGATCCGGCGCCGAGGGCAACCGCGCCTCCGGTGATGGCTGCAGGCAGTGCGACGGCGCCCGACGAATCCCCGGTCTTCACGGGCTTCGGTTCCTCGGTGCCTACAGCGACTGGCTCTGCAGGCTCTGGGGCTGCGACGGGAACCACCTTGGCCTCGTACTCGGGCAGGTCGGCTCCGGCGCGAACCAGGAACGTCTTCAGAACGACGCCGTCCGCATCGGTGAGCTGGAACACCGTCGGCCGCGAGGTGGGGTGGCGATCCGAGGGAGTGCCGTCGAAGATCAATGCTCCGGCGACGGGAGGGGCGGGTGTCGCGTACTTCGAGGCCTCGGGGTCGGCGTCGTCGTAGGTGGTGCGGATGATGTGTCCGGGCGGAATCAGCTCGTCGGGCCAGGCGTAGCTTGGGTCCGCGGCCTTGGCCGAGGTGAAGGCCTGCGCCGCTCTGTCATTCTTGCGGCGAATGACCGCGCTGAGTCCCTGCATGCGGTGAAAGTGTGCCGCCACCGTGGGGGTCAGACGCTCGCCCAGGCACGGGATCAGGAACACCGCCGAGTCGACCGCAAGGTTGAATCCGTCGAGGTCGACCGAGCGGTACGAAGCCTCGGCGCCGCTTAGGGTCTCGTCGAGCTCGGCCACCGTCGTGGCGGTCGGGCAAGAGTCGGCGAGCGCGGCAGCCGGCGCAAACAGCGCCAGCACCGCGAGAGTGCGAAAAATCATGTGTTCCCCAGAATCCCCGCGCCTTGTGGGCTCTTGGTCACCCTACCGCCGTACAGGGCCGTCAACAAGTGTCACGGAGGCGAGCGGCGGCCGCTGAGTGAGAGGCTAGGGAAGGACTTCCCACGGTGCAGTCGCGGTCTGGCTCGTGCCGCCGAAGATGGCCGAGCCGTCTGTGGTGGCGTAGTTGGCCGATCCGGCCGCACAGGTGGCCCACTTTCCGTCGCTGTGGTTGTCCACGCCTCCTGCCGTGAGCGCGTAGTCACCGGCCGAGGTGCTGAGCTGTCCACCTGCAACCATGCTGTAGTCACCCGTAGCATCGTTGTCGCGGCCCCCGACACTCACCGCGCTCAGGCCAGATGCGACGTTGTCGCGTCCACCGATGGCAGTCGCATTTCTTGCGCTGGCGATGGCACCGCTGCCCCCAAGAGTTGTTGCGAGGGGGTTGGAGGCGGTGCCCCCAATTCCACCAATTGCCGACGCTCCGCTGTCGGTGACGGTGTGGCTTGAGCCGCCGACTGCCGTTCCGTACTGCGCATCGACCTGATGATTGAGTCCCGCGAGGAGGCCGCCGAAGCTCGACCAGTCGTGGGCGGTACCAACAGCGACGGAGTGCGAGCCGGTCGCGAAGCTCCCGTTCTCGTTGTAGCCGACGATTAGGTTTCCGAGGCCACCGCAGGTCTGTCCGCCGCAGTCCGTGCTGCCGGTGCCGTCTTGCACCCACACGTTGACGCCAGAGAAGACCACCGAAGGCTTGCCGCCGATGGTGCTCGCCGTCATCGACGCGGTCTTGTCCTGGACGCCGTTCAGATCCGTCTGCATGTTGCCGATGTCGGTCGCGTTTGTGCTGCTGGCGCTCTGGTTGCTCGCGATGTCCACCTCTGCCGCGGCAATGTCCTCGGCGTTCGCAGTCGACGTCGTCTGCAGATCGCCGATGTCGGTCTCGGCGGAGCCAAGGTCTGTCTGCAGCGTGGCGATGTCGGTCTGCGCCGTGCCGAGGTCCGTCTGCAGCGAGGTGATGTCGCTCTCGGCTGCGCCCAGATCCGTCTGAAGCGTGGCGATGTCCGTCTCGGCCGCACCCAAGTCGGTCTGAAGGGTGGTGATGTCGCTCTGTGCGGTGGCGAGATCGGTCCCCAGGGATGTGACTTCACTCGCGACAGCCGTGAGGTCCGTCTGAACGGTGGCCAGGGTGGTGCCCATTGTCGTCGAAGAGGACTGCAGCGCGCTGATCGCCGTGGTGTTGCCACCCACGGTGCTCTCGAGCGCCGTCAGGCGTCCGTCGTGGGCCGTGCTGGTCGTCTGCAGTCCACCGACGTCGCCGGTCAGCGTGGAGATATTCGTCGTGTGGGTGCCGATGATGGCGCCATTCGCCGCGACCCCGCTCGTGTTCGCAGCGATGCTGGTGGTGTGCCCGGTTGTGAGCGTTTCGAGGGCGGTGATTCGGTCCTCGTGGTCCGCACTTCCGATCGCTTCGATGTCTCCGACGCGATCATCGACATCGAGCATGTCGGCTTCGAGGTCGTCAAGGCGCTGGTCGTGCTCTGCGATGGCGGTCTCTGCGAGCGCAAGCCGTGCAGCGAGATCCGCATCGTTGAGTGCCGTGAGCTGCTCTTGCAGGCTGCTGTTTTCGGTCTCGAGGGCGGCGAGTGACGCTTCGAGCGCGTCGAGGCGGGATTCGGACTCCGAACCGCAGCCGATGAGAGCGAGTAGGGTCAAGGCGGACAGCGTGCGCATGGCATCTCCAAATGGTGAGTCAACCGTCGCAACCTCACTCATTCCGCCGGGACCGTCAACTGGGGGTTACGCGACCTCGAACTGCGTAGTAGTCGGGGTCTGGCCACGCCTTCCCAGAGTGCGTCCCCGGAGGCACCACCGCGTCCACCGCGGCTTCGAGCTCGTCATCGATGTGGACCTCAGCAGACCCAAGCGCCTCTTCGGCTTGCTCAAGCGTGCGCGGACCGATGGTCACGCTGTGCACGAGCTGGTTGCGCATCGCCCACGCGGTCGCGAGCTGTCCCGGCGTCGCGTCCCGGCTCTTGGCCGCCTCTACGAAGATATCCGCCATCTCGAGCGACTCTTGCCTCCATTCCGCAGCCAGGAAGCGGCCGTTCTGCCTCTCGAGGCGTGAGCCTGCGGGGACCTCTCGGTTGCCTAGGTACTTTCCGGTGAGCATGCCGCGAGCCAGCGGGGAGTAGCTCACCACCCCGAGTCCATAGGCCTCGGTCATCGGAAGCATCTCGACTTCGATGTCGCGGTTCACTGCGTTGTAGAGCGGCTGCACGGCGGTCATCGGCTGCCAACCATGCTGGCGGGCGGTCTCGACGAGACGGGCAACTTCCCAAGACCAGTGGTTCGAGCACCCGAGGTAGCGAACTTTGCCTGACCGCACGAGGTCCTCGGCAGCGCGGAGCGTCTCCTCGAGGGGCGTGCCGCGGTCTGGGAGGTGCAGGTAGTACAGGTCGATCCAGTCGGTGCCCAGGCGCGTGAGTGAGTCCTCGCAGGCGTGGATGAGATGGCGCGCGGAGAGTCCGCCGCTGTTCGCACTCGGGCTCATCTTTGCCCAGCCCTTGGTGGCCACGACCACCTCGTTGCGACGTCCCTTGAGAAGCTCGCCCAGCACCCGCTCAGACCCTCCAGAGTTGTACATGTCCGCCGTGTCCCAGAAGAAGGCTCCTCGCTCGAGCGCGAGGTCGGCGATCGAGCGTGAGGTCGCGCGATCGGCCTGGCCGCCAAACATCATGGTGCCCAGGCAGAGGGGCGAGACCTTCAGGCCGGAGTGGCCGAGACGAACGGGTTGCATGGGTCCTCCGCAGCGCCGGCAAACTATCCGATTGACGTGCGGTCCGGTGGGACGAGTGTGTGTCCGAGCAACATGCCGCCCACGAGTCCCGTAGCGGCGAGTGCCGTCGAGAACGCCCCCTGAACGCCGGCGAGTGCGTCGTTCTGGGTGAGGGCGCGCACGGCCTCGAAGCCGAGGCTTCCGGGGACCAAGAGCAGGATGCCCGGCACCTGGGTGAGGGCGGCCGAGCGACCCGTCCAGCGACTCAGCGTGTTCGAGAGCAAGGTCACGGCGAGCGCACCCATGGCGGGAGCGAGCGCGGCGCCGAGGAGCCATGTGCCGATATGTGAGCCGGCGGTGGCCACGAAGGTGGCCAGCGTAATGCGAGGCCAGGCCCACCCGGGCGCCCGGAGCAGGACCGTGAAGGCCGTGGATACGCCAAGCAACGCGATGCCGACGGCCCAGGCGGGGAGAGGCGTCACGATGACCGGGTCGACAGCACCTAGGTGGGCGAGCAGCCGACTGCCTAGAGCGACGCCGAATCCGAGCTGAAGGAGCGCGAGGAAAGCACCGAGCACGCGAGAGGAGCCGGTCAGGTGATGGCCGGTGGCCAGCTCGGTCATGCCCACAGTGAGCGAGAAGCCGGGGAGCAGGACCAGCAGGCCGGCGAGAATCGGAATGCGCGAGTCGACCGGCGTGAGCGAGACCATGGCGGTGATCGCCAAGCCTACGCCCAGCGCCGCAACGGTCGTCGCCAGCCGCGAGCTGGGGCCACGCGATGCCAAGACCGTGGCTGCACCGGCCACGGTGCCGGTCACACAGGACGCGAACAGCTCGACCGCCCCGCCACCAAAGACGACGGCCGCCGAGGCCCCTGTCAACGCGAAGGCCGCAAGGGTGGTGGCGTCGCTGTACGGCTCGGGAGCCGCCTCGATCTGATCGAGTGCGGGCAGGGCTTCTTCCACCGAGATGGCGCCCGAGAGTACATCTGCCGACAGGGTGGTGAGTGCCGCGAGCCTCGTCAGGTCTGGCTCTCCTGGATTCGACTGCTGCAGGGTGAGCTGCTCGCCGCCAGCCGAGACGAACACCGCCGTGGGCAGCGCAAAGAAGTCGACGTCGAGGTCCCAAGAGCGGGCGAAGTCCCTCATGGCGCTCTCGAGCCGGTGGGCGGGCGCACCGGCGCGGTGCAGTCCAGCTGCGAGGCGAGTGGCGAGCAGCACCCGTCGATCCCGAGGTACCGCCTGCGATCTCGGCGAGACCTGGCGGGTGACCAGGAACGGCGTGCTTGAGTTTGGTGCGGAGACTTCGAGCATGCACCAAACTATCCGCGTTATTGGGTGCCTTCACTCGAATAGAATACGAAAAGGGGCGGCCGTGAGCGCACTCGATCGAATCGATTACCAGATTTTGAGAGCTCTACAGAACAATGGACGGCTGTCGAACAAGGAGCTCGCGGCTTTGGTCGGTCTGGCGCCGTCTTCGTGCCTGTCGCGGGTGCGACGGCTCCGGAGCGAGGGTGTGCTTGGGGAGGTCCGCACCGATGTGAGCCGCAAGGCGGCGGGCGTGGCCCTCGAGGCCATGGTGTCGGTGCGCCTACGAACCCATGAGCGTGATGCGTTCGCTTCGTTCCGCGCCTACCTTCTCGAACTCGAGGAGCTGGTTGCGCTCTACCAACTCTCCGGGGCGGATGACTTCATGGCTCACGTTGCGGTGCGCGATGCCGAGCACCTTCGCGCGGTCACGATGGATGCGTTCGCGGTCCGTCCTGAGATCGGGCACATCGAGACCTCGATCATCTTCGGCGTGGACCGGCGTCGGCTGCCGATCTACGAGGTCTAGAGGCGGCCGCGCGCCAACACATACAGGCGGTGGCGCACCCAGGCGGGAAGGCGGCCCACGAGCTGAAGCAGGTGTGCGTCATAGGGAACCAGCGTGCGAGCCTTCTCGCGTTCGACGGCGCGGATCACGGCTCTCGCCACCACATCTGGTGACGACCCAGTCTTCCAGCGGTCTTCGAGTTGGGCCTGCGAGCGGCCCGGTACGTTCACATCTCCGCGGGCGACGAGGCCGGTGTCGATGAGTCCCGGACAGACCGACAACACCCGCACGCCCTTGGGGGAGAGCTCGGCATCGAGTGATTCCGAGAGCCCGACGACTGCAAACTTGCTGGTGCAGTAGGCTGACGAGTACGGCATGCCGACGAGGCCGAAGATGCTCGCGGTGTTTACGATGATGCCAGAGCCCCGCTCGATCATCGCTGGCGCAAAGTGGTGAACGCCGTGCACGACGCCTCGCAGGTTGACGTTCAGGGTCCGGTCCCAGTCGGCCAGGGACATCTGCTCGATGGGTCCGCCGACCGCGATGCCGGCGTTGTTGTGCAGGATGTCGACCCGGCCCTCCCGCTCGACGATGCGGTCGTGAAGCGCGGCGACCGCGTCTGGATCGGTGACGTCGACCGTGTGTGCGGTGGCGCCGAGCTCATGAGCCGTCTTCTCGAGCTCTTGCTCACGAATGTCGACGACGTGGACCTTGGCGCCCGCACGGCCGAAGGCCTCGGCGGTGGCGCGTCCGATGCCCGAAGCTGCGCCGGTGACGACGGCGACCTTTCCGTTGATCTTCACGGTATCTCCCAGCGATCAGGTCGGTGCCCGGTCTCCGAGGACGTAGCGTGCGACGTCGACCACGTCGATCACCAGCGAGGTCAGGTTCATGGCGAGCAACATGCGCAGCCATTGGCCGAAGTTCGTGTCTGCGGGTGCATGCGCAAGCCGTGGAAGCAGCCAGAAGACCAGGCCGAACCAGGGGAAGTGCATCAGGCCAATCAGCTTCGTGAAGCCCTGCTGCTTCTGTGCGAGTCCCACACCGATGGCGACGCACAGGGCGAACACCGCGGGGACGACCAAGGCCTCGGTGTGGCCGAGAAAGAAGAGCGGAACCACGCCGTTCACGATCCACAGCATGCCGGCCCAGAGCTGCCAGATCGGGGGCTGGCGCAGCTGTCCTGCGATGAATGCGCGGATGGCTTGCATTCGAGAGCCTCCGGCGGTGTCTACCAGGCCATCTCGCAGATGGTGGGCAGTCCGTTGAGGTCTCCATCTGCGAAGGGGGAGGGCTCGCCGTACGCATGCCGCAGCAGGAACGACTCCACGGTGGCCATGCCGCTCGGAGGCAGCACGTGACCGCGGTTGTGGTTGCAGAGAATGAGGGTCTCGATGTCGTCTGCGACGTCGTCGGCGAACTCGAGGGTGGCGGCGGTGAAGTCGACGGTGAAGCCGCCTCCGCCCCAGGTGTCGGTGGCACCGCCGTAGAACATCAGGACCGGAACCTCGGCCTCGGGGCTCTCATACTGGATGATGGCGCCCGTTCCGCCGGACATGATCAGCGACGCCGCGAGGGTGTCGGCGCGATGCATGGTCAGGTAGGTGCTCCACAGGGCACCCGCGCTCATGCCGGTGGTGTAGACGCGCCGGACGTCGATGCCGAGGTCGTTGGCCGCGCAGGTGCGCAGGTCGTCGTAGAGCACGATGTCCTGGTCGGAACCGTTGCCGGCGAACTCCCACTCGAAGGTGTTCGACTCGATGGCGAGTGGCACGAGAATGACCATGCCGAGGTCATTGGCGAGCGTCTGAGCATCGGTGTACTGCGCGATCTCAGCGGCGCTGACTCCGAGCGGGTGCCACATGAAGAGCAGCGGCGCGTCGGTGGTCTCTCCGGCCGGCAGGTACACCCGAACACTTCGTTCGACGTCTGCTGAGGTGAACGACACCTCGCTGCCGGTCACGGTCAGATCAGGGCAGGCCCCATTCGACAGCTCCGCGAGGGCGACGGGCTGAGGCAGGGCGTTCTCGGAGTCATCCTCGGAGGAAGCATCGGCGCAACCAAGCAGAACGAGCAGGGGGAGCAGTCGGGTCATGGAGCCTCTCATGAGGCGGAGATACCGGAAGTAGGCCCGGGTCGCCACCTGATTCACGCCTCACTGACATCTGTCAAAGCGGTTCTTGCAGCCGACCACCCGCAGCTCGACCGTGGCGACGCCGGCATCGAGCATGCCGACGCGTCGAGCCGCCTTCTTCGAGAGGTCGATGACACGCCCTCCCGCGTAGGGACCGCGGTCATTGATCACCACCCGCACGGTCTTGCCGTTGTCGGCATTCCTGACCTTCACCACCGTCCCAAACGGCAGGGTCTTGTGGGCTGCGGTGCGGCGACCGGGACGAAAGCGCTCTCCGCTGGCAGTGGGCTTGCCGCGAAAACCGGGGCCATACCAGGATGCCTTTCCGGTCGAGATGGGGGCCTTTGCACAGGCCACGAGCAGCGGGAGGGCGAGGAGGAGGAGGCGCATGGCACAGCGGGGAGGGGAGGGGCCCGGATCGTAGCAGAGTTATGGGGACCCGAGGGTGCTGTGCGCCCCGGGAGAGCCGTCATGAAGGGAATGCCGACGCCGCTGGTCCTCGCCCTCGTAGTGGCGATGCTGTTTGGTGTCATGAACATCGCGAGCGGCCTCGGGTCCTGCCTCGGTGTGGCCAGCGTGAGCAGCCAGCCTTCAGTGGCGATGCCGCCCCCCCTCGACGTGCCCTTCGATGCGCTGATGGAGCGGGCCCAGTGGATTGCCATGGGCTCGATGGTCCTCGCACTCGTGCTTCAGGTGCCGACTGGCTTGGCGCTGGTGGGCGGGGCGTTTCTGGTCGTCTACCGCCACCCCCTCGGCGCTCCGGTGCTGCGAAGCGCGCTCATGGCCGCACCGCTGGTCGAGCTCCTGATCACGGGCTTCGGGCTGACGATTCAGGCGTGGATGCTCGGCCCGACCCAGGAGCTGCTCACGGCTTCGATGCACGCAGTCCCGCCGGGCTCACTCCCGCCCTGGTTTGGCTCGCTGCCCCTGGTGATTCTCGTGATCACCGGCGTGGCGCTCGTGGCGTCGCTTGCGTGGTTGACGCTGAAGCTCGGACTTTACGCATACGCATGGTCGCGTTTTCGGAACGAGGCGGTGGTCGCGTGGTTCGCCGAGGGCGATCAGTAGCGGAGCAGGCGCCGATGGAAAGGCCGCACATCTTTGACCAAGCGACCCACCATCGAGTCTTCTTGATCGCCGACGACAGACACACTCGCCCGCTCGACGAGGTCGCGACGTGCCTGTTCAGTCGGTGAGGGCAGATCGTTGGGGTACGGACGCACGGCGTCTGGTGCTTCTGCGAGGTCCCAACGGTCTTTCGGCATCACTGCCCCCTAAGTGCAAATAACCCTAACATGGGGGGAGAGTCTTCTGGGAACGTCCGCAATGTCCACGCGAGCGTGGAGGCAGACATCCGCCTGGGAGGCCCATCTCAGCGCCCTGTCGAGAGAATGTCTCGGTATGTCAGGGGTGACCGAGGGTTCGAGCGACTAGAGCTCCCAGAGGAGCGAGCCGTTGCCGTAGCCCGACCCGACGTGCATCTCGACGCGAGCGGGCGCGGGAACCGTGGAGGCGAAGCGCGCAATCCAGAGCTCGGACCAGATGTTTAGGTGGGTGAACAGCGCTCGCTGTACCGTCGTCGGCTTGTCGACCTCGTGAACCGAGACGAGGGCCTGGTCTTGGCCATCGGCGGTGAGCCGGACAATCCACCCGTCATCGGTGCTGCCAAAGCTGTGCCCGGGTTTTGGAGAATCAGAAGAAAAAACGACCTCGTGGTAGACGGCGGCGTCTTCCGCGTTGCGGCGCACGAAGTCTGCGTGGTCTTCGTCGGTCGTCCCGGTGAGGTCCCGTCGGGCATCGGCGTATTCACGCCGGAAGGACTCCGTGAGCAGGGTGGCGCGCATGATGAGCGCGGTCTCGAAGCCCTGGTGCACATTGAGCTGACGGGTGTGAGTCTTGAGGCTTCGCCGGTAGTCGCGTGACGGAGTCGCTGCCACGGTGAACAGCAGGGTGGCGACCAGCACGGCGAGGCCTCGCTTCATCGGGTGGCCTCGAGCTCGGTACGCGTGGTGAGCGCCTCGAGTACGTGGCCCGCCGCGGTGAGGCGCTCTGCGGCCCCTTCCTCACGATCGACGACGGTGATGCACTGCACCACCTCGAGTCCGGCCTCGCGGGCGCGGTCGACGGCCAGGAGCAGCGAACCGCCGGTGGTGGTGGTGTCTTCGACCACGCAGACCTTGCTGCCGGTCGGGATGTTGCCGAGGCCCACGACGTAGGCGCCGACTCCATGTCCCTTCGGCTCCTTGCGAATCAGGAAGCCATGCATGTCGCCGCCGCGTACGCCAGAGAGTGTGGCGACGGACGACGCGATCGGATCGGCACCCAAGGTGAGGCCGCCGACGGCCACGACGTCCGGCTTGAGCCGGGCGAGGATCAGCGAAGCCACGAGTGAGGATCCGCGGGCGTGAAGCGTGGTCTGACGGGCATCGACGTAGAAGTCGGACGTCTTTCCGCTCGCGAGCGTGAAGGTTCCGTAGCGGACCGACTTCTCTCGAAGCAGGGCGAGCAGGTCGTTGTGTTCACTCATGGGGCCCTCATGCCTCTGCTGAGGGGGAGCCGTCAAGTTGGTCGAGGATCCAGGCACCGATCTCGGCGGTAAATGCCTCGTTTCCGGGCTCGTTGTGGACCTCGTGCTTGAGGCCGTCTCGCGGCATGGAGGTCGCGGCGGCGTGGTAGTGGTCGATGAACTTGTCGACGCCGCGGTTCGCGATGATCGGGTCCTCGGTTCCCCAGGTCACGAGCAGCGGCGAGGTGTAGCGGCCGTTGTGCTCGAGGATGCGCTCGATGGCGGCGAGGAACTCGACGAACCACCGCGGCGTGACCCAGCCATGAACCAGTGGGTCGGCGTCGTAGGCTGCGACCACTGCCGAGTCGGTAGCGATCATGCTTGAGTCGAGCTCGTTGTCCATCTTCAGCGTCGGCCAGAGCTTGGACAGCAGGCCGGCGGCTCCGGACTTCCACTTCGGCACCTTGACGGCGTTCTCGAAGGGCGGTGCACAGATGATAGCCGCGTGCACGCGGTCCTCGTTGGACCGAAGCCAGTCCATCGTGACGACACTTCCCATCGAGTGGCCGTAGATGAAGAACTTGCCAGGGATGTCCTTGGCCACCGTCTCGATGTCTTCGTGAAAGCGCGTCCAGCGGTCGACGTAGCCTTGCTTTCCACCCGACTTTCCGTGTCCGCGAAAGTCCACCCCTCGCACGCGGATTCCGAGGGCGTTCAGTCCGGCGGCGACATGGTCGTAGCGGGCGATGTGTTCACCGAGGCCGTGCACGAGCAGCACGTCGGCTTTGACTTCGCCTTCGGGCTCCCAGAGGCGTCCAAACAGGGGGGTGCCATCCGCAGAGTTCTTCGTGAGATCAGTCATAGGGCTACCTGAGGAGAGCCATCGAGAGCCCTTCGAACCAGACGATGCCGAACAGACAGACCAGCATCACGAGAAGGAAGGGCACGACAGCCTTGATGACGTCGAGAATGGATCGCTCGAAGACCGTAGACGCGACGAAGAGATTGATTCCCATCGGAGGCGTGAGGTAGCCGAGCTCGAGGTTGACGATGAACATGATGCCGAAGTGCACGGGGTGAATTCCGTACTGGGCGGCGATCGGTGCCAGCAGAGGCGCGACGATCAGGATGGCCGACAAGATGTCCATGACGCAGCCGAGGGCGAGCAGGAACAGGTTGACCATGATCAGGAAGGTGATCTTCGAGTCGACGCGGGCGAGCATCCACTCAGTCGCGGCCTCGGGCACCTGCTGGAAGGAGAGGAAGCGGTTCAGGCTGATCGCGATGACGAGGATCAGGAACAGCGAGCCCATCATGACCGCGGACTCGGTGACGACGTCGGGCAGGTCCTTCCACTTCAGCTCGCGGTGAACGATCAGCTCGACGAACAGCGCGTAGACGACGCTGACGGCGGCGGCCTCGGTCACCGTGAAGCGAATGCCGATGTCGGTGCCGGGGATCTGGAGCACGCCGTAGATGCCACCGAGAATCAGCACGGGCAGCATCAGCGAGAGAATGCCCTTGCGTAGCGCGGTGGCCACAGACATCGCGTACGGGCCCGCCTGGAAGGGCTCTGTCACCCGCTTCATGCCGACGTCGCCGCGAGGCCACGTGACGTAGAAGGTGTATAGGATCAGCATGAATGCGATGAAGAAGCCTGGCAGGATGCCGGCCTTGAACAGCGTGGCCGGGTCGACGCCGATGGTGCCGAGGTCTGGGTGGCCGTTCTCGCCGACCACTTCGGGAGAGATTCCGGGCATGCCGCCGACGACGATGGCGTAGACGATCATGGGAATCGAGGGCGGAATGATGATGCCGAGACCGCCTGCAGTGGTGAGAACGCCCATGGAGTAGGACTCGGAGTAGCCGTCCTTCACAAGCATCGGGAACAGCAGCGAGCCGATGGCGATGACCGTGACGGGGCTCGAGCCGCTGATCGCCGCGAACAGGGCGCAGGATAGGACCGCGCCCACGCCGAGACCGCCGGGAAGGTGGCCGAGCAGGGCACGGGCGAAGTCGATGAGGCGCTGGCTGATCGAGCCTCGCGTCATCAGGTTTCCGGCGAGCACGAAGAAGGGAATGGCGAGCAGCTCTTGCTTTTTGGTCGCTTCGAACATGTCGGCGACCACTGACTCGGTGCTGCCGTTGCGGATCAGCAGCCAGGAGGCGACGGTTCCGACGCCGATCGCGACGAACAGCGGGGAGCCCAAGAACACCAGCAGGATGGAGCCGAAGACAATCATCATCGGCGTGCCGAAGTAGGCGCCAGCACCCATCGCCAGGAGCGCTCCGGGGAACACACCGGCGAGGATGACGTCTGCGGGACGTCGAGTGCCTGTGGTGGTGACCCGGGGGTTCTCCGCCGCCTTGGGCGAGAACACGCGAGCGCCGAACCTGGCGGACATGAAGCCGAACGCCATGACCAGCACCATGACCGCGAGCCATAGCGGGAACTTGTCGCCTTCGGCCACGTAGGCGAACGCGACCGGGAAGTCCGTGAAGTCGATGCCGGCGTCGAACTGGGCGTCTTCCCAGTCAGCCATCTCGGGCATGGCCGTGAGGCAGGCTTCTTCGCCGCCGGGTCCACAGCCGTACTTCTCGCCGGGGATGAGACCGACCGCCCAGTTGATGGGCGCCACCATCCAGGACCAAACCTTCACGCCCTCGAACGCATCGTGGCTGTGCTCGAGCGCGTAGTGCCAGGAACCCTTCATCAGCATGTAGGACAGGCCAGCGGCGACCAGCGAGGTGATGCGACGCACTTGGCGCGCGGGGCCGGCAGAGAGCACACGGTCGATCGCGTCGATCGCGATGTGCTTCTCTTGCTGCGTTGCAAGGCTGGCTCCGAGGAAGCCGACCACGACCATCAGCAGCAGCGCAAAGTTCATTCCGCCGTCGATATCGACCGAGAAGGTCGTGAACTCGCGGCGCGTGTATTCATTGAACGCGAGAAAGGTCATGCCCATCATCGCGAAGAATACGAGGCCACGCTCGATCGCACTGGCGACCCTGTCGGCAAGCGACAAGGCATCCTCGATCAAGATCAGCAAGCCCGTGAACCCGACGATCAGCGCGAAGACAAAGCCCTGTAGAGGCCCATCAACAAAGGACCGCGCAACGTTTCGAAACCCGTCGGAAATGGTACGGGTGACCCGATCCAACGCGGCGAAGATAGCGCCGATGAACTCCAAGATTCCTCCAGCCGATCAAAACGACGCCCCGAGACGCTCCTCGTGAGAGGAACGCGCACGGGGCGATGTGCTCCGGAAGCGGATTCTACTTGCTGCGGTACTCGGCAAGGGCCGTGTTGATCTTCCCGAGCAACTCGGTTCCGCCATCGATCTCTGCGGCGAAGCCAGCGTGGATGGCTCGAGCCGTGGTCGCGAAGGCCTCGCGCTCATCCGTGGAGAGCTCAACGACCTCGAGGTCTTCGGCGAGCAGCATAGTGATCGCCTCGTCCTCTTCGCGGATTTCGGCGCGTCCACTGGCAGCCAATGAACGAGGCGCCATGACGACGGCCTGAAGGTCTTCGGGCAGCTCGTCGTACCAACGCTTCGAGTACGTGATCAGCGCGGGCTGGTAGATGTGGTTCGTCTTGGTGAAGTACTCGAGCGGCTCGGAGAGGCCACCGGTCTTGATATAGAGCGCGGTGTTGTCGAGGCCGTCGACGACGTTGCTGTTCAGTGCGGTGAGGACTTCCGTCATCGGCTTCTGAACAGCGTTTGCACCAAAGGCGTTGTACATCGCCATGTGCACATCGCTCTCCTGCGAGCGCATCTTGTAGCCCTTGAGGTCATCAGGGGTCCTGATCGCCTTGCCGCGGGTGGCGAACGAGCGCCAGCCGTTCTCGGACCAGACGCCCATCACGAATCCACGACGCGCGAGGATCTCGGAGGTGGGCTCCCAGAGCACGTTGTCGAGAATGTGGTCGGCCTCGGCACTCGAGTTGAACAAGTACGGGAGCTCGACCAACTGAAGCTGAGGGATGTTTCCACCCTCAGCCAGAGCGGCGGTGGTGACCGCACAGCCCTGCAGGCGCTCTCCACGGCGCGTCTCACGCACCATCTCGACTTCGGACATCTGTCCAGGCGGGCGGAGAATCACGTTGATTCGACCCTGCGAGCCCTCTTCGATCTGCTTCTCAGCTTTCTGAAGGAGGCGGTACCAGGGAGTGCCCTTCGGGGCGAGGCTGCCGATGTTCAACTCGTAGGGGCCTTGGGCCTCGACGGGTGAGGTGACAACGAGCAGCGCGGCAGCGGCGAGGCCGCCCATGGCTGTGGCAAGACGCTTCATCAATCCTCCTTAGAAGAGCTCTGACTTCTTGGCCTGGATGGCCTTGGCCTTCTCGATCTCCTTGCCGTTCTCGGGCTCGAAGCCCTCGACGGTGTTGGGATCGGCTGCCAACACGGCGGCGAGGTCGGCATCGAACATGGCCTCGTCGCCGGTGCCGACGGCGAGGTATTCGGCGCGCAGCACGCGGGTGCCGAGGTAGCCGGGGGCACCCTGGATGGAGGCCTCGAAGTACTCAGCGGACTTCTCGAAGTCGCGGCCGGCGAAGCTCGGGAGCGCCGAGTAGTAGACGCCCCAGTAGCGAGCGGGGCCGTAGTTGTTGTACGTCGGGTCGAGCTCTTCGACCTTGGTGATGTACGCCTTCACGGTGGGAAGGTGCTTGAGGGTCTTCGACAGGCTCTGGGCCTTGCCCCACTTTCCGAGGGCGGAAGCGAGCCAGTACAGACACGGAACGTCGTCGGCGGTAGCGGAGAGGACGGCGTCCTTCTCCTTCTCGCCGGCTTCGATCTGGCCGCGGAAGTCGTCGTTGAGTGCCATGCACTTGGCGCCCCACTCGATGGCGGTGCCCCAGCGCTCGACCTTGGTGTCGACGTCGTCAGTGTGGCTGTCACCGTAGAAGTACCAGCCGCGAACGAGGTGCTCGTAGGCGCCGCGGTTGCTTGGGTCCAGGGCGACGGCCTCTTCGTAGGCGGTCAGAGCGGACAGGAGCTTGTCGGCATCGCCGCGCTCCGCCCACAGGGCATCGGCTTCTGCCAGCTTGGCCTCGGCCTTTCCGCCTGAGGTCGCGGCGCTTTCGACGGCCGAGTAGTTTGCGGGTCCCTTGCCGCCGCAAGCGGCCATGAACAGCACAGCTGCGATCGTGATGTGGCGCATTGTCCCTCCAAGAACTGCGCACCGGAGTATCCGGCGTGACCGCTTCATTAGGGTTCCCGTGCAGCTCTGTCAATGCGCCAGGGCACTGTCTTGTTCCCTTTTGGCGACATTGTGTGGCGTCTTCGAGGCGCACCGGGCGTAAGTCCGCCTGGTAGCGCGGTCTTCGCCGATGGTGGCGTAAATTGGCGGGCTTTGCTCGGCTGGTGGCCGCGGCATACGAGGCCGCCCTTCCCGGAGGACGCATGCTGCCCGACCAAGTTCCCTTCGCGCTGACCTTCGACGATGTGCTGCTCGTGCCGCGCGAGAGCTCTGTGCTGCCGCCGGACGTCAGTCTCGAGACCCGTCTCACCGAAACACTGACCCTGGGCATGCCGCTGATCTCGGCGGCCATGGACACGGTCACCGAGGCCGACACCGCGGTGGCGATGGCCCGGCAGGGCGGCATGGGCGTCATCCACAAGAACATGTCGATCGAGGATCAGGCGGCTCACGTTCGTCGTGTGAAGCGCACGGTCACGGGCACCATCGTGGACCCAGTCGTCGTGTCTCCGGACGAAACCATTGGCGGCGCGCTGTACATCATGCGCCAGCACGACATCAGTGGCGTGCCGGTCGTCGTGAACGGCAAGGCCGTGGGCATCCTGACGAACCGCGACCTCCGCTTCGAGAAGCGCCTGGATCGTCGCGTCCGCGATCTGATGAGCAAGGACCTCGTGAAGGTGCCGCCCGGCACCGACATGGATCGCTCCAAAGAGCTCATGCAGCTTCACAAGATCGAGAAGCTCTTGGTGGTCGATGGCGATGGCGTCCTGCGCGGCCTGATCACGATCAAAGACATCGAGAACCACGCGCGCTACCCGCACGCGGTTCGTGACCAGCGGGGTCAGCTGGTCGTTGGCGCTGCTGTGGGTGTCGGTGCCGACGGCGTCGAGCGCGCAGCCGCGCTGGTCGAGGCGGGCGTGGATGTTCTCGTCGTCGATACGGCGCACGGCCACAGTGCCGGCGTGCTGAAGGCGGCGGAGGCGGCGAAGTCGCGCTTCCCGAATATCGCGCTTGTCATCGGCAATGTGGCGACGGGTGACGCGACTCGAGCTGCCATCGACGCGGGCGCCGACATCGTCAAGGTTGGCATCGGACCGGGCTCCATCTGCACCACCCGCATCGTCGCGGGCGTCGGGGTGCCGCAGCTCACCGCCATCCAGCAGTGCAGCCGCGTGGCTCACGCCGCGGGCAAGACCATCATTGCGGACGGTGGCATCAAGTTCTCTGGCGACATCGCCAAGGCCATCGGCGCGGGTGCCGATGCAGTGATGATGGGCTCGCTCTTCGCAGGCACCACCGAGGCTCCTGGCGAGACGGTGCTGTTCCAGGGCCGCCGGTACAAGTCCTACCGCGGCATGGGCTCGATCGACGCCATGAAGGCCGGCTCCTCCGACCGCTACTTCCAAGACAAGTCCTCGACCAAGAAGCTTGTCCCCGAAGGCATTGTCGGCCGGGTTCCCTACAAGGGACCGATTGGCGACACCGTCTACCAGCTGATGGGTGGACTCCGCGCATCGATGGGCTACTGCGGCTGTCCCAGTATCCCCGCGATGCAGGCTGACGCACAGTTCGTGCGCATCACCTCCGCGGGTCTACGCGAGAGCCACGTCCACGATGTCATCATCACCCAGGAAGCGCCGAACTACCGAGTCAGCTGATGCATAGGCGGCTCGGCCTCGCCTCGTGGTGGGGTCTGTTCGGCGTCACGGTCTTCGTGGGCCGGGCGATTACCCGTCTGGCGCCGATTGGCTACGAGGCGGTTGCGGGCGGTCTGAGCGCGGTGCAGTGGTGCATTCTCGTGGGCTGGTGCGGCTTCATGCTCTACACCGAGGGCTATCGCGGCTTTCACCTGCGGTTCTCGCCTATGGTGGTCGCGCGTGCGGAGACGCTCACGTCAGACGCTCCGCTCTGGCACCGTCTTCTGGCGCCGGCCTACTGCATGGGCTGGTTTCACGCGACGCGGGGCCGGCTGATTCGCTCCTGGGGGGTCACCTTTGCCGTCATCGCCGTGGTCATCGTGGTTCGGCAGCTGCCCCAGCCGTGGCGAGGCGTGCTCGACGTGGGCGTCGTGCTTGGCCTGAGTGCCGGCCTGCTCTCGATGATGTGGTGGGCGTTTGTGACCGACAGGCCGCTCGTGTCGCCGCAGCTACCCGCCTAGGCCGTCAGCTCTGCGCGCAGGGCCTCGAAGGCGTCGAGCGCTTCGGGGTTCGCGAGGGCGTCTCGGTTGGTGACCGCCTCCCCGTGCAGGATGCGCCGCACCGCGAGCTCCACGCGCTTTCCACTGATGGTGCGCGGAACAGCGGGGACCTGATGCACCCGCGCCGGCACATGCCTGGGCGTGGTGTTGGCCCGGATCTGGCGCTTGATCACTTGTACGAAGTCGTCGTCGAGCACGTTTCCGTCGCGAAGCACCACGAACAGCAGCACGCGAACGTCGTCTCGGTACTGCTGGCCCACGACCAGCGCGTCGACCACTGCGTCGAGAGCTTCGACCTGCCGGTAGATCTCGGCGGTACCAATCCGGACGCCGCCGGGGTTGAGCGTCGCATCTGAGCGGCCGTAGACGATGACACCGCCCCGCTCGGTCACCTCGACGTAGTCACCATGGCGCCAAACGCCGGGGAAGTGGTCGAAGTAGGCGCCACGGTAGCGGGATCCGTCGGGGTCCTGCCAGAACGCGACCGGCATGGAGGGGAAGGGGGATGCACAGACGAGCTCACCTTTCACGCCGACGACGGGCTTCTCGGCGTCATCCCACGCCTGCACGTCCATGCCCAAGCCGCGCTTCTGAATCTCGCCCGCGTAGACAGGGCTGATCGGGCTTCCGAGCATGAAGCACGACACGATGTCCGTGCCGCCACTGATGCTGGCGAGCTGCACGTCGCCGATCTCGCGGTACACGTACTCGAAGGACTCGACCGAGAGGGGGGCCCCGGTGGAGAGCATTGTGCGCAGCGCCGAGAGGTCAAACTCGGTGCCCGGCCGGATGCCGGTCTTCTCGCACAGGGTGAGAAACTTCGGGCTCGTGCCAAAGACACTGACCTTGACCCGCTCGGCCATGCGCCACAGCACCCGCATGTCGGGGTGGGCGGGAGAACCGTCAAACAGCACGATGGCCGCGCCAGTCAGCAGTGAGCTGACCAGCCAGTTCCACATCATCCAGCCACACGTGGTGAAGTAGAAGACGACGTCGTCCGAGGTGACGTCGGTGTGGAGCACCAGCTCCTTCGCATGCTGCACGAGTGTGCCGCCGGCTCCGTGAACGATGCACTTTGGCACGCCCGTGGTGCCCGACGAGTACAGGATGTAGAGCGGGTGATCGAAGGGGAGCTGCGCGAAGGCCATAGGCCGGGCTTCCGTCTCGAGGGCCGCGGACCACGGCACTGCACCCGCAATGTCGCTGAGGTCTGCGTCTGGATCGAGCTGTCGGACAACCAGCACGGACTCGATACTGTCGATCTCGCGAGCGACCCGCGCGATGCGGTCTCGCGTGTCGAAGGGCTTGTTGTTGTACCGGTAGCCATCGATCGCGATCAGCAGCTTCGGCTCGATCTGGCCGAAGCGGTCCATCACGCCGTTGAAGCCGAAGTCGGGGCTGCACGAGGACCAGATCGCGCCGAGACTAGCCGCAGCAAGCATGCCGACGATGGCCTCGGGAATGTTGCTGATGAACGCGGCAACCCGGTCGCCCGCGCCAATGCCCCGGTCCTGCATGTAGGTGCGCAGAACGGCGACTTGGTCAGCCAGCTCGCGGTATGTGACCGGCTTTGGATCGCCATCGCCCTCGCGCACAGCCCAGATCGCGACGCGGTCGGAGGTGCTGTGACGAAGCAGGTTCTCGGCGAAGTTGAGGCGGGCACCCGGAAACCAAGAGGCACCGGGCATGGAGGCGTCAGCCAGGACCTCGCTGGGTTCGCTCGAGCGCTTCAGCTCGGTGAAGTCCCAGACCTGCTCCCAAAACGACGAAACCTCCGACACCGAGAAGGTGTGGAGGTCATCGTAGGTCTGAAGCTCGAGTCCGTGACGCGCATTCACCTCGCGGCGAAAGCGGTCAAGTTGGGTCGAGCGAATGCGCTCCTCGGACGGCGTCCAGAGGGGCGCGGGCATCAGGCCTTGACTGCCTTGCGGATGGTCACGATGCTGCCGGTCGCACCGGGCACGCCACCGACGACGTAGAGCAGGTTGCGCTCGGCGTCGATCTTCGCGACTTCCATGTTCTGCACGGTCACCTGACGGGCGCCCATGTGACCCGGCATCTTCTTGCCCTTGGCCACGCGGCCGGGGGTGAGACGACAACCGATGGAACCACCATGACGGAAGAACTCGTGGGTACCGTGGCTACGGATGAAGCCCTGGAAGTTGTGGCGCTTCATGACGCCAGCGAAGCCCTTGCCCTTGCTGATGCCGGTCGCATCGACCGTCTCGCCAGGGGTGAAGACGTCGGCGGGGCCGAGGGTCTTGCCAGGCTCGTTGTTGGCGACGGTGTCGGCATCGACGCGAACTTCGCGGATGTAGCGAACGCCGTGCTCGACGCCGGCCTTCTTGGAGTGGCCGAGCTCGGCCTTCGTGAGGCGCTGCGGCTTCTGCTCGCCGAAGCCGAGCTGAAGGGCGTTGTAGCCGTCGCGGCCGTCGGTGGTCTTGACCTGGAGCACGGTGTTGGGACCGCACTGCACGACAGTACAGGGCTGCACGTGGCCGTCCTCACTGTAGATCTGGGTCATTCCGAGCTTACGGCCGACAAGGCCCATCGATTCGTTTGCCATCTTGGTCTCTCCGCATTGGACGACCCAGCGGGCCGTCGTACGTGACTGTCGCGATCATTCGCGAGAACGCCCGCAGTTAATCCGGGGCTCGCCTTCGAGCAAGCCCCAGCGCTCAACCCGCTCACATCATTCGACGATGACGAACTCGACGCGGCGGTTCTTCTGCTTTCCGTCCCGCGTGTTGTTCTCGGCGATGGGGTACATCTCGCCGTAGCCCTTGGACTCGAGGCGCTCGGGCTCGATGCCATGCTCGACGAGGTAGTCGACGATGGCGGCGGCGCGGCGCTCGGACAGGTCCTGGTTGTAGCGCTCGGAGCCATCGCTGTCGGTGTGGCCTTCGACGCGCACGTGCTCGAGGTGTGGGTTGTCCATGACCGTCATGACGACGGCGTCGAGAACATCGTGCGACTCGGGCTTGATGCGGGCTTCGTTCACGTAGAAGAGGATCTTCTCGAGGATCACGATGCGGTTGTTGACGATGACGGCCTTCTGCTCATCGGGGCAGCCGTCCGCGTCATCCAAGCCGTTGAAGTTCTCGGGCAGGTTCGGGCAGGTGTCCATGACGTCGAGGATCGTGTCCTGATCGTTGTCGAAGTCGGGGCAGCCGTCGAGGTCCTCGAAGTCATCGAGGTCTTCCGGGTCGTCGGGGCACTCGTCGCGGGTGTCGATCACGCCGTCGCTATCGCGGTCACCGTCCTCTTCGGGACAGCCGTCGTGGTCTTGGTCGCCGTCGTAGTCCTCTGGATCGTCGGGACAGCGGTCGTCGACATCGAGGATCTCGTCGCGGTCGTTGTCGGGGTCGGGGCAGCCGTCATCGTCGACGAAGCCGTCACGGTCCTCGGGGTCGAGGGGACAGCTGTCGTCGACATCGAGCACGCGGTCGCGGTCGTTGTCGGCCTCGGGGCAGCCGTCGGTGTCTTCGAAGCCGTCGAAGTCCTCGGGGTCTTCGATGCAGTCGTCTTCGGGGTCGACAAAGCCGTCACCGTCGGTGTCGAGCGGGGTGCGGTCGGCCGGTGGGGCCCAGCCAACGCCGCCGAAGGCGCGCGCAACGGGAACGCCTGCTGCAGGGGTCAAGCCCATGCCGCCACCAGCGGTGAGCAGCACGCCGTTGTCGAGGTGCCAGACGAAGTCGCCATCCAACTCGAAGGAGGTGTGCAGCAGGCCAGTGATGTCGCTGGTGACGATGATCGCGCGGCCAGGGCCGACGGTCGTCGAGCCGAAGCCCTCGACGTTGAAGCGAACGAGGTCTTCTTGGATGTCGATGCCGAGACCCGCTCCGTAGAACACCTCGTCATCGACGGCGACGGTGCCGAACTGGGCGGTCGACTTCGGCTTCATGCGGTAGCCGGTAAAGCCTGCGAGGTGCACGGGCCCCACATGGTCGGACACGGCAAGGCGCGCTCCGGCCGTGACCACGCCGTGGGTGAGGTACGCGGAGCGGTTGCCCGTCGGGAGGGACAGGAACGGGGTGATGGCGATGCCCACGCCCTTCTCTTCACTCATCGCTAGCAGTCCGAGGTCCACGCTGACATCGCCAAGCCCGGCGGCGGGCGGTGCTTCGCCGAGGAACGCGGCGTGCTCGAGGGTGGGGCTGACGATCTGCAGCAGGGGAGCGCGAAGACCGATCTGGAAGAAGTCGGTCACGCCGACGGCTCCACCGAGATGGAAGGCGGTCAGGTGCTCGATGCCACTCACGCGGGACTCCAGCCCACCGGCGCCGTCGCTGGTCGCTAGATGAAGTGGCCTCCATGCGTAGTCGAACACGAAGTGCCCGGTGACCTGGCCCTGCTCCATCTGCACGGCAGCAGGGGTCAGCGCAAAGCCGGTGCCGAGACCGGCGGTGTCGAGACGCTGAGCGTTCGTCGTCGGTCCGGTCTCCTGGGCCACGGCGGTCGTCGAGAGCAGCGCGGCGGCCACGACGGCGGTGCGACGGCGACGGAAGAGTCCGACGAGGCCAATCAGCAGTGCGGGGAGGCCCACTCCACCGACACCCTGGTTGCACGTGACTCGTCCGCCCGTGAGGTAGAGCTCGTCGCGGGCCAGCGGGTCGAGCACGTTGATGATGCCGTCGCCGTCTTCGTCACCGAGTCCATCGGGGCCGTCGAGAATACCGTCGTCGTCGGTGTCGGTGTCGTGCGGATCGGCGGTGACGTCAACTTCGGTACCGTCGTCCATTTCGTCGCCGTCGGTGTCGGCGTCGTTCGGGTTCGTGGGCACCCAGGTGGTGTCGCCGCGCTCGCCGTGAACCTCTTCGCCGTCGAGCAGGCCGTCGTCGTCGCTGTCGGGGTCGAGCGGGTCGGTCGGGTCCCAGTTGTCGGTGCCGTGAACCTCTTCGCCATCGAGCAGGCCGTCGTCATCGCTGTCGGGGTCGAGGGGATCGGTTTCGCCGGTGTCGACCTGGCCGTTGCCGTTCGTGTCTTCGTCACCGTCGTTCAGCCCGTCGTCGTCGGTGTCGGGGTCGAGCGGGTCGGTGGTGGTGAAGGGGTCGTCGTCGGGAACGAAGCTGTTGCCGGTGTCGGGCGAGGGGGCGTCGGACACGCCGGACTCGGTGCCGTCCTGCACGCCGTCGTTGTCGCTGTCGGGGTCGAGCGGGTCGGTGCCGGTACCGTTCGGCTGCTCCTGACCGTCGAGCAGGCCGTCATCATCGGTGTCGGCGTCGAAGGGGTCGGTCTCGCCCGGATCGACGATGCCGTTGTCGTTGACGTCCTCTTCTTCGTCGAGCAGGCCGTCGTTGTCGCTGTCTTCGGGATCGGGAATCGTGTCCGCGCCGTCGCAGTCTTCGTCGATTCCGTTGCCGGGGATGTCGAAGGCGTCAGGGTTGATGGTCGGATCGTAGTCGTTGCAGTCTTCGCCGGTGTCGCTGGGGCCGTCAAAGCCGTCACCGTCGACGTCGACAAGGTCCGAGCCGTCGCAGTCTTCGTCCACGCCGTTGTACGGAATCTCGGTCGCCCCGGGGTAGGCGTTCGGGTTCGTGTCGTCGCAGTCGGTGCCGTCGTAGTCCTCGTTGCGAACACCGTCGTCGTCTTCATCCCAGTGCGAGCACATGGCGTAGTCGACGGCCCATGCTGAGCGGGCGTTCGCGACGCCGACCGCGCCGACAAGCACGAAGCCCATGTCGGCTTCCTGGCTGGGCTTGAGGTCGGGGGCGTCGTTGCGCCACATCAGGTAGCGGTCGCCAAAGGCGGAATCGAAGTCGCCGTTGATTGCGGGTGCGCCCGAACCGAGGTTGGTGGGCGAGTAGCTCAGGCTCCGACCGCCGGCGATGCCCGTCTGCGTGTCGCAGAGGCCAATCGCGAGGGTGGTGTCGGTGATGGGGCTCGACGACGTGGCAAGGCCGAGAGCCGGGTCGAAGTCGTCGTAGGACTCGAAGGTTCCAGTCTCGCCGTCGCCGTCGCCATCGGAGTCCACGTAGTCGGCATCGTTGTCGAGGCCGCGCTGCACGTAGATGTCGGTCAGCGAGGCGCTGCTGACATTCTTGACGGTGAAGTGGATGTAGAGCGACTGGCCGTTCGTCTCGCGCCACTCCCACTTGGTGAGCTGCAGGTCGCCCGCGTCATAGGTGTGGCGAATGAACTTCTCAGTGGCGGTACTGGCCACGACCGCCGAGCTCGTCAGCGTTAGCGGTGTGGTGCCTCCGGACGGCGCGGTGTGGCTGTTGAAGCCGTAGCGCGACTCGATGCCCGCGCGGCGGTAGCTGATGGCCATGCCTTCGCCGACGACACCGGGGGTGGTGATGTCGTGCCACGCCGTCGCCGTCGAGTTGTAGACCTCGAGGCCGGTGCCGCGGGACTGGTCGTACCAGAGACCCTTGTCCGAGCTGTAGGTGGCGCGGAGGAGCGAGCCATCAAGGAAGTCTGCGGCACTCGCTGGCGTGGCGAGGGCAAGACAGAGCGGAAGTGCAGAGAAGATACGCATAGAGCGGCTCCTGAAAAGACGAAGTCAAAGGACTCCGGCCGCTGTGTAGCCCGCTGCGTGGTCCGATCGCAACACCTGTTCGGTAACCTCGACCCGCCTGCCTTCATCTGCCATGCGCGTCGACTGTACTCCGAGCGTGTAGCGGGGGTTGGCCGGGGGTTTGCCTGCGCCATGCGCGCCAGGCCTAGGTGGCTTTCGTCTGCATGACGCGGCGGGACGAGTCGACGCGGATCCGACAAACAAAAAAGGGACGCCGTAGCGTCCCGATTTCGCAGAGTGCGAGCCCTAGAAGCTGAACTTCGCGTAGCCCGTGGCAACGAGGCCGAGGTCGAAGCCCACCGCGTAGGACACGTCGACGTCCGCACCAATCGAGAAGTGGGAGAGCTTCGTGTAGTACTCGAAGGTCGGGCCACCGAAGCCGAAGGGATGCGGGCTCGAGTGCACGTTGGTTCCGCGTCCAAAGGACGGGAGCACTTCTTCGTTCCACGACTGCTCGTGGATGAGCAGCGGGGAGAGCATCACACCACCGCCGACGCGGATGCCGACGCCGATGCGCCGGGTGGGGTAGGCCGAGAACTCGTAGGCCACCTGACCCGAGAAGGTCCGGGTATCGCCTTGGATGACCTTGCGGGCGAGGTCCTGCTGATCCCAGCGGCGGCCGTTGTGGAGACCGGTGACGAAGCCGACTTCCCAGGCCATCGAGCGACGCTCTTGGTCCAAGAAGTCCTGACCGAAGGAAAGGCCCATGGTGGTGCCAGCGCGGAGGGTACCTGCGTAGTCGAGCAGGTACATGGTGCTGCCCATGCCGGCCTTGAGGTACACGCCGCGCTCGATCTCGCGGATGACCTCAGTCTCTGCGGCGGCGCCGGCGGCGGCCTTCTTCTTCTTCGCCTTCTTGCCGCCGTCAGCGTCGAGATCCTCGATGCTGGACTGGGCCATCGCCGTCGACGTGACGAGCGGAGTCGCCAGTAGGGCGAGGAAGAGCGGGGAGAGCTTCTTGAGCATAGACGATCCTCGGCGGAGTTGGGTCCGCAGTGACACGCACGTTTAGCATAGGCTTGTCGCGACCGGAACCCGTCTTGCACGCAGTCACGATGTCCTGACATTTATTCGATGACTCGGGATCGCGATTTGCCCCGAACGCACGAAGGGCCCGCCTCGAGAGGCGAGCCCTTGACTCCTCGATTCCCTAGGATCAGCCGGGGGAGAAGAGGAAGGGGTACGAGACGATGACGATACCGCCGCCCTTGGGCTGCGGGAACTGCATGCGCATGAAGCGTCCGACGATGCAGGACTCGACCGCGGAGTTGTTCATGGTCGTCGTCTTGGTGTTGGCGCTCGAGACGCTTCCGTCCTTGGCGATGACGAACTTGATGACCACCTTGCCAGCCAGCGAGGGCGACTTGGTGAGCTCACGCTGGTAGCAGTAGCGGATTGCGTTCATGTGGCGCTTGATGACTTCGTCGATGAGCGAGCGGTCGAGGGCGCCGAGGATGATCGGGTCGCCACCGACGCGGCCGATGCCGCCTTCGCCCTTGGCGCCGAAGTTGCCGCCGCCGGAGCCGTAGCCGCTTCCGCCAGAGCCGACACCCTTGGTACCGAGGCCGCCGAGGCCCTCTGCAGTGCCGCCGCCGCCGAGGCCTGACCCACGAGAGCCAAGGCCGCCGGAGCCAATC
>JAGSGY010000176.1 GCA_023954855.1 Pseudomonadota bacterium | reverse complement strand
TGGAAGCCCTGCACGCACGCCAGCCGAGCACCGAGCCGGATCTGTGGCTCTTCGTGCCCTACGACCAGCTGACCGCGGAGGTGGGTCCGCTCTCACGGGCCGATCCGAGCGCGATCGGCGTCGTCCTGATCGAGAGCCGGTGGAAGGCCGAACGTCGCGCCGTGCACCAGCAGAAGCTGATGACTGTGCTGTCGAACCAGCGTCACTTTGCCCTCGAGCAGGCCGAGCGCGGCGTGCGGATTGACTACCGATTCACCCGGGGCGACTACCGCTCGGCGCTCGAGGATGCCGTCGATCGCCACGGGCCGATCTCGATGATGCGGGCGGCAGAGCGAGAGCTTCGCGAGAACCTGGCGCCGTTGGTCGCACAGGGCGGGCTTCGGGTGCTGCCCCACGAGGGTTGGCTGACCACCCCAGAGCAGTTTCGCGAGGCGCTTCCCGAGCCCCCCTTTCGCATGGATGTGTTCTACCGCGCGGTCCGGCGTGGCACGGGGCTGCTTATGGAGGAGGGGGCCCCGCTGGGCGGTCGCTTCTCCCACGATGGCGACAACCGCAAGCCCTGGAGAGGCGAGCCCGCGGCGCCGAGCCCGCCGCGGTTCGAGGTCGACGCCATCGATGCCGAGGTCGCCGAGCTCATCGCATCGGACTTCTCGAGCCATCCGGGCGCGGTCGATCCGGCGGCGGTTCCCACCACCCATGCGCAGGCCGAGGCGGCGTGGGCCTGGGCCATGGCGGACTGCATGGAGCACTTCGGTCCGTACGAAGACGCGATGTCGAAGCGCTCCCGCACGCTGTTTCACACCCGCATCGCTCCGCTGCTGAACCAGCTTCGACTGCTTCCGCAACGGGTGGTGTCCGAGGTGGCGGCGATGGAGATCCCGATCAACAGTCGGGAGGGCTTCGTGCGGCAGGTGCTGGGGTGGCGCGAGTTCGTGCGCCATGTGCACGACGTGAGCGACGGCTTTCGAAGGCCCGGCTTCGAGGCCGGTCAGCTGACTGCCGCGGCGCCGTTGCCGCCAGCCTACTGGGGAGAGGCCTCGGGTCTGGCCTGTCTGGACGAGGCGGTCGAGCAGGTGTGGAGCGAGGGCTGGACCCACCACATTCCGCGGCTCATGGTCTTGTCAAACATCGCGGTGTTGCTCGACGTGAGTCCGCGGGAGCTCACGGACTGGTTCTGGGTGGCCTTCACAGACGCCTACGACTGGGTGGTCGAGCCCAATGTGCTCGGCATGGGGACCTTCTCAACCGGCGAGCTGATGACCACCAAGCCCTACATCGCGGGCGCGGGGTACATCCACCGCATGAGCGACTACTGCCGGGGCTGTGCCTTCGACCCCAAGCGCAGCTGTCCGCTGACCCCAATGTACTGGGCGTGGCTGGCGCGCCACGACGACGAGGTGGACGACGTCTCCCGACTTCGCCGACAGCTGTGGTCGGCGCGCCGAAGATCCCCCGAGAAGCGAGAGCGAGACGCCAGGATCTTCGAATGGGTGAGCAAGCGTCTGGCCCAGGGAGAGCGACTCGAGCCTTCGGAGGTGCCGACGTGAAGACAGCGAACAGGACGGGCTTGGTGATCGGAGCGTCGGGCGGAATCGGGTCGGCGATCGAGGCCGAGATGCGGCGCCGCGGCTTCGAGGTCGATGGACTCAGCCGTAGCGCCAATGGGCTGGACCTGGCGGACGAGGCGAGCGTGATCGAGGCGGCACGGTCCCTGTCCGACGCTCGCTACGACCGCATCGTCGTGTCTACCGGCGTGCTCACCGTTCGAGGCACCCCGCCGGAGACCTCGTTTCGGCGGCTCGACCCTGAGATCATGGCGCGGTCGTTCGCCGTGAACACCGTGGGGCCCGCGCTGGCGATCAAGCATTTCGCGCCGCTGCTGCGGCGAGACCGTCTGGCGGTGTTCGCGGTCCTGTCGGCCCGGGTGGGCTCCATCGGCGACAACCGCCTCGGGGGCTGGATGAGCTACCGCGCGTCGAAGGCCGCCCTCAACCAGGTGTTGCGCTGCGCCTCGATCGAGTTTGCTCGAAAGTTTCCGGAGGCCTGCTTTGCAGCTGTGCACCCGGGCACGATCCCCAGCGAGCTCTCGACGCCCTACGCCCGCGACCGGTTCACCGCGACCCCGACCGAGGCCGGGCGCCAGCTCAACGATGTGATGGACGGCCTGTCAGCCGCCGACAACGGGGGCTTCTTTGCCTACGACGGCTCGGTCATCGAGTGGTAGCCGAGCCGGGCATGGGCCCGCACTCTTTCCCGAAAGATCGGGTGCGCGCTGTGGTGTCGATCAGGACAGGTGTCCTGCGCGTCACCACGTCTCTGGCGACGGACGCGCGCAACAACGGTTGAAGACACTGACAGATCACGAACGCAAACAACTGCTCCATGATGACCTGGACCAGATGCAGTCCTGGATCGACGGCCACCTGGGCTCTTAGGTCGATGCCTACCTCGTCCAACAAGGGTGCATGGCACCGTTCCCCGGCCCAACGACAGGAGCTTCTCGACCAACTCAAACACATTGAGGCCGTCGCCGAGATGCGACCCATCTCTGTCGCCGGCGAGGTGTTCCATCTTTCCCGTGCTCGAGACACCGAGAGGCTCTCCAATGTGATCGGCTGGCCGACCGACCTGTTGGCCCTGTGCCTCGAGCTCTTCCACGACGACGGGCTCCCGGGCGATCTCCTCGGGATTCAGCAGTTTGTTCAGGCGATTCACACCTTCATGAAGGTCCCTCGGCCTGGGGCCGATCTCGGCGCAGTGTTGCCGGAGTTCGCCACCCACAGGCTGACGTCGGAGCGTTGGCGGGAGCTCTGCCGCTCAGAGATCACGGACTTGCTGGACACCGTGGCCCTGCTCACCCTCGACGGCAGCGCATCATCCGACGTCCGAACCGACGTTGAAGCCCAACTGCAACGTATCCACACGGCTGCGGCATCTTCCGGGCGTGAGGCTGGTGGGTGACGTGCGCATCGGGAGGACGACTCGATGCGAGAGACTCCAGCATCGCGCCGTTGGCGCAAGATCGTGGCCGAGCAGGTCGAGTCCGGGCAGAGCGTCCGGGCCTTCGCCCAGTCGCGAAACCTCAAGCCTGGAACGCTGGCTTGGTGGAAAAGTCGACTTCGCAAGATCGACCGTGAGGCTTCGACCGAGACCGTGAGCCCCGAGTTCACGGCACTCACGGTCGTCGAGCCCGTTGGAACCGTGGTTCTGGCGCTCGAAGACCACAAGGCTCACGTCGTCGTCGATCACCAGACCGATCTCGGGCTCCTCCGACGCGTCCTCGAGGCGATGGCGTGATCCCTGTTCCGCCACGGATCCTGGTCGCCCGCGACCCGGTGGACTTTCGGAAGGGCATCGCCGGGCTCGCGGCAGTCTGCGAAGTCCACCTGGGCGAAGAGCCGCTCGACGGCACGTTGTTCGTGTTCGCGAACCGACGTCGAAACGGGCTGAAGATGCTGGTGTGGACTCACGGCGGGTTTCTGATGCTCTACAAACGCCTGGAGAAGGGCCGGTTCCGTTGGCCTCCGATGCAGGCTGACCGAGGGGTCATCACGCAGGCCGAACTCGCGGCGCTGATGGAGGGCATCGACCTGTCCAGGGCACGCAGACTGTCTCGCTGGAATCCGAAGAAACGCAGTGCTGATGCGGATCGTAGAGGTTAGATGGGACCATGTCCGGACTCGCCGAAATCCTCGAAGAGAACGCCCGTCTCCGCGAAGCGATGACGGAGCTTCAGATCGAGCTGTCTGGCACCAAGACCGAGCTCGAAGCCCGCGACACGATGCTCGAGGAGGTCACGCGCAAGGCTGAGTTCCTCGCCCACCAGCTGGGACAGGACGGCATCGTCTATGGGCGCATCGATCGGCGAGGTGGAACGCATGATGATCGAGGGTACGCCGATCATCTGCGACCTTGCCAGCGGCGAGAGGGAAGAGTGTGCGGGCATCTGCGCTCCGGGCGAGTGGTGGTCTGTGCCGATGCTGACGAGCTCGCACCGAGACTCTTACATCGTCAGAGCAGAACGGTGGCTGGCACCACAAGGGTGGGCCAACCAGGCAGCTTCTCAACCTCAGAGCCCCCGGTGCGCGTGACCTCAAAAGTCCATCGCGTTCACCGCGGTGGGCCGGGGCTCATCGTCGACAGCCAAGCGGTTCTTCGACCGGCTCTCGGGTCCTCGAGGAGTCCTCCGCCTTGGCGATACGCTCCGCGAACGGGGCCAGGATGTCGCTCTGACCCATGTGGTGAACGATGAGAGCGGCTTTCGGCGTCATCGCCAGAGTTCGAAGAGCGCTCAGCAATGGGAGCCATCTTGAACTCGAACGCCCAGGTCGCCATGACCTGGGCGTTCGACGTTGAAACCTCTGTTTTCCGAACGACCGACGTCGAGTTCGAGCAGCGTACAATTGCCCCCCGCAGTTGGACTCGAACCGACAATAGGCAGGTCAGGCGGGACTCGGCCAGCATCTCAAGGAGCGCCTACAGGCGCGATAGCGTCCGTGCCCCTCGTCGCCGCTCTCTCGTGGTTACCTGAAAGCGTCAGGGGCGGGTAGATCATCAAACGCGCTCGACACGCGAGGAGGAACCGCTGGCCGAATGGGACAAGATCAAGGTTCGTGACCTTCAGCGGT
>JAGSGY010000162.1 GCA_023954855.1 Pseudomonadota bacterium | reverse complement strand
TGCTGCGTCGCCTGATCGTATCGCACGTCATCGAAGACGTAGAACTCGGTCTCGAGACCGAAGTAGGCCGCCTCAGCGATGCCCAGCGACCGCGCGGTCGTCTCGGCGCGCTTGGCCACGCCCCGCGGATCCCGGCTGTAGGGTCCCTGGGACTTCGGGTCGACCACGTCGCAGAACATCGACAGCGTGGCGTCATCGAAGAACGGGTCCCGGAATACGGACGCCGGGTCCGGTCGCAGGAGCAGGTCGCTCTGGCTGATGGCTTGAAACCCGCGAACGGAGGACCCGTCGAAGTTTAGACCGCGAGTAAAGGTGCTCTCGTCGAGGGTGTCGGCCAGCAGGGTGAGGTGCTGCATTCCACCGAACAGGTCGGTGAACTTGAGGTCGACGAAGACGATATCTTCATCGCGAATGCGACGCAGGACATCGCGTGCGGTCGGAGCGCGTTTTTTCATCCGAGGTCTCCTACAGGGCCCGCGAGCCGCGTTCGCCGTTCCAGAGCGTCATGACGTCGACCAGCTCGGTCACGAAGACCTTGCCGTGGCCGCCATGCTCCACCGCACCGCGGCGAAGGGCTTCCAACGCAATCTCCAGGTCGGCGTCACGGACGGCCAGTTCGACGCGGATGCGCTGCTTGAGGCTGACGCGCTGCGCCACACCTCGGTACATGCGTTGCTCGGCCCGAGGCACGGTCCCGAGTGCGTTGGTGACAGTGAACTGCTCGATCTGTGCATGCATCAGCTCCTCCTTCACGGAGTGGAGCTGTTCCGGACGCAGAATGGCGACGACGAACTTCATGGATGCCTCGCTAGTCGGTCAGAAAGATCTGGAATCCGGCGTAGGACTCGACGCCGTGTTCTTCGAGGTCTAGGCCCCGAATCTCAGTTTCGCGGGACACCCGCAGACCCATCACGGCGTCGACCGTCTTCAGCAGCACCCATGCACTCACGAGGGTGAACGACACACACGCGACGACCCCGAGTGCCTGCGAGCCCAGCTGTGCGAAGCCGCCACCGAGGAACAGGCCATCAAGCGGCGATCCCAGTGCGGCCTCACCGAAGAAGCCCACCGCCAGAGTGCCCCACACGCCGTTGAATCCGTGCACGGGAATGGCGCCGACCGGATCGTCGATCTGCACGCGATTGAGGAGATCTACGCCCCAGACCACGACCAAGCCAGCGATGATGCCAATGAAGATGGAGGAGCCTGAGCTCACCACCGCGCAGGGCGCTGTGATGCCAACAAGCCCACCGAGCGCGCCATTCAGCGACATGGACAGGTCGGGCTTGCCGAAGCGAATCCACGCGATGCTCATCGTCGTGAGCACACCAGCCGCGGGGGCCAGCGTCGTGTTGATGGCAATGCGGGCGACGAGCTCCGGGTCGCTCATGCTGAGCGCCGATCCCGCGTTGAAGCCGTACCAGCCCACCCACAGGATGAACATCCCGAGTGTGGCAATCGGCATGTTGTGGCCCATGATGGGTGAGGCCGAGCCGTCAGAGTGGAACCGCCCAATGCGCGGACCGACGAGGTACGCCGCGGTCAGCGCACAAGTGCCGCCCACCGCATGGACCACCGTGGACCCGGCGAAGTCGTGAAATCCGTAGTCGCCAAGCCAGCCCCCGCCCCAGACCCAGTGGCCGACCACTGGGTAGAGGAACGCGGTGACGAGGAAGCTGACGACCATGTAGGACGAGAACTTGAAGCGCTCGGCCACGGAGCCCGAGACGATCGTCGCGGCGGTGCCCGCGAACACAGCCTGGAACAGCCAGAAGGCTTCGAGCGGAACCCCATCTGCCGCAGACTCAGCGCCCACGAGGAACCAGCCGCTGGTGCCGACGATCGGCCCCGATCCGCCGAACATGATGGCGTAGCCAAAGACGTAGAACCCGAGCGCGGCGAAGCTGAAGTCCACCAGGTTCTTCATCAGCACATTCGAGGCGTTCTTGGCGCGAACCAGCCCCGACTCGATCATGCCGAAGCCGGTCTGCATGAAGAAGACCAGGATGGCGGCCACGAGGACCCACAAGGTGTCGAGCGCATTGTACGAGACAGCCGCCTCGGCGGCGTCTTGCGCAAACGCGGTGGTGGGAACCAGCCACAACCCGACGGTCAGGTGTACCAAGACCCCAGCGAGGCGCCTCATGCGTTCCTCCTCATGCGGGACGTGTGTCATCCCGAGGCGGCGTTCTTACCACTCCTGGCTTGCCTCTCCGTCCCCGATCCTGTCCGCTGTGTCTCGGGAGAGAAAAAAGGACGCTCAAAGCATATGTTTAGACCTAGTCGAAAGTTTAGAACCATCCGTTCAGGTCATCGAGAAACGCGGTCGTTCGGCGCTCAGGCGCCCGATTGTTGGCTTCGGAACTGACTCGGAGAGACGCCCACCTGTCGCTTGAACCGGCGGCTAAAGTGCGAGACCGTCTTGAACCCCACCGCGTAGGCAATCTGGCTGATGTTCTCGTCGGTGGTTCGGAGCAGCTCCGCGCCGCGCTCCACGCGTCGTCGAATCAGTTGGACGTTCGGAGGCTCCTGGTCGAGCGCCTTCAAGCGGCGGTACAGGTGGACGCGACTCACGTGTAGCGCCTCGGCGAGCTGCTGCACGTCGAAGCCCTCGTCGTGAAGCTGTGCCTCGATGGCCCGGTCGAGCGCATCGATAAATGCGTGGTCTTCGCCTGGAAAGTCCTCTTCGGGTGGGGGCTCCGCGACCTCGGTCTGGGCCTTGGATGCAAGCGCCTTGCGAAGCCGCAGGCCTCGCTCGACCAGATTGTCGACCCGGGCGCGCAGCTCGTCCCGGTCGAAGGGCTTCACGAGGTAGTCGTCGGCTCCGACTTCCAGGCCGGCGACGCGGTCCGAGTCCTGCGCCCGCGCCGTGAGCAGGACCACTGGAAGGAAGGCCAGCTCCGGGTCTTCGCGGATGGCGCGACAGAGTGCGATTCCGTCCATCTCGGGCATCACCACATCACTGACCACCACGTCGGGCACCACCTCCCTTGCAAGTCGAAGCGCCTCCGCGCCGTCGGCCGCCTCTACCACCCGGTAGTCGGACTGGAGCTGGCGGCGGAGCAGGCGCCGAAGGTCGGCGTTGTCGTCGACGACGAGCACGATTCGCCGCGGATCTTCAAGGTCTTCTTCGGGCCTTTGGGGACCCCGGACCTCGGCTGCGCCGGCCTCCGCCGCCATGAGCGCTGCGGGTCCTTCCGCCCTCTCGAGCTCCTGGTCGGGAAGCCACACCGTGAACACCGAGCCCTGACCAGGAGTGCTGTCCACATTCACTTTGCCCCCGTGCAGTTCCACCAAGGACCGCACGACCGCGAGGCCAATTCCCGTACCCGGCGCGTCGGGAATCTGAATGTCGCCTTGGTAGAAACGCTCGAAGATATGCGGCAGGTCGCGGGCCGCAATGCCGGGGCCCTCATCGCGGAAGGTCAGGGTCGCCCCAGCGGACCCTTCTCGGGTGAGGGCAACATGAACCGTAGCGCCGGCTGGAGAGAACTTGATGGCGTTCGTGAGTAGGTTGTCGGAGATGTCTGCCACGGCCTGGGCATCAGCTCCGATCCACACTGGTGCATCGGGCAGCGTGCTGCCGATCGTCACGCGCCGCCGCTCGGCCAGCGGTACCAGCTCCAAGATCCGCTCGTGGAAGAGCGCCGTGAGGTCGACGCGCTGGAGGTGGAGGCTAGCCTGGCCGGCCTCGAGCCGCGCGGCGGTGAGCAATCGGTCCACGAGCCGGCCCAGGGTCCGGACGTTGCGCATTGCGATGCCCACCTCGGTCAGCGCCTCGTCAGAGACCGCCCCAAGTTCGCCATCCAAGAGATCTTCCAGGGGACCGTGCACCAGGGCGAGTGGCGTGCGGAACTCGTGGGACACGTCCGCGACGAAGCGTGAGCGAGCGGCGTCGATCGCGCCCAACCGCTCGGCCTGCCGCTCGACGATCGACACGGCAGCCTGTAGTTCCGACGTGGCCCGAGCGATTTCGACTTCCATCTCGACGCGACGGAGCCGTTCACGCCGCGCCCTCCACGCGAAGGCGCCGCCAATGCCGGTCAGCATGCCGCCCAGGGCAAGCGCCCAGAACCAGGTCTTCTGCCAGAAGGCGGGCGTGATGGTGAACGCCATCGAGGACCTGCCGTCGCTCCACACCCCATACGGACTCTGGGCGCGCACTCGGAAGCGGTAGTCGCCCGGCGGCAAGCGCGTGTAGCGAGCCGCGCGCTCCGGACTGGGGTCACTCCACGCGTCGTCGTAGCCCTCGAGTTTGTAGGAGTAGAGGTTGTCGGCGCTTTGGGCGAAGTGAAGCGCCACGAACTCAAACGTGAGGTCGTGTTGGCGGTGCTCGAGGACCACGGGGCGTTCGAGCTCCCCGCTTGTCAGCCAGTGCGTCGCCGGCGGCCCGCCTCGCCCGGTAGAGCCGCTCACGCGCAGGCCCGTCAGCTGGACCTCGGGGGGGAGCGGATTGTCGATGATCTCGGCAGGGCGGATCACGTTGAGCCCCTTGACGCCGCCGAAGTACAGCGTGCCGTCCGAGCCACGGTGGTAGGCACCGCCGTTGAACTCGAGAGACTGTAGGCCTCGCTCGGGGCCGAAGGAGTCAAGCTCCATGGCGGGAACGCGCAGTCGGCCGAATCCCCGCTGGGTACTCACCCAGAGATCCCCCTGCTCATCCGCCATCAGGCCGTTCACGTCGTTGCTGTCCAAGCCGAGGGTCCGCAGGTCGAACCAGCTCACCTCTCGGCTGTTCAACGTGAGCCGTGCGAGTCCACGTCCCTCAGTCCCGAGCCACAGCACCCCAGCCTCGCCGGGGCGCTCCGCAATCGCTGTGACGGCGGTGGGGGCATCCTCCTTCCCTTGCGGGTGGTCGATGGCAAACGGCAGAAGTGCGTCGCGCTCGGAGTCGAAGCGCGCGAGTCCGCGACGCCCTCCCATCCATACCTGCCCCGACGTGTCCTCGTAGAGGGTCAGCACACCCCGAAAGGACCCGTCTACTGCGTATTCGGCGCACGAGAGCGGCTCGGGGGTACACCGCCACGGACTCCGCTCCGTGGCAAGCCAGAGACTGCCCCGGGCGCTCGACAACATCGAGGCGATCCTCCATGGGGGCGGACTGCCCACCTCACCATCGCGATTTGGGTAGGCATCGAACCGAGTGTGGCTGGGGGCCCGCCGAAACAAGCCGCCCTCGGTGGTCGCCACCCACAGTCCCCCCGCGGAGTCATGGGCGAGGGCACGGACCGCGGCGCCGTGCAGCTGCCCTTCAGTGGGGATGGGCTGCAGCCAGTTATGCTCCACGGTACCGCTATCGGGGTCAAGCCGATCGAGCCCCCGGAGGTGACCGACCCAGATGGTGCCGTCCGGCCCTGTCTCGATGGCCTCGACGAAGTCGGCACCGAGCGACCAGGGTTGGTCTTGTGTCCGCTCCTGGCGCATCCTCAGAAAGGACCCGGCCACCGAGTCACCGAGCCACACGCCTGCACCTGAGGTCGCAGCCCAGAGTGTCCCCGAGCGATCGACCAGTGTCTCGAGGTATCCGCCACCACCCCAGCGCGGGCCGAGTCGCGTGTGAAGAGTGCCATCCACACCAATCTCGAGCACCTCCCTCGCCGGGTCTTGAGCACCGTGGTCCGCATGCACAACCCACAGTCGGCCTGGCGCTCCTGTCGCCACGTGAGCGACCGTACCGTCGCTTCGACCGTCGATGGGTACCGCGCGTGGAACTCCACCCTCGAGCAGAAACAGGCCCGCTCCACGCGTACCAGCCCACAGCCGCCCCGCCGCATCCTTGGCCAGGCTCGTGACACCAGGCTGCTCGTCGACCTGCTCAGTCGGGAGCTCAATGCGCGTCCAACTGGACTCCGAAGGGTCGTAGACGAAGAGTCCTTGCTCGGCTGACGCTCTGGGCCCCAACCCCACCCACAAGCCGCCCCGAGCACGGGGCTGAAGTGCACGGACCCCTGCGCCGCCGGCCGACACGGGGGGATGCACACGCACCTCACCCGTGACCGCGTCGACTTCGGCGAGCGAGACACCTCCCACCCAGACGCTCCCGTCCTGAGTCGGACAAACCACATGGATGCCTCCCGCAGGCACACGACGTCCCGGTGGTCCGTCGCTCGTCCAGTGCTCGAAGCGACCGGTCGCTGGGTCATACCGGTCAAGGCCCGTACGCGTGCCAATCCACAGCTTGCCAGCCTCGTCGAAGGCCAGATCCAGAATCTCTTCCCCCCCGGTCCCTTGATCCCCGTCGGGATCGACCGCGAAGCGCTCGATGTCGTACCCGTCCGTGCGGTCCAAGCCCTCGGCGGTGGCGAACCAGACGTACCCGTCCGGGCCCTGGATGACAGCCGAGACGTGGTTCTG
>JAGSGY010000092.1 GCA_023954855.1 Pseudomonadota bacterium | reverse complement strand
ATGACGCTTCGCTCGACCAACGCGACCAGCGCGACCGACTCGCTGAGCTCCCAGTGCCTATAGCCAGTGGGTTCGCCGTACTGGAGCGCTTCGCCGTCCCACCACGCGGCAGGGCTCTGTACCCAGGCTTGGCCCCGCGACGCCCGCTCGAGACCGGCGAGCCACGACCAGGCCCCGGCGTTGCGCGCATCGTGCAGGTCGATGAGGCCATACACCACCACCGCCTCTGCGCCGACCGAGGCTTCGAGGGCCTGCGACTGCAGCGTGCCGTAGCCGGGAACTCCGTGGTTTCGCACCGCCAGATCGGGGCGCCGATCCGCGAGCTGCACGCTCACCACCTGGTCCTCAGCAAGTCCGTAGCCGAAGACGTAGGAGCCGCCGTACAAGCCGACGTCCGCCGCACTGTCAGACGCTTGGCCGCGGGCGCCGTCGGCGGCGATGAACACGGGCGCTCCCGGAAAGGCGTGCTGACCCGGGCGATTCACCCATCCAAGCGCAGGGTGCGGGTCGCTCATCGGCGGGACCTCCGCAAAGTCGGCGAACGGCGCCCACGGCCCGAGTCCCACCAGGCGAAGTGCGAGCTCGCAAGCCAGCAGGCTGCCGAGGGTCGAGGCCACCACGCGCTTCACGGCGAGACCCGCGAAAAGTCGAGGACCGTCGAGGTGTGAAAGCGACCGACGCCCGTTGTGCTGAGGTCCGAGCGGGTGGCTGTGACCGCCACATCGCCGCTCACCTCGAAGTGACGTGTCCACCCTGTCTCGACCTCGATCCACGCCTCGCCCGTCGCGACAAAGTCGGTGATCACGTGCGCCCCACGCGTGTCCTCACCCTCTGCGCGAAGCACGAGATCGAGCGCCACCCGTCCGCAGTCGCGCCCCTCGCGGTCGACCACTTCCACGAGGGTGACGATGCCGCTCACCACCGAGCCCTGTCCTGGCGCGTCGCTCATCATCCCCGCAAACATCGGGCCCGCAGGCATCGAGACGCCAACCTGGGGCTCGGCACCGAGCATCTGCCTCAAGGTCGGCAGCAGGCTGAGCACGTCGACCTGGCCCACGATGTCTCGCTCGGCTTCGGAGAGCGCCCTGCCATCCTCCCGTCGGATCGCGTCGTCCACGCGATAGGTCGGCCCCAGCACCTCGAGGTCGCGGTCGTGGCGGTAGCCGGGCTCCCGGGCACGATGGTGGTTCTCGGTCCAGCGCACCGTGAAGCCCGCCTCGTCGACCTGAACCTCTGAGTGCTGGGTGTGGTGCCGATAGATCGACCGAACCAGCAGCCCGGTCGGCAGCTCCACATCGAGACGCAGCTGAAGCGTCGTCTGCTGACGTGACGTGATCGCGGTCCCCGGCGGCACGGTTCCATCGCCAAAGCCGAGGGCCAGCGCAGCCCCAAAGCCGAGGGCGATCAGGCCCACGCGCGCACCGTCCGGCTCGGAAACCAACCGCCCAAGGCCACCACACCACAGCCCGCCGCCTGCGACAGCAAGAAGCCGGCGAGAAGCCAGTCCCCGTAGAAGAGCGCCGCCATCAGTCCGACCACCGCCCATCCGGCGAGCAACAGCTCCGCGAAGGCAAGCCGTCCCACGGGAAGCGGCACGTAGAGCTTGCCGCCATCCCCGTCCTCTCCGAGCTTCGGCGTGCGCACAAACGGCGATGGACGCCCGCTCCAGCCATCCACCACCGCCACCGCGTTGTGCAGCGCAAGGCCCGTCGACAGGGCCAGAAACGGCAGGAAGGTGAGCGCGAAGCGGGCCAGTCCGCGACCGAACCCGGCGCGACGCACACAGCTCGTCCCATAGAACAGCGCGAGCACCACCAGGGCGACCTGCAAGAGCAGTGCGGCAGGCCAGACGATGGGCCGCATCACCTCACCCACCGCCGGAAAGGCGAGCGCGGGGGTCACGAGCAGAAGCGCCGTCACCGCCAAGAACACCGTGCCCCCACCTAGATGAGCCGTGCCTTGAAGCTTGGCGACCAGCGGGCGGTCCGACGCCCAGAGCGGGCCGATCAGCTTGCGAAAGACCTGGGCTCCACCCTTCATCCACCGATGCTGTTGGGTGCGAATCGCGCGTACATCTGCCGGGAGCTCCGCGGGAGCCTCGAGCTCGTCAACATAGGCCAGCGGCCAGCCTGCGAGCTGCGCGCGAAACGACAGGTCGAGGTCTTCGGTGAGCGAGTCGGCCGACCAGCCCCCCGCTCCGTCGATCGCCGCGCGGCGCCAGATCCCCGCCGTGCCGTTGAAGCCCATGAGCAACGGCTGCTGCGACCGCGCCTGTTGCTCGACGCCAAAGTGCGCATCGAGGTGAAAGGCCAAGGCCTGGGTGAACGGCGAGTGGTCGCGATTCAGGTGCGCCCACCGCGCCTGCACGAGGCCGAGCTCTGGACGCGCGATGAGCACCGCCATCGCCTCGCGAAGAAAGCTCGAATCCGGACGAAAGTCCGCATCGAAGATCGCCACGTAGTCGGCATCGTTGAGGGTCAGGCCGTGCGCGAGAGCCCCCGCCTTGAAACCCCTCCTCTCCGCGCGTCGCACGTGCTCGATGCGCACCCCTCTGGCGCGCAGCCGAGCGCACTCCTCGGCACAGATGCCCACCGTCTCGTCGTCGGAATCGTCGAGCACCTGAATCTCGAGGCGGTCGCTGGGCCAGTCGAGGCCGGCGATACACCGAAGCAACGGGCGCATCACCCTTCGTTCGTTGCGGACGGGAAGCTGCACGAGAACCCGCGGAAGGCCCTCCCTACCTAGAGTGGACACCTGGGGTCGCCGCACCGCCCGAGACCGCCACAGCAAGTGCAGCTGCGCGCAGCCATACACCGCGACCATCACCGCCGAAGCGACGTAAAGTAGGGCCACAGCGCTATTGAGAGCGGTCATCACCCGCTGATGGTCCACGACCTGTGCAGCGATTGCAAGCCATCAGAGACGTCGAAGGACGTGGCGGCTATGAGGCGCGCCACACTTGGAGGAAGCATGCTCACTCACCTCGTTCTCTTCACCCTCGAAGACCCCGCCGACATCGAGCGCACGGCCGCTGTGCTGCGCGGCATGCAGGGCAAGATTCCCGCCCTCAAGGGACTCGAGGTCGGCACCGACATTCTTCCCAGCGATCGCTCGGCCCACATCGCTCTCATCACGCGATTCGAGGATGAAGCCGGACTGTCGGCATACGCTGGCCATCCGGTCCACCTCGAGGTGCTCGCGCACATGAAGACCGTGGTGAAGCAGGCGGTCAAGGTCGACTTCTCGTCGTAGGAACGACCCCACGCCCGCCCACGATCGGGACTTTGAAAAGCGGCAAGAAAATCAAAAAGGCGGCGAGATAAGGCCCTGACAGGCGAACGACAGGCGCCGTAGACCCCTGCAATCAGCGGCTTCACAGGGGGTCACACAACCCACCTTTTTCCTGCCGCTTTCTCGCCCAACGCGACACGCCGTGCCTCCGTAATTTCGAAGGCATGAAGAACCTGCCCACCGTCATCGCTCTCGCCCTCGGACTCGCCGCTTGCGGCAACGAGACCGTGATCGGCGACGTGCCCACGCCGAACGACGGCAGCACCTGCTTCCTGGACATCTCCAGCGCGGTGCCGCCGACCATCGACCCGGAGTGCGGCGCGGTGGACGAGGTCGTAGACCCGTGGAACGTGGTCGAGGAGTGGAACTTCTTCGGCGCGACCGGCAACAACGTCGTCGAGAACTCTTCCTACGCGCCTCCGCTGGTCGCTCGGCTGACCGACACCGACGGCAACGGCCGCATCACCGAAGACGACCACCCGAACATCGTGATGGTGACCTTCCCCACCGACCTGTCGGGAACGCGTGAGGGCAGCATCACCGTCTTGGACGGCGTCACCGAAGAAGTGCTCTGGCAGACGCCCGGTGCCTTCTACGCGAGCAGCCACGCCATCGCGGACGTCACCGGCGACGGCCTCCCGAACGTCATCGCCTTCGATGCCGGCGGGCGCGTCATGGCGCTCGACAACGAGGGCGAAGTGCTCTGGACCAGCCACCACAGCGTGGCGAGCCCCTACCCGGTGGCCACCATCGCCGACCTCGACGCCGACGGGCGCCCCGAGGTCATCGCCGACAACCTCGTGCTGCACGGCGTCAACGGCAACCTGTCGTTCGAGCTCGTCGTCGACCGCGACATTCCGTACACCATGCCGGTGGTTGGCGACATCGACCTCGATGGCATGCAGGAGATCATCTACGGCAACGCCGTGCACCGCGTCGGCGGCGAAGTCATGTGGGACACCAACCTCTCCGGTGGCTACGGCCACTTCTCGGCGATTCTCAACGCCGACGACGACCCGGAAGGCGAGATCCTGATGGTCGGCGCCAACCGCATGGTGTTCTTCGACACCGACGGTTCCGAGCTGTACCGCAACGACATGGCGCGTCGCGGAGGCTCCGCTCCTTGCATCGGCGACTTCGACGGCGACGGCGAGAGCGAGATTGGCATCGGAGGCACCGATGGCAACCTCTCCAGCGACCCGGCACTCTTCCAGGTCTACGAGATTGACGGCACGCTGAACTGGTCCCGCGAGGTCTCCGACCAGTCGGGCATCGCCGGCTGCAGCGGCTACGACTTCGACGGCGACGGCGCCATCGAGATTGTCTACGCCGATGAGGGCGAGTTCTTCATCTTCGATGGCGAGACTGGCTACGTGCGCTGGTCGACGACCAACCACGCCTCCGGCACCGTCTACGAGTACCCGGTCATCGCGGACGTCGACCTCGATGGGTCGGCCGAGATCCTCTACGTACGCAGCAACGACGAAGAGATGCCGCTGCTCTCGGTGCTCGGCCACGTCGACAATGGCTGGGCCGCCGCTGGCGAGACCTGGTCGATGCACGACTTCGCGGTGACCAACGTCAGCGACGACGGCAGCGTGCCCGACGCACCGCCGCTGTACTGGCTCGAGCACAACACCTTCCGCACCCGCCCCATCATCGATGCGACGCCCGTCGACCTCGAGGCCCAGATGGTCGATGTGTGTGTGGTCGGCTGTGCGAACGACTCGCTGGTGCGCATCGCCGCCCAGATCTCGAATGGCGGCGCCGAGGCCTCTCCCGAGGGGCTGGGCGTCACGCTCTACACCTCGACCCCCATCGGCGACGAAGTCATCGAGACCGTCTGGCTGGACGGCATCAACGCCGGCGCCATCGTCAACCTGACCTTCGAGACCACGCTCACCGCCATCGACGGCGGCGACCTGTACATCCGCGTCGACGACATCGGCACCGGCTCCGGCATGTTCAGCGAATGCGAAGAAGACGACAACGTCGCCGTCTGGGGAGCCGTCACATGCTCCGAGTAAGCCTCACTCTCGCGAACCGGAGTCCCTCCATGTTCCGCACCGTCCTGGCCCTCTCTACCGTCGCCGCGCTGCTCTCGGGCTGCGAGAACGAAGTTGGCGGCCTGACCGAGATTCCCCCCGTGGACCGCGGCTACCTCGACGCCGTGCCGATGCCGCTCGACGAAGAGCCCCGCTTCTACTTTCTCGCCCCCACCTACGCGCCGGCCGTTTCCGACGACGGCCAGGTGCTGCTCTGGGAGTGGGAGACCGGAGGCGACACCTTCATCTGGACCGAAGAGGGTGGCCTGGACTGGGTCACGACCACCGGCGCGTACTTCAACTCCGTGCACGACATCAGCGCTGACGGCACCAAGATCATCGGCAGCTACGGCAACTACATGAACGACGAGGTCACCCAGGCGGCGACCTGGACCGAAGTCGACGGCTGGCAGAAGCTCGGCGCGCTGCCGACCACCCTGAACTGCCCGTCGCAGTCTTCGGGCTACGCACTGACCGCAGACGGCACCGAGGCCGGTGGTCTCGCGTGGGACGGCTGCAATGGCCAAGCTTTCCGCTGGGACTCCGCGGGCGGCATGGTGCCGATGGAGAGCCTCGGCAACGGCGGCAACCGCGCGAGCGCGATGTCGGACGGCGGCGAGCTGCTCGTCGGCTTCGCGCAGGGCAACTTCAGCCGCACCCCCGCCGTCTGGTACCCCGACGGCACCGGCGAGGTGCTCAACATGGCGTTCACCGGTGAGTTCTACGGCACCAACGCCGCGGGCACCAAGGCCGTCGGACAGCTCGGCAGCAAGGCCGCCATCTGGGACGTCGAAGAGGGCCACACCTTCCTCGGCAACCTGGGCGGCCCCGGCGAGTCGAGCTCCACCGCCCGCACCTTCTGCGGCAGTGATGACGCCATGGTTGTCGGCAGTGACAGCTTCGCCGGCACCGTCGGCGCCGCGTGGACCGAGTCCACCGGCTGGGTCAACCTGCGCGAATTGCTCGAGGCCCACGGCGTCGAGTTTCCGGCGAACACCCGCCTCTTCGACGCGATGGCGTGTACGCCCGACCGCACCCACCTCGTCGGGCACGCCAGCGTCGACGACGAAATCGGCTCCTACGTCGTGGTCCTTCCCGAAGGCACCCTCGACGACCTGTTCGAGTAGCTCTCAACCCTCCTTTCCTAGACCCACCCACCACCCACGGAGGATCCCGTGACGATCACCCGAAACATCCTGGCCATCGCGCTATTCGCGTCCCTGGCAGCCTGTGCCGGCAACACCGACGACCCCGTCGACGACACCGGACCCACCGATGACACCGGCACTACCGAGACCGGCGAGGAGACCGGCGACACCGCCGTCGCTTCGTACTGCGGCGATGGCGTGGTCGACGAAGGCGAGGCCTGCGACGATGGCGACGCCAACGGTCCGACCGGCAGCTGCAGCACCGAGTGCGACTGGAATGGCTGGGTCAGCTGCGACGACGTCACCGGCACCCACGCGCTCGACGTCGTCAACGCGCAGCCCGACGGCGCCTACCACATCGCCGACCGCTTCGAGACGCTGACGGCCCTGGCCACGAGCTGTGCGGGCGACCCCACGCACAACGCCGTCGTGACCTTCACCCTGCCGAGCGATGGCACGTGGCGCGTCACCACCGACAACCCGCAGACCACCGTCCCCACGGCGCTCTCGCTCCGCACCGATTGTGATGAGCGCGCCGAGCTCTCTTGCGACGTCGGCGGTACCGCCAACGGCAATGCCGCACAGGCCTACATCATTGACGGCCTTGCGGGCGACGCCTACGTCGCCGTCGTCGAGCAGGTCGGCACCGAGGTCGGCAACTGGCACCTCTCGCTCGACCCCATCACCGACATCGCCGGTGAGGGCGATGCTTGCTCCGACACCGTGCCCTGCGACAGCGGCACCATCTGCGCCGATGAAGTCTGCACGGTCATCGAAGCCCCAGTCATCACGAGCTCGAGCATCAGCCAGTCGGATACCTACGACTACTCGATCACGATCACGGGTACCGACAAGAACCACGACGCCAACACCGTCATCGTTCCCGCCTTCACCGACATCTACACCGAAGTCTGGGGCGACTCGGCCGACGAGCCCGCCATCACCATCGAGGACGTGCACTGGCAGTGGAGCGGCGACACCTTCACCGCCGTCATCCCCGTTCCGGTGAGCTTCTACGACACCGGCATGGGCGACAACGTCACCGTCGACGTGCTCATCGCCGACGCCTCGGGCCTCGAGAGCTCGACCGTCACGCTCACCTACCCCGAGGCCGCGACCAACACGACCCAGGACTACGTCGGCGACGCCTGCGACATGTGCGTCGACTGCAGCGGAAACACCAACGGTTTCCCGCGGAGCTGCAACCCGAACAGCCACGCCGATCCGAACGATTCCACCGTTCAGCTCCCCGGAATGGAGTGCACCTGGACCGACCGCAACGCGACGTCGGCGACCTGCGAAGACCGCAACGTCAACGATCCAGTCGAGGTCGAGAGCATCGGCATGCACTGGGAAGGCGAGGTCAGCATGCTCGACCTCTCGGTCTTCGACTTCCGCCACTACCAGGGCAGCACCGCCCACATCGTGGCCGTAACCGCGAACGCCGAGTCCATTGACCTGGGCTCCAAGTACATCTCCTTCGCGAGCTGGAACGGCGGCCACCAGATGGGCTCCGCCGCCTTTGACGCGAGCGAGATCACCGACACCATCGACTACCTCGAGATTCAGGTCGAAGACCGCGGCAACCCGACCGCGACCACCGAGACGGCCACGGTCGTTGACTGGGTCGACTATGTCGCTCCCACCGAGGTTGCCGCCGGCGAGGAGTGCGATCTGCTCGGCTGGGACACGGTCTGCGAAGAGCCGACGGTCTGTAGCCCCACGCTCTCCGGCGTCCCCGGCTGCCTGACCTCCGAGGCTCCTGAGCTACTCGCCATCAGCGGCGTGTACCAGGGTGGCTTCTTCGAGAACATCACCCTGTCCTTCGAGGCCTTCGACACCAACGCGGACTGGTCGCACCTGGCGCTGACCCACTACCAGGGCCCAGTGTGGGAGATGGACACGTCTTCCTGGTCCGCCGATCCGTTCGGAAAGCAGGTCTTCGAGAGCGACGTCTTCGTCAACTTCGGAACCTGGCTCTGGAAGGCCAAGCTCGTCGACGCCGACGGCAACGAGAGTGCCGAGACCATCGTCCTCGGCGTTCCGACCGCCGCACAGGGCGACGCTTGCAACACCGGCGTGTGCGGATTCCGCGGCTGCAGCGCACCCGAGACCTACTGTGACGTCGGCGCCGGCGACACCTGTGGACTCGGCGCCGACGCGCCCGTCTGCGAAGTCAACGAAGCTCCCGTGCTTTCGACCGCGGTCGCACGGCGCATCGACGCCAGTAAGTACGAGATCGACTTCTCGGGTACCGACGCCAACGGTGACGCCTTCCGCGTGACCCTGGAGCAGGACGAGGACGGCACCGTCACCCACCCGAACGGTCAGCTCGACTTCGACCTGCCCATCGAGGGCTCGACGAACTTCGTGAGCACGGTCAAGGGCACGCTCGACAACCCGTACGCCACGACGACGGTCACCCTGGCCATCGCCGACTACGGCTTCGCCGAGTCGAACACCCTCACGGTCACCATCCCGCCGATTCGCGACGCCGGTGACAGTTGCTCGGGTGACGACACGGTCGACCAGTGTGTCGCCGGCTCCGAGTGCATCGACGGCTCCTGCTTCGCCTACGAGCCGCAGCTGACCGACGCCACCATCGCGTGGAGTGCCGACGGCCGCGACGCCATCGTCACCATCACTGGCCTCGACGACAAGGTCGGTGACTCGATGGAGCTGCGCAAGGCCTACGTGACCATCGCCGGCCAGACGGTCGAGAAGTCGATGAACAAGTACAACACCGACTGGACCGGCAACACCTTTACCTTCGACATCGACGTCAAGGGAATCGGCACCGGCACCCTCATCGGTGAGCGCTTCATGGACGTGACCATCGAGGACCTCGGCGGATTCACCGACAGTGGCGTGTACTTCATCACTCCCCACGTCGGCTACGGCGACACCTGCGACGACGCCGGCGTCACCGACAGCTGCCACGCCGGTCTGGCTTGTGACACGAGCGTCTGCATCAACGACGCGGTGGATGCCTGCGCCGGAGTGCCGAACATGGTCGCGACCGGTGACAGCGTCGACTACGAGTTCCTGACCAGCGGCAACGGTCTGGACACCTACGCCGACTACGCCAGCTGCGGCGGCAACAACAACCCGAACGGCAAGGAGCAGGTCGTCGTCTACACCGCGACCCAGGACGGCACGCTCACCATCACGTCCACCTCGACGGACGGCGGTGCCCACCCTGGCTACCTCTTCGTCCGCATGAGCGAGTGTGTGAACGCAGACGCCGTGGTTGCCTGTAGCAACAACATCCCGAACGGCAGCACGATCGGACCGAACAGCGTCGACGTGACGGTCGCAACCGGCGACGTCCTCTACGTCCAGATTGACGGCCCGACCTGGAAAAAGGGTACTGGAAACCTAGCCTTCAGCTACCAGTAGCCGCATCACAGTTGTCTCCCTAAGCGGGGCTCGCCATCTGGCGGGTCCCGCTTTCGCGCTGAGAGGGGCATTGGGTGCTAATCTCCGTGCAAGGAGCGTCCTTGCCCTCGGAGTCCAGACGCCGCCGCGGTCGTCCAGCCGGCGTTGTCATCGACAATCAGCTCATGCGCATGCGTCGAAAAGCGCTGGCCATGTCGCAGTCCGACCTCGCCGAGCGCGCTCGCATGGGTTCTCGTACGGTTCGAGCCGCCGAGCAAGGCAACGCCGTCTCGGCCGACACCGCGATGCAGATCTCGGTCACTCTCGGCATTCCCTACGTGTTGCTGGTGCGCAAGACCCCCGAGGAAGTGCACGCCCGGCTCCTCGAGCGCGGCTACGCTCCCCTCGAAGCGCCTCGCCCCTGGATGCCTCGCCCTGAGCTCGAGCCGATCCTCGAACTCTTCGGCGGCGATGAGGGCGCGATGGTTCTGCTCGAGGGTCCCGTAGGCATCGGCAAGTCCTCGGCAGCTCGATGGATCACCCAAGAGATCGCCGAGCAATTCCCCGATGGCGCGGTCTGGTTCACCGCCGCGAAGCTCGACGAGCCGGGACGCCTGCACCGCCTTCAGCGTGATGTGGCCGGCTGCCTCGGCATGTCCGAGCTGCTGCCCGATGCCGACCTGGTGACCACCGAGGCCTTCGACCGCGCGTTCGCGACCCGCCTATGGAGTCGTCGCCGCCTGCTCGTGCTCGACGACGTCCGCGATGCCGAGCACGTCCGACGTCTGCTCGATCCCGACGTGCCGCACTGGGTGCTCATCACGACGTCGTCGCGCTACGTCGCCGAACAGCTCGACGGACACCGGTGCCTGCTGCAGCGGTGGGAGCCCGAGATCGCCGAGAACATGCTTCGCGAGGTCATCGACGACGGTCGCATGACGGCGGACCCCGAAGGCGCCAAGGACCTCGCGGAACACTCCGGAGGCCTTCCCCTGGTCGTGCGCAACATCGCCGACACGCTCCGACGCCGTCGATACACCGCCCCGTCGGACTACGCAGCCGAGCTCTCCTCTGCCGGACTCGAGGGCCTGGGACACGAAGAGCACGTGCGCATCGGCGCGCTGTACGTCTTTCAGGACCGTCCGTTCAGCCTGCCCTTCGCCCGCGTCGCCACGGGTCTCTCCGAGATCGGCACGCGCCTGCTGCTCGAGCAGCTGAGCGACCTGTACCTTTTGCGCGAAGCGCCGACCGTCGACACCACCGACAAGCCCGTTCCGCGCTTCGTCCTCGACTCGGCCTCCCGCGGCATTGCGTTCTGGGACAGCCAAGAGTCGCGCCGGGCGATGGACCGACTCATCGCGGCCGGACCCGAACTGGCCGAGGAGATCTCCGGAGAAGTCTGGGGCCAAGGAACGAGCCCGGCAGGCGCCCGCCGCATCGACGTCGAATTGCCCGTTTGGCGACTCATCCTCGACGAGGCATCCCGCCGGATCACGGGTCCCGAGCTCACGACGGCCCGCTCACCGGACGAAGTCCCGCAGGTCATGCAAGGCGCCGAGCGCCCGCCTCTCGCGCAGACCTTGCGCAACCTAAGGTCGCTCCTGCTCTACCAACCGCCGGACGACGCGGGCCAGTGGGTCACCTCTGCACTCGCAGCCGCGGTTGATCTCGACAACGCCGACGACATCCGCGACGCGCACTGGATGATGATGGTCTGGTGGTGGCTCGGCCGCCAGCGCTTCGAAGAGGCGACGAACTGGTGCGAGTCCACCATCGCGGTGGCCCAGCGAACCGGCCCGCCGGAGCGCGTGCTCACCGCAAGACTCTTCGCCGCCGGACTGCTGCGCTACTCGCGGGGCCGTGTCGCCGCCCGGAGACACTTCGAGGCCGCCGCAGCCATCGACGATACGGCCCTAGCTCCGCACCAGCGAGCCTGCGCGCTCGGCTGTCTTGGAGCCGCCGTCTTCCAGGATGGTGAGGCCGAACGCGCGGAACAGCTCACCCTCGACGCCCTCGAGGCCCTTGGCGACGCCGAGGCCGCCGCAGACCTCGCCCTGATGGGTGAGCTCACGCTGAACCTCGCGGTCATCCAGATGGTTCGTGGCCAGCAGCCCGACACCCCCGCCCAGGTGTCGAGCTCGGTGCGAGCGGTGATGCGTACCTTCGCGGGAAGCACCCTGTTGGAGGCCCAGATCCTGCACCTCGCCCAGATGCTCGGCGTGGATGTGGGCATCGACATCCCCACCGCCAGCCAGGCCTTTTATGGGGTACCCCCTGCCCTGCTGAGCTCCCGCCTGCTGCGCCTCATGCAGACCCTCATCGATCTCGGCCAACCGGTCGAGGACAGTGGCTACGACGGCGGCTTCGACACCCCGCTCGGACGCTTCTCGCTGATCACCACGCCGTTCGCACCACGCGAGGGCGGACCCGCCATGGCCATGCTGCTCATCGCACCGATCGAGCCCCTACGCCGCATGCTCACAGGTCCCGGATTGCGCGCGGCCCTCGAGTTCTGCGACACGATCTACGGCGCCGATCACCCCACCTACCGCGCCCTCATTGCGCTCGGAAAACGCGGATAGATCGCCATGTTCGAGACCTGTTCCGCCCACGATGCGGTCGCTCGCATCCCCGACGGCGGCTTTGTCTACGTTGCCGGAAACGCCGCCACGCCCAAGGCCCTGGTGCGCGCACTCGGTGAACGGCACGACTTGATCGAGGGCATCGGCCTGGGCCATGTGCTGCTGCTCGACGACCTCGGCACACTGGACCCACGCGACCGGCTGCGCCATCGCGCCTGGTTCGTCGGACCCGGCGACCGCCAGGCCGTCAACGACGGGCGGGCCGACTACGTACCCGTGCATTTGCACCAGATCCCGTCGGTCATCGCCAAGGGACCGGCCCCAGACGCCGCCCTGATCAGCGCCTCGCCCCCAGACAACCACGGCTGGATGAGCCTGGGCGTCGAGGTGCTCGCGAGCCGGGCTGCGCTGCGACACGCCAAGAAGGTCATTGTCCAGGTCAACGACGCCATGCCGCGGGTGCACGGTGACTCCTTCATTCACGTCGATGACGTGGACCTGATCGTGCAGCACACCGAGGCGCTCCCCGAGGTGGCTCCGAGCCCACCAACGGCCACCGAGTGTGCCATCGCCGAGCACATCACCCCGCTCGTGCCCGACGGAGCCACGCTTCAGCTCGGCATCGGCGGCATTCCGAACGCCGTCCTCGCCCTGCTTCGCGGCCGCCACGAGCTCGGCCTGCACACCGAGATGGTGATGGACGGGCTGATCGACTCGATCGACAGCGGAATCATCACCGGACGCCGCAAGAGCCTGCACCCTGGCAAGGCCATTGTCACCTTCGCGATGGGCACGCGCCGCCTTTACGACTTCATCGACGACAACCCGCTGATCGAGGCGCACCCCGTCGAGCACGTCAACCACCCGAAGATCATCGCCAAGAACGACCGGATGGTCGCCATCAACAGCGCGATGTGCGTCGACCTCACCGGCCAGATTGTCTCCGACAGCATTGGTCGCCGCATCTACTCGGGCTTTGGCGGACAGGTCGACTTCTTGCGCGGCGCGGCCTGGTCGACCGGCGGCGTGCCGATCATCGCGCTGCCGAGCACCGCAAAGGGCGGCACCATCAGCCGCATCGTGCCGGTCCTCGCTGAAGGAGCCGGCGTCGTGACCTCACGCGCGGACGTGCACTGGGTCGTGACCGAGTACGGCGCGGTCAACCTCTTCGGGCAGTGCCTCCGCGAGCGCGCGAAGCTGCTCATCGGTATCGCCCACCCGGACCATCGCCCGGAGCTCGAAGAAGAGTGCGCGCGGCGAGGGTGGTGCTAGGGCCGCTGTTACGAGATCAAGCCCACGAAGAACGTAGGCTTAGCGCCGCTTCATCACCCTGGACTCGGTGCTGGCGCGGCACCTTCCGTCGACGCTCCTGAGACCGTCGTTGCACGTGGGGCGCGGTTCGAGGAACCAGGGGCACGCGCGCTCGCCCTCGTTGCCGCAGTTACAAATGCCGTCCCGTAGCGTCCAGTCACCGCAGAGGGTCGCCCGGCCGCTCGTGTCCAAGCAGGCTTCACTGCCGGCGTTCCCGCATTCATAACAGCGGCCCTCACGCGCGATGGAGTGACTGTCGCAGGTCTCGTTTCCGCTGCGATCGATACAGGCGCGCCCACTGCCGTCAATGCCGCTGCCATCCGCGCGACCACACCGCCCCTCCGTCACACAGATGCCGCCATCTCCCGTGAACCCGGCCGCGCAGCCGAAGCCCCGAACACCTCCGCGGTTGCAGACCTCGAGACCCGCGAGTCCACAGGGGCTGCAGACCCCATTCTTGACGTGGAGGGCGTCGCCCTCGCATCCATTGTTGTGCTGGTCGGTCACCGTGCAAGGGGGGTTGCCCTGCCCTCCGCATCCGGTGCACCGTCCGTCTTTGCCCACCAGGCCGTTGTAGCAGCCCTTAGCTAGGACCGAGGCGGTGCAGACCCGCTGGCCGCTGCGACCGCACGGCTCGCAACGCCCGTTGTACTCCATCAACTCGGCATCGCAGGAAGGCACGCGCACGTGGGCAGGGCAGGCCCGCTGGCCGTTGGCACCACAATCCGCGGCCTGACAGACACCACCGATGTCCACAAGACCGGAGTCGCAAGAGGGGTTCTGCACGGTGATCGGACAGGCCATCTGCCCGGAGCCACCACAGTCGTGGCACTTGCCACCACGGGCGGCCAGCCCCGAATCGCAAGACGGGATTTGCTCGAGGACGGTGCACTCGCGCTGGCTTCTGCCACCACAGCTCGAGTTCGCGAAGGCCGTGACGGGAAGCAGCAGAAGCACGCTGAAGAGCATCGCGAAGAAGACGCGCATCGGTTTCATCCTGGAAGCAGCTGCGGTCCATTGTGGCACAGGGCTGGCGTACCCACGAGTGCGTGTGAACCACGTCGCAATCCCCTGAATGAGCGGGAGCTTCAGTGACGGTTGTTGCGCTCAGCGTGCGGGCGGCGGGGCGGTGCTAGGGCCGCTCTTGAGCCGTCAGGCCCACGAAGAACTTGCGCATGACCTGGTTTCCGCACGGGCGGAAGTTCTTGTGCGTCGGCTTGCGAAACAACGCGCTGACCTCGCCCTTGGCCATCGGCCGACCGCTGCCGGTCTTGAAGCCGCCCTTCTCGAGCAGGCGAACGATGTCGTCTTCGCGCAGCGTAAAAGCGATGCGCAGCTTCTTGAGGATCTCGTTGTTGGTGAGCTCCACGCGCGGAGGCACGGGTGCATCCGGGTCCCGCGGGCCTCGCTTCGAGACGATCAGGCCGTCGAGAAAGTCGCCGAGCTGCAGGTCGGTGCAGCCCACAGCAGCCGGGTCATCTTCCTTGCCCATGATGGCGCGAACCTGCTTTGCGGTGATCTCGTGCCCGACGAGGGCGAAGACCTCAGCCATGCCACCATCGTTGGTGTTCAGCAGGTATCGAAGGCGGCGGAGGATGTCGTTGTTGGTCATGGGGCGCCTATAGCCCAGTCGGCGGCGTAGTCGGCGTGCACGGTGGCCGTCTCGATCATCGGAATGTCCGTGGCATCTGGGCCCACGAGCAGGCCAATCTCAGTGCAGCCCAGCACCATGGCCTCTGCCCCACTCTCGCGCAGCGTCGCCATCGCCTCGACGAAGGTCGCCCGCGAGGTGTCGCGCAGTTCGCCAGCAGCGACCTCGTCGAGCAAGATGCGATTCAGCTCGGTCACCGTCGGCGCGTCCGAGACGAGGACCTTGAGTCCCGCGGCCTCGAGTCGGTCCCGGTAGAAGGCCTGACTTACGGTGTATGCGGTGCCGAGAAGGCCCACGGTGTGCACTTGGCGACGTGTGGCTTCGGCGATGACGGCATCGGCGATGTGCAGCACCTCAAGGCCCGTCTCACTCTCGATCTGCGGCGCAAAGCGATGAATGGTGTTGCTGCAGATCACCACCCCCTCGGCCCCTGCCCGCTTGAGCCCTCGGCAAGCCGAGACCAGCCGTCGGCCGAACCGACGCCACTCGCCGTCCGCGCGGGCCTGACGAAGCTCGCCGTAGTCCATGGAGTGCAGCACCAACGGGGCCGATCGATACGGTCCGAGCTCGGCGGCCACCGTTCGCTGGATGCGCTCGTAGTACACCGCCGTGCTGTGCCAGCTCATGCCCCCGAGCAGTCCGAGCGTCCTCATGCGGACTCCGGCCACTCGAGGCCCAGCGACTGCCAGGAAGCTGCAGCATGCGAAACGGTCGGGCCGACGCAGAGTACCGACACGATCTGCTCGGCGGCCACGGGGTCGTTGGTGCACACCACCCCGGAGCGCATCCCCGACGGGCGCACCTCGATTGGTAGCGCGAGCGTCGCATCTCGAAACGCCTCGAGGGTCGAGTAGCCGGCGGCCCGAAGCTGCTTGGGAGTCACGAAGAGCCACCCCCCGACCCCGGAGCAGCGCTGCCGCAGTGCCAAGGCCACCCGGCCCATCGTGTAGCGCGGGTTCACCTCGAGGATCGGCACCACGCGCACCTCTCCGTCGATGGAGACCACCATCGCGTCGATGCCCGCAGGGCCGCGGTATCCGCCGTCGTGGAGCGCTTCGCCAACCCACCGCGCCGCCTCTCGAAGCACCGTGCTCACGGCGCCACCACGAACGCCTCCATGCACTGCCCGGGCGAGTGGTTTGGGCAGACCTTGGGTCCAGGGACCGATCTGCGCCCCCCGGTAGGCTCCGTTTCCGGCCGTCCAGAAGCGGGTCATGCCGACGTGCTCGACCCCCGCCTCGCCGACCTCGATCTGCGCGGACACGTCGGCGAGCCGGTCATACCAAGGCTCCACAACGATGGAGCCCTGCGCGAGTGTTCGGGTCAGCCAAGCCAGGGAGCGCGCTTCGGGCTCACCCCTTAGGCGAATGCGGTGCTGTCCAGAGCTGCTGAACGGCGCCTTCGCAATCCAGTCGCCTCCGTCGCGCACGAGCGCGACAGCCTCATCGACCGTCGACACCACCGCGCCTGCCGGCGGAGCGAGCAGGGCATCGGCGAAGGGCTCCGCGAAGCTTCGGCGCAGCGCAAAGGCCCAGCGCTTGTCGTAGAACACGGCATGGCTCCGGTCCCAGCGCTCGCCTACACGAGCGCAGACCTCGGGACTGCGGCCCCACGGGTGCTCAGCGCGAATCGCTCGGCTGCCCAGGGCCTCACGCGACGCGACGAACTCCGGGACCGCAAAGCCTGCGCGGTGCAGCCTCAACAGGTGGTCTCGGTCTGGACGAGGTCCCAGCACCACGTCGTCTCGGCCGGCGAAGAACATGGGTAGTGCGCCGAGATCGGTCTCGATGGCGCGAACCCGCTTTGGCACCGTCCGACCCGCGACCTGCTCCTCGACGAAGGGGTGGAACGAGAAGACCCTCGCTGCACCACCGCGCGTGAGCGGATGAATCTCGACCTCATCGACAAACGCCGGTGACAGCCCTGCACGAAGCCGCGCCTCGCGGTTGAAGACCGGCCCCTTGGCCCGACCAGGCGTGAGCGGTGCCGCGAGGGTTCGCTTGTAGAGCTCGAAGTCCGCCCCGCCCATCAGCCGCTCGAACCACCGAACCCCATGGGCCACATGGGCTTCTTCGTCGTCGGCGACCACCTGCAGGACCGCGGCGGAGACCGGGTCATCGACTGCCGCGAAGGCCGGCTTCCAGTAGGCGGCGAAGTCGAGGTTGGCCTGCTCGTAGGTCAGGCTCAGCGCGGCGAGGAAGCTGCCAACGTCCCGTAGGTCGGCGACCGTGTTCCAGAAGAAGTGCCCCACGCCGACATCGCCGAGCTCCACTCCCCAGTGCTCGGCCCGCTCCTGATAGAGCCGAAAGTGCCTCTGTTCGTCGCGAATGATGTGCGCGAGCCCCATGCGAAAGCCCGCGGGCGCCTCCGGAAAGCGCAGCAGTGCAAGGGCCATCAGCTCCAGCGCTTGCAGCTCGTGGTTCGCAAACGTGTGCAGTGCGCCACCGCGGATGCGCTCGTCTTGAATGCTGTGCGGTGTGGGGGCCGCGGGGATGGCTCGCGCGGCGACCAGCGGCATCGCTTGCGGGCGTCCCGGCACCTGGACACCGGTCAGCACGCCACCAGGCAGACGGTCCGTAAACACCTCTGGCGCGGACAGCTTGGTCGAGAGGTCGGCGCTAAACAGCACCGCCTCGGCGAAGTCGCGGAGTTCCATACGTGGGTCTAACCCCCGGCGCTGCGAGCACCCCAGCGCTCAATGCGGGTGCCCCTCGCAGACCGGGCTCAATCCATCCCCCGCAAGCTGTACAATCGGCGCGGAGGGGCCCATGAATGCCGTGTTGTTTGGCGTAGGTCTCGGCGTCGTCATCTTCGGTGGATGGTGGGTGTGGGCCATGGCCCAGCCCGAGAAGAACTGCCCAGACTGTGGCCAGCTCCTGCCGAACCGAGGGCCCAAGCGCACTGGACGCCAGATCTTCTTTGGCGGATGGACCTGTCAGAACTGCGGCTGCGAGCTCGACCGACACGGAAAGAAGCTGAGCGCCTAGAGCAGCTCGCGTCGGTCCTTGTCGGCCTCGAAGTTCGGCGGCTTCCCAATCAGTCCGGACACCCGGGCCGCCAGCGTGTGCATACGGCAGCCAATGTGCCCCCCACCTGCGTAGTACACGGGACAGCGCCCGACCTCGACGACCTCGAGCCCAAGCTGGGCGGCAAGATCGATCGCATCGGCCGTGGCCGTCTGGAACGAGAACCAGATCTTGGTGAGCCCCAGATCATGCGCGATCTGCACCGCCTCTGCCGCCTGCTTCGGCTTCACCCAGACAATCGCCAACTCGCCGAGCTCGTCTCTCGGCAGCGACTCGGGCGTGGGGTAGACCTTGCCGCCAGCCGCCGGGCCCCGCGCCTCGGTGAGCCCCCCGAGGTCGAGTGCGAAGAACCGCTTTCCAAGCGCGACGTACGAGGCGTAGGACATGCCTGGGAAGCGCTCCTGAGCGCTGTTTCCGATGACGACAAAGCCGTCGGCCGTGCGCATCAGATCGTCGAGGGGATGAGTCATGGCGAGCCTCCGGCGGCAACCTAGCCTAGTCGTGGATCTACCAGACGCCTTGTGCGGCGATCCGCTCGGTCATGCCCCAGGCCCGCTCCGACGACAGGGCATACGGGTACGGGCGGTACAGCAGCACCGCCTCCACTTCGGGGTCCGCGCAGGTCGCGGCGAAATCATGGGACGAGGTCCAGCTCTGAAAGGCGAGGAT
>JAGSGY010000020.1 GCA_023954855.1 Pseudomonadota bacterium | reverse complement strand
GTGACGCACCTGATCGGCGACCGCGACCCGAACGAGAGCGACCTGCTCGTCCGAATCGCTGGACAGAACTACGATGCCGTCATCGACATGTGCGGGATGGTGCCTCGTCTCGTCCGGGTCGCACTGGACGCGGTGGGTGATCGACCGCACTACACGCTGGTCTCGACCTGTTCTGTCTACAGCGACACCCGCAAGCCGGGGGTCGACGAGAGCGCCCCGGTTCACCCCGTGCTCGCTCGGCGAACCGAAGAGATCGATGGCGACACCTACGGGCCCCTCAAGGTGGCTTGCGAGAACGAGGTTCGCGCCGTGCACGGGGAGCGCGCCCAGATTGTTCGACCCGGCTTGATTGTGGGCCCTCGCGACCCGACGGACCGCTTCACCTACTGGCCGGTTCGCCTCACTGCCGGAGGCTGCGCACTCGTGCCAGGACCCGCCGGTGCGCTTGTGCAGGGCATTGACGGACGAGACCTGGCCGCATTCGTGCTTGCAGGGGCGGAACAGCGCCGCGGCGGCACCTTCAATGCTGTCGGCGAGCCGATCTCGATGGGCTCGCTGATCGAGCTCTGCCAGGGCCCGTCCTCCGAGGTCGAGTGGGTCGAAGCCGCCTGGCTCGAGGATCAAGAGGTCGAGCCGTGGTCGGACTTGCCCGTCTGGGTGGGCACGGACCCCGACAACGCTGGCTTCGGACAGATCTCGAATCGAAAGGCGGTCGAGGCGGGGCTCAACCTGCGGCCTGTCGCCGAGACGGTGGCCGACACCGTTGCCTGGTTTGCTGCAGAGCGCGGAGGTCGCGATGCGCTCGAGGCAGGCATCGACATCGAGCGCGAAGCGGAGCTGCTCCTGGCGTGGCGAGACCACAAGGCGTCAGTCCCGAGTCTTTAACGGCCTGCTCGAACACCTAGTCGGATGGGGCGCAGCCGTTGTCCGGTAGCTCCCAGCCTTGCTGCTCCGCGAGGACGCGAGTCGTGATCCACCCTTCACAGGGTCCGCCGATCGGGTCGTAGCGGTAGTCGAAGACGTCGTCGAAAGTCACGGTCACGATGGAGCCATAGGTGAGGCCCGGCACGTCCTCAGGGTCGTTTCCGAGGACGCCAGTGAAGCCTCCCTCGGTCCAGCGGGTGACCTCGATCCACATCCACTCTGTTCCCCCCCGGGTGGTGGGGAACGGGCCCTTGATCTGGAGCGAGCCGTTTGCCAAGACCTCGGCCTTGGTCTCGGACATTTCGACCAGTCTGGCGAGTGCCTTTGCTCTGGCGGCGTCGGTCACCGCGTCGTGTTCGAGCTGGACCACGTCGTCATCGAGGCCATCACCATAAAGGGAACGGTACAGTCGATCCTGAGCGGCGTAGCGGTCGGAAGGGTCTCTCTCGCCCGCGTCGATCTCCCATAGACGGTTGTCCGCGTCGCCGAGCTGAGGCGGGGACTCCAACAGGCGCAGGGTTGCTTTTCCAGAGGCGTCTTCTCCACGAGGCATGAGGGTGGCGCTGAGCGTGGCCACGTCGAGGTCGAGCGAGCCGCCGTCTCCCACAGCGACCCCGTCGATGAGGGCTTGGGCGACGCCGTTCACCAGGGCCTGCACTTCGACATCTCGGGAGCGCTGCACGCCGTTGATGACGAGGTCGGGAAGGCCAAACTTCTGCATGCCAAGGCTGACGATGCGCACGTGGCCGTCGTTCTCGTAGATGTGCTGGACGATGTGCTCGTGGGCGACAGGGGTGGCTGACGTCAGTGACGCCGTGCGCGGCGCAGCGTAGGCGGGGGTGTACATCTGACGCGTGGTCTTGTCGCGAATCCATCCCCCGCAGTCTGCGGCGACCGTATCGAACGCGCGGGACACGACCGCTAGTTCATCTCGAATGGCCAGGGTGTTGAAGTCGAAGACACCGACCACCACGCGGTCGGCTGCTGCCGCTGCGGCGAAGTCCTCGGGCGCCAGCCCCTTGGCGAAGTACGCGAGCTCCTGTTCGGTGTACAACCCGACTTCATGAGGTTCGGGCTCGAACACCACCATGCCGGGCTTGCCCAGGGCCTCGCGGTCGCTGCTCAGGGCGTAGTGTGGCAGGTCAGCGGCGAGGAGCGCGGTGAGCCTGGCTTGGGCGTCGCAGGCGCTCTTGGCGGGAAGGACCACCTCGAACTCGAACCAGGTGGTCGAGTCCACAGCCGAGCCCGCAGGAGCCTCGCGTGCGGAAAGCGCTGGAAGGTCCGAGGGCGTGGATGCCGAGGGACCCAGCCCGCAGCAGCCGGTCAAGCAGGTCAGCAAGAGGGAACGAAGCATGGGGGATGGTGGCGTTGCCCGTGACGAATTGCAAAGCGTCACTGCGCTAGAGGACTGTGAACACGCCTGACAGCAGGACCGCCGAGGCTGCGGTGAAGCTCGCGATCGAGAGGGAGCGCTCGCCATAGAGGCGCCGCTGGACGGGAAAGGCCGCGATCCATGCGGCGCTGATGGCGACCGCGCCTGTCAGGGTGAGCGCCAAGCCCTCGAGTCCCGGACGCCACAGATCGCCTCGCCCGAGATTCGCGAGCACGTCGCCGACCGGCACGCAGTAGCCCCAGAAGAACAGGGTCGAGGCGAAGGCCGGGTGCAGCCGCTGATTCGGTAGGATGGAGATGAGTCCGACCGCTGCGGCGCTCGCAAACCACATCAGGTACGGGGCGAGGCTGACCGCGGCCGGCGAGAACAGCCGGACCTCGGCGGGCACTCGGTAGCGCATGACGCCGAGATGCGCGGAGGTCGGCAAGAAGTGGAAGCCGATGACGTGGGCGCCCATCGCGAGAGCCGCGCCGCTGTGGGCGAGCTCGTGCAGGAAGGTGATCACGGTCAGGCCCAAGAACGGCGCGAGGAGCAGGTGCGCAGCGTGTAGCCAGGACCAGCGGGTCAGTTCACGGATCACGGTCATCGGGCCTCCTGACCCAAGCTAGATCCTCGATGTGCACGGGCTGTGCAGTGGGTTCGGAGAGCTCGAGAACCGTTGCCGATAAGCATTCCCGTCGGGTGCCTAGGTAGGGATTCCGACGTACTCGGCACGAGGACGCATGATCTTCCCGACTCGCGCCTCCTCCTCGATGTGGGCCATCCAGCCGACGACGCGACCCGCCGCGAACCAGGCGGTGAAGTGCGTGCGGTCGAGTCCCACTGCATCGAGCAACACGGCGGTATAGAACTCCACATTCGCGCGCAGCGGACGGTCTGGGTAGCGTCGTGCAAGGGCGTTCTCGGCGGCCTGCTCGACCCGTTTTGCCCTCGCGACCCTCTCGGTCGTGAGGCCAGTGAGGGCGGTCTCGAGCACGGCTGCCCGAGGGTCGCGCACTCGATAGACCCGGTGGCCCATGCCCATGATTCGACGTCCTGCGGCGAGCTCGGCCTCGACCCATGCCTCGGGGGTCTCGCCAGCGGCGTCGAGCATGTCGAGTACCGGTCCTGGCGCGCCGCCATGCAGCGGGCCTTTCAATGCGCCGATACCCGCGGTCACCGCGCTCACGGGATCGGAGCCGGTCGAGGCCACCACCCGTGCGGCAAAGGTCGAGGCGTTCAGGCCGTGGTCCATCACTGTGCACAGGTAGTGCTCCAGGCCGCGCACCTTGTCGGGGGCCGTCGAACCGGTGGCCATGTGGAGCAGGTCCTCGGCGTGTGAACGCGCTGGATCGGGTCGAGGTCGACGTCCGTCGGAGGCGATGCGCGCGACGGCCACCCCGACCTCGGCGATGAGCTCGATGGGGTCGTCGGTCTGTGCCCCGGCCACGAGCCGTCGAAGCGCATCCATGGGCGAGCCGCCAGTCGCACCTTGCCGTGCGTAAGCGCGCATCCGAGCTTCGCCGAGACCGGTGACCGGCCGACCGAGCACGAGTGCTGCAGCGCCCTCGAAGCCTAGCCCCGACACGTCTGCGATGGGTCGGCCGCGAATCCACAGCTTGCCCTGCTCTCCATCGACTCGACTCACCGCTGTCTGTGCGGCCACCACACCTGCAAGTCCCGGAATCCACGTGCTCATCGGCTCCTCCCATGCGATGAAGGAACATGGAAATACATCGATCGACCAATCGAGCCTGGCTCACCCGCGAGCAGGCCCTCGAGGTGCTCGGCGTCAAGGCACAGACGCTCTACACCTACGCGAGTCGCGGCTGGGTCCGCACCCGCAAGCTCTCGGGCCGTCGCAAGCTCTACGCAAGGGCCGATGTGGCGTCACTCAAGGCGCGGGCACAGGCACACGGAGGGCATGCGGCGCGGGCGTCCACCGCCCTTCACTGGGGTGAGCCGGTGCTGACTTCCGCCGTCTCGGGCATCGACCCCGACGGTCCGTACTACCGCGGCGTGCCGGCGGTGGACCTGGTGGAATGGCGCTTCGAGGAGGTGTGTGCGCTGCTCTGGCAGGAGGAGGGGAGCTTTCCGCAGGTCGAGGCCCCACCGGCCGCGTCGCTGCGGGACCTCCGAGCCGTCGTCGAGCGTCATGAAGGTGATGCCTGGAGTCTGGTGTCGACGCTGAAGACCGCGGCGCGAGTGCCCGCAGCCGCTGAGCTCGCATTGGTCCTGCTCGCCGAGCATGGACTCAACGCGTCGACCTTCGCAGCGAGGGTGATTGCGTCGACCGGTGCCTCGACGCATGCCGCCGTGGTCGGTGCGCTCGCGGCGCTCGAGGGACCCCTCCACGGGGGCGCAACCGTCGCGTTGGCCCGGGCCCTCGCCGCGTCCGAGGACCTCTTCGCGCAGGGCTCGGCGCCGGGTTTTGGTCACCCGCTCTATCCAGACGGGGATCCGCGGGCCCAGGCCCTCCTCGAGCGCGTGCCCCTGGACACTGAACTCGCCGATGCGGTGACCGAAGGCAGGAGCCGCGGACTGGCCCCAAACATTGACGCCGCCCTGCTGGCCTTGGCTCGCCACCTCGACGAGCCGGTTGAGCGCGTGCCCCTCTGGTTTGCTGCGGGTCGCGTTGCGGGGTGGATTGCGCACATTCGAGAGCAGCGTGATCAGCCAGGCATCTTGCGGCCTCGAGCGACCTACGAGGGATGGGCCTAGGGCTAGCGAGTACGGCCAGAACCACCCACTCAGGCATACTCTCGGCATGACGACGACCCATCGCATTCCCGCTCGCACCCGTCACCTCGGCGAATTCGCCCTCAAGCGCGTGCTTCCTGCCGTGGGCTGCCGAAAGGTTGGGCCGTGGGTGTTTCTCGACCACTTCGGTCCCACGCAGGTCCCTGCAGGCAGCGGCATGGATGTGGCACCGCATCCGCATTGTGCGCTCTCCACGGTGTCCTTTCTGTTCGAGGGTGCGGTCGAGCATCGCGACTCCACCGGTGGCCACGCCGTCGTTCGCCCCGGCGAGGTGCACTGGATGCGGGGAGGACACGGCATCGTGCACAGCGAGCGGCGTCCCAAGGACCTTCAGGACCGGCCGGCGATGAGCCATGGCCTGCAGCTCTGGTGCGCCCATCCCGACGGGGAAGAAGAGCAGGAGCCACGCTTCGACAGCTATCGCCACCTCCCAGAACTCGACCTCGAGGGCGTACGGGTGCAGCTGCTGGCCGGCACCGGGTGGGGGCAAGCCTCGCCGGTGGATGTCACCTCACCGCTCATCTACGCCCTGGCGCACATGCGGGCTGGCCAGTCGATGGCACTGCCCGATCACGAGGAGCGCTGCGTGTACCCCCTCAACGGGTGCATCGCCGTGGATGGTGATGCGGCGGACCCAGGCGTCATGTTGGTGCTCGATCGGGCGGCCAAGAGCCTCGTGGCTCAAACCGATGGCGTGGTCGCGTTGCTCGGCGGGGACGCCATCGGACCCAGGCACATGTGGTGGAACCTCATCCACTCTGACAAGGGCCGGCTGATCGAGCAGGCCGAGCGCTGGCGAAGCGGCGACTTCCCACAAGTGCCCGGCGATACCGAGGCGTTCATCCCCGCACCCGCTCACGGGCCCTGAGCGATTAGGCCTCGCCCCGGTTCATCGAGCCGAACAGCATCTCCGGCGTCACCACACCGTCCCAACGTGCGGCGAGCGGGTGGTACATCGCCATCGCGATCTCGCGGATGCGTCCGTCGGTGATGCCTTCGGTCTGCTCTTTGTAGAGCGGGTGCTCGGTGGGCAGGACCTCAAGTAGGGGCCGCTTGCCGGGCTCTTGGTGGTGCACCCAGACGTTGAGCCGGTCGCACTCGGGATAGTCGCCGAAGTAGTCGATGAGAATCGAGGGCGTCGGGTCCATCTTCGCGCGGTCGGGGTGGCTCCAGCTTGCGAGGATGTGGTCCATGTCGTGGTTGGCGACCTGCACCCACAGGGTCCATGTGAACTTGCGCTCGCTCTCGCGAATCGGGATCTGCAGCAAGCCCATGATGAACGTGGCGCCATCGATGACGGCGACGCCGGCCTGGTGGTCGATCTGCACGCGTCCGACGCGCTCTTCGGGGGTGAGCTTGGCGACATAGATCGGCTCGGCAACGCCCCAGCCCAGCGGGAGCTTGTCGTGCCACTGTCCGCACTTGATGCAAAGGAAGCCGTCAGCCATCGCGTCGTTCTCCGGGCGGCACCGCTAGACGACGGTGAACTGGCCCATCATGCCGGTGTCCTCGTGCTCGAGGATGTGGCAATGGTACATATACGGAAGCGTCGCGTCGGTGTAGTCCGAGTGCTTGACGAGAATGCGCACCTTCTCTGAGACGCCGACAAACACGGTGTCCTTGAAGCCACGCTCCCAGTCCCCAACGGCGATTCCGTTGCGGGTGAGCACCTCGAAGTGGCCCGCGTGCATGTGGAAGTTGTGCAGCATGGCCGAGGCGTTGGTGATCTCCCAGATCTCCACCTCGTCCACGGGCACCACCTCGTTGATGACGTTCATGTCCATCGACACGCCATTGATCAGGAAGTTGCCGGCCATCATCGAGAAGATGAACGGGCGGGTGCGCTGAGCTTCACTCTCGAGCAGGCGGGGCAAGGTGATCAGGCTCGCTGGAACGGTCGTAGTTGCCGTGGCTTCCTTCGACACGCGAATCTCGAACAGGTCGCCGCCCGCGGTCTCGTCGCGCAGAAGCAGCACGTCGTCCTTGCGGTCGGTCAGGTCGACGACGATCTCACCGCGCTCGCCCGGGCTGAGTTGCAGCTGCGTCATGGTGAGCGGGGCCTCGAGCAGCGAGCTGTCGCCGGCGATGAGCTGAAAGGCCGTGCCATCCGCGAAGCTGAACACGTAGGTGCGGCCGTTGGCGCCGTTGAGCAGACGGAAGCGGATCTGCTTCGCCTCGACGTCGACGAACGGCTTGATCGCGCCGTTGACGAGGAAGTGGTCGCCCTGAAAGCCGTGGTGCTCGTCCATCATCGACAGGGTGTAGTCGAGCTGCCCATCGGCGGTGAAGCGACGGTCCTGGACTACAATCGGGAAGTCGTCGATGCCGTAGCGCTTCGGCAGGTCGAGGGCGTCGGCGTCGTCGTCATCGATGATGAAGAACCCGGCGAGCCCGTCGTAGACCTGGCTTGCGGTGAGTCCCATCGCGTGCGGGTGGTACCAGATGGTCGCGGCCAGCTGGTTGATCGTCCACTCGGAGGTCTGCACTTCGCCGGCGTTGACGACCTGGTGCGGCCCGCCATCCGCGGCGGCCGGAAGGTGGGCGCCGTGCCAGTGGGTCACGTGCCGTTCGGTGAGGTTGTTGGTGACGCGCAGGGTCACGTCGTCACCGCGACGGACGCGCAGCGTGGGGCCGAGGAAGTTGCCGTTGTAGCCCTTGGTGGCGGCGGGCTTTCCGGCGAAGAACTCGGTGGTGCCGGCCTGAGCGGTGAGCTCGAAGACGAGACGGCCGTTGTCGAGGGTGCCGGTCAGCTCGCCCGGTACTGGCAGGGGAGTCTGGAACTCGGAGGGCACGATCGGGTCGCCGGTCTCGCTAGTGTCGCCGCTGTCGATGGGGTCGTCGGAGGGCTTGCAGCCGGCAAGCGCCAGGCCGAGGGTGGCGGTGGTGCCGCGCAGGAAAGTGCGTCGCTTCATGTGGACTCCCGAAGAGCGCAACATAGTGGGCGAAAGCGGGGTTCTGCGCCGCAGCAACGCTTTGTGGCGCGTGCCCGCCGCAGGCTGCTACTTCAGGTACTCCACCACCGCGAGTTCGAGCTCGGTGGAGTCGGGGTTTCCCAATAGATTGCTGTACTTGACGGTGATCTCGACCGTGTGGTCGCCATCGCCGGCACCTTGAATGTTCGACCACGCGTGCACAAACTCACCTCGAGTCTCTCGTTCGACGGTCAGGGCCTCGAGATAGCCATGTTCGCCGCGCTCACCGAATTCGATGTCGCCAACACCAGCGGCATGAGCCACGACCAGCACGACGTACTTGCCGCCGCTCTTCTGGGGATAGCGGAGCTCGGTGCGAACCCGGTCGCCGTCGGTGCGCAGCTTGAGGGACCGGGTGCGAACTACTGTGTAGCCGACGTCCTCGGCCACGCCGACAATCGCGGTGCGTAGCTCGGCCATGGGGGACATGGGTGGTGGTGCGATGCGGGGCGCAGGAGGAGGGGGTGCGGGAACCACCTCGGGGACCAAGAGCGGTCCTGTGGCGGGCTTGGTGTGGGACGAATCTGTGTGCGTGATGTGGAGGTAATCAAGGAACTTACGGTCATACCGTAGGAGGAGCTCGTATCCATCGTGGTAGGCGACCCGATTCGGTCGGCCTTGGAAGTCATAGGCCCTTCGTATGGACTTCCAGTCACTCCCCCCGGGCAGTTCGCCGAGGTAGGGATTGTGGACCATGGAGCCCCGGTACAGGCGAACAGACTGGACCCTTCCGTCATCGAAGAACTCGATGACGACGCTGCTCTTCCGGTAGTTTGAGCCGGGTTCGGTACTGTCGAGCGCGTCCTGGACGAGTGGGTCGCCTCGCTGCAAACCGATGAGCTCGAACCAGTCATTCCCTTCTAGGGTGGGGGGCGCGGCATGGGCCGCAGGCGTTGAGAACAGGCTCAAGGCGACGATGGCCCAACATGGAACGAATGGAGTCATGACGCGAACATAGCAGCACTGCGGCCCCGACCTTCGCCCACTGACGGGCTTCCATCAGTGAGAGCGAAACACCCGACAACTTAGTCGCGAGATTTGGTTGACATGTCTTTGACCGTGCGCATGTTTTCACTATCTCGAACCACGGAGGAACGATGGCCGCCATTCAGACGACCACCCACTTTCCAGGCCTAGTCCTGCTGCCTGGAGAGACCCTGATTCGAGAGGGCGAGCCGTCCGGTGTGCTCCGGCTTCGGGCGCTGGCCGTGGCCACCCTGATCGGTGTGCTCGGCGTGGTGACCATTCCGCTGCTTCCAGTCCTCTGGTGGGCAGTGCTGCGCGGCGTCGCTGTGCACCGCTACTGGCTCACGGACCGCCGCATCATCGTGCGTACCGGCATCATCGGGTACCGGCTTCGGTCGATTCCACTGTCGCGGGTCGCGGATGTGAGCATGCAGGCGACCTGGCTCGATCAGCTGTTCGGGCTGACCCATGTGGAGGTTCGGGACATGACCGGAGAGTCGGGCGGTGAGGGCTTGAGCAAGGGAGCGATGCTGCTTGCCGTCGATGCTCCGGAGCTGTGGAGCTCGGCCATTCTCGCTCGGTCGGGTGGGGCGGTGGATGCCAAGCCCTCGGCGGAGCTTGGCCAGGTCGTGGGCCTTCTGCAGAGGCTGGTCGACCGCGCCGCATAGTGCCGAAGAGCCCGCTGCGACCCACCTCAGACTCGGGGTGGGTCGCGTTGTGTCGGCACTCGTCCTTCAGGCGTGCGAGGATGGCGGCGGAGGCTCTATGAATCTGCGAGTTCTAGCGGTGCTGGTGTTCATGGCGTGTAGCGGCGGCGGGAACGACGCCGATGAGCTCGGAATCGCGAGCGAGTGCGCGTCGACCGAGGACTGCCCGGAGGTTTCCTGGGTGGCCGACTCCGGTGAGACCGAGACCCAGCTCGAGTGCCTGGACCAGTTTGCCGGTGGCTACTGTGGCATCACCCCGTGTACGAGCGGGTCCGACTGCCCGGAGCAATCGATCTGCGTCGCCCACACCGATGGGGCGAACTACTGCTTCCGCTCTTGTGAGAACAAGCCCGAGTGCAACGCGAACCGATCCGGAGACAACGAGGCCAATTGTTCCTCGAACTTCGACTGGGCGGACGCGAGCGACGACAACGGAGAGCGGGCCTGCATCCCGCCGAGCTCGGGTTCGTAGAGCGACGATTGTCGGCTTGGGGAGGTGCGGGTCGGACGTGCCTCCTCGGACCGTCGTTTTCCGAGGCGGTGGCGAACCGAAAGTGAGCCGCAATTCAGTGCTTGCGACGGTTACGCAACGCGCCTCCTGGGTCGGGTTGACCGGTTAAGAAGCCGTTTCTGTGCGGAGATTCGATGTCTATTCCTACCGATTCCCAGGCTCTTACCGAAGCGAACCGCGATCAGGCTGTGGCCGACGCCGGTCCCTCGAAGGAGCAGCTGCGGGCGGCCTACCAGATCGCCACCCGCTCGCGTTCGGTCGAAGAGCACATTGTCCGCCTGGTTTCTCGCGGTGAGTTGAAGTTCGCCATCTGGGGACCTGGCGAAGAGATTCACGGCACCGCGGCGGCACTGGCTCTCAACGAGGTCGTGAATCCCGATCACTTCGGCATCGTCCCGCACTACCGCTCGGGCTCGCTGCTCTCGATGTGGTGTGAGCTTCGCGGCTACGACGACTTCACCCTCGACGTGCTGCGCCAGCAGTTCTCGAAGGCCACCGACCGCATCTCCGGTGGACGCCAGATGGTCTACCATTTGAACATGCCCGAAGTCGGCATTCTTCCTGTGCAGTCGCCGGTCGGAATGCAGCTCGGCAAGGCCGCCGGCTACGCCAAGGGCTTTCAGCTCAAGGGCATCACCGACGGCCTCGCCATGGCGGTCATTGGTGACGGCACCAGCGCCGAGGGCGACCTCCACGACGCGATGAACGCCGGCAGCGTGTGGAACCTTCCGGTGCTGTACCTGGTCACCGACAACGGCGTGGCGATCAGCACCGAGTCGCACGAAGGCCGCGGCATTCGCAGCTTCAAGGCCTACGCCGAGTCGTTTGGCTTTGCGCACTTCACCGCCGACGGCACCGACTTCTGGGACGTGTACACGCAGACCAAGGCCTGCGCCGAGTACATCGTCAAGAACCAGAAGCCCGCGCTCATGCACGTGGTCAACCTTCCGCGCTTCAACGGACACAGCTCCGCGGCCGACGTGACCTTCGACCTCAACCAGGTCGACCCGATCCTCACCTTTGGCGAGAAGCTGGTGAAGCTCGGTGTGCTCGACGAGAGCGAGGTGATGAAGCGCATCAAGGGCGAGGGTCGCGACTTCTTCGCGCACCACGAGCTCGGCAGCATCATGGCCAAGGAAGATGACCGCAACCGCGCCATCTTCAACAAGGTGCGCAGCGAACCCGATCCCGACCCGTCGACGATCTTCGACCACATCTACCCGGACTTCCCGGCCGTGCCCGAGTCGGCTCCTGCCGAGGGTACGACCAACGTCAGCTACGCCGGCGCCATCCGCGCGGGCCTCTCGAAGCTCATCGAGCGCAAGGGCGGGTTCATGCCCGGGCAGGATGTCGGCCGTCTCGGTGGCGTCATGCAGGCCTCTGCCGGCCTTCAGAAGAAGCACCCCGGTCGCGTCGTCGACTCGCCGCTCAACGAGCCGCTCATCGTCGGCACCTCCACCGGTGTGGCGCTGCACAAGGACCTGATGTCCTTGCCCGAGATTCAGTTCGGCGACTACTCGCTGAACGCGTTTCACTGGCTCGTCTACCTGGGCAACCTGAACTGGTCGACGCTCGGCCAGACCACCTGCAAGCTCGTGCTTCGCATGCCGACCGACCCCTTCGGCGGCGGCGCGATGTACCACTCGATGTCGCTCGATGGCTACTTTGGCTCGATTCCCGGCCTGGTCATCCTGATGCCGTCCACGAGCTTCGACATTCACGGTCTGCTGCTCACTGCCGGTGAGTATGACGGTCCGGTGGTGTTGCTCGAGCCGAAGTGGATGTACCGCCAGACCCTCGGTCCGGCCTTCCCTGGCGAGCCCACCGACAAGGCGGGCATCGCCGACATGAAGAAGCGCATCACGCGCGGCGAGGTCCCCGATCTCCCCGACGTGCACGTGCCGTTCGGCAAGGGCATCGTCCGTCGTCCCGGCGCAGACGTCACCATCGTCGCCTGGGGCCGCGCAGTCTGGACCACCCTCAAGGCTGCCGATGCGCTCGCCGCGCAGGGTATCGACGCCGAGGTCATTGACCTTCGTACCATCGTGCCGCCCGACATGGACCTGATCTTCGAGTCGGTCGGCAAGACCGGACGCCTGCTCGTCGCGGCCGAGAACCGCGTGTTCGGTGGCTTCGTGCGCGAGATCCAGGGCGCTGTCGTCGACAAGCTGCCCGGCACGCCGACCCGCAGCCTGGGCCAGAAGAACATCCCCGGAATCGGCCAGAGTCTGATTCTCGAAGATGCGACCATCCTCACCGACTCCGACATCGTCGCCGCGGCGACCGAGATCGTCAGCGTCGAGGTGAGTGGTGGCTCGAAGACGCAGACGCTCTTCGTGCCCAACCGCTACTTCATCAGCTAGAGTCGCCGCGGCAGACTTGCCGCTGGAGACTCGATGGCCTTGCTAGAGCACACGATCACGACGTCCGCTCCGCCCTCAGCGGTGTGGGCGGTGCTCGAGGATACGGCCTCGTGGCCGAGCTGGAACACCGTCTCGATCGCCCGCTGTGACGAGGGCTTTGTCGAGGGCGGCTCGGTCCGCTTTCTGCTCAAGGTGGCCAACAACATGGGCGTGAACGCGACCTTCGTTCACGTCGAGAAGGAGCGTCACCTCATCTGGAAGGGCGGTGTGCCCGGCATCTTCCGGGCGACGCACGGCTTCGACATCGAGCCCACCGAGGACGGCGGCACGCGGATTCGCCATCACGAGCTGTTCGTCGGCCTGGCGGTGGCGCCGCTGCTCTGGTGGCTGGGGGAGCGGCAGACCCACGTGTACAAGCTCGTGAACGAACGGCTTGCGGCCGCCGCCGAGGCGCAGGTCGCCACAGACTGACACCGACGCTACATTGCGTCCATGCTGCTCCTGCTGTCGCTAGCCATCGCTGCCGAGCCCATCGTCGAGATCGAAGACGACTCGTGGATCAGCGCCGACATCGTGCTTGCGGCGCCGATCGACAAGGTGGCGGCGGTGCTGAGCAACCCCGAGGAGATCGGGCGCATCGACGGTACGGTCACCGTCACGGCCAAGCCCGACGAGGCGTGCATGCTCACGCGCACGGTGGTCGACCATCCGATTGCGTCAGTGGCCTACGACTCACGCGTCTGCCCGGAAGGCGACGGCGTTTGGCACGCGCAGCTCGCCGACGACGGCCTGCGCTCCTTCGAGTCGATCTGGACGGTCACCGAGGTCTCGGGCGGCACGCGCATGCAGTATCGCGTGCGCACCCAGACGAACCTGATGGTGCCGCAGTGGATCATCAACCGCAGCTCCGCGAAGTCGGTGGCGCACACCTTCGAGAAGCTGCGCGACCACCTCGAGGCATCGTAGGCGCTACTCCTGTCGACGTCGACGCGTGAACAGCCACGGTACGACGAACAGGCCCATCGGCCCGAACGTGCGTCCGACCATGCTGCAGCCCACGCCGAAGTCGAGGTCGAGGCCGGAGCCATCGAAGTCGCAGGCGAAGCTCGGCACGCTCGGGAAGTCGACGGCATCCACGCCACAGAGCGGCAGATCGTCGCCAAAGGGCGTGGTGATCTCGACGAACTCGCCCTGATAGGCGTGCACGCCCACGCATTCCTCGGCACCATCCCCGCAGCTCTGGCAGAGGGCCCCGAAGCTCGGCAGCAGCTCGCAGATGTCTCCGTCGTCGTCCATGAGCGCGTCGAACGGTCGGCTGTCCAGGTTCATGTTCAGACGGCCATCGGCCTCGTCGAGCACGCCGGTGCGAAAGGCGATCGACACCGACACGTCCTCGGCGGTGATGTCGCCGAGCTCGGCGTGGGTCACCACCAAGCGAGGGTCGCTGTAGGTCAGCTCCGAGCCGTCCCAGCTTCCGACTGCGTTGAGCACGGTGCACGCCTCGCCATCGAGATCAGCGAGAATGCGGAAGGTCGCTTCGGCGCCGTCCACCTGGTCGATCTGGGCGTAGAGCGGGGGGAACTCGAGCAGGTCTGAGACATCCAGCGGTCGAAATCGATGGTCAGCGAGCTCGAACACACGACCCTCCACATCGAGCGGGTCGAAGCTCTGGGCCGCGCCCCAGTCTTGAATTTCGAAGCTCTGAGAGTTCACTTGGTCGAGTGCCACGAGGAAGGCCCCGGTCACCGCGTAGGTGCCGGGTGGGCTCGCTTCGGGAACCGCCCAGTCGACCGTGTCGCCATCGGCGTTGAGCATGGCCTCGGGAAGCAGCTCCCCGTCTGGGCCTTCGAGCACTGGGGCGGCGTTGCGCAGGTCGCGCTCGCACCACTCGCTCTCGGGTGGGTCGCAGACGTCGATCTGACGGCCATCGAGGGTGCGCTCGACCGAGAAACGAATGCCGAGCGGGTCTCCGGCCCGGCGGGCTTCGTGCGTCTGCTCGGCACGCAAGGCATAGGTCGAGTCGTCTTGTTGTTCGCCAGGTCCACACGCAGTGAGCGCGATCAGGCCGAGTACGAGGGTGAGTCGCATAGGTCCTCCTTGGTTGGCTTAGGGTCACCCGCCGAGGAGGAGCGCGCCGCGTCGCGTCACCGGCCGTAAGAACGGGTCGGTCCGCGACACTGCCGAGCGCTAGAGGTCCCAGTCGAGGTGAGGCGTCGGCACGCGCCACCTGCGATCCAGCGTGTCGAGCAAGGCCTTGGGCCCGTCGAGGTCGTCGGTCCACGACAGCGCGGTGGCCGATGCGACACCGAGGAACAGCCGTGAGAACGCGCCGACGGACGCGGTGAGTGTGGGCAACTCAGCGGTGTGGCCGGCCTGTACGCCCTTCCCGAGTTCGACGGTCCAGTCACCGCTGAGCCCCTTCCACTGGGCATCATCGGGAAGGTGGGCCGCGATCGGGTCGCTGAGCGTGAGGTTGAAGCGTAGCGGTCCGCCCTCGACGTGAGCGGCGGCGATGCAGGCCTGCAGGTCGACGATGCGGGCCTGCCACCACGGCATAAACTCGGACTTGGCTTGGTACGTGCCCTTGGCGGTCATGGCTCGGTGCTTGAACGGCCGGCGAACGAGGTCTTGCAGGCGGATGGCCGAGGACTGCACCATGCGCACGCCGTGAACCTGGTCGCCCCAGCTCGCGACCAGGCCGAGCAGCTCGAGGGCTTGCTCGCGGGTCTGATAGACCATCCACTGCATGCGGTACGGGCCGTGCTCGCCCTTTGCGGTGCACCACAGGTGGTGGGTCAGGGTACCGCTCTCGTCCTCGAAGCCGAGACCAAAAGACTTCGGCTCCCAGCTCACCTCGCACCGGGTGGTGCCCACGCCGGCAAAGTTGGGGGTGCCGTGTACGCGCATGCGGCGAAGGCGACAGGCGTGCATGCGCTCGACGTCGTCGGCGCCGAGTCGGACGGGCACTCGCTTGGGGACCGGAACCTTGAGCTGTGCGGGGTCGATGGTCACGAAGTGCTCTTGAGCGCCGGTGCCGAAGCCCATCTTGTCGTAGAAGCCCTGGTCGAACATGCCGAGGATCGACAACGCAGCGCCGTCCATGGCGGCATCGGCGACCAAGCGCGCGGTCAGGCCGCCCCCGAAGCGGCGTCCACGGGCAACCCGGCTCACGGTGATCGAGGCGACCACCGAGAGGGGAAGGTCCTGGGTCTCGTAGCGGTAGCTGCCCGAGCGACGGGTGCCGACGGCCTCGACCGAGTCCCCAAGCTGAGCGCAGATGCCCTCTGTTCCTTCGAGAAACTCGGCGACCGCGCGCTTCTCGTGGTCCTCGCCAGAGATCCAGCCCACCTCGCACCAAATGCGAAGCATGGCGTCGAGGTCATCGGTCAGGTGAAGCGGTCGGTAGAAGGAGTGCATGCCCAGGCTTAGGACGGTGCTTTCGTCTGTGCCAGGGGCGAGCTAGCTCAGCGCTTCCCACCGCTCGTAGAGGCGCTCGACTTCCTTGTTCGCGTCCTCGTGCTTGCGGGTGAGCGCGGCGACGTCGGTTCCGTCGGTGTAGATGCTCGGGTCCGCCATCTTCGCTTCGAGGGCCTCGACCTGTTGCTCGGCCTCCTCGATCTTCTCGGGCAGGGCCTCGAGTTCGCGCTTCTCATTGAACGACAGGCGCTTGGCGGGTGCGGCCGGGGCAGGTGCGGCCACCGGAGCAGGCGCCTTCGCGGCGGCCTTGGCAGCGGCCTTGCTCTCAGTCTTGCGCTTCGAGGCGCGGGCCTTCTCGGCTTCGAGGGCCTGGATGCGGCTTGCATACAGGGTCAGCTGGCCATCCCCTTCGAAGGCCAACACTTGGGTGCAGACGCGGTCGAGGAAGGCGCGATCGTGGGTGACGACCACGACCGAGCCGTCGAACTGCAGCAGCGCCTGCTCAAGGACTCGCAAGGTGAGCAGGTCCAAGTCGTTGGTGGGCTCGTCGAGAAGCAGGACGTTGGCGCCGCGGAGCAGCAGCTTGGCGAGCAGCAGGCGGGCGCGCTCACCACCGGACAGGCCGGCCACGCGTTGGTGGATCTGCTCTCGACGAAACAGGAAGCGATTCAGGAAGCTGATCACGTGAATCCACGTGTCGCCGACCTTCACCTCGTCGTTGCCGCCACCGGCCGCTTCGAACAAGGTGTCGTCGTCGTTGAGCTCGGATCGGGCCTGGTCGAGCAGACCGATGCGAACGCGCCCTCCCTTCACGATCGAGCCGGTGTCTGGCTCTTCTTGGCCGGTCAGCATGCGCAGAAGGGTGGTCTTGCCGGTGCCGTTCGGGCCGACCACGCCGATGCGGTCGCCGGGGGTCAAGATCAGCTCGAGGTCGTCGATCAGGCAGCGGTCGCCGTAGCTCTTCGACACGCCGTGCAGCTCGAAGAGCGTGGACCCGAGCTTCATGCCGCTCTTGAGAGGCAGCTTGAAGGTGGACTCCTGCGGAAGGGGACGCGTCGACTTCAGGGTGTCGAGGCGCTGGAGCCGGGCCTTCTGCTTGGTCGTGCGGGCCGAGGGGCTGCGCGCGGCCCAGGCGGCCTCTTGGCGAATCAAGCTGAGGCGGTTCGCCTCGGACTTCTCCATGCGGGCGCGGCGCTCTTCGCGGGCGATCAGGTAGTCGGTGTAGGACGAGTCGGCGTAGCGCACGAGCAGGCCATCCTCGACCTCGACAATCTCACTGGCCACGGCCTCGAGCAGGTAACGGTCATGGGTGACGAGGATGATGGTGCCGCGGTAGCCCTTCAGAAAGCCCTCGAGCCACTCGACCGTGGCCGCGTCGAGATGGTTGGTGGGCTCGTCGAGCAGCAAAACATCCGGATGCTGAAGCAAGGTGCGGGCCAGGGCGATGCGGCGCTTCTCTCCGCCGGACAGACGGGCGCTGATCGCGTCGCGGGGGGCACAGCCCAGGCGGGTCGCAATCGAGTTGACCTGGTGGCCGACTTCCCAGCCATCGCGGTCGAGAAGGGCCTGAAGACGGGCGGCCTCGTCCATGTCTTCGGCGTCGAGCGCGGCTTCGTAGGCGGCGAGTCGGTCCGCGTGCCAGCGCACCGCATCGTCGAGGGCGTCGCCAACCGTGATGCCCGGCAGGTTGGGGTCCTGCGACAGCAGCTCGCGGCGTCCAGGCGCGAAGACATCACCCATGTCGGGGGTCTCGGCTCCTGCGAGGATGCGCAGGAGGGTGGTCTTTCCGCTGCCGTTCGCACCGACGAGGCCGACGCGTGCGCCTTCCTCGACCGAGAGGTCACAGCCCCGAAGGACAATACGGTCGCCGAAGCGGACCTCGATCGATTCAGCGCGGATCACCTGCATGGGCCGCCGTGTAACCCAGCGCCCTCATCGTGTGCGCGGTCCCGTCAGGTTCAGTCGGGGTCCCATCGACAGCCAGTGGTGGCGCTGATGAACGAGCTCGGAGCCGTAGAGCACTTCGATGTATCCGCGGTGACGCAGCTCGACCTCCCATGCCAAGGGCCCCCACATGTGCGCGTGCGCTCGCAGTCCGAAGCTGTGGGTCATGGCCCACTCGTCTTGGGGGATGGGCTGCCAGAGAAAGCCGTAGCTGTCGGCCGCGACCCAGAGCGGCTGGTCGCGGGTCCGAATCGCCCCGAAGGCGAGGAGTACGTCGAGGCGCAGGTCGTGGGACTGCCGCGCGAAGGTCCAGGTGCCTCTGCTCACGGTCAGGGCCAGGCCGGCCTCGGCCACACCGTGCGACTCGGGCACGACCACAGCTTGCCGTCGGGCGAGGATCTGCAGCGTGGGGCCCTTTGCGGAGCGCCAAGTGGGGCGTGTCCAGGTCGCGGCGCTCACGTGGATGGCCAGCCCTTCCGCCAGCCACAGCTGACCGATGAGGCGACCGCCCGCGACGCGGTAGTACGGGCTGTTGAGTCGCAGATCGGCCTGGGCACCCACGTCTGTAGAGGGGGTTGCGAGAGCTGCTGCGAGCAAGGCGAAGAGCATGGGCCTCCACCCGCTCTTTGTGTTGGAGCTCATACTCCTTGCGTCAGTCCTCCGGTTCGAAGCGCAGCAGGTCGCCGGGCTGGCAGTCGAGGGCCTCGCAGAGCTTCTCGAGGGTCGAGAAGCGCACGGCCTTTGCGCGTCCGTTCTTCAGCACCGACAGGTTCTGAGGCGTGATGCCGACAGCCTTGGCCAGGTCCTGGGCGCGCATCTTTCGGCGGGCGAGCATGATGTCGAGGTCGATGACGATGGGCATCAGATGGTGGCCTCGACCTCTTCGCGGAGTCCGCGACCTTCGCGCCACACACGCGCGAGCAGGCGAAGGAGAAAGCCGAGCATGAGCACCGCGATTGCGAGCTTCGGCTGCACGCGCTGTGCGGCGTAGTCGACGTACGGCAGCAGCGCGCTGAACATGGTGACGTTGCCGATCTGCGACAAGGCGCCGATCTCGACGTCGGTGAACAGGCGGCCCTCCTGCCAACACGAGAGGAGGGTACGAATCCGGACCATCGCGTACAGCCAGAGCCCCAGGGCCAAGGCCTGTAGCCAGAGCTGGGCGGTGAGCAGGGGTAGGGGCCTGTCTGGGTGTGCGAGCCCGAGTCCTTCCGCCGCCCACGAGACGTCGACCAGGCGTCCAACCGTCATGAAGACGCTCGCCGTCACTGCAGAGAGCACCGCCGTGGCCACGGCCACAAACAGAAGGATGTATGCGATGTCGGCGGCCATCTTCAGGCGACGGGCCTCAATGCGGATGTGGTCCAGCTCGGTCAGTGGCTTCTTGGCTTCGCCAGGCATGGGGTTCTCCATTCTCGATAAACAGACGATAATTATCGAATAACGATAAGTCCATGCTGTTTTTCGATAATTCGCGCCGAAGCTGGTGCCATCGGAGTCGGGGCGATCCAACTCTCGCCCGCCGCTCGCGAGTGTGCATGGATTAGTGGGCGCCCATGCCGCCCATCGTCACTCGCTCGTTCGTGATGCTGTTCGTCGGGCACCTACTGCAGGCGCTCGGCTACTCGACGATGTTGCTGTTCCCGCTGTACCTCGACTTTCTTGGCGCGAGCCGCGCTGAGATCGGAGCCGTCATGGCCGCGGCCTCGGTGGGTGGACTCGCTGCGCGACCGGTGATTGCCTGGGGACTCGACGTGTGGGGCCGCAAGCCCGTGCTCGTGGTCGGCACGCTGTTGCTCGCACTGGGCATGCTGTCGGTCGCAGCGATCGACGCGCTCGGCCCGGGCGTGTACCTCATGCGTCTGCTGATTGGCGTGGGCACGGGAACGCTGTTCACCGGGTACTTCACCCTCGCTGGCGATGTGATTCCCGATCAGCGACGCACCGAGGGCCTGGCGCTGTTCGGGATCTCGGGGCTGGCGCCGCTCGTGATCAACGCGGTCGCGCCTGGCGTGGGCATTGCGCCGCCGCAGCTTCGCTGGTTCTTCCCGGTGGTGGGCTTGGTCATCCTGTCGTCGCTGATTCCGCTTGCAGGGGTGGTCGAGCCGCCGAGGACCGTCGAGTCCAAGGCCTTCTCGGTGGGGGCGGTCGTTCAGGCTCTCCGGCGTCCGCGGCTTCTGCCGGTGTGGGTCGCGACCCTGGTGTTTGCAGGCATGGTGGCCGTGTTCATGGCCTTTGCCACGGTGGCGGCGCAGAGTCGTGGGCTCGCGAACCCCGGTCTGGTCTGGCTGACCTATGCGGCGGGCGCGCTGTCGGTGCGCTTGTTTGGCGCGCGGCTTCCGGAGCAGCTCGGGCCCTCACGCGTCGCGGCGGCGGCCTTGCTCTGCTACAGCGGGGCCTTCGTGTTCGCCGCGGATGCGCACAGCGCGGGGGCGTTTGCGTGGGCGGGGCTCTTGGCCGGGGTGGGGCATGGCTACTGCTTTCCCGTGCTGTCCGGGCAGGTGCTCGCGCGAAGTCCGCTTGCCCTTCGAGGCACGGCGATGGCGGCGTTTACGGGATTGTGGGGCGTCACGCGCCTGGTGCTCGCGCCGGCGTTTGGGTGGTTGTCGGATGTGAGCGGCGACACCTTCATGCTCCGGGCGGCGGCGGTGTATGGCCTTGTCGGGCTCGTGGGATGGGTGGCGCTCGAGCTGCGGCTCGGAGGAGAGCCGGCCCCTTGACGTCGGCAGTGGGGTGCCAAGCTTCCGCGACTACCCTCGGAGAGAACCTTGGCCAAAACCCTGATGTGTGACCCCAGCCTTCTTGCCCGCGACCTGTCGGGACAGACCATCATCGTGACTGGGGCGAACAGCGGTATTGGCCTGATCACCGCCGAGCAGCTGGCCAAGCAGGGTGCGCACGTCGTCATGGCCTGCCGTCGTGTCGAAGAGGCCGAGCAGTGCATCCAGGACATCGTGGCCAAGCATCCGAGCGCGAAGCTCGAGGCGATGCGGCTCGATCTGGGTGACCTCGCATCGGTGCGGTCCTTTGCCAAGAGCTTTCTCGACAGCCACGACAAGCTCGACGTCCTGGTGAACAACGCCGGCGTGATGAACACGCCTGAGGGCAAGACCAAGGATGGCTTCGAGATGCAGTTCGGGGTCAACCACCTCGGCCACTTCCTGCTCACGGACCTGCTGCTCGACGTGCTCAAGACCAGCGCGCCGTCTCGCATCGTCGTGCTCTCGAGCTGCTACCACGACCAGGCGATGGGCCGCGATGGCGACATCCACTTCGACGACCTGAACTTCGAGTCCAAGACCTACGACGGGTGGGAGGCGTATGCGCAGTCCAAGCTCGCCAACTTGCTCCACGCAAAGGGGCTCGCGAAGCGCCTCGAAGGCACGAATGTGTCGGCGGTCAGCGTGCATCCGGGCTGGGTCCGCACGAACCTGATCAAGAACTCGGTCCCGCTGTGGGTGCAGAACTACGTGATGCGTCCCGTCAGTGGACTCATCGGTCTGATCGAGCCGTGGGAGGGGGCGCAGACCACGCTCCACGCGGTGCTTGGTGACGATGTGCCTGCCAACACGGGTGCGTACTACAGCCAGAAGGGGATCTACCGGGACAAGGCCGCCAAGGCGGGCGGTTGGCCGCTGCACTCGCCCAATCCAGTGGCCCACGACGATGTGGTCGCGGACAAGCTCTGGGACGTGAGCCGCGAGCTCACCGGTCTCGCGAACTAGCCGTCTGCGAAGCCGTACAGCTCGGGGTTCTTGAGCTCAGGCAACGCGTAAGTGGGCAGCAGGGCGGTGCGAATCGCCCAGAGGTCCACGAACACGCGGTAGGACAGGGTCTTGTCGAGGTAGCCGACGCCCTCAGAGCCGCCCGTTCCGGTGCGTCGCCCGATGATGCGCTCGACCATGCGCACATGGCGGTTTCGGAACAGCAAGAACTGCTGTTCGGTCTGCACAATCATGTCCAGGAGCAGGCGCGGCCAGGCCAATAGCGGCAGCTCGCGGTAGCTCTCGATGAACAGCACCGAGGCGCGGATGCGGCGAATGCGTTCGCGGTCCTCGTCCTTCACATCCTCGGCGAACAAGAAGCGTCGGGCGTGGTCTCGGCTACCGGTCACGCGGTCTTCAAGGGTGGCGCGGCGGTCTTCGCCGAGTGCGGCGACCAGGCGCTCCAGGCCCTGGCTGTGGTGCTCGTGGGCGGCAGCCATGTACGACTCGAGGAAGTCGTTGACCACCTGCTCGTCGTTGTCGTCGTCGGGCTGCGAGCCCTGAATGGGCGTGCGGTACAGCCACTCGTTCAGTGCGCCGAGCAGGGAGCCCTCGCTGCGCGCCTGCACAATGCGGTCCCAGGCCAGCGTGCCGGCCGGCGTCTTGCCGCCCATCTTCTTGATGTGCTCGAGCGGGTTGATCTCGCCGTACTTGATGCGCTGCGACTCGTCGAGGCCCATCAAGATCTCGAGCTCGCGCATCTGGAACGACTGAAAGCCCGACGAGGGAATGAGCTTGTCGCGGAAGGCCAGGAAGTCCTGGGGCGTCAGCGTCTCCATCACCTCGAATTGGTCCACGCAGATCGACAGGATGGCGCTGATACGGCGCAGGTGATGCACCACCTTGGGGATGATTTCCTCGGCCACGGTGGGCTTCGAGAGCTCATCACGTCCCAAGCGCACCGAGCGAATCACCAGCTTGAACCAGAGCTCGTAGACCTGGTGCACGATGATGAAGTGCAGCTCATCGGGCAGCAGATTGTCCTCGTTGGGATCGAGCCCACTCTGCAGGTCGAGCAGCGTGTCGAGCTTGAGGTAGTCCCAGTAGGAGGGGGTCGCGGCCATGGCGTGGCTCCAGTGATAGGGTGCGGTCCGAAGGAAGGGGGGAAGATGCCAGAGGCCACGCTCTCACGCAATGATCCGGCAGGGGATGGACTGCGTCTGCTCACGTTTGCGCATGTGCCCGAGGGCTACGAGCGCCCTGGCCAGTTCGTGACCGCGACCGTCGGTGGACTCAAGGCGGGCTACTTCGCCCTCGCCTCGTCGCCTGGTGAGCCGGCAACCCTGCTGATCAAGAACGCCGGCGAGCTGTCCGAGGCGCTGTGTGCCCTCGAGGCCGGCGCGCCCGTCGAGATGAGCGCCGCCATGGGCAAGGGTTTTGTGTTGTCCGGAGAGGGCGAGCTCGTGATCTTGTGCAACGGCAGCGCCATCTCTGCGTGCCGTCCGGTGATCGAGGCCGAGCTGGCGAGCGGACTTCCGCGGCCCGTTCACTTCTACTTTGGCGTGCTCGAGCCGCGCCATCGCAGCTTCCTCGCCGATCTCGAGCGCTGGGGCAATGCGGGCATCCAGGTGCACACCGTCGTCGGCGAGCCCGATGGCTCCTGGTCGGGTGCGACCGGCTTCGTGCAGGACGTGGCGTCCGAGCATGGCCTGTGTCGCGCCGATGTCGAGGTCGTGCTGTGCGGCGTTCCGCCGATGGTCGACGCTGCCAAGAAGCTCTGGGCCGACGCCGGCTGTGAGTCCGTCCGCACCAACTACTAGGAGCCGTGATGAACCCCATCTACACCGTCGAGACCGCCTCGGTCGTGCACCACATCGACCTTCGCAAGATCGCCGACGTGCGCCACGAGCCCCGCGCCAACCGCGCGTCCGTGTTCTTCGCGGCAGGTGGCGAGACCATCGTCATGTTCCGCGATGCCGCCGCGCTGGCCCAGTTCGTCGCCAGCTTCAAGGCGATCAACGCCGGCTAGATCAGCGTCGCCTGCGCGACCTGCAGGTTGTTCTCGCAGACGTGCTCAGCGAGGCCCCGCAGGTTCGCGAGCAGGTGCAGGCAGTCCATCGCAGACCAGCCACTGAGCTGGGCTTCCTCGGTCTGCGCCCATGCCGCGGCGAGGACCGGGAGATCGGCCGTGGGCAGCGCCCGCCAGATGCCCGGGTGGGTGGGCAGCAAGGCGCCGTTGGCCGAGACCTCGATCGGGTCGTAGTCGGCGATCTCGAGCTGCAGCAGCTCGGCCAGGGTGTGCATCTTCACGGGGTCGAGACCCTTGCTGAGCAGCGCGGGTTGCTGCTCCGTGTAGAGCTGGTCGATGCACGGTGGGGCGGCGTTCGGAGGGTAGACGAAGAAGTCGGTGAGGATTCCGATGGGTGCGTCCTTGACCTGTGCGGGCGCGGTCGTTAAGCCGCGTGGGCCTGTAGGGGTATAGCTCAGTTGGTAGAGCAGCTGATTCCAAATCAGCAGGTCCTGGGTTCAAGTCCTAGTGCCCCTGCCACTTCAAGACGGCCTTCTCGATTGTTCGGGGAGGCCGTTTTTCGTTGGAGTTGCGATGAAACGCCCGCTCGTTGTGGGCGGCTGGAAGCGTGGCCGGAGTTGGTGCGCTGCATCCGAACGAGGCGGTGACGCGGACGAGTGGGCAGATGCGGGCGGCGTTGCGGTGGGTGGAGTAGCGGCCTCAGGGGACGGGTTCGCTCGGAGTGAGCCAACGGCTGGCGATGACCGTCGATGTTGCGCGGTGTCTCGGCTAGAGCCCCTTCTCAATGCGGTCGAGCTTCACTCGATGGGTCTCGGAATAGGGCTTGAAGCTGGGCAGGCAGTGACGTGCCTTCGTAGTGAGGAAGATGCTGTAGTCCATCTGCTGCCGATAGCTGAAGTCGTTGTGCCCCACCCAGTGCTTGGCGATCGCGTCGCATCCGTCCGGCCCGTAGAACGCCAGGGACTCGAGGGCTTGCTGGGAGTCGTCACCGTGCAGCGACTCGATGAGGAACGGAAGCGTCTGTGGCGCGCGTGCGAACCCTAGCTGGCGAACGATCTCCTGCCGTAGCGGCTCGTGCGGCTCTATCTTCGCCCGCGTGAGGAGCTCGTCTGCATGCTCGTGCATGTCGTCTTGGTCGAGCAACATGAACGCCGCTGTACGGGTCTCGAGGACGTCGTCCGAGAGGGCTGGCGGGCCACACGCAGCGAGGCTCGCCAAGAGACCGATGGAGATTACTCGCATGACAGTTTGGGCCTCGTGCGGTCGGTGAGGTCGGCCAGTGCGCGGCAACATCGGTAGCCGTAGCGCGCCCTCGTGGTGGTCAGACCGTCGAGAATGGCCTTGTCCGCCTCGATGGAATGGGGACCCGCCTCGCCGTTCCAGCCGACTGCCCGCCGCTCGGCAGGCTCCGTCACTTCCCTCTGCCTCGCACTCCGTCCCCGACCAGTGGTAAGACGGCATGTCACGGGGGTTTATGGCCGCGAGCTACCGACTCGAACGTTGCCTCGGAAAGGGTGGGTTTGGCGAGGTCTACCTGGCCAGCCGAACTGGCGACTCCGGCCTCACCACGCAGGTGGCGGTCAAGCTCATGCACCGTGACCTCCCGCCCGAAGCACAGGCCGTCGAGCGCTTGCGAGACGAAGCGCGGGCGCTAGCCGGACTGAACCACCCGAATATTCTCTCCGTTCGCGAGCTCACCGTGCTCGACGGTCGGGTCGCGCTGGTCACCGAGTATGTGGAGGGCCAAGATCTGCGGGACACCGTTCGCGCGGGCATGCCGGCTTCGGCGGTGCTCGAAGCCTGCGCGGGTATCGGCGCGGCGCTGTCCGAGGCGTGGGCGAAGCACAAGATCATCCACCGCGATGTGAAGCCCGCAAACATCCGCATCGGACGGGCCGGTCAGGTTCGTCTGCTCGACTTTGGCATCGCCAACGCCCAGGAAATGAAGCGCGAGGCTCGGACGGCGACCGACCTGATGGTGGGCACCCACGGCTACAGTGCCCCCGAGCGCTACTTCGACGACCGCTCTGGGCCGGCATCGGATGTGTTCTCGCTGGGGGTGACGACCCTGGAGTCGCTCTGTGGGGGGCAGCGCTTTCTGCCCGGCAATCCCACCGAGCTGTTCGGCATCCTGGTGAACATTGACCGCTACGAGGCACATCTCGCGGGGTGGCTCGACCGCGTGGACCGGGATGAGATCCGTGCTCTCCTCGCCGAGTCGCTCGCCTACGAGCCTGAGGAACGACCGACGGCCAGAGACTTCGCCAAGCGCGCCCGCGTGCTCGCGAGGACGGCGGCGGGTCATGGACTGCTGGCCTTCTGTGAGGGGTATGCCTGGCCCGACCCCACCGAGACCATCGAGGCCGAGCTCGTGGGGTCCACGATCACCGAGCAGGAAGGTGTATCCCAGGCGACGACGGTGATCCGCGCACCCCCGCTGGCGTGGAAGGGGAATGACGCTGAGACGGTGGACCCGCCGTCTGTACCGGCTCGCACGGTCGAGACGACCTGGGTGAAGCAGGAGCGACCGGCCGAGCCTCGCGAACCGGCCGCAATGCCTGTCGCCGCGCCGAGTCCGCCCCCGCCCACAGGAACGAGCACATCGGGGCTGGCGTGGGGGCTTGGTCTTGGAGTCTTTGGTGCGTTGGCACTGGTGGTCGTGGTGGCGACAGCCTCGATCGGTTGGTGGAGTCTGGGGTCTTCGGAGCCCGAGCCTGTGGCAAGTGTTCCTGAGCCAATGGCTGCGCTGCGCGTCCCCGCGGAGCCGCCGCCTGTCGAGGCTTCCGAGCCGACGCCTCGTCCCGACCCTTCGCCGCGCGTCGCACCTGTGCCGAGGGTCGCTCCCGCTCCGAGAGCCGCGCCGGTGGTCGAGCCCGTTCCAGCCGCCGTCGAGCCTACGCCACGACCCGTGGAGCCAGAGCCCGAGGCGGAGCCACCCGTGGAGCCTGTTTCCGAACCGGCCGTGGTCGACGCTGTCGAGGCCGCTGAAGAGCCGCGTCCCATGGGAACCGTGACCCTCGTCAGCCCGGTGATCGAGCTTCGTGGTGGTGGTTCGGTGTTCTCGACGGGTCGGGTGCCGGTGGGGCGCTACGTCATCTTCGCCGACTTCGGCAAGGGCCCGGTCAATGCAGGCTCGGTCGAGGTCAAGGAAGGCGGAAGCCACACCGTGAAGTGCAGCACCTTGCTCGAGTCCTGCAAGTAGAGAGGGGGCGACCGCGGTCGCCGCTACTCGGACTGCGATGCCTGTCTGAGGAGGGTGAGGTAGCGAGCGGCGAGCGCCTTCCGCTCAAAACGAGCGCGGACGAAAGTCCGTCCGGACTCACCAAGTTGGCGACACCTCTCCGGGTCGCTCGCGAGCTCGTCGACCGCCACGGCAAGTGCGGCAGGGTCCTCGGGGGGGACGACGACGGCCCCGTTGCTTTCTAGGGCGAGTGCGGCAACCTCTCCCGCCGCGCTCAGTACGAACGGCCGACCGGCTGCCCAGATCTCGAAGATCTTACTGGGGATGGTCGAGCGGAGGCTTGGCACATCCCGCAGGGGCACGAGCAACACGTCAGCGAGGCCGTAGATTTCAGGCATCTCTTCGGGGCCGACGGCATCGTGGAAGGACAAGTTCGGCACTCCAGCACCGCGACGCTCGAGATCAGCCTTCTTGGTTCCTTTGCCAAGCATGACCCAGTGGACGTCCGGTGCGAGTCGAGCGGCATCGACGATCACCTCTAGGCCCTGCGCGATGCCGTGTACGCCCGCATAGAGCGCGATGGGACGGTCAGAGGGCAGACCGAGACGCTCGCGAGCCGACCGGATGTCGATGCTTTCTTCGAAGCGCGACGAGTTCACCCCGTTGGGAATGAGGTGGATGCTCTCCGCGGTGCGGTCTTCGGCCGTCTCGGCGACTTCTCGTCGGAACTCCTTGGTGACGACGACGAGCTCGTCCGCCTGAGCGTAGAGCCACTTCTCGAGCCACTCGAAAGCCTTGATGGCTGGATGGTTGCGTGGCACAGCTCCGGTCTGCCAGATGATCCGCGGCCAAAGGTCTCTGAGCTCAAGTACGAAGGGCACGCCACGTCGCCTGGCGAGCAGAGCCGCAGTTGCTGCTCCGAACAGGTGAGGCGAGGAGCCCACGACCACGTCTGCTTCGGGCACCAACAGGAGACCGCCAGTGAGGGTGCTCGCGAACCAGGAGGCCTGGTGTGCAAACCGCTGGAGCGCTCCTGAGTTTGGAAGTGCGAGAACAGCGACCCTTGTCACCGTGACCCCGCGGAATGTCTCGCGGACCACGGCTCGTCCACGGTACTCGGCTGGGATGACGCCGTCGGGGTAGCAGGGCATGCCCGCCAGCACGTGCACCTGTGCTCCCATGCTCTGCCAGTGTGCCGTGAGCTCCGAGAGCCTTGTGGCCGCGGCCCCTGGCTCAGGAGGGTAGTAGGGCGTTACGACCACGACGCGTAAAGGGGCATCGGCCGTTCGTTCATGGCGACGCCGCCGTCCAGGCAGTCGAAAACGTTGGAGTTTGGACCCGATGGTCATCTCAGGCATTCCTATTGGTGTGCGTCAGCTGGTTCTACTCGCTGGCGATACGCTCTGCCTGCTTCTTGCGGCCTACTTGGGTCACTTTTTGCGATTCTCGCTCTCCGGGCGAGAGACGTACGCAATTGCAGAAATCCTGGAGTCCACGACGGGTGCCACCACCTTCTTCGTGTTGGTTCACCTGTTGTTCTTGTACCTTGCCGACGGCTACGATGCGCGGCACGACTTTCGTCAGCCTCGGCAGCTGGTTCGGCTCTGGTTGGCGATCGGAGCGGCGTTCGTCAGCCTCTTCGCGGTCTCATACGCGGCGCCGTTCTGGGCTTGGGGGCGTGGTGTTGCGCTGGGGTCCTTTCTTGGATTCGCCGGCCTATTGACCCTCTGGCGGGCGACCATCGCCTTGGTCGGCCCGCGTGCGCCGTCTCGCCTCACGGCCATTGTGGGGGGCGGGGCCGAAGCCGAGCCGCTTCGGGCGCTGATTTCGGGTCGGCCCGATCTGTTGGCGGACACGCGTTTTGTGGCAGAGAATGTGGGGCTTGACGAGCTAGAGCGGGTGCCCGCGTTGGTTTCCAAAGGCGTCTCTCAGGTGGTCGTGGCCGCGCGCTCACCTCTTCCGAAGGGGTGGTACGAGCGCTTGATCTCACTCAAGGCGCAAGGCGTACACGTCGTGGACATTGGCAGCTTCATCGCTAGCCGGACCGGTCGGTTGCCGTCTCACAGCATCGAGGCACCGTTCATGGTGTACAGCCCGGGCTTTGAGGAGCGGGCTGGCGTTGCGCGAACGGTCGCGCGGACCCTTGATGTTGCCATCGCTCTCACCGGACTGGTGCTGTCACTGCCACTGCTTCTCGGCGGCATGCTCGCGGTCCGGCTCACATCGCCAGGGCCCATATTTTATTCTCAGGAGCGCATCGGTCAGTACGAGAAGCCGTACCAGATCTATAAGATTCGCACGATGTCGGTAGATGCAGAGTCCAGCTCTGGGCCGGTGTGGTCGCAGGGACCGGGCGACCCTCGAGTGACCCCTGCGGGTCGCTTCCTGCGGCGTACTCGGATCGACGAGCTGCCCCAGTTCTTCAACGTCCTGCGCGGTGACATGTCGATGGTGGGACCTCGTCCCGAGCGCGAGCCCTTTGTCTCCGAGCTTCGCGAGGCGATTCCATACTACGAGCTACGTTTTGCCGTGAAGCCAGGCGTGACGGGCTGGGCGCAAGTGTCCTATGGGTACGGCGCAACGGTGGACGACTCGAGGGTGAAGCTCGAGTACGAGCTCTACGCAATCCAGAACATGACGCCGGCGCTGTATGGCCTCATTCTGCTCAAGACCCTGCAAACAGTACTCGTTCGGCCAGGGAGCTAGCCGGGTTGGGTGTGCCGGCGAACGGTCCGCGTCTTCGAGCGACGGTCTGGTTGGCTCTTCAATTCCTGCGAGCTTGGTGAGACAATGACTCGCCCACTTGCGGGGCACCTCTAGGGAGGTTCCGTCCAATCGAGACGCAAACAGGTCGTTCAGCTCGCCGGGAGCCTTCTCGTCCTGGCCTGGATCGTTCTTGCCCTGGGTGGAGCAGGCACGCAGGCGTGGGCTGGGGGAGGGGCGGCCGTTCTGGTGCTCGGCGCGGCGGTGGTGGTTGCGATCGGAGGGCATCCGAGGCGCCTCGCACGGGCCCGGGTGCCGGTGGCGGTCATCGTCGCCCTGCTCGCCTCCGCTGGAATTGGGTTGCTCCCCATGCCGTCGTCTGTGGGTACTGCCCTGGCCCCAGGTGCGGCGTCTGTGCGACATGGGAGTGCCTGGATGACCGCGGCGCTGGTGCCCTGGGAGGGACTCTACGCCCTCGCAGTGGGCTGCCTCGCGCTCGGGTTTGCGTCGGTGTCTTCGGTGCTGTCGCGTCGTGAACAGGACCGCTCCGGACTGGTGATCTTTGGCATCGCAGTGAGCATCTCGGTCTTTGCGCTCGTCCACGCGCTCACCGATCAGACCGCCGTGCTCGGCTTCATCGAGATGCGGGAGCCTCAGCTTCCGTTCTTCGCTCCGTTTGGCAATCCAAACCACCTCGCGAGCTTCTGGCTGCTCACGGCCCCGGTGTCTGTGTTCTGGACCCACAAGCTGTGGAAACGCCGGTCAGCAGGCGCCGTATTGGCGTTGGCCGGACTCAGCGTGATGGTGGTGGGCTGGCTGTTGGTGCACAACCCCGGAGCGAATCTGGCCGCACTGGGCGTCCTTGCCTTTGCCCTGAGTCGACGCCTGTGGTGGCCCCTTCGTCTTGCGTCGATGGCCGCGTTTGCGGGCGTCGGGCTGGCCGTTGTGAACCTCGGCTACCGCCTCTACCCCCATTGGGCTGAGAGTTCGCCCGAGCGTCGCCTTGACCAGTGGGCGGACCTTCCAGCGATGTTCCTTGCCCAGCCGCTCACCGGCTGGGGTGTGGGTAGCTTTCAGTGGGCGTATGCCCCATTTCGTACGTTCCCAGGATTTAGGAGCTATCGAACGGCGCACTCGGATTTGTTGCAGTGGGTGGTCGATACGGGCCTGGTCGGGTCGGTGGTCCTGGGCGTGGTCGTCTGGTGGCTTTGGCGGCATTGGCCGAAGTCGTCGGGGTCCGGGTGGGCCCTCGACCTCGGCCTTCTGGGTGTTGGGCTTCACGCACTCGGAGACTTCCCCCTCCACGTGCCCCTCGTGCTGGTTTCGGTGGCCGCCGTGGGCGGACTGCGGCTTGGTCTCGTGCGCGTCGACCTTCCCGGGCGAGTGAAGACGCACAATCGCGTCGTCGTCGCGGTGACGCTCGGCTCGGTCGTTGCGAGTGGCCTGCTGCTTGGCCACGCCGCGGCCGTCGATCGCGCGGTCGCAGTCGTCTGGGAACAGAAGACGGGCGAGCAGGCGCAAGCTGCCGCGGCGCAGGTGCGATGGTTGGCTCCCTGGAGGCCAGAGCCGGGGTTCGCAAGGGCCTGGCGGGCGCTCGAAGACGGGAACCACGAGCTTGCGACGCGGGCCGCGCTCCGGCTCCGGGCCCGACATCCCGAGTCCGGAGCGACTCTTCTCAATGCTGCTGGTGTTCTCATGCGTGCAGGAAGCGTCGCCGAGGCTGAGAAGACGGCCCTGCTGGCGCTCGAACGTGAGCCCTACGAGTACCGGGCGCATGTGTTGATTGCCCGCGCGCGTCAGCGTTCCGGAAGGCGAGAAGAGTCGCTGGAGAGCTATCGCGTTGCTCTCAGCCATTGGCCTGCCGAGACCGCCGGCGGGGCGTGGGTCTTCGGTGAGGTCGAGCGTCTCCGTCCCGACGAGGCGTGGTGGGAGGACAGCTTGGAAGGCGCTTCCCCGTACTGGAGTTTGTATAGAGGCGACCACCTCATGCGAACCGGTCAAATCGGAAGGGCTGGCGAACTGTATGAGAGGGCGGCGGACCGAGAGCCCCGCTACGCGGTCTGGGGCGGCCGGATCAGGTGGCTCCTGGCCGTCGGAAGATTGGACGAGGCGGAACGTGCGGCGCTCGATCGGCTCGAGGAGCGCCCAGATGATCTCGGCGTTCGATTGACGCTGGGGCGTCTGTATTCCCAGCGCGAGCAGCATGATCGGGCGGTGGCGCTCTACCAGGAGGGCAGCCGTTTTGGACACGACCTGACGGGTCCGCTTCTCTTGGTGGTCGCGGCAGCGGAAGGGCCGGAGGAGGCGCTGGTGCAGGCGCAGACCTTTGCCTCTGCGGGGCGCCTGAGTCCTGCGGGCCTGCTCGTCGTGGCGGAACTGCGCTTGAAGGCGGGTGACCCCGCGGGCTGTGTCCACGATCTGGATGAGACGCTCTGGGACAAGGCTCTGGCTGACCGGGTGGCGGACTTGCGGCGCCGATGTCTGGCCGAGTGTGTCAGTTGCTCGGCATCCAAGCCCTAGGCACAGCGGGACGGCGGACTCGAGAAGGAGTCTCGCGTTGAGATCTACCAGCGCGACTAACGGGTGGTGGGGCGTGTCCCAACACGCTACGGCCGGGACATGAACGAGCGACTGAACTCCTTGGTCTACGCACTGCGCAGGCAAGCCTGGCTTGCCCACCTTCCGAGGTTGTTGGGGCCGCCGCGCCCGTCCCCCGTGGCCCCCATCTTCTTGTTGGGCGTGCAGGGAGGTGGACTTACGCTCGCTTCGCGCATGCTCCGCCGGAATCGAAACGTGGTCTGCGTGACGGGAAACCACCGCTACTGGGCGGGCGCTGACGAGCTTCAGAACGTGCTGCATCCGATTCTTCCGGCAGCGTTCAAGGGGTTGGCCGGTGCTGTGCCTCCCGACGAGTTCTTCCCGAACGCGCGAGGCTCCAGCTACGCGACGGACCGACTGCTGCCGCAATACCGGCAGACGGATGCCGATGCGAGCCCCGAGCTCCGCAAAGCGTTTCGAGGCATCGTCGGATGGCTCATCCGTATGCATGGGCGCCGCGTCGCAGAGCCGAGGTTCATCGACAAGTCCCAGACCTTTACGGTGCGGTTGGGGCTGCTGCGGTCCATCTTTGACGACGCGCACTTCGTACTCATCGGTCGCGACCCCCATGCGAGCAGCCTCCGCAGCCTTCGGCTTGCCGAATACAGGGACGATCTCCCCTCGCATTTCACCCGGCATGAGCGCCTTGAGATGGCGGCTCAGCACTGGGCAAACTCAATGTCCTGCGCGATCGAGGACGCGCGCGGGTACGAGCGCTTTCATACCCTGAAGTTCGAAGACCTGTTGGCCCAGCCCGAGGTCGAAATGGCCCGTCTGTGTGGCCTGCTCGGCCTTGAGTTCGATCCCGATATGGTGCCTGCCGCTCACCATCGTCTACCGCTTGGTAGCCGCATGCGGGACCGCTGGTATCCAATGCGGCCAGAGGTGAACGAGCGCTATCTGGCGGAGGAGACGGCCGAAGAGGCTGCGATCATCGAGAGAATCTGCGGGCCCATGGCGCGAGAGCTTGGCTACGCCGCTCGCTAGCGTTTTCTACTGCTAGAAGATCGACTGCTTGATGACGATGCGATCATCTGCCCTGAGCAAGATGTCCGTGTCGCGGCCTTCTGCGATGCGGCGCACGTTGAGGCGAATCTTCGAGCCATCGGCGCGGACCACTAGGGTTCGGCGCAAGGCGGCGAACTCGGTAGGGCCACCCGTCATGGACAGGGCCTCGGTCACCGTGAGGCCATCGCGAAAGGCCACCGGTCCCGGCTTGGCGACTTGTCCACTGACGTGGACCTGCAGGGGCTCTCGGAGCTGGACGACATCGCCACCGGATAGCCAGATACTCTCGCCGAGACGGAGGTCGGGGAGGTAGAACTCCACCTTGCGACCGTCGGCTGTAAGAACCGTGCCTTCGAGCACGGATGGAGAGGACGGGCCGCCTGCGGACGCGAGGGCGTCGGTCAGGGTTGTGGGGCCGGTGAGCGCCTGAAGCCCGGGCTTCTTGACCTGGCCAATCACATCGATGGTCTGGCTGCCGTACTGGGTGATGTCTACGAGTACGTGAGGGTTGTTCAAGTACCCAGTGGCCAGAGCGGCTCGTAGCGTCTCTGCGAACTCGATGGTCGTGAGACCACAGGCCTTCATGGGCCCAATCAGCTGGATGTCGACCTCGCAGGACGACGGGATTTGCGTGCTTCGTCCCATGTCGCTGAGACCGTAGATCTCGATGTCGATCGTATCGCCTGCGCCCAGCCGGTACTCGCTCGCGAGAGCCGGAGTGGCGGACAGCACCATGAGCCAGAGGAGTTTTGAAACGATGCGGTCACTCATTTCCTGCACATATCGCGGTTTATGGCGACGTGCCGATTGGGCTTTGTTGGATGCGAACGTCGGGAGCTCAGGGGATCGACCTAGGATTGCTTTTGAATGGCGATGGTAAGGACCGGTGCGACCTGCCGGCCGGTCAGGGCCTTCACCGCTTTCAGTCCGGCCCAGGTGGCGCGTTTGGCCCATGGCATACGCAGCCCCGACGATGTGTCGAGCCAGAGGTCAAGGCGGTCCCCGACGTCTTCACGAGGAGCGGCCAGAGTTGCTGGGGCGTCAGGCGATGAGAACATACCCAGGATCTCGCGCACCGTGCCGCCACGAACGCCGTATCGAAGCAGCTCGGACCAGCTCTCGTCGCCGCGAAGGCGAGGGGAGAGTTTCGCGTACCGATGGGCCAGGCCCTTGGGAAGGTAGTTGATGAGGGGGAGCCCTGTGGTGTGCGACTCCAGAGGCCACCACCGGTGCGGTGTCTGGTTCAGGAAGATGATGCCTCCCGGTCGGAGTGAGTCCCACAGAGCACGCGCGATGCCAGGCCGCTCGCCGGGCAGTAGGTGCTCCCAGACGGCGGAGAGCATCACGAAGTCGAAGCGCCCGACGTCGGGGAGGCTTGCGCCATTAGGAGACACAGCAAACTCGGCATTGGCGGCTGAGAAGACCTCTGCGCGGACCCGCGCGGCTTCCACCCAGCGCTCCTCGAGCTCGACGCCGACAAAGGAGGCCTCTGGATAGGTGAGGGCCATCGCTACCGTGGAGGTACCCGTTCCGCATCCGAAGTCGAGAACGCGCTTGCCCTGGAGGTCGGCCGCGGTCGCGTACGCCCCCAGCCCTGTCGAGAGCATGCGCATCACTGGGCCCTTGTTCCCGGCTCGCTCCAGCTCATAGCCCAACATGGCGGGACCTTTGGCCTTCGCCAAGGCGTGGATGAGCTTGGGGGGAAGGTGTGTGCGCACCGGCCCATCACTCAGATGCACGATCCATTCGCCTTTCGACCCAGCAGTGACCTCGACCGGAGGTCCGGCGGACTGACTCATCGGATGACTTCCTTCGATGCGTAGCTCGCCCGCGGTCCGGCGTAGGTTACCGGCCAGTCCGTCAGAGACCGTGGCGGGGAGGGGCGTGAGGGCTTGTTGAGCCGCTACCGACGCGCGTTTGGACGGGCGTTGACGGCGGTTCGGGTCTCGACCTTATCGCCACACCAACTGTGGTCGACGTCGACGTCCCCTTGATTGTCTTCCAAGGAGACATCGAAGCTGTCGATACTGCGGAAGCTCATGCCGCGATGAGGCTTGGCGTCGCGGCTGGCGTCGTTTGCGAGAATGCTCACCCGCTCGGAGGGGGCGGCACCGTCTTGGTAGTAGCCAAGGTTCGAGACGGCAGCCCAGTAGTAGGCGCCGCCAGAGACGGCGAAGTCGTTCTCGGCGATGACGCAGTCCTGGCATCCAGCAAGCAGGATTCCGCTGGTGGTGAAGCTAGGCGTGTCGTCGACCCCACCCGTGAACGTGTTGTTGAACACGTCGTTGTCCGCGACGTTGAAGAGGTACACGCCGATACCCCCCGCTGCGCTCTTGGAGCTGGTCCGGGTGCGGAATCCCGCGAATTCGTTGGACTGAATGGTCCAGTACTGACCGCCGTCGACGCTGGCGGACTCGCACTCCGAGACTTTGCTTCCGGTGTTGGTCACGCCTTGGACACAGCCGACGAAGCGGTTGTCCGACACGTTGATCTCGTCGGGTGCCCCGCCCATCCGCTGTTGGGAGGCGTAGACGCCGAGGTCCAGGCTCGACGAGGTGCAGTCGAAGGTGAACCCGACGATCTCCGAGCCGGTGGCCTTCTGCGCGAGGGGGAACGCGACCCGTGCGCCAGGCCTCTTCACGCCCGAGGTGATGATGGCATCTTTGCCTTGGATCGAGACCTTTCGATCCACGGTCGCCCCGGCCCACTCGCCGGGACCGACTTCGATGACGGGTGCTGTGCCACGGTCTACGGCCGCCTGAATCGTCCGGAAGTCCTCGGGTACTCGATCGACATCACCCGCCATAGCGGGGACGAGAAGAAGAAGAACAGTGATCATGTCCACCTCGTGTGCACACAACATAGCAGGTCGTTCGCAGGGCCGCTCGGTGTTCTCCTCGCTTGCGAACCTGGCAATCCCGGCGTCTCATCCGTGTTGTCGGCGCGCGGAGGCGAGTCGACATTGGAGGGTGGCGAGGCCTTCCCGAAGCGGCTTGGCCGTTGAGAAGGTGGGTCTGAGTGGTTAGCAGCAGGGTCGAAACCTGGGAGCCACCGCTCGTGACGTTACGCAGCGAGATTGCAAGGCGCACCCCGGACCGGTGGAAGCGTTTGGTCATTCGGGCGGAGCTCGACTTCTTGGCTCGCCGTCGCGTCAGACGGGGCCAGCTCGGGCCCCTGCCCGACTTTCTGATGCTGGGGGTGATGAAGGGCGGGACGTCTTCTTTCTGGGAGCACCTGAAGTCCTCTCCCGTCATGAACCCCGGCCCTCCGAAGGAGATTCTGTACTTCGATCAGTACTCGAATCGCTCGGTGGACTGGTATCGCTCCTTCTTCTACGAGGCCGATCCGCCACCCGGGCGTCTCCATGGCGATGGAACGCTCACCAACTTTCCCAGCTTGCACGCCCCTGCGAGGGCAAAGGCGCTGGTTCCCGACGCGCGTCTGCTTGTGCTTCTTCGCAACCCGGTCGCCCGGGCGGTCTCGCACTATCACCACAACAAGAGGCGAAATGAAGAGTCTCGGGGCATGCTCGACGCCTTTGAGCACGAGGCAGCCCTTCTCCGAAACGGGGCCGCCGTCCTCTTTGAGGACCCGACGGGTGCCCGGCCGGATTCGTCCTACCTGCGTCGGGGCCACTATGCGACACAGCTCGAGAACTGGTTGCGTCACTACCCGCGCGAGCAGCTGTGCATCATCTTCAGCGAGGCGTATTTTGCGGATCCGCTCGGCGAGATGAGAAGGTTCTTGGACTTCGTCGGCAGGCCGGAAGTGAGCGTGCCCCCGGCGAAGCGCTTTGGCGAGTCCGGAGCGTACCAGGGCCTTCCTGAGGGCGTTCAAGAGCTTCTGGACGATCACTTTCGCGACGAGAACGCCCGACTCGGTGAGCTTCTCGAACAGCCCGTCCCATGGCTGGGGAACCCATGAGCACGGTGGGGCCGGTGGTCTTTGCGGTGGATCCGAGGGGGGTCCCACAGTGGATGGTCGTGCTGTCTGGCCTTCTGAAAGAATCCGAGGTCGAAGTCCTTGGCTGGGTTGAACGAAAGAGCCGTCGTGGTTTGCGAGCGCATCTGGCCCAGCGACTCGAGAGAGCCGTGTTTCCCGGGAGTGGTGTGGGAAGCTTCGTTCCGGCGCGACACCTGGGCGGTCGGGCCTACGATGCCGTGCCAATTCGCGCGGCGACGGTCGTGTGCGCGAACCACGCACCCGTGGCCGAGGGCGCAGAGCTGTGGGCTTTCGGGTCTTCGGAAGCCCCGTTTGTTTTCCCAGGTCCCGATGCGTCGAACGCCTCCGTGGTGCGCAGTTGCCTGTGGCGCTTGGACGGCATGCCGCGTGTGGTCGAGGAACTGTGGACGCGTCGCGACCCACAGCTGTTTTCGCGAACGGTCGACGAGACGGCCGTGCGCTGGGCGACGGTGGCCGCTCGGACGATCCTAAAGGCGGCGTCGCCGCGAATGGGGTCCGCGAGCGTCGGGGCGGGTCGACTCGAGGGGGTGGCGTCGACGCTTAGGGAAGTGAAGGCGGTGTTCCGACCTCGCTACAGCAGCCATCGCTGGAGCGTGGCCTATCAGCTTGGCGGGAGCGAACCCACAGCGGAGCGCCTGACGCACCTGGTCCCTCCTCCCGATCGTCTCTGGGCTGACCCTTTTCCCTTTGAGTTTGAGGGCGACAAAGTCATCTTTCTTGAAGAGGCATTGCACGGAGGACGCGGGAAGATCTTGGCCTGCCGGGTCCATGATGCCGAGCGATGGGAGTCGCTTGGAGTGGTTCTCGAGGGGCCCCACCATCTTTCTTACCCGCAGATCATCGAGGATGACGGACGGGTGTGGATGATCCCCGAGTGTGCGGAACGCGGAGAGGTGCGGGCGCACCGGTGCCTCCAGTTCCCGGATCAATGGGACCCAGAAGGGGTCTTGCTGGTCGATGGGAGGCTCGCCGACGCGACGGTGTATCGGGGACGCGACGCGTGGTGGATGTGGGCCACCCTGGTCGATGATGGAAACCCGAGCGATGGGCTTGTGCTGTATTCGTCCGACAGCTTCGAAGGTCCCTGGCGTCCACACCCGCAGAATCCGGTACGGGTTGACGTGCGTCGTTCAAGACCCGCGGGGAGTGTGTGGACCGAAGCGGATGGCACGGTCGTTCGCGTCGCTCAAGACTGCGCGGCGCGGTACGGCGAGGCCGTGGTGATTCAGGAAGTCGAATCGATGGTGCCCTATCGGGACCGGGACCGGATGCGCATCGACGCGACCCGCTTTGGTGCCAACTGCATTCACACGCTCAATCGCCACGGGGACCTCTGGGCTCTCGACCTCGAGGGGCTTCAGATGGGACAGGGAGAGCGTTGACCAATGTGACGTCCCAAGGCCTCATGCAGGCCACGCTCGCTCTCGCTGGCCTTGCTCTGCACGTGATGCTGCCGCGTGCGCTGCCGATCGACGAGTACGGCGCGTATCAGACTGTGCTGAGCATGGTGACCATTGCGGCCGTCTTCAGCGGGCTCCGCGTCAACCTCCTGACGACCCAGAAGGTCGCTCAGGACCCTGCATCGGGCGGACAGGTGGTGGGAGCTGCCCTGCGCCTCGTGGGCATGCTCGCGGTCCCTACTTCGCTGCTCTTGATCAGCTATGCGGCCACCGTAGACGGCCGACCCAGCGTCGTGAAGATTGCGCTTGCGGCCTGCGTCGCACTGGTGTTCTACACGTCGTTCTCGGTGCTGCAGGGTGCGGTTCAGGGGCTGCGCAAGATGCAGCATCAGCTGCCCGCGGTGCTCACGTGGAAGCTCGGGGAGCTCGGCTCGGTGGCCATCGCTCTCATGCTGGGGGCCAACGCGCTGGGAGTTCACTGGATTCGCGCGGGTTGGACGCTGATTGCAGTCCTCATTCTCTGGAGGTCGGTGAGTCGACTCATCGAACTGCGGGCACCCTGGAACGCTCCGCATACAGAAGCGGTGCGACTAGGGAAGGAGTGCATTCCCTTCGGCATTGATGGTCTGTTCGCCAGCGCGTACCTGGCGGCGGATGTGTTGGTGTTGGCCTACTTCCACGGCGATGTAGCGGTGGCGGTGTACGGAGTCGCTGCGGTCCCCGTCGCGAACCTCGTCATCGTGGGCTTCGTGGTGAACCGCGTCCTACACCCGGTGATGGCCGCGCAGCAGGGCAACCCCGACGGCGTGGGGGGGCTGCTTGGACTCGGCGTGCGCCTGCACCTCGTGGTCTCCCTCCCCATTGCGGTGGGGGGCATGCTCGTGGCTGAGCCGCTGCTTGTGTTCGTCTTTGGGGAACCCTTCGCGGCGTCGGCACGGCCCTTCATGTTGATGCTGCCGCTTCTGCCATTTCGCTACATCAACCATGCGCTTGGCCTGACACTGACGGCACTGGGGCTCCAGCCGTTGAGGGCGAAGGCCATCGGCCTTGTCGCGGCGACCAACCTCGCTCTGAACTTTCTTCTCGTGCCGACATGGGGCGTGATGGGCGCGGCGGCGACGACCCTGTTTAGCGAGCTGTTTCTCGTGCTTCTCTACGGCCTCGCCGTGCGTCCTCGTGTGCGCGGTGTGAACTTCGGCGGCACACTTCTCCGCGCCTCCATCTCGTTGATTCCGCTCGTGTGGGTCGTCGGCTGGATGAGCGGACAGCACGTGCTCCTCCGCGTCCTTTGTGGGGCGGCGGCCTACCTCGTCATGGCTCTTGGAACGGGTGCGCTCGACAGAAGTGACGTACGGAACCTCAGGCGGGCCTAGCTGTGCTCGGGTGAAGCACGACTTGGCTACCAGAGAGAGTCACCAATGGTCTGGAAGATCATCGCCTGCATCGCGCAAAGTAGGATGGTTCCGGCGAACGCATCATCGTCGAGGTGCCGCAGCGGCAACAAGAGAATCGGGACCATGAACAGCATCGCGCGTGCGGTCTCCGAGGTTCGATACGCCCCGCTGATCAGCATCAACGCGATCGTCGCGATGGCCACTGTCGACTCTGCAGTCCACCGGCCCCTGATCGGCCGGAAGAGCCACGCGGAGGCCATGCCGAGCCACAAGAGGAGCTCGATCACGCCCTCCAGCCGCGTCGCGACGTAGTTGAGGGGATCGGCGACGAAGTAGATTCCGTCGGGATTCTCGAGCGCAGATGCGGTTTGAAAGGCGAGTAGGTGGTCGTACCCGAACCCGGCTCGAAGGGTTGCGATGGTGATCGCGACGAGCGTCACGCCTGTGGCGATGCAGGCCAGTGCACCGAAGTGGCGGCGGCTTGCGGCGTCCCACAGTGCGAGTCCCGCGGCTAGCGCGAGAAGGAAGGTTCCTCCGAAGCTCAACAAGTTGGCGCCGAGGGCTCCGAGTGCGAACAAGATGACCCCGAGGACGAGACGGTCCCGCCTTGCATAAGCCAGGCCCAAGACGGCTACGGTGCTGAGCATGGCGACGACGGCATCGACGCTCACCACCGCGTACACGTTTGCCGCAGGAACTGCGGCGGCGAGCAAGGCGGTGTGCCACGCGGCACTGCGTGTGGCGCCTACCGCCCGGGCCAGTGCGTAGCAAAGCGGAACGAGTGCCACGCCGGCAAGCGTGAACGCCACGACGACGCCCCATGGACCCACGTCGAAGGGGGCTTCGAAGACGGTGTGTGCGAGTGTCGCGAAAGGTGGATGCGTGCGGGCGTGCAGGCCGAGTGTCGGCTGCTGTTCGTTGAACTTGGCGAGCCACTCGAGGGCTTCGGTCCATGCCGGGCTGTCTTCACCATACTGTCGTGGCCCGGTAATCGGCTTGAGGAAGGCTGGAACGCCTTGGATCAGGTTTCCGGCGACCAGCAAGGCACCACCTAGTGCGGTGGCGGTGGCAGGCGTGCGCGGCGCGTGGTGAAGGGCGGTGATCAACAGCGCGACGACGAGGGGACCGATGAGCAGCCCTAGGGCGTGAGGTTCAGGCCTCCACACGCTTAGGCCGAGGTAGACCGCGGTCTCATAGTGAAAGCCCATGCGGTCCGAGAGCAGGTGTACCGCGACGTTTGCGACGCCGAACACCACCCAGGCCAGGAGGAGCGCGACGCTCGGAACGACGGGCTGTGCTCGCAACCAAGCACCGATCTGGTCCACCTTCATCGAGCCTTGGTTCCCTCAGCGGCCATTTGCCGCCAGCGCGTGGGACAGAAGCTGTCGACGGCTGTGTAACGTCTCGGGCCTATTCTATGAGCGGCCGGCGTTCGGCGAGCGCCTTGTAGACCCGGATGTAGCCATCGGTGGCTTCGGTGAGGCCGTGTCGGGACCTTGCACGCACACGTCCTGCGGATCCATGCCGAGCTCGGAGAGCAGGATCGGTGATGTATGCGGTCAGTGCGTCGGCGAGCGCAGCCTGCGAGCGACTGGGAATCAGCGTCCCCGTTTCGTCATCCGAGACCACCTCGACCAGGCCGCCGACCGCTGTGGCGATGACGGGCAAGCCGCTCGCCATGGCCTCCACGGCGGCGATCCCGAGCCCTTCATAAAGTGAGTTTTGGACAAAGATGTCTGCGGCCGCAAGCGCTTCGGGAACGTCGGTGCGCGTGCCGAGGAAGTGGACGCGCTTGGCGAGCCCGAACGTCCGTCGCTGATCCGCGAGACGTTCTTCGAGGTCGCCGTCTCCGATGAAGATCAGGTGGGCGTTCGGGTGGTCCTTTGCAACGCTCTGGAACGCTCCGAGGATTCCCGTCGGGTTCTTCACGGCCCGAAGCCGGCCTACCGCAAGGACCACCACGGCGTCTGCGGGGATTCCTTCACGCTCTCTCCACTCGGCACCGGCGGACTGGGTCGTGTCGAAGCGGTCGAGGGCGACCGCGTTGCGAATGACGGGGCTCTGTAGGCCGTACACGTCATGGACGGACTTCGCGACAGCCTCTGAGATACTGATGGGGTGGACTCGCCGAAAGGCCCGGCGGCGCATCCGTACGCGGGCTGCGCTGCCGGCTTCCTCGAGGGCTGTGGTGTGGACCGTGTGGCAGTGCGGAATGCCCAGGAATCGCGTGACGGGGGCCGCAAACACGATGCTGTGTAGGTGGGTGTGGACCACGTCGGGTCGCAGTCGTCGAACGGTGCGCAGCAGGGAGAAGGCGGCGTCGATGGGGGTGCGTTTGTGGAGGTACACGAGCGGAACGCCCTCGCTGCGCAGACGTGCCTCGAGAGGCAGATCAGTCGTGACGCGTTGAGCCGCTTCGGAGCCCCACCGCCGGCGGACGACCCTTTCGACCTCAGAGGCGGTCCGCGAGATCGCGATGGTCGTGCCGAGATCTGGGCCCCGACAGCCGATGGCGAGGTCTGCACAAACCGTCTCAGCGCCGCCGTGGATGAGACTCGGTAAGACGTGCAGAACGCGAAGGGGGGCTTCATTGGAGGATGCTGTCACGCCTGACCTCGGGGGGTGCAGTAACGCCTCCGCGGAACGAAGGCATCGGGCTTGTCAGCGGTGTTGGCTGGCGTGCACATGGGAATCGGGTGCACTATGGTGGCTTGAGGGTCCGCTTCGCGGCCTGCGCTCGAAGCCATCGCGAAGAGGTCGGCCTTGTCAGCAAGTGACGAAACCCCGATATTCGAAGTCATCGAGAGACTGATCCCCATCCTCCGCCGACGCGGACTGATGATTGGGCTCGCGGGTCTCGTGTCGGCGGGCGCATCTGGGGTTGCAACCCAGATGATGACGAAGAAGTACCGGGCGACGGCGACCCTTCAGCTCAGGCCGAAGGCGGATCAGGAAGTGCGTGTGCAGGGGGTCTCCAGCCTCGACCTTCGCGGTTTTCAGGAGACTGAGCGCTACTTCCGAACCCAGGTGCAGTTGCTGAAGTCGCGAACGATCGCCGATGCCGTGGCCTTGAAGTACACCGACTTGCGGGGCGAAGAGCTCCAGTCCCACCAGTTGATGGGACGCATCGAGGCGCGGCCGCGGGAGCGTAGTGAGTTGGTCGACCTCTCGGTGGTCGACCCGGATCCAGAGGTTGCCCTTCTGCTCACGAATCTCGTCGCAGCCGAGTATGTGGCCCAGAACCTCGACGTGCGCCGAAAGGCAGCGGCCGATGCCCGACGCTGGCTCGCGCGTCAGCTCGAAGAGAATGAGGTGCGGATCAAGTCCTCGCGTGCTTCCTTGCAGGCGTACAAGGAAGAGGAGGACCTCGCAGAAATAGAGGAAGTCGTCTCGGCTCGAAGCCAACGCATGCGTGAGGTGGACGTCAGCTTCGGTGAGATCAGCGCCCAGGCGCTCCTTCTCAAGGCGGAACTGAGCTCGCATCGCGCGCTGATGCGACAGGGGCGCTACGAAGACCTCGCCACTGCGCTGTCGACGGCCGACCTCAAGGTGCTGTCGAGTTCGCTTGCCAAGTCACGGGCCGAAAAGGCAAGGCTTTCCAGCGTATTTGGTGAAAAACATCCCGAGATCATTAGCGCTGCGAGCGAGATTACGCGCCTAGAGGTGCTGCTTCAGGAAGAGGTCGAACGCGGGGTGAGCACCGAGGCTGCAGCGCTCGAAATTCTTGAAGCCAAGCGGGATGGACTGGCGGCTGAGGTCGAACGTGCCAAGACGGAGCTCCTCACGCGGAGTGGCCACACGGCGACCTACGAGACGCTCAAGGCAGACTTGGACCGGGCGGTTCTCTTTCAGGAGCGGCTGGGCCGGCGGGCGGATGAGCTTCGGCTCGCATCTGAAACTCAGCTCAACAACGTACGCGTTGTCGACATGGCCGTGCTTCCGAAGAAGCATTTCTCGCCGAGCACCCCCGTCAACATGGGCCTTGGCTTCGCGCTTGGACTCCTCGGCGGAGTCGGAGTGGCGGTCGGTGCGGCGTGGATGGATGACCGCCTTCTTTCCCCGGCATCCATCAAGGAGCACTTGCATGTGCCCTTCCTTGGGCTCGTGCCCCATCTGGCTCGAGAAGAGGGTGTGCCGATCGAGCTGATGACGTACGTGAACCCGCGGTCGGGGGCCTCCGAGAACGTGCGCTCGGTGCGTGCACTCATCGAGCACGGCACGGGTGCGCGTCCACGCCGCCTGCTCGTCACCTCATCCATTGCCGGTGAGGGCAAGACGTCGACGACGGTTCGCCTGGGCATCGCCTTCGCGCAGAGTGGGCGTCGCGTATTGGTGATTGAGGGCGACCTTCTTAAGGCGCGCCTACACGACACGTTCGATGTGCCCTCGGTACCTGGGGTAACGGACGTTCTTCAGGGGAATTTGGCGTTGAATGACGCCATTCGTACGACGCCGGTCGAAGGGCTCGATTTGCTGGCAGCGGGAGAATTCACCGGTAGTGCTTCGCGCAAGCTGCTTGCATCGGCCGAGATGGATAGCCTTCTCAAGGCTGCGGATGACCTCTACGACTTGGTGATCATCGACACCCCGCCGAGCGCCCTGCTGTCGGATGCTTCGGACCTGTCTAGGGTCGTGGATGGCGTTGTGGTGGTGGTCCGCTCTGGAGTTCGCGCAGGCGTCGTGCTGCACACGCTTGATCGACTTCAGCGCGTCGGCGCCAACATTCTCGGTGTCGTGCTCAACGATGTCGCCACCGAGAGCTACGCCGGCAACCACTACGGCTACGGCTACGGCTACGGCTACGGCTACGGCCATGCCTATGGCGATGCAGGCTCTGAATCCAAGTCGGCGAAGTAGTGTCGAGGCGCGACTTGGGGGGCATCCTCGGGATTTCCGTCGTCTCGTGTGTTCTTGCTCTGTTTGGTGGCTTTCCCGTGGTGGCTCTGGCCGTGGCCCTCATGCTTGGGGTGGCAGCGAGCCGCTACCCCATGCTGTTGTTGCCCGGCGTGGTGGCCGGCATCTTGCTCTCGAATTTCGGTTTGGTGCCGAGCGTGGTCATCGTCGTGCCGATTACCCTCGGCAAGACCACCACCCTCGCTGCGATGGTGCTCTGGGGAGGACACGCCTGGTACTACGGCAAGCCGATGTTCCGGTGGACGTCGGTGTCGGTTGGCTTCATCGTGATTGGCGCGGCCATGCTCATCAATCTCGTGGCTTCTGCTGGCGACGTTCGCTCGGCTGCCCCCGCCATCATCGGGTACGTGAGCTTGGCTCTGCTCACCCACCTCATTGTCGTCTGGGTACCCCGCGTCAACCTCGATGACGCTCTGCTTCTCGTCGCCGGTGTACTCGCGGTGGTGATGGCCTTTGGTGTGTTGACGACCGACCGAATCGAGAGCGTGTACTCCGGGCGAGCCAGCGGCGTCTATGACAGCCCAAACCTCTGGTGCGCCATCTTGATCTGGTTGGTGCCCCTCGTCGTGGGCACGGTGCAGAATCGAGGCAGGATCGGCTTGATCGTGACGGGCATCTTGCTGTTTCTCTACCCCCTCAACATCGCGCTCTCGCTGTCACGCGGTGGCGCCATCGCGTCCGCGGTGGGCAGTGTCCTGCTTGTGTACTCGGTCCGTCGCCATCTGCGGTACCTGTTGCCGTTCGCAGTCCTCGCTGGCTTGGCGCTTCCCGGGTACATGAATCTGGAGCACCTCACGGACCGCTACTCCACGCTTGTGGACGTGGAACTCGGCGAGAACGACGGCTCGCTGGTGTCGCGTGCGGCCGCGATCCGCACCGGTATCGAGCTGTTCGAGGAGAATCCGATTCTCGGGGTCGGTCGAGGACGCTTCCGCTACGAGGCGGTGGACCATACCGGTGGCCTCATCGACATGAGGCCGCACGACACCTACACGGCGGTGGCGTCCGAAATGGGTCTCGTCGGACTCGCTGCTCATGGCTTCTTGCTCGTGCTCGTTGTCCGCCTTCTCTGGGTCGGCTGGCGTAGGGCGCGACACAGCGCGGACGAACGCGATGCCATTGCAGGTGGAGCGGCAGCCCTGCTGGGCGGGCTGGTGATGGGATTTGCGGCTGACTTTACGACCTTTCCGGTGGTGTATGTCTGGCTGGGCGTCATGCTGGTTCGGGTCGGCCCAGTTTCGTCCAAGGTGCTAAGGCCCGTGCTCCTACCCTCTGACAACGCCCCGGTCCCTGGCCCGTTGCGGCCTATCTGAGAGATTCATGCTTCAAGTCGTGCAGGACCTCGAGAACGGCGACACTACGCTGCTAGACACACCGGTGCCGGTGCCTGGCCCGCGAGCTGTGCTCATTCGAACGCAAGCCTCGCTGATTTCGGCGGGTACGGAGCGCATGCTCCTCGAGTTCGGCCGAGGGTCTTTGGTAGAGAAGGCGCGGCAGCAGCCGGACAAGGTGCGGCAGGTCATCGCGAAGGCGCGGACAGACGGCATCTTGCCCACCGTCGATGCGGTTCGGGCGAAGCTGGCGATGCCGATTCCACTCGGGTACTGCAGCGCGGGTATTGTCGAGGCGGTGGGCGCCGAGATCGAGGACCTCGAGGTGGGTGACAGGGTGGCCTGCAACGGCCCTCACGCTGAGTTCGCGGTCTTGGGGAGGAACCTCGTCGCGAAGATACCGTCGCAGGACGTGTCGTTCGAACACGCTGCCTTCACGCCTCTCGCGTCCATTGCCTTGCAGAGCATTCGCCTTGGAAAGCCCGCTCTTGGTGAGGTTTGGGTTGTCTCCGGCCTCGGTCTTGTTGGCTTGCTCACCGTGCAGCTACTGCGCGCATCTGGCTGTCGGGTCATTGGCCTAGACTTCGATGAAGGGCGCCTAAAACTGGGCCGAGACTTCGGTGCCGAGACCGTCGACCTCTCAAAGAGTGAGCGCTCGATCGAAGTGGTGAAGACGCTGAACGAAGGCTTCGGTGTCGACGGCGTGGTCATCGCCGCGTCGACGCCGTCGTCAGAGCCGATCCATCAGGCGGCTGAGATGTGCCGCCAGCGTGGTCGCATCATCATGGTCGGAGTCACCGGCATGGAGCTGATCCGAGCCGACTTTTACGAGAAGGAACTGAGCTTTCAGGTCTCATGCTCGTATGGGCCTGGCCGCTATGACCCGTCCTACGAGCAGAGGGGGCAAGACTATCCCCGTGGCTTCGTCCGTTGGACGGAGGGGAGGAACTTCCAGGCGGTGCTCCAACAAATGGAGAACGGCGGACTCGATATCGAGGCCCTCATCTCTGAGAGGCATCGTATTCACGACGCCACTCGCGCCTACGAGTCACTCGCCAATCGTTCGGCGCTCGGCATCGTCCTGAACTACGCCAGCCCGGAGAGTGAGGAGGCGCCAAAGGCCGAGCGATCCATCGCTCCTCCAGGTGGTGCGAAGGCGAGCTCCGCCTCAATGCGCTTGGGGGTGATCGGGACCGGCAACTTCGTCACCCGCTTCCTCCTCCCGGCATTCGCAAGCGCTGGCGTGGCACCAGAGATGTTGGCATCACGAGGGGGCCTGAGCTCGGCTCTCGCTGCGCGGAAGTCCGGCGCCCGCGTGGTGACCACCGAGACCTCGCAGGTCTTCGGCGACTCCGGCGTGAACACGGTTCTCGTCGGAACGCCTCACGACAGCCATGCCCCCCTGGTCGTTGAGGCGCTCAACGCGGGGAAACACGTCTTTGTCGAGAAGCCTCTCGCGATTACTCCCGAAGGTCTCGAGAGCGTCAGAGAAGCACTGGCGGCGCATGCCGTCGCCCCCGTGCTCACGGTTGGGCTCAACCGTCGCTTCTCGCCATACGTCCAACGCCTGGCACAGAAGCTCTCGGGCCGCTCGGAGCCTCTTTGTGCGACCTATTGCGTCAACGCGGGGGCCATTCCCGACTCGCACTGGATCCAAGACCGCAAGCGCGGGGGCGGGCGCGTCGTCGGTGAGGTCTGCCACTTTGTCGATGTACTGCGCTTTCTGGTCGGAGCTCCCATCGTGAGCGCGGTGGCCGTTGGAACGGGGAATCCAGGCCAGCGCCACCCGCTCGACCGCGCGATCATGACGCTCGGCTTCGAAGATGGCAGCATCGCGACCATCCAGTACTTCAGCAATGGGCACGCCTCCTTCCCCAAGGAGCGTCTCGAGGTCTTCAGCGACGGGCGGGTCTTCGTGGTCGACAACTTCCGCCGGCTGCAGGTCTTCGACGGATCCATGCTGCAGAGGCCGCATCTCCCCAAGCAGGACAAGGGCCACGAGGGTCTTGTCCGTGCGTTCGTGGAGGGCGTGCGGACTGGACAGCCACCCATCCCCATGGACGAGCTGTTCGAGGTCGCAGAGGTCACGCTGGATCTGGCCGCTCAGCTCGAGGCATAGGCGCATGGCACGCCGCGAGCAGGCCGCCCGTCTATTCCGCACCGTCTCGATGACGCGGCCAAGCCAGTGGCTCTACAGGCTGCGACGTGTGGGCATGGAGTGGGTGGACCGCGCGGATTGGGATGTGGCTTGGGCGCTGACCTTTCGACGGGAACCGGCGGCTCTCGCGGGCCAGGTCCGATGGCCGCACTTTGGCGTGGGGCCCGGCATGCCCACGGCCGAGGGACTGCAGGACGGACGGCTTGAGCTTCTCGGGCGCGTCTGGACCTTCGATGGACCCGATCTCCCCTGGAGAGACACACAGATGCCGGCGCTACACCGCTTTCATCTTCATGGGGGTGGGTTCCTCAAGGTGCTTGCCGCCGAGGGAAGCGAGGAGTCCGGGGCCTTGGCGCGGCAGATGATGCGAAGCTGGGATGACGCGTGTCCCGCGCCGATGCGTCCCGCCTACGCGCCGTACTGCATCTCACGCCGCGTGGGGGCCTGGCTCTCGGTGTTCAGTGCGTTCCCAAGTGAGCAGAATGGGCCACTGCTGGCGTCCTTGGCGGGCCAGGTCAATGCGTTGTCCTGGCGCCTGGAGAGAGATCTGGGAGGCAACCATCTCTGGGAGAATGGCGTCGCGCTCCTGATGGCCGGCTACGGGCTCGACTGCCGCTCGTCCCTGCGCTGGCGACGTCTTGGCCACGCCATTCTCAGTAGGGCTATCCGCGACCAGGTTCTCCCCGGTGGAGGACATGCCGAGCGGTCTGCGATGTACCACGCGGTTCTTCTGGAGGGTCTGCTGGAGCTTCGCGCCGTCGTCGAGGCTGCTGGAGAGACCTTTCCCGCGGAGTACCAGGTCGCCTTGGAGCGAATGGCGGAGTGGCTCGCCCTGGTCGTCGGGCCGAGTGGGCTCCTGCCTAGGATGCACGACAGCACACCTGGGCCCTGCCCGGACCTGGGACCGCTGCTTGGGGCGACGGGTGTGGCGGACGGAGCGCGCGTCGCTGCGCAGGCGGTCGATGGTCTCGTCGTATTGCGGGGTCAGCAGGCAGAGGTGCAGCTCGACGCGACGATGCCAGGGCTCCGCCACCAGCCGGGCCATCAGCATGCGTCGACGTTGTCGCTCACGCTTGCCTTCGAGGGGCAGAGGGTCATCGTCGACCCCGGTGTCTGCGGCTATGCCGAGGATCCCCACAGGGCCTGGTCCAGGTCGACGGCCGCGCACTCCACACTCGAGCTTTCGCAGCGGTCGAGCTCAGAGGTGTGGTCGTCCTTTCGCATGGGGCGCAGGCCTGAGCGCGTGGTGGTAGACGGGCCACATCCCGTCGACGTACCCCTTGGCTCGGCTTGGCTCGTGCGCGCTTCGCATGACGGCTACCGCTTCCTGGAGGGCAGGCCGGTCCACGAGCGCACGATCTTTGTGTGGCACCTGCCGGGGGCGGCGGTGCTCTGGATTCGCGACGAGGTGAGTGACGCGGCCCATGCCGCTGTGTCGAGACTCCCGCTGCATCCTGACGTCGGGCTCAACGGCGCCCGCCTCGAAGGCGTTCCCGGCTCGATTCGCGGGTTCGGCTTTGATGAGCACGCGGTCGAAGATGCGTTCTACGCACCGCAGTTCGGCACGTGGATGCCGGCGAAGGTGGCGGTGGGCCGCAGCAGGCGCGCTCGGCCCTGCGGTTGGATCGTCGTGGTCGGGGACCTAGTCGTGAACGACGTCGAGTCCGGTGTGGAGATTCCAGCGGCCCGCGTCACCCTTTCCTGTCCGGACCGCTCAGCCCTTCCGCTCTGAGCGCTGGCGGAAGTACCGGATGGTCTCGGTGAGTGCCCGATTGAAGTCCTGGGCAGGGAGCCAGTCCAGCGCGGCCGTCGTGTGTTGAATGTCCGAGAGGGAGTGGCGCACGTCGCCGAGCCTCTCGGGGCCGTGGATGAGTTTGGAGGAGGACTGAACCTCGGAGAGGACCAGGTCCGCGAGCGCCTTGACGCTGAGGCCGTGCCCGGTTCCGACGTTGTAGACCCCTGAGGGACCCTGCAATGCGGCGATGTTGGCCTGTGCCACATCGTGAACAGACACGAAGTCGCGGGTCTGTAGTCCGTCGCCATGCACGGTCAGGTCGCGGCCCTGCACAGCGGCTTGCACAAAGCTCGGAATCACCGCTCCGTAGGGGCCATTCGGGTCTTGACCTGGACCAAACACGTTGAAGTATCGGAGCCCGATGGTCCGCAGCGGACTGATCGACGCGAAGGCGTTCGCATAGGCCTCGTTGGCGAGCTTCTGGCTTGCGTATGGACTCTCGGGTTGAGGGCGGTCCGTGACGGTCTTCGGCACCTTCGGGTCGCTCCCGTAGACGGCGGCCGAGGAGGCAAACACCATCGCGGTGCATCCGGCTAGGCGGGCGGCCTGCATGACGCGGACGGTGCCGGCAACGTTGACTTGGTCGTAGCCGACGGGGTCCTCGCATGACTCGGGGACGCTGATGCGCGCGGCCAGATGAACGACATGGGTCACGCCCTTCATGGCTCGGTCGACGTCGCGGTCTGACCGAATGTCCCCGCGATGAAAGTCGACGTCCAGGCTGTCCAGGGCGTCTAGGCTGCCCGTACTCAAGTTGTCGAGGATGCGGACGGCCCACCCCGCCGAGCGTGCGGCCCTGGCGGTGTGGGATCCGATGAAGCCGGCGCCGCCCGTGATGAGGAGCTGGCGGGATGATGAGACAGACATAGGGGCTCCAGAACTCGCGCGCGGCGCTCGCCTTGTACGGCACGTACATAGCTCGCTCGTTGGGTCGCACGGGCTGAGGAGCAGCAGGGTGCAAGCCGCACGACAGCGTGCAGCTCCTTGCTCGAGTCCTACAAGCAGACGCGCTCAGAAGCGCGCGGGGTGTCTAGAAGCCGCCCAAGAGCACCTTGTCGCTGAAGTTTTGGCTTGTGTGAGGGGTTTTCCGCTGCCCGTGCGTCTGGTAGGTCATGTACATGAGCCCCACTCGCGACACCTGGACAGACGAGCCCGACGAAGCCGCTCTCGAAGTGGACTCAGCGCTGGACCTGCCCGAACGCTACGAAGATCTCGGCCCCCTCGGAGCCGGCGGCATGGGTGAGGTGCGCCGCGTGCGGGACCGCGAGCTCTCCCGTGTCGTGGCCATGAAGGTGGTGAAGGCGGGGAGCTCGGCCGCCGCCATCGCACGCTTCCGTGAAGAGGCGCAGGTCGCAGCCCAGCTGCAGCACCCGGGCATTGTTCCCGTGCACGACCTGGGCCTGCTTCCCGATGGTCGTCTGTGGTTCACCATGAAGGAAGTGCGAGGGACGACCCTCGGTGACCGCATCGCTCAGGTGCACGCCGCCGCCCGGGTCGGCCAGGAGCAGACCTCGGATGGCTGGAGCCTTCGCCGCCTGATCGATGCCCTGGCGCGGGTTGCGGAAGCGGTCGGCTACGCCCACGACCGCGGGGTGGTCCACCGCGACCTCAAGCCCGACAATGTGATGCTTGGAGACCACGGTGAGGTGCTGGTGCTCGACTGGGGGCTCGCGCGGGTGATGACCGAGGCGTGGACGCCCGTCGACGCCGTGCACTCGCTGCGAAGCACCGGCGATAGCTTGCGGACGCAGGCGGGTGCGGTTGCGGGAACCCCGTCGTACATGGCTCCCGAGCAGGCCCGCGCCGAGCACGACCGGATTGGTCCCGCCACGGACGTCTGGGCGCTGGGTGGCATGCTCTACGAGCTGCTCTGCGGAGACCCGCCGTATGCAGCGCCGTCACGTCGTGCGCTGGTGGCGCTGGTGGCGATGGCGCCTGCAGTCCGACTCCCGGGTACACGCTCGGCGCTTCCCGTCGCCGAGGAGCTAAGCGATCTGGCGATGGCCGCGCTCGCCCCCGAGGTAGACGACCGTCCCAGTGACGCCACCGCCTTGGCCCGCCGCCTCTTCGACTGGCTCGATGGCGCCAAGAACAAGGAGCGGGCCCTCGACCTGATTGCGGAAGCCGACGCCCTGCGCGCGGGCATTCGTCGCTCACGTCGCGAGGCCGAGGTGCTGCAGAGTGCCGCCGATGCGCAGCTCCGCGCGCTACCCGCCGACGCACCCGAGGCGCAGCGGTGGGGACCCTGGACGATGCAAGACGAGGCTCGCCGCCTTGAAGATCAGGCGGAGCGCTCCGAAGCTGAGCGTCTTCGTCTGCTGCGGTCGAGCTTGAGCTTCGTTCCCGGGCTGCCCGAAGCTTACGACCGACTCGCGACCCACTACGTCCGCTCGCACATGCTCGCCGAGTCCAAGGGGGATGCAGCGACCGCTCGAGCGCTCGAAGACTGGATTCGTGCTTACGACAGGGGCCAGCACACCGCCTATCTCGAGGGGACTGGCACACTGTCGCTGACGACGGAGGTGCCCGCTGAGGTCACACTTCTCCGCTACACCGAGCGCCGCCGTCGCCTGGTGCCCGAGCTGGAGCGCACGCTCGGAACGACACCGCTGGATGAAGTGCCGGTGGCGATGGGCAGCTACCTGCTCGAGATTCGCGCCAAGGGTCGCGAGGTGGTGCGCTACCCGGTGCAGATTGGTCGTGGCCAGCACTGGGATGGTGTGCGTCCTGGCGAGCAAATAGCGACCGTGGTCGAGCTTCCGAACAGCGTTCCCGAGGGCATGGTCTATGTGCCCGCCGGCTGGTACGAGGCCGGCACCGACCAGGAAGCGCTCGCGAATCCAGTGCCCCGCCAGCGAGTCTGGGTCGATGCGTTTGCCATCGGGCGAGACTCGGTCACCAACGGTGAATACGTCGGCTTTCTCAACGACCTCGTTGACCGCGGAGACGTCGATCTCGCCGAGAGACACGCTCCGAAAATGGGCGGAAAGCCGATCTACCCGCGCAGCGAAGGCGGTCACTTTCGCCTTGGCAAAGACGCGCACGGAAGCGACTGGCGCCCGACGATGCCGGTGGTCTGTGTGACCTGGGCCTCGGCGATGGCGTACTGCGCTTGGCTAGGAGGACGCCTGGGCCGCGAGGTCCGCCTTCCGTTCGAGCTCGAGTGGGAGAAGGCGGCCCGGGGCGTGGATGCGCGGATCTATCCCTGGGGCGCCCAGCGATGTGCGGAGTGGTCTTGGACGCGGGAACGGGCGGTGAAGGCGCCGGGTCCGTGCGATGTGGGCACGCATCCGCAGGATGTCTCGCCCTATGGCATGCGCGATGTGGCCGGCAATGTCTTCAGCTGGCTGATGGACACGAGCACCGAGTTCGCTCGTGTGCAGGGGGGGCTAGCCGATACGTCGGCTGTGGAAGCCCGAGGCCACCGCCGGGTGAGGGGGGGCGGATGGGAGCGAAACAGTTGGTTCTGCCGGATTGATACGACGAGTTCCTCCGCAGGTGTGATGGCGCAATTGGGTTTTCGAACGGTGGTTTCGAGCGTCGCGTCCTGAGGGTTTGGTTTTTTCTAGGATTGAGTGAGGGGAATCCCATCCGGCGAGCGTTGCACCTTCGAACGCGGCTCACGCCCGGAGGTTTTCATGACTCGTCTTGCCCTACCCCTTGCCCTGCTCTCTGTTGCTTGTGTGAATGAAGTTGACCTCGCGGAGTCGGCGCTTTCTGCCGACGCCCGCGGGGAAGTCCGTGCTGGCGAGATCTGTGGTGACCTGATCGACAACGACCGCGACGGCCTTGTGGATGAGGGGTGCCGGACGGCGAGCACCAGCTTCAAGCGCAGCTACTCGACGACCACCAAGTTCGTGATGACGGGCAAGGGTGGTGCGGTAGACATGCCCAACCCCCTCGACGACGACACCGGCGGCGGCGACGACCCGAACGGTCCGTGGACCAGCTTCCCGCAGTACGCGACGGCAGGACAGCCCACCGCCTACCTGCTCGAGGCCCCGGCCATTCGCGACCTCGGCCGCGCGCCGGTCTCTTCGCTCGCGTCAACCACGGTCTACGCCCACACCAGTGGCCTCGACGCCGAGGCGGGTGCGCAGGCCTCGGGCAACCTCACCGGCGGTCGCAGCCTAGGCGCCAACTTCGTGCAGGGCCTTCCCGGCGCTGATGTCATCGCGGTGTACGCCAACCCCGAAGAGCGTGTGTCGACGGACGAGGCCGACGTGTGGATTCGCGGCGAGCGCGGCACCGACTTCGGCACCAGCTTTGTGGTGCTCGACCTCGACGATGATGGCATCGACGACCTGATCGCAGCCGTTCCCGGTGAGGACCTGGCGGTCGTGCTGTACGGCCCCCTCCGGGGTGACCTCGAGGTTGGCGACGCGGACTTCGCCATTCGCGGCGCTGGCCAGGCAATCCACCGTGCCGGCGACTTCGACGGCGACGGGGTCGGTGACCTCCTCCTCGAGGGTGCCGAGGGCATGGCTGTGTTGGCCGGCGGTCGACGCTCCGATGGCCGCATCGATGCTGCGGAGTTGCCTCTTCACATCGACTTCGGCCGCTATGGCCGTCCCGACGCGGTGGCGGGCGACTTCGACCTCTCGAATGACGGCCTCGCCGACATCGCACTCACCTACGCTCGCTACAGCGCCGCCATCGTCTGGGACGGTGGCACCCGCGGAAGCCTGACCTCGACCAGCGGCTATTACGCGCTGATTCAGACGGGCAGCGGCGACGGCTTCGGCACCTCGCTCGCCGGCGGCGACATCGACGGCGACGGCGACAATGAGCTGCTGGTCGGCGCGCCCTATGGCAGCCACTTCAATGACGAGGACGGTGCGGTCTACGCCTTCCCGCAGCTGTCGGCTGGGCGCCACAGTGGACACAACGGTACCGCGATTGTCGGCGCCACCGGCGGTGAGCAGATTGGCATGCGCGTGGTGACCGCGGACTACGACGGTGACGCCCACGACGAGGTGTTCATCACCGGTGCCCGCACGATGACGCTCGCTTGGTCGAACCAGCCCAAGTACGTCGATCTCGGCGGTCTCATCAACTTCAACATCGGCTACACCGCGACCCGCGCCACCTACTAGGTCGCCGGACCCTCCCCCCGCGGTAGCATGCTTCCGTGGGGCTTTCGCACGAGGATCTGCAGGACGTACAGCGTGTCTTGACGCGGGCTGTCCGTGCGCGTTGTCCCCGCGAGCTCGCGGACCGGGCTGATGACATCGTCCAGGAGGCGATGATCAAGGTGATGCGACTTTCGAGTGAGGGGAAAGGCTCACTTCAACCGTCGTACTTATGGAAGGTCGCTTGGTCGGCCACCATCGACGAACTCAGGCGTCACCGACGCCGAAGAGAGGATGCGCTGGAAGACGTCGTCTCAGAACCCATCGAACAGGCTCCGGTCGCCAACCCCGAGGGGCGCACGCATGCGCAGCACGTCGCGGTGGAGATTCAGGACTGTCTGGGTCGACTGGTCGAGAATCGACGTCGCGCACTGACCCTGCACCTGGTGGGTCACACGGTTCCAGAGACGGCCAAGCTGCTGGGTTGGACGCCGAAGAAGGCCGAGAACCATGTCTACCGCGGACTCGCGGACCTTCGTGACTGCCTCACCAAGAAAGGGGTGACCCCATGAGTGATGGCAGCGACGTGTTCGAGGCCTGGGTGCGCGGGGGCCAGGCGGCAGGGGACTGTCCACCTGCGGAAGCCATCTGGGAGGCCGCCCACGGCGAGCTCGCCCCCGGCAGTGTTCGCTCGCTCGTCGACCACGTGTCGGGTTGTTCCAGCTGTGCGGCGGACTGGGCCGTGGCGGTCGAGGTGCAGCGCGAGATGCCGGCAGACACGGCGGAGCTCTTGCTGCTCGACAAGTCCAGCCCGATGCGGGCGCTCGACAAGTCCTCGCCGTCCGAGGCGCTCGATCGCTCCTCGCCGCTCGAGGCGAGCGACGACAATGGGGTTTCACTGGGTTCGATGCGCTCGCGTGGATGGGCGGCGGCCGGTGGATTTGCACTGGCAGCAGCGGCATTACTGGCGGTGATGTCTGGCGCGCCGGGACCGACAGATGAGCCGGTGTACCGCGATGGTGTAGACCGCATTGAGCTCCTCACCCCCGAGAACGCCGTGCTCGCTCGCGAGGCGGTTCGCATCGAGTGGTCGAGCGAGCCGGGCTGGACCTACGACGTGCTCGTGAGCGACGATGCGCTCAACACTCTGCACACCGCGCAGGGTATCGACGGGGACCATGTCGTCGTGCCCGCCGAAGCCATCGCGAGCCTCCCAGAGGGCGCGCTGCTGCTCTGGCGAGTCGAGGGCTTGGGTCCTGACGGCACCCGACGCATCTCCCGCACCTCTGTGCTCCGGATTCAATGACGCTTCTCGCTTTGCTCGCGAGCCTCGCTTTTGCCCAACCCGCGCCACCGGAGCCCTGCGCCGACCTGTTCGGGCCCGAGGCCGAGGGGCGTGATCCGGGTCGATGCGTGTACATGTATGCACGCCGAAGTGGGGACTATGACGGGGCCATCGCCTTCATGGCGACCGTGGTGGATGCGCGACCCGATTGGGCGTGGTCGCGGCTGACGCTCGGCAACCTGCGAATGGACCACGGAGAGGTCGATGGCGCCTGGACGGAGCTCGAGCGTGCGGCCGATGCCTTTCGCGAGGCGGAGATCCCGAAGGGGGAGGTCTTTGCGCGGCTGAACCTCACGCAGCTTGCAGGTCGTAATCGCCGGGTCGAGGATGTGCGCGAGCAGCTCGACCGCGCGGTCGATGTCGCGACTCTCTCTGGGGATGACTCCCTTCAGCGCATCGTCTTGTCCCAGCGCCTACGCACGATGTGGCAACACAAGCGGGACCTCGATCTGACCCTGTCGCGGGCCCAGGCGCTGCATGAGCAGCTCACCCCCGAGGATGACTACCAGACCCGCCTGGTGGCACTGCACGTGATGATTCAGGTCGCGGCGGAGCTGCAGCGCGACGACGTCTGGCTCACCGCCTATCCGAAGCTGCTCACGCTGCTCCAAGAGAACGACGATGCCTATGCCGAGTCGATGGTGCGAACCGGCATCCTGCAGTACCTGTCGGCCCGTCCTCACCTGCAGGAGCGCGTGCTCGACGGAAGAGACTTCGTGGAGGAGGCGCTCGCCGTCGCTGATCTGGCCCGCAAGGGCGACAACCCGTGGACTGAGGTCGACACGCTGTATCGGGCGGCCTTGGTGAGCGATGATGAGGCGACCGCGAGGGCCTTTGTCGAGCGCGCCCGCAAGGTCGGCGTGAGTCTCGAAGAGGCGTACTACCTGCCCGGACTCGAGGCGGCGTGGGCCGCCAAGCTCTCGGAGTGGGATCCGGAAGAAGGACTGGCCCTCGCGGAATCGCTGGGTGCGCTCGACGCCACCCTCAATCTCGAGTCCCGTGCCGCAAAGGCGCGCTTCGTGGCCCACCACCGGCTCGGCAACCGCGTAGAGCGGGCGAAAGAGGCCGAGGCGTTCCGCTCGGTTGCGACGGAGATCTTCGACCTGGGCGTCGACAACGGACGCTCCTGGCGAGCGGACTGGGATGCCGACTTTCACGACCTGGCCTGGGTCGTCGCCGAGGACGGTGACTTGGCGGCCGCCCACGAGATCTTGGAGTCGACCCGCGCCCAGGCCGTTCGCAGCGCCCTGGACCGTTCAGACGTCTCCGAGGTGCTGATCGACGATGTGGCGCTGCGCGAGCGCTACCAGAAGGCGCGGACCCGCCTTGAAGGGGCCGAAGAGGACCTGGGCTACGCGACGGAGGCCGACCTGGCCGAGGCCGCTGCGGCCCTGCAGGCAGCGCGCGAAGAGGTCGCCCACATCGTCGATGAGCTCAACACCTCTGCGCCCGAGTATGCGGCCCTTCGGCGAACCAAGCCCGTCGAGCTGTCGGCCATCCAAGCCAGACTCGGTCCCGACGAAGCCGTGGTCACCTTCCAGCTTCCCGTGCAGTCCGCGGAGTTTGCGGAGCCGTGGGCGATGGTCATTCGCGCCGACGAGGTGCGCTCCTACCCGCTACCGCCGCTAAACCAGCTCGATGAGCGCGTGCGTCTATTCGCCGGAATGCACGGTGTGAGCGGCGTTGCGGGAGCCCGGCTCTACGATGAGCTTCTCGGCCCCGCCTTTCCCGATGGGCCGCCGTCGAAGCTGACCGTCATTCCCGAGGGACCCCTCTATGGCCTGCCGTTTGCGGCCTTGCGGGCGACGGCGGAGTCGCCACCCCTCGGTGCGGCAGCCCAGGTCGTGCAGGCCCCGTCGGTATCGCTGTGGGCGCGGTGGTCCGAAGTCGAGCCTGCCGCGGATGGCGCTGTCGTCGCATTCGCCGACCCTACGTTTGGCGAAGACGCCGTGCTGTTGCGGGTCGACAAGATGCCGCCTCGGCTTGACCAGGCGGCGGCTGAGGTCGAGGCCCTGCGAGGTCTCGATGCGCAGATCTTCGTCGGGGCCGAGGCCTCCGAGACGGGCTGGTTGCCTACCAACCCCCGGCTCGTGCACTTCGCGGCCCATGCGGTGGTTCCGAGCCACGACCCCGGAAGTGCCGGTCTGCTACTCGCCCCGGGCGAGGGGACCGACGGCTGGCTGTCCACCGGAGAGATTGTCGCCGAGGACCTGAACGGCGCGGTGGTGGTGCTGTCGGCCTGCCAGAGTGCGGGCGGTGGCGTGGTCGGCGCCCAGGGGCCCGAGGGTCTTGCCCCCGCCTTTCAGCAGGCCGGTGCGTCAGCGGTCCTTGCCACGCTCTGGCCGCTTCGCGATGACCACGCCCGAGGGTTCGCCGTGGCCTTCTATGGCTTTGTGGACCAGGGCCAGAGCCTCGGCCAAGCCCTACAGTCTGCGCAGAGTCTGATGCACGACGCCGGGCACGCGCCCGAGGGGTGGGCCGGCATTGTGCTGATTGGCAATCCCGATGTGGTGCTGAAGCCGGGTGGGACGGCACCTACGATTCCGTGGTGGCCGCTGGCTGTCGTCTTCGCGGGTGCCATCGGGCTCGGCATCGCGCGTTCGAGAGCCTAGGAAACCTTCACAGAAGGCTGAGCGGTGTGCTTCGCTCGCTCACCGGAAGTGCACACCACATTGGTAGTGCGTTCCCGCAACGGTCTGGCTTTGGCCGGTGGCGCTGACCCGGAGGAACAGCTGGGTGGGCGAGCTGGGTAGGGCCACATCGCCGAAGAAGCTCTGTTGATCGGCACTCTCTGTGGCCGAGCCGAGTACCGTGGATGCGTTGGAATCCAACAGTTCGGCCCGCAGTCCCTCGACACCGGAGCCCATGGTCGCGCTGCTGCAGGCGACTGAGACCGTCATGCCGGTGGTCACGCCAGCTGCGGTGGATGCGTCCACGCTGTACCAGTCGACATCGGTGCCGTCGCCGTCGAGATCGCCAGCGACAAAGTACGAAGGATCCGCGCTGCCCCCCTCGACGAGACTCTCGGCGTTGCCCGATGTGTCGTTCGCGCCGGAGTTCAGGGCCTCCGCTTCGACGGGGTTCGAGTCGCCGTTGAAGTGCAGCAGCATGTAGAAGGGGTTCGAGCCGACTGTGGCGGCGCCGTCGGTCTGTACGTGGAGCTCGTAGCGGGTGTCGGCCGTGATCGGCAGCAGGAGTTCGTTGTGCAGCCCACCGTCGATCTGGGCGAGCTTGGTGCCGCTCGGGTCGTCGGCATCCTCGATCCAGAGGAGCTTGACGTCGGCAGTCGAACCGTTGGCGGAGACGCCCGCCGGGAAGGGCAAGAAGCTCATCTGGGCTCGATGGTCGATATTGCTCAGGCTTGGCGGCGTGAATGTGTACACGTCTTCGTCGCTAGGCCCATCGAAGCTCCCGCTGAGAATGGACGAAAAATAGCCCGAACCCGTGGACCCTGGGTTGGGCGCGTACTCCATCGTGCCCTGGCTCTCCGGGACGTTTCCATCCGTGAGGTTTGTGGTTCCGAAGTCCAACGCGGTGATCTGAACGACATATTCTGGATGGCTGATGGCCGGAGTGTCCACGGGACAGCTCGACCCTTGGAGCACCAACCAGTGACAGAAGTCTGCGACCCGGATGTAGTAGGTGCCGGTGGACGGCAGCACCGTGTACAGCAGACTGTCCTGCGTCGTTCGGACCAGTGGGTCGTCGTTCTCCGCGATTTGAACCCGATTCGCGTCGAAGAGGGTCACGACGAGATCGACGTATCCTTCGGCGAACTCATCGGTGGAGGGCTTGGCGTCGGTGGTGAGCAGAATCGTCTGTCCCGCGTAGCCCTGGAATCGCAGGTAGTCGACGTCGCTGTCCGGTGACAGGGAGCCTTGGTGCGAGGTGCCCGAGTTCAGGTAGACCGCTGCGGCCTCGTCAAAGCTGTCATTGCAGTCGCCTACAGGACAGGGGTCGGTGTCCGTATCGGAGTCGGAGTCGGAGTCGGAGTCGGAGTCGGCGTCGGCGTCGGTGTCGGCGTCGGTGTCGGTGTCGGTGTCGGTGTCCGCCTCTTCTCCGGTGTCATCCGAGATCGGCTGATCGGAGCAAGCGCTCACGCCGAGGAGCAGGCCGACGGCGAACAGTTGAGCAGCGCGAAGGGAAAGGGAAGAGTGCATTGCTGTCGCTCCGTCGAGGTCGAACTTGTCCTGTTGAAACGACAGACTACTTCAAACCGCGGGCTTCGAGCACGGGCATTGAGGCGGCGCTCAGCAGGCGGTGTTCGAGTACGAGGCGTGGATGGAGAAGTCCACCGTCGCCTTCAAGCTCACCCCCGACGGTCGGGTCACGCAGCCTCGCGTGAAGGGCGTCGAGGGCGACACGCCGCGGTCGCGCTTCATTCTCAAGATGGTGGAGCGGCTGGTGTCGCGAGCCGTCTCTTCGCTCGATGTGCAGCTCGACGACACCGAAGAGGGCAACTGGGCGCTTCGCCAGTCGGCGGCAACCGCGTTCCCGCTCGACGGGGTGTTGAGCCAGTTCAGAGGAAGGGTCACCTACGGCGGCGTCGACGGTGAGGACCACATCCTGTGACGGCGTTCAAGGGCGGCTACGGCTACAACGACATGACCTTCAAGGGCAGTGGGCAACAGTCCGTGCGTTTCTCGCCCGATGGGGGCTGCGTGCGGCGGTCGGGCATCGATCTGCGCGCAGCGGCGAACTCGAATGACGCCGCTGGAATCGTGGCGTATCGGCTAGCGGCTTATGTGGAGCAGGTCGGCCTGGACGATGAGATCACCCTGGATGCGTCGCAGGGCTGGTAGGCCGATCGCTCCGATCGACTCCGGGGGCATCGCCTCGCCGACGCTGTATCGGTCGTACGTAGCGCCTGCCGAGGGTCGGGTCGGGTAGGGGCTTTCGGACCGGTCCGAGGCTCGTTGCACCCGCCAGGATCAGCGGGGCGGGCGTGTGATTGTAGGGAGTGCGCTAGGGTCCTAGCCCCGGGGTGATTCATGCGTCTGTTCTCGTCTCTCTTGGCTCTTCTCTTCAGTTCAGCGGCACTTGCCGGGCCGGGCTTCATACCCATTCAGGGTGTGCTGACGGACAGTGCGGGTGTGGCCATTGACGGCGCCGTCGACGTGACGTTTACGCTGTACGATGACGCCAATGCGTCCACGTCTCTCTGGCGAGACACGATCACGGTGGACGTGGTGGATGGACGCTTCGCAACCGAACTCGGAGGGGGAAACCTCTCGCTGGAGCTCAACACCTTCGCGGTACACACCGGAGCTCATCTCGAGATTCAAGTGGCCGGTGACAGCGCCATGCCGCTCGTGCCGCTCGATCACGTGCCCTACGCTGCCTGGGCCGATAACGCTGGCGACGCGGCCACGCTGAATGGCGGGACACTTGCCGACATTCGCGCGGAGATTCCCGCTGGAACCGACCTGAACCAGGCCGCCCGCGACGTCGCCTACGACACCGAACTCGAGCTCACGACCGTCCTCGACGACAACTACACCTACACGCCGGGCACGGGAATCGACATCGCCTCAAACGTCGTCTCCGTGGACCAGACGCAGATCGAGACCTGGGCCGCCGCCGTTTGCTACGACTCAGAGACCGAGCTGACCGATCTGCTGGACGACAACTACCTCGCTGCGACCTACACGCCGGCTTGGTCCGCGATCACGAACATTCCAGCCGGCTTTGCCGACGGGACGGACGACGGGTTCACGACCAAGGGCGAGCTCACAGCTCTGCTCGACGGCGACTACCTCGCGGCGTCGTATACGCCCGACTGGAGCGACATCGACAATGTCCCCGCCGGCCTTCTGGACGGAACCGACGACGGCTTCACGACCGAGGGCGAGCTGACCGATCTGCTCGACGACAACTACGTGGCCTCGAGCAACGGCACTGCCGCTGGACTTCGCACGACCGGAACCCTGAGCACCGGCTTGGTCCGTCTCGAGAGCAACAGCGATGTGGTCGATGACAGCTTCACTGGCGCCTTGGTTGTCGGCACCTCTGGAGCGGTGAATCTCGGTATCGATGGCAATGAGATCATGGCGCGGTCGACCACCAATGGACCCTCGACCCTCAACTTGCAGCTCAACGGTGGAAACACGGCGGTGGGCGGCGACCTCAACGTGACGGGTGCCGTGAATATGGGCTCGACAGAGCTCGAGTGCGCCTGGACTGCGTGCATGGACACCCCGGTGCCCGGTGGCGCGGTGTGTGGGGTCCAGATGCCCGGCTACCCCATTCTCGGGGGAGTGGACGTCGCCGTGCAGGATTCCCAGTTGCCCTCAGCATGCACTTCGATCAACCACGAGGACGAGATGCGTCTGTACTGCTGCCGGTTCGCGCAGCCGTAGGGACGGAGCCGTTTCTGACTTAGTCCACGTCGTAGCGGTAGGTCTCGTTAGCCGCGGTGTAGGCGTCGACGAGGGCGATCATCGCGCCGACTTGCGCCTGGGTCTCCGCATCCTCCACGAAGGGCTCGATGCGCTTGAGGGCGTCATGCCAGCCGCCGATCTGCATGCCGAGGTTCCACGGCTGTCCCGGAAGGACGGAGAATGGGCTTCTCGGGCAGGGCCGGCCGATGCCCGTGGCCTCTTCGACTCGGTCGCTGTGCAGGTCGATACGCTCCATCGTCGAGGCGTCGACGGCCTCGGCGAGCGTGACCAGCTCGTGCACCAGGGGTGATGCGGCTTCGACCGGGTTGGCCGAGGTCTGGAGTGTCTGGCGGTCGACCATCAGCCCCGCGACGTCGGTGTGGAGCGGGTCGTCGGTGGAGGGTAGGACCAGGTCGACACTGAGCGCATCGAGTACGGCGACGTGGGTGCTCAGACCCTGCTGCAGGTAGATCCAGTCGGACTGCACGAAGCTGTTCAGATGAACTGCGTCGATGCGCATCACACTCGCGTGCAGGGCGTAGGGGAGGGTCAGCGCGGCGCGGGTGTAGGGGCAGCTGACAGAGAGGAGCTGAAGGGACTCGGCGGCGTCGGCGCGCGCTTCGGGGCTGAGTGCCTCGACCTTCTCGGCGAGGATGGCCATGGATGTTGCGGTGCCCCGGACATCGACGCGGCTCAGCGCGTCCACATCGAGCCCGTCGGTGGTCAGCAGCACGTCGGCCGGGGGCAGTTGCCCAGGCGCCTGGACGGCCTCTTCGCTTACGCAGCCAAAGGCGAGAGCCAAACTGAGTACCGCACCTGTCCGCATGTTTCCTCCCGCACGTCTGAGGGCCATTGCCGACGCGCCCCATGGGGGTAGCACGCGTTCGATCCGCGCTGTGTCCCGTTCTGTCGTCGACCTCGCTGACACGCGTCACCAAAACCGGTAGTCTGCGGAGTGGAGGGCCTCTGCGCGCGATTCCACTGTTCCTGCTGCTCTGCGCCTGCTCGGACACCCGTGTGGTCAGCACCGTCGACCCCAATCAGGCGCTGGCTTTGCTTCGCGTCGAGCCACTGCTGCTCGACTTTGGTGGGGTTCCGGTCGGCACGACCGAGAGCAAGGAGGTCACGCTCTTCAACGACGGGGATGCCCGGCTCGAGATCACCTCTCTGCAGGTCTCGGGCTCGCTCGCCTTTGCATTCGCGGAGGCGCCGACCGCGTTCTCGCTGGTTCCCGGTGCGTCCGAGACCGTGACGGTCGACTACACCGCGATTGACGTGGAAGACAGCGGGCAGCTCGCCATCACGGCGAACCAGCAAGAGGGTGCGGCCGAGGTCGTCGACCTCGTCGGTGAGGCGCAGTTCGCGCGGCTCACGGTGTCGAACCTGCACTTTCCGACCAACCTCCGCGACTGCCCCGAACAGACGGCAACGGTCGACATCGAGTCGTCAGGCGACGCACCGGCCACGATCGAGCAGGTGGTGCTGACCTCGGCCGGACCGGTGGCGATGGTCGATGAGCTGGCGCTGCCCATGCGGCTCATGCCCGGCCAGCGCGAGCGGGTGACCTTTGTCTTGCCCAGCGACCAGATCGTAGACCTGCACGGCTCGATTCAGGTGGTCTCGGATGCGGTGGGCTCACCGTCGGCTGCACCGGTGACCGGCGAGGTGGTCGGCAATATCGAGTCGGTGGTCGAGATCTTCGACCAGAACACCCTCGAGGATGACCCGAGCATCGACTTGCTGCTCGTCGTGGACCGCTCGGGCTCGATGATCAACGACGCCGTCGCGTTGACGAATGCCATCGACACGCTCACCGCGATGCTGCTCGAGTCGCAGCTCGACTTTCAGGTGGCGGTGATTGCCTCGGCCCACGGCTGCTACAGCGGCAGCCTGCTGACCGCAGACACGCTCACCACCGACAGCTTGCGGGCGGCCATCTATTCCTCGAACGACCCGCGGACCGAGCGCGGCCTCGCGATGACCGAAGCGGCGCTGTCGCAGGTCGGCTCCTGCAACGAGGGCATGATTCGAGCGGGGTCGGGGGTGCAGGCGATCTGGGTAAGCGACGAGGCCGAGCAGTCGCCGCTGCCGTGGCGCACCCACGTGAACAACATCCTGGCGATGTCGCCTGAGTTTGTGGGACACGCGGTTGTCGGCGTCTCGAGCGATCCTGGCTGGGACGGTGCGGACTACCGCTCGGCGGCGGAAGCCACCGGCGGCATCAGCGTTCGGCTCGGCTTCAACTGGGACAACATCTTCGATGAGATTGGCCCCGCCATCGTGGCCTCTTCGGGCGGACTGCAGTCGTCGTGGGCGCTCGCGAACCAACCCACACCCGGAACCGTGACGGTCATGGTGAACCGTGAAGTGGTGACCGAGGGCTGGGAGGTCGTCGGCTCGTACTTGGTCTTCGAGGAGCCGCCCCCGGCCGGGTCCGAGATCAGCGTCGAGTACTTGCCCGTCGGCGCATGCTGAAGGCGACGAGACCGAGCCACATCCACGCCCCCCCGCCTGCACTCGTCTGACACAGGGTCCGCGCACCGCCTTCGACCGAGAACTCGAGGTCGCAGACGTCGCCGATGCCGTCGCCATCGCGGTCAGCTCGGTCCGGATTCTCCATGAAGGGGCAGTTGTCGCAGTCGTCGGGAACGCCGTCTAGGTCGCTGTCCTGGGTGGTCTCGACCACATCGGGGCACACGTCGCACACGTCGTTGACCTCATCCCCGTCGCTGTCGATCTGCAACGGATCGGCGTGGTCGGGGCAGCTGTCGCAGTCATCGCCGACACCGTCGCCATCGCTGTCGTTCTGCGGCTGGTCGGTGCGGTGCGGACAGACATCGCAGACATCGCCGATGCGGTCGCCGTCGCTGTTGGCCTGGCCGGGGTTGAAGCGAGTTGGGCAGTTGTCGCACGCGTCGCCGAGCTCGTCGGCGTCTTGGTCGGCCTGGTCGGGGTTCGGCGTGGACGGGCAGTTGTCGCACGAGTCGACCACACCGTCGCCATCGGTGTCGGCACCGATGTCGGGCACCAGTGGGCAGCTGTCACAGGCATCGCCCTGCCCGTCGCCATCCGCGTCTTCTTGGAAGGGATTCGGCACGTCCGGGCAGTTGTCGCAGGGGTTGCCATGCCCGTCGTCGTCGCCGTCGAGCTGGGTCGGGTTCCAGCGGTCGGGGCAGTTGTCGCACGCGCTGCCGAGGTCGTCGCCGTCGGGGTCGGCCTGGTCGGTGTTCGGGGTGGCCGGGCAGTTGTCGCAGAGCTGTCCGACATCGTCGCAGTCGTCGTCGGCCTGGTCGGCGTTGGCCAGGTCCGGGCAGTTGTCGCAGGACAGCATGAAGCTGCCGGTCGAGAAGCCGCTCTCGTCGTACAGCGTGATCTGCCCCGAGCCGAAGCCGTCGCCGTCGGTGTCGAGGCCCAGAGCCACGATGGGGTAGCTGCAGCCGAAGCTGGTGCTGTCGTAGTAGGCGTCGAGGTCGCTCTCGAGGCACTCGGGGTCGAGGATGTCGGTCAGACCTTCGGCGGCGACGTCGATCTGGTTGCAGTTCAGGTCCTGGGTGAGCAGCTCGGGGCACTCTTGCGACCAGGCGAGGCTCAGCAGCAGCGCGATCATGGGCGCACCTCTTCGGGGGTGAGCCAGAGGCGCAGGTTGACTGCGTGGGACTGCTCGCGGGCTTCGGCCCGAGGCAGGCCTTGCTTCACCGCTTCGAGCGCCAGGCCGTCGACCTTCGCGGATCCCGACGTCTGCACGAGGCTGGCTCGTCGCAGGCTTCCGTCTGGCTCGAAGACCAGGCGCAGACGCACTGCGTAGGGGTGCGGTTCCAGCTCGCCGGACAGCGCCTGGAACTGCGGCTGAACCCGAGCCAAGAGTGCGTCGTGGAGGCTCTTCTCGAACTGTGCGTCGCGGGCGGCGGGGGTCAGATCGAGGTTCTCGAGCTCAGGGGTGAGGGGGCCCACCGGCTCTTCGTGGGCATCGTCGGCGGTTGCCGAGACCTCGTTCGTCTGCACGTCGTCGGGTGCTGCGGGAGGCGGCGTGAAGACGAAGGCTTCTTCTCCCCGGATGCGGGCCTCTTCGTCTTTCACCGCTTGCTCAGCGGCGGCGATGTCCTCGGGGGACCACTCGGCCCGGGGCGTCGCCACACGGCTGCCCGACCACGGAATCGGCGCCGACTGGGGATGCTCGGGTCCGCCGTCGAGGGGACCGGTCAAGTAGAGGATGCGGAACTCGACCCGGCGGTCTTCTTCGACGATGACCTCTTCGCCGCGTGATCCGGCCGGCGAAACCTCGCCGAGCCCCCGGTACGAGATGCGGTCCGGGTGAACGCCCTTCTCGAGCAGGGCCTCCCACACAGAGCGCGCCCGCCGGGCGGACAGATCGTAGTTGTAGGCGAAGCTGCCTTCTGCGCTTGCGTGGCCCTCGATGACGAGGTGGCCAATCGCCGGCGTGTCGGCAAGGACCGAGGCGATGGCGCGCATCGCGGGCTCGGACTCGGGCTTGAGCCTTGCCGTGTTCACAAAGAACAAGATCGGCTCGGTGACGATGATGCGCTTGCCCTCCATGCGCGTTCCCGACACAACCTCCTCAGCGGGGGCTTCAACCGGGTCCTCGTCGGGCTCGTCGACGAACTCCTCGCCGAGGTCCTGGTCGAGAACGGCCTGCTCGAGCACCGGCTCGCCACCCTTCCAGGCGAGGCTGACCATCACCCGCAGGTCCGGGGAGCCGACGCCGCCCATCAAGCCTCGTCCGGCCATCATGCGCACGGTGTTGCGCTCCGAGCGGTGCTCGAGACCGGCCATCACGCCGAGGACCCGCTCGCCCGGGCGGATCAGCGACTCGGACGAGAAGCGCGTATGCCCGAGGCCCAGCAGCGCGAGGTCTGCGGGCAGCTGCCAGCGTGCACCGAGCTTTCCGAGGCCCGCGGTCCCGCGGGTGAAGAGGTCGGGATCGACATCCGCGGCAGCGAGAGCCCGCAGGTCGGCGCCGAGCATCGCGTGCAGCTCGAGGGGTCCCTTCGTGAGCGCGTAGTTGGCCCCGATGTCGGCGTGGGGCAGGCGCTCGCTGACCCAGGCGTTCTTTCGACCCGTCGGGCCGAAGACGGTGGCGCTGAAGCCTAGCTGGTGGGCGTCGGCGCGCACGGCGCTCCACATCACGTGGACCGCGAGGTCGCCGGGACCGAAGCCGTTCTGGGCATAGGGAGCCACTTCGCCTTGCCACTGCCCGACGAGCGGAAGGCTCACGCCCAAGCGCACTCGGTCGTGGGGTTGCCAGCTGCCGCCAAGCGCTCCCGTCAGGCGCTGGCCGACGATCGACCCGAACTCGCCCTCGGGCACGCGCATCACGAGCGGCGCGCTCTCGTACTGGGCCGACAGCTTGAACGACCAAGCGCCTCGGACATCGGCGGGTGCGGCCATCCCCGGCAGGGCCCCGGCGGCGGGGTCTTCGCGCATGAGTTGTGTGTCTGCGTTGACGCCCGAAGCGTGGGCGGCGAGCAGCATCGTGAACAGGGCGTTCATTCGAGGGGCCTCAACCGATCGAATAGCACAAAACGGCCGTTCAGCTGGGATCGAGCAGGGCCTTCACTTCGGATGCGTGAAATCCGAGCAGGTAGAGCACGCGGTCGAGTCCGCCGCGGTGGTTGAGGGCCGTGTCGGCCGCTTCGCGCAGCTTGCTCTTCGCGTGAAAGGCGATGCCCAGTCCGGCGAGCTCGATCATGCCGAGGTCGTTGGCACCGTCGCCGATAGCGATGGTCTGGTCGAGGGCGATGCCGTTCTCGTCGGCAAGATCGGCGAGAAGCTCGGCTTTTCGATCGGGCGTGACAATCGGTTCAATGACGCCGCCGGTGAGCAGGCCGTCGCGGATCTCGAGCTTGTTCGAGTGGGCGTAGTCGAGCTTGAGGTGGTCCTTCACCCGGCGTGCGGCGATGTCGAAGCCACCGCTGATCACCGCGGTCTTGTAGCCGAGGCGACGAAACACGCGCACCAGCGCCTCGGCGCCCGGGGTGAACGGCAGGTCGGCGGCGACCTTGTGCACCGTCTCGACCGGCAGCCCCTTCAGCAGCTTCACCCGCCGCCTGAGGCTCTCTTCGTAGTCGAGGTTTCCGGCCATCGCCTCGCGGGTGAGCTCGGAGACCTTGTCGACCACGCCGTGGGCCTTGGCGAGCTCGTCGATGACCTCGACCTGGATCAGGGTGGAGTCCATGTCCATGGCCACAAAGCGCTTGCTTCGGCGCAACAGGCCCTCGCGCTGCACCGCCAGGTCGACACCTTCGGCAATGGCCACCTCGAGCAAGCGATGCCGCAAGGGCGCGAAGCGGGCGTGGTCCGGCAGCTCGGCGCGAATCTCGAGGGCCGAGAGCCCCGGCTCGCTGAGGCGTTCGATGGCGAGGATGTTGGCGCCGTAGTCCGCGAGCGTCTCGGAGAGCACCCGCAAGTGCCCGGCTTCGATGCGCGGGGCCATGACGGTGATGGCGTAGCGGTCCTCGTGGCGAACCGCGACCGGACCCGTGGTCGACTCGAAGTTCACCGTGCAGCCGTGGAGCTGCGCGGCGAAGAGCAGCTCCTTGAGCACCTGAGCCTCGGGTCCCGCGCTCGTTGGCAGTGCGAGGTGAAGACAGAGGGTGAGCTTGCCGCGAAGCACGACCTGCTCGATGTCGTCGAGGGGAACTCCCGCGTCGGCCACGACCTTGGTGAGGGCGGCGGTGATGCCGGGTGCATCGGGACCAGACACGGTGACGCGAATCGGACGGCTAGTGCTCAAGTGGACCTCGTGACCCCGCATAATCGGGTAGCGACGGCCTGGGGGGCGACTGCAACCATCCTCACTCGGGAGCGGGCCCGGTGCTTGCGGCGGCTGCGCGGCTCCGGGCTGGTAGGCTTGCGCATGGACAGCCTCGAACACAAACAACTGAGCTTCTTCGAGACCTACCTCGCCGTGTGGATTGTGCTCTGCATGATCGCGGGCGTGGGTCTCTCCCAGTACACCGGCCTCGGTCCGCTGATGGAGCGCTTCAGCGTGCGTGGCGTGTCCGTCCCGATCGGCGTCTGCCTGTTCTTCATGATGTACCCAGCCGTGCTCAACTTGAAGGCGTCCGAGCTCGCCAAGCTTGGGCGCAATCCGAAGCCGATTCTGCTCACGCTGTTTGCGAACTGGGTGGTCGCGCCGATCGTCGGGTTCTCCTTGGCCAAGGTGTTTCTCTCGGATCAGCCGGAGCTGTTCGTGGCGGTCATTCTGCTGAGTGCCAGTCCGTGTACGGCGATGGTCCTCGTGTGGGGCTCGATGGCCGAGGGCAATCAAGAGCAGAACGTCGTCAACACGAGCCTGAACACGGTCTCGATCATGCTGTTCTACGGGCCGCTTGTCGCCCTACTCACGGGCATTCAACGTATCGACATCGATCGATGGGGACTGGCGCTGTCGGTGGGCTTCTTTATTGGCCTTCCCGTTCTTCTCGGGGTCCTCACGCGAAGGGTGCTAATTCCTCGCAAGGGAGAGGCCTGGTTTGACGAGGTCTATCGTCCGGCGTTCGGCAATATCTCCATTGTCGCGCTGCTCACGACACTCGTGGTCCTGTTCACGCTCAATGGCGCCACCATTCTCGAGAGTCCCGGGTACCTCGTCCGCGTGTCGATCCCGCTGTTGCTCGGCTTTGCCATCGTCGTTGGCTTCAACGTGGCCATGACCAAGGTGTTTGGCCTCGGCTACCGCGAGGCGGTCATTGCCGTCATTATTGGCTCCTCGAGCCACTTCGAGATTGCGATTGCGACGGCGATTGCGGTGTACGGCACGGGCTCGGTCGCTGCCCTTGGAACCACGATGGGTCTGTTCTGGGAGATTCCCATCATGCTCGGGCTCGTCTACCTGGCTCGCTTCCTTCGCGACCGCGGGTTCTGGGCTGCCGCCTAGGCTCGGGGTCTCGGGGTAGTCTCGATGCGATGCCCAACTACCTGCGTGCCGCCCTGATCTTCTCGACCCCGCTGAATCTCTTTGGCGGCGTGCTCCTGTCGCCTCTCTGGCCCCCGGCCTGGTCGCCGCCGGGCACGATCGTCGCGCATCCACTTCACGCGTGGATCATCAGCTCCTTCGTGTTTGGCTTTGGTCTGGCCTACGGCTGGATGGCGTGGAAGAACGAGCCCAATCACCTGCTCATCGCGCTCGCCGCGTATGGAAAGTCGTGTTTTGTGCTCGCGATGTACAGCCAGGCCGCCCTCGGTGAGATCCCTTGGACGGTCGGCGCGACGGCGACGCCCGATCTGATCTTGGCGGCGGTCTTCGCCACCTTTCTCTGGCTCGATCGCGGCTCCTGAAGGGCTGCGAGCCGCGTGTCGCGCGGGAGGCCGACCCGCATCGACTCCGGCTGGCCCGTCACGGTCAGTGGCTCTCCAACGGGCTCAGCGCTGCAAGGCCTCGCGAATCCTCCAGATGGCTCGGCCTGGTTTGCGACGGCGGACGGCGTCTTTCGGGGTGTCGCGCCATGAGACCAAGCTTTCGCTGGCGTTCGGACAGTGTTTCGGGCAGTGTCGCTGACATTCGTCAGGAGAGCCCCGTGCGCCTTGCCATCGCTTCTGTCCTTCTGTTGTGCGCGTGCAACGAGTACGACCTGACCGGCGAGATCGACCCGACCCAGGGTGTGGGCGTGGGTGTCGTCGGAGTGTCCCCGGAGTCGGTGCTGGGCGCGACCTGCGGCGAGGTCAGCGAGGCACAGGTGACCGTCTCGAACACCGGCGACGCGCCCCTGTGGATCAGCGCGCTCACCATCACCGAGGGCTCGTGGACCGTCGAGACCCTGGCCCTTCCCGTCGAAGTCCCCGCCGGAGACAGCCGTCCAATCGGCCTCAGCGGAAGCGGGGCAGGGGTGCTCGCCATCGAGACGACCGACAGCGAGACGCCACGGGTCGAAGTGCCACTGCAGTCCGTCGTCGGAGCACCGCCACAAGTGACCGTCGTCGAGCCGGCGGATGGGACGACGATGACGGTGGGCCGCACAGCGGATCTGGTCGCACAGGTCGTCGACATCGACCAAGACCCGACCGATCTCATCGTCAGCTGGAGCTCCGACATCGACGGCGTTCTGGGTACCGCACCGGTCGATGCCACCGGACGCTCCGAGTTTGGCTGGACCCCGCGCGGACGCTCTCCCGGGCCCCACACCCTGACCGCGACCGTCGACCATCCCTGCGACGCAGGCACCGCGACCGTCGATGTCTGCCAGCCGGGTGGCTACTACGAGGACGAGCTCGATCTTGCGTCGTGGCACTTCGAGGGCAATGCGTCCTGGGACTCGACCAACGACTGGCTGCAGGTCACTCCGGCCACCTCGAATGCTGTGGGCACCGCCTTCGAGACGGACCGAACCGTTCGCGGCGACGACGTCGTCGTGCGCTTCTCGATGTTCATCGGCGATGGCACCGGGGCCGATGGCATGAGCCTGACCCTCATCGATACCAGTCGCATGACCACGTACCTGGGCGGCGACGGCTGCGGGCTCGGTTTCGGCTACTACATCGGCTGCAACTCCGGCCCCGCACTGCCCGGGTACACCGTCGAGTTCGACACCTACTTCAACGAAGAGGTCGACCCGACCGAGGAAGACCACGTGGCCTTTTACGTCGATGGGGTGCTCGACGCGCCCATCGCCTGGGCCGCAGTTCCCGGACTCGAAGACTCCGGTTGGCACGACGTGACCGTGCGCGTGCAGGCGCCTGCCATCGAGGTGATCATCGATGGCAACGTCGTGATCAGCGAGTTCCTGTCGACGTCGACGGTGAACTTCGACTTTCCCGCCCATGTCGGCTTCACCGCGGGAACGGGCTACTTCACGAACCTGCACCTCGTCGATTCCCTCGAGGTCGAACAGCTCGATTGCGTGGACGCCCAGTAGCTCTTGAAGGCCGTACAACTCACTGCTTATGGCGCGCCGGACGTGCTGCGTCAGGTCGACATCGACCGGCCTCGACCGGGGCCCGGCGAGTGTTTGGTGCGCGTGTGCTGCACGAGTGTGACGGCGGGCGACGCCGAGATTCGCAGCAGCTCGCTGCCCTGGTTGTTCTGGGTCCCGATTCGCCTCTGGCTCGGGCTGTTCAAGCCGAAGCCTGGCCTGGTGCCCGGCATGGAGTTCAGCGGCGAGGTCGTAGAACTGGGCGAGGGGCCGCAGCGCTTCGCCGTCGGTGACGCGGTGTTCGGGGCGAGCGGCATGGGCTTCGGGGCCTATGCCGAGTACCTGTGCGTGCCCGCGGAGTCCCTCGTGATTGCGAAGCCTGAGGCTCTGTCCTTCGAGGACGCTGCCGGCGTCGCGGTGGGGGGTCTCGCGGCCTTTGGATACCTGCGCAAGGGTGGTGTCGAGACCGCCAACAAGGTGCTGATTCGAGGGGCCTCTGGCAGCATCGGGACCTTCGCCGTGCAGTTGGCTAAGCGCTTCGGCGCCGAGGTGACCGGCGTGTGTGGTCCCGACGGTGTCGAGCGCGTGCGCGGGCTCGGGGCGGACCGAGTGCTCGACTACACGCAGGCCGACTTCACCGACACGTCCGAGCGCTACGACCTGATCTTGGATGTGGTCGGACGCATGCCCGTCCGTGGCTGCATGGACTTGCTGACCGCCGAGGGGGCCTACGTGCGTGGCACCATCCCCGGCTTTGTCGAGGTGCTGCTCGCCCTCTGGTACCGCGTGAGCGGTGCGAAGCGATTTGTGGTCGGCGATGCCGGCGACGCGCTCGAGGACCTGACCGCCCTCGGAACCCTGCTTGGGGCCGGTGAGGTGACGTCCGTCGTCGACCGGGTGTTCGCGCTCGAGGACATCGTCGAGGCCCACCGCTACGTCGACGGCGGGCACAAGCAGGGGCACGTCATCGTGCGGGTTGGCGAGGACAGCTCGTGAGCGAGCCTCTTGATCCCGATGCACTGCATTTTGTCCCGCTCGGAGGCACCGGCGAGATCGGCATGAACCTCAACCTCTACGGCTACGGTGGTCGCTGGTTGATGGTGGACTGCGGGGTGATGTTCGGGCGCGACGGTCTGGAGCACCAGGCGTGGATGCCAGACGTGCGCTTCATCGAGGGTCAAGCCGACCGCCTCGACGGCTTGGTGTTGACCCACGCGCATCAAGATCACATCGGTGCGGTGCGTGACCTCTGGCCGCGGCTTCGCTGTCCGGTGTACGCGACGCGTTTCGCGGCGGCGATGTTGCGTGAGCAGCTCACCGAGGTCGGGCTCGCGCGAAAGGTGCCGATCCGGCTTCTCGAGGCGCGCGCCCGATTCGCCGTGGGGCCCTTCGACCTCGAGCGGATTCCACTGGCACACTCGACGGTCGAGATGGGGGCGCTCGTGATTCGCACCCCCGCCGGCACGGTGCTGCATACGGCCGACTTCAAGCTCGATGACGACCCGGTGGTCGGGGAGGTCGGGGACGTGGACTCGCTCGAGGCGCTGGCGAATGAGCGGATCGATGCGGTGGTCAGCGACTCGACGAACGCCGATCACGAGGGCTGGACGGGCTCGGAGGGCTCGCTGGTGGAGCCACTTCGCGAGGTGCTCTCGGCGTGCACGGGTCGCGTCGCCGTCAGCTTCTTCGCCTCGAATGTGGCCCGGCTTCAGACGCTGCTCGACCTCGCCGAGGACCTCGGACGGCACCCGATCTTGCTCGGGCGCTCCATGAACAAGACCCTTCGTGCGGCGCGCTCTGCGGGCTACCTCGCCGATGTTCCCACCTTGCTCTCGACGCGAGACTACGGCTTTCTGCCCCCCGACAAGGTGATGCTGCTGTGCACCGGATCCCAGGGCGAGCCGCGGGCGGCGCTGTCTCGGTTGGCTGCGGATTCGCGGACGGACGTCTACCTCGACGAGGGCGACACCGTCGTGCTCTCAGCGCGGGAGATCCCCGGAAACGAGCTGTTCGTCGAGCGACTCAGGGTGCTGTTCCGCAACAAAGGCGTGCGCATGGTCGAGGCCGACGAGGCCGCTATCCATGTGAGCGGGCATCCGCGTCGCGACGAGCTTCGACAGCTGTACCGCTGGGTGCAGCCCGAGACGGTGGTTCCCACCCACGGCACGCCTCCGAAGCTCGATGCCCACGTCGAGCTCGCACAGAGCATGGGCATGGGCGGCTTTCGTGCGCGCAACGGGGATGTGGTCTGCGTCGCTCCGGGGCCGGTTCGCCGCGTCGGTACCGTTCCCGTGGGTCGTTGGCTGCGCGACGAGGGCTGAGCGTCACCGGTCCATGACACCGGTGTCGCGATCCGTGGTCATTCGGTGGGCAAACGCGTCGAAAAGCCAGGGTCTAAGCGGTTGGCACGGTTGCTGCTAAGTCTCTTGCGAACCATGCTTTTGTGGTGCACACTCTCGTCAGCTTCTCTTGTTCGCTTGGAGTTCGTCATGACCGTCTTTCGCACTTTCGCTGCCCTCGCTCTGGTTGCTTCCTTCTCGACCGGCTGTGATACCCGCGGACAGACCGAGCCGTGGTTCGAAGACGACTTCACCTACTACGGCGAGAACAACGTGCAGGGCCGCATGGCTGGCGCCATGCCTGAGGTCGGCGACTTCGACGACCAGACCAAGTACGGCAGCATGTACGCAGGTGGCGGCTGGATGGACATCAACATGCACGCGGTCGGCGACTATGGCTGGGCCATGGTGATGGTCTCCGGCGAGCTCGACGAGAACGGCGAGCTCACTGACGGTGGCTACTACGACGTCATCGGCTGCAGCGGCCCCGAAGAGGGCTACGCCGAGTTTGACGAGCCGGCCACCGACTCCGAGGTCGTCATTGACCGGGTCGAGGTCGACGGCGAAGAGATGTTCGAGATCGAGGTCACCGCGACCTTTGCCGACTTCGGTACCGTCGTCGCAACGGGTCTCGCCAGCGCCGTCGACGCCGAGACCGCCTACTACTAGGCCATCCTAGGGTAGCGGAGAGACCGTATAGACGCCGACATACGTGGCCTGGTTGGTGACTGTGTCGGCGTAGATCGTGATGTAGCCGTCGGACCCGTCCCCACCGTCGCCGCTCTCGCCAGTGGCTCCGCCACCGCCGCCGCCACTGCCGCCGTCGCGACCGGTGCCGCCCCCGCCGCCGCTCGAG
>JAGSGY010000077.1 GCA_023954855.1 Pseudomonadota bacterium | reverse complement strand
GGTCGCGGCTCTCCAGACAAGCAACGTCAGTCCGACATGGGCAGCGAGAAGGAAGAGCCTCGACAGGCCAAACAGGGCATGGGACTCCGGTGCCAACAACTCGAAGCCTCCCAAGATGCCCACGAGACCACCAGCGCCGAATCTCCGGGTGGCTGGCCCGGGTCGGCAAGCCGTTCCAGGGCGCCGATATCGAAGTCCTCTCGACGCCGCGAGCGTCGGCGAAGAGCATCCTTCGCCCGATTGCGGGCGAGCTGCCGCAGCCAAGTGCTGAACGCGGCTGGGTTCCGCAGCTTCGGAAGTCCGGTCCAGGCGGCAACGAACACCTCCTGGCTGATCTCCTCCCCGAGGCGAACATCTCCAGCGATTGCGGTCGCGATGGCACACACGACACTGGCGTGAGACTCGACGAGACGAGCGTAGGCCCCGACATCCCCCCTTCGCGCGGCCAGAACATCTGCAGTCATGAGTCCTCCTCGCCACAACGTCGTCGGCCGACCAAAGAGGTGACCTACAAAGCGCACTTGAATGGCCAGCACTGTGTCTGGATCAGCCCGGCTTAAGGCTGCCTCCCACTTCCCGCGAAACCCTCAACGGCTTCCGCGGCGCCCCACAGCGGGGCCGAGGCGCGCCACCACTACACGCCGCCGCGGCCATCGCCATCGCGAAAGCGCTGCGCACCGGCCAGAACCTCGTGTTGAAGCGCATCGAGACCATGGCGCAGCTCATTTCTCAGCGCCTGGTCGAGAGGAAGCTGGGCCTGTTCGATGGCCGACAGCCGGTCTCCGCGCATCGCGCGCTGCGGAAGTCCCGCCAGCTGCAGGGCAAGCGCCTCGGCCTCCACACGAGCCCGTCCACGCCCGACCACGCGGTTTGCAAGACCGATGGCGAGGGCCTCATCCGCCTGGACAGCACGCCCGGTGAGGATCAGGTCCATGGCCCGCGACAAGCCAATCAGTCGTGGAAGGCGGATCGTCCCCCCGTCAATCAGCGGCACGCCGAAACGTCGACAGAAGACCCCCAACACAGCGTCCTCTTCGACCACGCGGAGGTCGCACCACACGGCCAACTCGAGTCCCCCAGCGACGGCATGCCCCGCAATGGCGGCGATCACCGGCTTGGAGAGGAGCATACGGGTGGGTCCCATGGGGCCGTCCCCGTCCTCAGCCACCCGGTTTGGCGTTCCCGACGCCACGGCCTTGAGGTCAGCGCCGGCACAGAAGGTCCCGCCGTCGCCCCAGAGCACAGCCACCCGTGCATCGTCATCGGCCTCGAAGTCGCGGAAGGCGTCTGCAAGCCGCTCAGCGGTCGGGCGGTCCACGGCATTCCGAACGCTGGGTCGGTCCAGAATCACCGTGGTGACAGGCCCTTGAGTCTCGACGCGCACTGACATGTGTCCTCCGCAACCATCAGACCACAGCTCACGTGGGATCCGCGAGTGCGTCCCCCTGGGCTCCGACGGCGCTGGATTCGGCAGCGGCCAACTCGGCGACACCCTCATTGAGATTGCCGCTCGGTTCGGCAAGGCTCGCGCACCGCATACAATGGACGTCCTCCGGAGGCCCATGAGCTGGAAGACCCGCGTCCTCTATGCCACTGCAGGCGTCTGCATCCCGACAGCGGTGCTCTGCGGCGCCCTATGGCTCGCGACCATTGGCGAGCATGTCGTGCCGGCAACGGTCACGGATGACGTCTCATTGCCCGCGATCACCGTTCACGGTGTTCGCCTGCACGCCGAGGCCAAGGGGCCGCAAGCCGCCCCGGTCGTCATCGTGCTTCACGGCGGGCCTGGGGACGACTACCTCGCTCTACTAGACCTCGGCGCGCTGTCCGATGACTACCGCATCGTATTCTATGACCAGCGCGGCGCTGGGCTCTCAGAGAGGGTCGATGTCGAACAGCTTACGCTCGAGGCCTATCTTACCGAGCTCGACGGCGTCATCGACCAGTTTGCGAGCGAGCCCGTGCACCTCGTGGGCCACTCGTGGGGCGCCATGCTCGCCTCGGCCTACCTCGGCCGACATCCCGACCGCGTCGCAAGTGCGACCTTAATCGAGCCAGGCTTTCTCACGCCGGAGGCCAGCCGCGTCTTCCTCGAGGAGGTGGGCACACCTGACCTATCCTTCGGCCTGCTCCGCCACGCCGTGTGGACGGGCTTCGAGGCCATGCACGTCTCAGGGCCCGACAACCACGCGCGCATGGACCACTTTATGCTCCGCTTTGCGATGGAGGCTCCCTCCGAGGGACATCCACTCGGCGGATACTTTTGCGACGGCGACCTCTCGACAGCCTCACTCGACCACTGGCGCTTCGGCGCTACCGCATCGATCTCGATTCAGCAGATGATCAGCCCAGACGGCAGCGTGCAGCTCGGCCTCGACCAAGACGTCGACGCCTACCCCGGCCCCGTGCTGTTCGTGACGGGCGCCTGCAACGTGCTCATCGGCACAGCACACCAGCGTGCTCATCACCTCGACCTCTTCCAGAATGCGACGCTCGTCGAGATCCCCAACGCTGGACACTCACTCATCGGCGAGAAACCCGAGGAGACCGTGGCCCTTCTGCGCGACTTTCTCGATGACGCAACGTCTGACTAGAACACACCGTCGATGGTGCAGGAGAGCTCGTCCTGAATCTCCTCAGTACAAGCGCTCGCGTCGCTCCTGAACAGGCCGGCCTCGCAGACGCCGTTGCGATTCATGCAGCTCATCAGCGCGCGGTGCTCCGCCCCACAGCCCAGGTCGGCTGCCAGCTGGGTCGCGACGTATCTCTCCCTCGCGTTCAATCAAGCTCGTTCGGTCTGTACAGTCGCCTTGATGTGCAGTTCCTTGATCTCGATGGGACCGGCCTTGACGCCCGTCCTCACACGGAGACCCGTGGGCTTCACAGACTCGGTACGCGTGTTGGACAATGGGTTGCGCGGCTTGAACATCGGGTGCCTCATTGAAGTGGGTGCATGGGCAACTCGCTTAGTGGTTCGAGCGATGAGCCGGTCAAGCGAGCAGACTGGCTGATTAACGCCGACTTCGAGGCTGTCAATAGGGCCGCGGAGTTGAGTCCCGGCCGTAGCCTAGGCGCAGCGCGGCCCTGTCCCGACGCGAAGTCGGCGGCGTGCGAAGAGCGCGACCAGCGCGACGGTCCAGGGCGCGGAGCCACCAGGAGACGTCGAACACGGCCCACCCGACTCGCTCGCTGGAGGTACAGCCTCGACGGAGGGTGCCGCGTCGGCCTCCGGGACCGGCTTGCACATCAGATGACGCATGTTGCGTCCCGACTTTTCGCGGCAGGCCCGCGTCCACCCATCACTCTCGGGACACTCCGGCGACTTGCCCATCGTCGTGACGCACCAAAAGGTCTCTGGCGTGCCGTCGGGACACCGCTGGGCGTCACAGGTCGGTGGAGGTGGCGCGTCCGGGGGTGGCGCAAGGTCCGCCAGAGCAAGAGTCGCCAGTAGCAGTGGGATCATCATCACCTCAGCCCAGCCTACCGTGAATGCCTCCCTCGAGGCTCAGCGGGGCCGAACGGCTCGGCGACGCCAACCATGGATCCAACGAAAAGAGCGCGTGCACCGGTTTCCCAGCAGCACGCGCTCGTCTTCAGTGAGCTTCGACCTACGCGGCTTCTCGAGGCGCGTACGTTCCGCGAGCTTCGAGTGCATCCCACTCGAGAACCACGGCTCCACCCTGGCTCTCGTACTGCTTACGCCAGTCCGCGAGCAGCTCGAAGCAGGCGTGGTCGACGTAGTCGACACTCTCGAGATGGATGTGCACCTCGCGCGCCTCGGGCAGCGCCTTCAACGCGCCTGCGAGGGTCGGCAGTCCGACAAAGGTGCCGCTTCCACTCAGGTGGACGTCGAGTCGGAGTTCCCCTTCGACAACGTCCACCTGGAGGTTCGAGAAGCTCCAAGCAAGCTTGATGACGCTGAGAGCGACGCCGATGAGAAGGCCCTCGAGAAGGTTCGTCGACACGATCGCCGCGACGGTGACGAGGTAGATGGCGAGCTCTCCACGGCTACGGGCGAGCAGTGCACGGGGCACGCTCGGGTCGACCAGGCGCCAGCCAATGGCCACGAGCACCGCAGCGAGCGACGCGACGGGAATCAGCTCGAGCATGAACGGCACGGCGGCGACGGCGATCAGCAGCCAGCCGCCATGCATTACGGCCGACCAGCGGGTCTTTCCGCCCGACTCGACATTGGCGGTGCTTCGCACGATGACGCCGGTGATCGGAAGCGCGCCCACGAGTCCCGCGAGGGTGTTGCCAATGCCCTGGGCGAAGAGTTCCTGGTCGAGATCGGTGCGCTCACCATCGTGAATTCGGTCGACCGCGACGGCGCAAAGCAAGGCCTCGGCGCTGGCGATGGCAGCCACGGCGAGGGCGGACCCGAGAATTGCCGGGTTGAGCAGCAACGCCATCGACTCGACCGTGGGGAAGCTGACGAACTCGCCGAGGTCAGCGGGAACCGTGACGTAGGCAATCGGAAGCTTGAAGACCCAGGCAGCCACCACACCGGAAGCCACCGCGAGGAGCGGCGCCGGCACGAGCCGGAGGGGTCCGGAGATCTTGGCGCGGAGCCAGTTCCAGCCCACCAGGACACCGAGAGTGAGAATGCCCACGGCGGCGGCGAGGTGGTGCACCGACCCGTCCATCGGGAAGATTCCCTTGTAGACGGCTGACGGGATCGTGAGCACGTTGATGATGCCGTTGCTATTCGGAACATCGTCAACCATGACGTGGAACTGCGACGCAAAGATCAGTACGCCAATGCCCGCGAGCATGGCGTAGATGACGGCCGGGGCCACCGCGCGGAACCACTGGCCAAGGTGCAGCTTTCCAGCCACGACCTGCAGGAGTCCTGCGACGATGAGGATGGGGCCAAGTGCGGCGAGGCCATGGGTGTGCACGATCTCGAACACGATGACTGCAAGACCGGCGGCGGGGCCACTGACCTGAAGCGGAGAGCCGGCGAATACGCCGACCACCAGACCACCGATAATTCCCGACACCAGGCCCATGACCGGCGGAACACCGGACGCGATGGCGATGCCCATGCACAGCGGAAGCGCGACCAGGAAGACGACGACCGAGGCAAGCGCCTCACTGAGGAAGTTGCTGCGATTCATGCCACACCTCCACCACTGTCGACGGCATCGACACCACCGGAAGCGATGTCGTAGACCCAGCCGACCAGCTCGAGCGACCCCGCCTCGAGAGCGGCAGCGACACACGGATGGCCGCGGAGATTCTCGATCTGATGGCCGACGTTCGAAGCGACAGCGGCGGGAAGGCGCTCATCACCGGCAAGGTGGGCGGTGGCATCGACGGCCGCGCGGGCGTGGCCCACCCACTTCTGAACAGCGGGAACGGCATCGAGCTTGTCGGGGGCCAATGCACCGCCTACGGCGCCGCAGCCAGCATGCCCGCAGACCACCACGCGCTCGACCTTGAGCACGGCGACGGCGTATTCCACCGCCGAGTCCACCCCTCCGTCGGTCCCGTAGGGCGTGACGAAGTTGCCGGCGTTGCGAAGCACGAAGAGTTCACCCGGACCCTGCTGGGTGATCAGCGAGGGATCGACACGACTATCCGAGCATGTCACGAACAGGGTCGGCGGCGCCTGGCCGCCGGCGAGCTCCGAAAACCGTTCGCGCATCGCCGGATAGACCTCCGACTGAAACTGCCGCACGCCGTCTGTCAGACCATTCATCGCCTTCTCCCTTCATTCATCCTGGCCACAGATATCGCGACACGAAAAGCACGACAATTTTTTCGCGTAACGGAATGTCTCTAGCCCGCTAAGGTGCGCGCGGAGGCTGCCGTGTCGACCTGGACCTTTCTGTCCAATCATGCCCACGTCCTGCTGGTGCTCTGCGAGGACCCCGACCTGCGAATGCGGGATGTGGCCGCTCGCGTGAACATCACCGAGCGCGCCGTGCAGAGGATCATCCACGACCTTGTGGCCGAAGGCTACGTCGATGTGCACAAGGAGGGTCGGCGCAATCACTACACGCCGAAGCTGGACGCGCACCTCCGCCATCCGCTCGAGGCGGGCGCGACGATCCTGGACCTCACCACCCTGCTAAATCCCGAGACCTGAGCCCGACTAGTTGCAGTAGCAACCCGGTGTGGCCGAATCGAGCACCGCCGCCGTCTGCGTGCCCTGGTAGCTCATCGACGTGGTCTGGTTCGAGTCGCTCGAGACCACCGTCGCCGGCATGGTGAACGTGCTGAAGTCCGCCGCGAACTCGAAGCTCGCGATCGTCAACGGGCTGCACTCGTTGTTGATCACCAGCGGAGAGTCTTCCGCCGGCGAGCCGCTGGTGCCACAGAAGGAGCCTGCGCAGCTGATCTGACCATCCTGGCAGACCGGGTCCATGGCGTTTGCGCTCCAAGTTGCCGAGGTCGCCGCGACGGTTCCCGTGGTGATTCCGCAGACATCTGCCCCATCACTCTGGAGGTCGGTGGTGACCGACGCAAAGCCTGAGATCCCCGTGACGAAGTTCTGCGTAAGCTTGTAGTCGACAATGGCGATCGCACCGGCGCCAGGCGCACCACTGCTGTCGGGAAAGCGAATCGTCATCGTGCCAGGACCCATCTTGTCGTCGTCGCTGTAGGGCTCGGCCAGCTCGATATCAAAGTCGGCCGTCGCATCGATCATGAAGTGGCTACCGGTCAGGTCATAGGTGACCAGCCAGCTGGCGCAGTCTCCAGCAGAAGCCGAGTCCGTCGACGCAGAATCCGTCGTCGCATCACCCGAGTCATCGTCGGTGGTTCCACCGTCGCCGCCACAGCCGAACAGGGGAAGAACGAAGACAAGTGCAAGGGCAGACCGACGCATGGAGGCTCCAGAGTGACGGTGAGGCTACCGCACTTTCCAGTTTAGTGGCTGTTTTTTGGGCCTAGATCCCAGCGCTACCAAGCAGGGTGTCTAGCAGCTCGGGATCGTCGGTAATCAGGCCATCCGCCCCGAAATCGAGCACGGTCTGCATGTCGGCCTCGTCGTTCACCGTCCACACGTGCACGGTCAGTCCGAAGTGATGTGCCTTGTCCACGGTCTCCTGGTCGAGTGACAGGCCGCCAAACTGGAAGGGAGCCGCGAAATAGTAGGTTGGCGGGATGTACTCATCGAAGTCGCTGTCGTCGAGATAGTACAAACCAAGCGCCTCGGTGGTCGTGAGGCCTGTGAGGATGTCCGCGCGCTCCTCGCGAAGAGCCGCAATCGGGCCGTCTTCGAACGAGGAGACCACCACCTGTTCGGCCACCCCCTTGTCGTCGAGCATCGCTATCAGTTCGTCGACGAGCGGCGGGTCCGACTGCTTGACCTCAATCGAGAAGGTCTTGTCGCTGAAGGCGTCCAACACGTCATCGAGGCGCGGAATGGTCACTCCTTGCCCGCGGAACGGGAAGGTCGTGCCGCCATCCTCGGTGTACTGGTAGCCGGCGTCGAGTGCGGAGAGCTCGGTCCAGCTCATGTTCTTGATGGCGCCGGTGCCATCCGTTGTTCGATCCACGCTGTCGTCGTGCATCAGGATGAGCACGCCGTCAGTCGTCATGTGCACGTCGATCTCGAGCATGTCGGCGCCCACATCGATGGCGTTCTCGAAGGCCACCATCGTCATCTCGGGATGGTCGACGCCTCCCCCACGATGCGCGACGTTGAAGAAGTGCTCCGCGAAGAGCGGGTGCCCTTCCCAGGGGTGCGGGGGCTCCTCGGGCTCCGGCTCCTCGGGCTCGCTACAGGCAACGAACAAAGCAAGCGCAGGAAGCGCCCAGATCGCGGCTCTCATCGACATGTTCTCTCCGTCACCGGCGCGTCTTGCTGAACTCGTCGATGATGTTGTTGCTCAGATCGCGCACGACAAAGTCGATCTTGTCTGCGGTGACGTCGGCAATGATGTAGTGCTCGATGGGGTTTGCGATGTCGCCGAACCACTCGTCACTCGTGTTGTTGTACAGCGGTGCTCCGGCACCACCCGTCACCAGGTACAGCGTGCCATCGGCTTCATCGACCGCCGCGCCGTTGCGAATCGGAAGGCTACGCTCGTAGATGTGGTTGTGTCCCGCGACGACGACATCGACCTCATGGCTGTCGAAAACGGGTTCCCACATCTCGCGAACATCCAGGTTCGAGCCATGGTTGGTGCACGTGGCGTAGATGGACTGGTGCTGGTTCGCCATCTTCCACGAGTCAGGGGTCTCCGCCCACACCTCGTTCATGAACTCGACCTGGTCCTCGGAGCGGTGCTCCGGCGAGGCCACGGTGTCGTTGAGGTTCACTAGGTGGAGACTCCCGTACTCGACCGAGTACCACTGCTCGTTGTTGCCGAGCGAGAACTGCGCAAAGTAGTTCGACGAGAGGAACTCGTGGTTGCCGTGAGCCGGCACGACGGCTGTACTCGCGAAGATGTCTCCAGACGCCTCGAACCAGGCATCCCACTCCTCTTGATTGGGCCCCGCCTCGACCGCATCCCCGGAGAAAATGATGAAGTTCGGGTCGTGCGCATCGATAAGCTCGAGCACCGTGCCCCAGGTCTCGTACGCGCCACGGGAGTCGCCGACCATCGCGAACCGAAAGCTCTCGAAGCTCCCCGGGGCTCCAGGGGTGGTGAAGGTGTACGTCGGTGACCAGTGCCCCTCTCCGCCGACCCGGTAGCTGTAGGTGGTGTCGGGCTCGAGCCCCTCGCAGAGCTTCACCTCGTGAATGCGATGGTCCCCGTCACCAGACGCCGCACCGCCGAACCGAAAGCTGCCGCCCTCGACACGCTGATCGAGGTCACCGTCCGTGCCGTATTCGACCACGGTCGCAAGAGTCTCGAGATCGGTGCGCCAGAGAAAGGCCGCTTGGGTGCTGGGGTCGCGACCGGGCCAGTTGTAGCGCACGTGCATGGGGTCGGCCTGTTCAGAGCCGAAGGTGTCTTCGTGGCTCTGGACGGGCCGGTCTTCGTCGATTTCCCCGAGCACGCCAGGCACCGTCAGCTCCGGAGAACACTGATTGATCACCGCGACGGGATCGGTATCTTCTTCGGCTGGCGACATGTCACAGGCCGCAAGCAAGACCAGAGCGGGAACGAGTCGGAACGGGATCATCGCGAGTCCTCGAAGAAGAGCGAACGGCCACAAGACAGGCGGCTCTCCCTAGAGACTAGCGAGCCCGACCGAGAACAGAAAGGCGAAGCTGTGAATCCTGGGCGAAGCCTGACCACCACGGAGTCGACGCAGCCCCGCGAGCGCTGTACAGAGAGTGCAGATGCCGACTGGCATCATGCGCCCAAGTCCCGCGTCTCCGCGGAGAAAGCGCGCCGAGGAGCCCTCATGTCGACCATGCCGAAAGTCTCCGACTACATGGACACGATTGTCCACACGTTGAATCCCGAGACCGAGATTCACAAGGCCGCGGATTTCTTGCTCGAAAACCGCGTCACCGGCGCCCCCGTGGTGGACAACAACGGCAAGCTCGTCGGTATCTTCAACGAGTATGACTGCCTCAAGCTGCTCGCCCTCGGCGGCGACCTGGCGGACCGGCCCGAAGGCACCGTTGCCGACTTCATGAGCAAGGACGTAAAGACCGTTCCGAGCCGCATGAACATCTTCTTCGTGGCGGGCATGTTCCTCAACGACCACATTCGCCGATTCCCTGTCGTGGATGATGGCAAGCTCGTCGGCGCCATCACCCGCTTCGACATTCTTCGTGCCATCCACAAGGCACACGAAGAGGGCATCGTCTAGCTCCGCCGCCTACTGGCAGTCGGAGTCCTTGAACTGGCAGTGCACGTCGCAGCCGTCATCGGCACCGGCCCAGGAGGTCGGACAGTTGTTGTAGTTCGAGCTGCCGCGCCAGTCGTAGTCTGCCGAGTCCGCCGAAGCCTCGTCGTCGATGCAGGAAGCGAACTGGTCATCGCACCAGGCGCTCGCAAGGCTGTGACCGCCGTGCTTGCTGGTGCGGACGCACTGGTCATGGTTCACGGCGTCGACGGTGAACTGGGTACCCGAACAGCTGGTGCCGCTGTTGCCGTGGTTGCAGCCGTCGAACGCGTGGCCGATGCGCTTGTAGTCGGTGCAGTCCGCATCCCACCAGTCGCAGTCCCAGCAGTCATGCGAGCCGCCCATGTAGTAGGCGTTGTCGGCGTAGTAGTGGACCTCGGTGACACCGCGCTCGATCTCGGCGGAGCCGATGTCGAAGTTGAGCGGCGTGCTGGCGGGCCACTGCGACCAGAGCCCTTCGACGGCGCTGAACAGGCGCTCTTCCGCAGGCGTCATCGCGCGGACGGCGTCGTACTCGGCCTTGGTGGTGACATGCGCGATGCTTGGGTAGAACTCGGCCTCAAGCGCTGCGGCCAGGCGAGCCATGGCGGCGCGGTCCTCGGCAGTGATGAGGGTCGGCTCCAGGGTGTCGGTAGCGAACCCGTCGAGCACCATGCCGGCGTCGTTGGTCTTCGCCGAGAGGCTCATGCCGCTGAGCTCGACGTTGACGTCCACGCCGTCCCCAGTCTCGACGCCCTGAAAGGTCAGGAGCGACCCGTTGTCGAGCAGCAGCGTGCCGCGCGTCTCAAAGGCCGAGCGAGCGAGTTCCAGGTCTGGGTCCGCGTCAGGTGCTCCGAAGATCTCGCCGGTGCTCTGTTCGTTCGTGCCACAGGCGGTGGCGAGGAGCAGGACGGAAGCGGTCAGAAGGTGACGCATGGAATCTCCAGTGGGTACACATCCCCCTTACAAGAGCCGTGCCAAAACCATGGAAGCCCCCTTTTCGGCGAGAGCCCCCTCGACGTGTTCGGAAGTGGAACAGATCGACCGTTCGCAATCGGAACAGTGTTCGAAAGAGGGACGCCATTTCGGCAAAAGAGGACGGATGCCAATTTGGCTAAACCCCCGATGTAAGCCTGACATTCGCGTGTCACCCACCGTTCGAGACACGACGGGTTCCGCATCCTCCGAGGTGAGGGCAACACACGTCTTGGGCCCTCGAGCCCCACCTGGGTCCCGTGCCACGACGGCACGCACAACCCTCCATCCCCTCCCTCACTCAGCACCCCCACCGCGCCCGACTGACCCGCGCCCTCTGAATGCGAATTCACCGTCTACGACGCGCTGATCGCAAGATCGCGCCCCAACGGGAATGTGGGGTTGTCTGCTTGACCGGGCACCTTTCGGGTGTGAGTGTACCGGCCCCCCGGAGCCGGAGAGCAGGCATGAGTGACCCCCGCAACGCCCTCGAGTACCACTCGCAAGGACGACCTGGAAAGATCGAGGTCGTGGCAAGCAAGCGTCTGTCCTCGCAGCGTGACCTCTCGTTGGCCTACACGCCTGGTGTAGCCGATGCCTGTCGGGCAATTCACACGACGCCGAGCGACGTCTTCAAGTACACCGCCAAGGGGAACCTGGTGGCCGTCGTGACCAACGGTACGGCGGTGCTCGGGCTCGGCGACATCGGCCCCGAAGCCGGAAAGCCGGTCATGGAAGGCAAGGCGAACCTATTCAAGAAGTTCGCCGACATCGACGTCTTCGACATCGAGCTGAACGCCAGCACCGCCGACGAGATGGTCGCGGCAGTGAAGGCCATGGCCCCGACCTTTGGCGGCATCAACCTCGAGGACATCAAAGCGCCCGAGTGCTTCGAGGTCGAGCGTCGGCTGCAAGAAGAACTCGACATTCCGGTCTTCCACGACGATCAGCACGGCACTGCCATCATCTCGGCCGCAGCCCTACTGAATGCCATCGAACTCACGAACCGCGACATCACCACCGTGAAGATTGTCTTCTCGGGAGCGGGCGCCGCCGCAGTGGCCTGCGCTGAGCTGTACGTGCGACTGGGCGCGGCACGCTCGAACATCACGATGTTCGACTCGGAGGGCCCCGTCACCAAGGACCGCACCGACCTGTTTGGCGAGAAGGCGGTGTTCGCACAGGAGGGCCCGATCGGCACGCTCGGTGATGCACTCGTCGACGCCGACGTCTTCGTGGGACTGTCGGTCGGAAACGTGCTCTCCGCCGAGATGCTTCAGGGCATGGCCGCTCGTCCCATCGTCTTCGCGATGGCCAACCCGGACCCTGAGATCCCGTACGCAGTGGCGAAGAAAGCACGTCCCGACGCGATTCTGGCGACCGGCCGAAGCGACCACCCGAATCAGGTGAACAACGTCCTCGGCTTCCCCTTCGTGTTCCGAGGTGCCCTCGACTGCCGCGCACGCAAGATCACCGAGGAGATGAAGGTGGCAGCCACGCGGTCGCTGGCAGCCCTCGCTCGTGAGGACGTTCCAGACGAGGTGCTGCGCGCCTACGACATCGGGCACCTCCGCTTTGGTCCCGAGTACATCATCCCCAAGCCCTTCGATGCCCGCGTGCTGATGTGGGTGGCTCCCGCCATCGCCCGAGCCGCCGAAGAGTCGGGCGTCGCCCGCGAGCCCATCGCCAACTACGAGGCATACACCGAGAGCCTTCGCGTCCTGGTCGAGCGTGCGCGCGGCCTCATGTCCCCCCTGATCCAGCGGCTGCGCCTCTCGCCAAAGGCGCGCATCGTCTTTCCCGACGGCACCCATCCGCAGATCATCCGCACTGCCCAGATCCTCGTCGACGAGGGCATCTGTCAGCCGGTGTTGCTCGGTCCGAAGTGGAAGATCCTCAAGCGCGCAGAAGCCGCAGGCATCGACCTTACCGGCGTCGAGCTCGACGAGTGCGAGGACAACTTCGACCTCATGGCCAAGCAGCTCTGGCACATGCGTCAGCGCAAGGGCATGACCCACCAAGAGGCGCGCACCCTGCTGCGTGGTGACCGCACCTGGTGGGCCGCGATGATGGTCCGACGTGGACTGGCCGACGGCATGGTCGGAGGCCTCGGCCGCGCCTACAGCAAGACCCTGTCCCCCGCGCTGCGGGTACTCGGAAAAGAAGACGGCACGGACACCGTCTCCGGCACCTACGCCATGGTCCTCGACGACCGGAAGATCTTCTTCGGCGACTGCACCGTCAACGTTCAGCCGAGCGCCGAGCAGCTCGCTCAGATCGCCCTGAACACCGCGAAAGTCGCCGAGGCCTTCGGTCAGACCCCTCGGGTCGCGATGCTTTCATACAGCGACTTCGGCGAGCATCGCAGCGATGACGAGGTCCGCCGCGTCGCCGAGGCAGTGCGCCTGGTTCGCGAGCGCCGCCCGGAGCTCGAGATCGACGGCGAGATGCAGGCCGACACCGCACTCCTCTGGGAGAAGATGCGGAAGGACTTCCCGTTCTCGACCCTGACAGGACCGGCGAACGTGCTCATCTTCCCGAACCTCACCGCAGGCAACATCGCCTACAAGCTGGTCGAGGAGCTCTCGGGCGCAGAGGCCGTCGGGCCCCTACTGGTCGGTCTCGGTGGACCCGTGAACGTCATTCCCGTCCACGCGAGTGTGACCGAGATTGCGAACGTGGCTGCCTACACCGCACACCAGGTCCTGCACGGACGCGGCGTCTAAGCCCGCCTAATAGAGGACGGTGCCGCGGCCGGTCGCCACGTCGATGGCTCGAAGCGCGTGCGCACTATCGCCGACATAGTCGAGATAGGTCTGCTCGTTCGAGGCGCGAACCTCGGCCAACTTGCCGTACACGCCCATCTTCTCGACGATCAGCACCGTGCGGATCAGCTCGTCCATGGCGCCACCCATCTGGCGTTTCTGATCCTCGGTCGGCTCGAAGAGGCCCATGGCCGCCGCCTTGTGCATGGTCTCGACCCAGTGACCGAGGAACTTCAGACGCTGCTCGACGAGCACCAGCTGATACTCGGGGGCGCGCTGTAGGTAGCTGTCGACCAGCTGAACCTCGAACGGGAGGCGGTGGAACAGCAGCGCAATCTCGTCTTGGACGAGGACCCGGTCCGCGTCGGTGCCGTAGCCACTGCCGACGGCGAGCGCGACACCCTGAATCAGGTGTGCTCCACCGCAGGTGTAGGCGAAGATGCCCTGTCCCTTCTTCTCGAAGGTGGTTCCGGCGGCGACGGCATCGCGCATGAAGGCGGTCTCTTCGACGGCCTGCGCAACGACGTCGGTGGTCATGCGGTCCAGGCTCATGGCGTGCCCTTCGGCCTGCCACTCGAGGTCGCCGGGAGCCCAGGTTGCGAGCCCCTGCAACGCCCAAGGTGCGTCGTTGTAGGCGCCGTAGCCGGTCGTCTTTCCGTCCGTCCAGGCACGTGACAGCGCGTGGCGATACAGCTCGCCCACCACGTGGGGATTGCCGCCCACCTGGACCGTTCGATCCGGCGAGACACCGATCTCGGTGAGGGCTTTGAGCAACAGCTCGGAGTGTGGCTCGATGCGAATCGAGCCGCGCTTGCTCGGAAAGCGAATCAGTGTCTCGTCGCCAACCACGACCTCTTCCGCAAAGTCAGCGAACAGCTGGTCGATTGCGGAACGTCCGTCGGTGAGCGTGAGATCCGGCCCGAAAGCGAGCAGGGCATGGCCAAGCGCCCAGGGGTGATCGTCGACCACGGCCTCGGCCCGGACCACGCGCTCGAGAATCGCTCTCGCCGCTTCGATGTCTGGAGTCACCGCCACCGGGGCGGGTGTCTTGGCAGCGCGCGTCGGCACGCGCAACGCAACGGCGGGCAAGGCTTGGCCGGGTTCAGCCGTCGGGGAAGCCACGGGCGCAGGCGTCGGAGCTTCGGTAGGCACGGGCTCAGCGCCACACCCCAAAAGAGCGAGCGCCAACAGCCCTCTTGGCCAGCTCATCTAGATGCCAGTCGGAACGAGCTGGAGCGCGTCGTCGGCCGAGAGGAACAGCACGCCCTCGACGACCTGGAAGCGAGGCATGACTCCACCGTCTCCATAGCTGCCCTCCCACTCGAGCTTGCCCGGCTTCTTGAACTTGCGGGCCTTGCCGTCATCGGTGAGCACCCAGAGGCGGTTCTTCTCGTCGGTCGCCACGTCCCAGTACTCGAAGTCGGTGCCGAGGTCCGCCTCGCCGAGCACGGGCCCGTGCTCGTATCCGTCGAGGGAGAACATGACGAGTTCACGTCCCTGCACCAAGCCGAGCTTTCCACCCTTGAGGCCAACCGCACCACTCGAGCTTCCGTACTCGAGGACGAACGTGGACTGCTGCTCGCCCTCCAGGGTGTAGACACCCACTTCGTCGCCGAGAACCGCGACCAAGCGTCCCTTGATGAGCTCGAGAAAGCCCTGGCCGCCCACACCTGCGACGGGTGTGGACCCGAGGTTGGTCTGGAACGACCGAACGTGCTGCCCCTCGGCACCGAAGATCTGGATGCGTCCCGTGACATCGAGTGCCGCGAAGCCGTCTCCTTCCTTGCCAGGTAGAACAGCCACGTCGAGCGGGTTCACAAAGCCGCCGTCCGCCTCGGAAGGCAGACAGCCAGAGACGTGGAAACGCCGCGTGCCGCCAAACCAGCGGTTCGCGATGTCGGGCGCGTCGCAGGAACCCCAGGTGCCATTGACCACGCCCTGGTCGTCAAAGCGCTGGATACGGTGATTGCCCAGGTCGGCGACGTAGGTCTGGCCGAGCTGGTCAATCGAGACATTGAGGGGCTCGCCGAAGCCGCGCATGGCGCCGGACTCCCAGCCTTCTCGTCCCCAGTTTGGAACGGGCGACGGTCCGCCAAGTAGCTCCTGGTAGGCGTAGAACATCTGCGTCTTGAGCTGAAGCGTCTTCTGGTCGCGGTCGACCGCACGCGTCGCGGCGAGCTCCACCCCAGGAATACCGTTGGGGTTCTTGAGCTTGAGAAGAGCGTCGATGGCCACCGAATCGGATGCGAGCGCCGCCGCACGGAAGCCGTAGGGCACCGACCGGAGCCGCGCCTGCACGCTCTCGAGACCGTCGGAGGCGCGCTCGATGAGCTCTCCCAGAGCCTCGCGGTCCTCGTCGTTCTCGGTCAGCGTGGTGAACAACTCGCGCGCACGCTCGGTCGAGCGTTCGACGCTGCGCTTGCCAGCCGAGGAGTCGACCCAGCCACGCGCCGTCGCCACCGAGCCCGGGGCCTCGCCGCGGGTGTAGTTGATGGCGACTTCGGCAATCGCCGCCCCGTCGCTGACGTAGCTGTCGTAGACCTTGTCGATGCGGACCCGCATCTTGCGAGCCTCGATGGCGTCGATGCGAACGTCGAGACGTGTCGGACCCTGCTCGGCGAGGTCGGGGACCCGCGCCTTCACCTCGATGTCATCGCCCGAGCCGGAGAAGACGAAGGTCAGATCCCGGGCACGCGCGTACTCACGCAGCGAACGCCGGCCGCGACTAAGGTCTCCGACCCAGACGGAGACGCTCTCGACGGTCCGAGTGCGGTCGAAGGAGAGCTCGATCCAAGAGCCCTCGCCACTGCCGTCTTCGCCCTCGATCCACGAGGTCTGAAGCAGGCCGTCGAACGCGAGTGCCGCCCGATGTGTGGTGTCGTCGGTCTTAAGCTCACTCGAGGCCTTGACCGTGCTGGATCCCGCGAATGCAGGGCACGCCAGAAAGAGCCAACCCAAGGTCAGGCTGCGTCTCATGAAGTCTCCGTATCGATGTGCCGCGCTCTAGAACCCGTCAGAGGCCCGAGTCGTCCGTGCCGTCGCCACAGACGAAGGCGAGATCGCAGGTGGCTGGCATGTCGGGTGCCTCGGAACAGGGATGCTTCTTGAGGGCCTTGAGGCAGTCTTTGGCCGCCTTGGGGTCGTAGATGCATCCGGTGCTGCTATCGGCGAAACGTCCGCCGAAGTCGGGAACGCAGGTATCCATGTCGGTCCAGCCGTTGAACTCGAGCACAGGGCTCTCGAAGCACTCGAGAGCGTACTCGCAGTACGACTCGGCGAACTTGCTCTCGTACTTTTCTTCGCTCAGGCCACAGGCGGTGAGCAACAGCGCAGTCAGGATCGGTAGGGCCCTCATACGGTGCCTCCAGTGGGCGCTACTTTACCCGCTGCGACGGCTCGCGGGGGGCCAATCTCCGATTCGACGTCGCCTTGGGTCCATCACAAAGCATGCACGGTGGTTTTCGGGTCCCGAAACGAAGAAGACCCCGTGGCCGAGGCCACGGGGTCTTCAATGAAATCGCGGGTGCGACTACATGCCGGAGTCGGCGCCACACTCGTACACGTTCTCGCAAGCAGCGGGAAGCGCGAACGGGTCGGGGCAGCCCTCGATGGCCTTGAGGCCGTCGACGCAATCGCCAGCGGCGGAGCTGTCGAAGGTGCAGTCGGTGGTGTCTGCGTCCTCGGTGGCGGCTTCGCAAGCAGCGACGTCGTCGTAGAGTTCACAAGCGACGAGGATGCGACAGACTTCGGCACCAGCCTCGTCCGCGTACTTGTCCTCAGAGTAGCCACAGGCGGTCATCGCTGCGATGGCGCCCAGGAAAATGATGTTGCGCATGGTGCGTCTCCTTTAAAAACCTGGGTTGACAAGTCAACGCAGGCACCGCCACAGCTACCAGATGCACGCGCCGCTGTCCACGTTTGCCAACGCATCAAATTGAGACATGGCGATGACTTTCCAGTACAAACCTGGAGAATCCGCGACGGCTGGAAAACACGAAAAATCGACATATCGCCGTTCTTCCGCCCCTAGTCGCCCTGACCGAGGCCTCCAGCAACACGCGCCGCTTCCTGGATGGTGCGGGCCAGCGTCGACCGAATCCGGCCGTCTTCCATCATCAGGAGTCCCGCGATGGTGCAGCCTGCCGGGGTCGTCACCCGGTCCTTGAGCGCGGCGGGATGCTCACCAGACTCGAGTACGAGGCGCGCAGCCCCCTGCATGGTCTGGGCCGCTAGCTCGACCGCGACCTCGCGCGGCAGCCCCATCATGACGCCGCCATCCGCCAGGGCCTCGAGCACCACACATGCAAAGGCGGGACCGCTGCCAGAGAGGCTGGTCACGGTGTCCATGTGCTTTTCTTCGAGGACACGAACACGCCCGATGGTCGAGAACACCGTCGTGGCGAGGTCCAGGTCCCCTTCCCCGACATGCCGGCCACCCGAGAGCACCGTCATGCCCTCGCGGATCACGCTGGGCGTGTTCGGCATGGCGCGAATCACGCGAGCTCGAGGTGCCCACTGTTCGAGCTGCGCACAGCGCACACCGGCGCAGATGCTTACCAGAAGGGTGTCGTCGAGCTCACCGGCGACATCGCGGACCACGCCGCCCGCCATCTGGGGCTTCACGCAGAGAATCACCACGTCAGCCGCGCGCGCAGCCTCCGCATTGTCCCGGATCACACGGATTCCGTAGGTCTCGGAGAGCTCCGCACAGCGCTGCTCGCGATGGTGGGTCGCGATGAGCTTGTCCGCAGGAATGGCTGCCGCCGCGAGCAAGCCACCGAGAATGGCCTCACCCATGGTCCCGCAGCCCACAATGGCCAGAGTCGGTGTCGTCATGCGTGCCTGTCACACGGTGTGGACGGCTTGGCGAGTGGTGGGTGATGCCCCCACCATGGGGTAGTGGCGCCCATGGCCGTTCCCCGTCACGTCGTAGCCACCATCGTGATCGCACTTCTCGCCATCTCATCGGCGGGGGTCCTCGTCCGTGGGACTGGCGACGCGCACCCGCTTGTGGTGGCCTTCTGGCGGGCTCTAGCGGCGGCACTCCTGCTGGCCCCCACCGTGCGCTCGGTGCGGCGGGCCGATGCAGCGCGAATCGCCATCGCGGGACTCCTGCTCGCCATCCACTTCGGTACGTGGTTCGCGTCACTCCACGCCACGACCATCCTGCGCAGCACCCTTCTGGTGACGCTCGCGCCGGTCTGGGCGGGAGCGATCGAGGCTGTCGTGCTCAAGCGCCCTCCACCACGCCACTTCTGGATTGGGGTCGGCGTCGCGATGGCGGGCGTGGCCATCCTCGGGAACGGCGAGGGTGCAGCGCCCAGCCTGAAGGGCGACGTACTCGCGCTCGTCGGCGGGCTCGCGGGCGCCGGCTACTTCTTGCTCGGTCGAAAGGTCCGAGAGCACGTCGCCATCGGCACTTACGCGTCGTTAGTCTGCGCCGCGGCGGCGGTCAGCCTTCTTCCGGTGGTGCTGACTGCCGACCTGCCCCTGACCGGCTTCGACACGCGAACCTGGGCCTTCATCGGCGCCCTGGCCCTCGGTCCGCAGCTCCTCGGCCACAGCGGAATCAACTACGCCCTGCGCTGGGTTCCCGCTGCACGTCTGACGTCGCTGACCTTGCTCGAGCCCGTGGGCGCCGCACTCCTCGCCTGGGCCTTCTTGGGAGAGGTCCCCTCGGCGCTGGCCTGGCTCGGGAGCGGCATCGCCGTCGTCGGAATCCTCATCGCGGCATCACCGCGCTCGGTTTTCGACCGTCAGCGCGGGTAGCGGAGCCGTCCATCCACCGCCGTCCGCATCCACGAAGATCGGGCTGCTCATGGCCCAGGGCGTACGGCTCGACAGCGGGCTCATCGGCGCATCTCCCTCGGCGATCACCACGTACGAGGCATCTGCGCTCGAAGTGAGGTCGAAGGTCGCGGTGGTCCCGAGGACCGTCTCAGCGGCCGCACCATCCTTGTAGAGCACCAGCCGGTCCACTCCAATCCACGAGGGGCTCAGCGCGGACACCTGCAGCGTGGTGCCGCTCGAGACCGTTGACCCCGGGGTCTCTGAGAGCGCGAGGAATGGGCCTCGAGTCACAATGGTGTTTCGGTCCCCCATCGCCTGGCGAAGCCCATCGTCTGAGTAGGTCGCGACGTCCTTGGACCCAAAGCCGATGTACGTCGCAGACAAGCCGAACATCGAGTTCAGGTGGCCATGCGAGTCGCTCACGCCATTGGGCGTCACGCGTAGCCCTCGGTTCACCAGATCGAAGAACAGGGGCAGGTACTCGTCGTACTCGCCGGCGTTCATGACCTCAATGGCATCAAAGTCGTCGGTGTAGCGCTCCCCGTCCGCGATGACGCCCGGGGTCCACTCCGCGAACTGGAACATGCCCGAGTCGAGCGGGTGGTTGAGCTGCAGGATGAACGGGCCATCGTTGTCTCGAACACGCTGGACCATCTCGGTCGTGGGCACCATGAAGTCGTACCACCACGGCACCGCACCACCGTTCGCCGACCAGGGCCGGGGCGTCAACGGATACAGATTCATGTGTCCGCGAGTCGGCGGCGAGAACTCAGTCGCCACGACGCTCTGCAGCTTCCCGGTCAGACCGACCGCATCAATGATCGGCCGGTAGTCGGCGATGTGGTCGTGGTCGGTGCCGAAGTGCAGCTGAAGGCCGACCCCCGCGGAGCCGAGGATGCGCTCCTCCATCGGAACTGCGGCGTCGGATGAGGGCGAAGCGTGGATGTGGGGGTCGCCAAGCAAGTACCCCGCGTGATCGATGGCCTGGCCAAGGTCCGCGTCGACATCGACGACCGCGCCGGCGGTGACGGTGACCGTCTGCTGGTGCAGCTCATGCCGGATTCCGCGGTGAACGAGGACGCTGTACTCGCCGGGCTCGAGATCGAGGTCCACCTCGCTGATGCCCCACCCCACGCTGCCGCCCTCGGGTCGACTGCGCAGCAGCCGGCGGTCATCTGCGGGGAGGGAGGCGGTCGAGCGCACGCGCACTTCGAACGGTCCCCCATCCAGAGCTTCGACGTGGAGGGTGCCCGGCTCGCCGAGCACGAGAGAGGTCGAGGTGCCACGTCCCTGCGCGAAGGCCGGACCGCCCGCGCCATCCGCGAGAGCGGCAAGCGCGCGCTCTCCGGGCACAGAAGCAACGTAGGGGGACTGGCTCGGGGCGCCGTCGGGAAGGTCAAAGAACATCGAGCGGCCGCGGCCGTCGACCAAGGTCGTCACGGTGCCCGCGGTCGGGGCCTCCGCCGAGAAGTCGCCGTTCGCATCGGTGACCGCCACGGTGAAGGGCTCATCGTCGACCAGTACATGGACACGGGCACCAGCCACCGGCCCGTCGGGTGCGGTGACCTGGCCGCTGACCGTCTCGGTGCTCTCGCCCTCGAGTGCCATCCACGCATCGGTCAGTGTCGCGAGGTCGGGGCCCACGCCGTAGAAGCGCGAGTAGCTGACGTCCCCCCCAGGCTCGATCTCGACTTCCTCTCCCTGTCCAGCCGAGAGGTCCGCAAGGCTTGCGAGAAGGCCGAGCGCGCCGGCGGTAAGTTCACCGCCCGTTGAGGGCAGCAGCGCGACCGTGACTTGGTTGCGGAGCCCGATGAGGGCCGACACCTTCTTGGCCCCGTCCGCGACGCCATCGAGTCCCACGCCAGGCTCATAGGTCTCGGTCGCCTCGAGCGAGCCCATGAGAATGTCGCCGGGATGGAGGCTGACGACCTCATCGGTGGGATTGATCAGGGTGGTCACCACCTCGAGCAGGTACGAGTCCGGAGCGAGTCGATACTCAGTGACGAGGCGCAGTCCGTCGTGCTGAATCAGGTCCTCGGACTCGAGCGCGCCCTCGATCAGCGCCAGCTCGCCCTCGGTGCCCATCACGCGCAGCACGGCCGTTTCGCCAGATCCACCTGAGTTTGGGACGCCGATCTCCACCGGCTCGATGACCCGACCGAGGCCGTACATGCCGGCCCACTCGTCCACCGCATCACGTCCCGGATGGCCCTCGGGACGCACGATATCGGCATCGATGACACCACCGCCGGACCCGAGGTAGTACGACCCCTCCCGGATGCCTTGCACGACGAAGCGCACGCGATCGTTGTAGATGACGAAGTCTCCGACGCGCCCTTCTGCGCTGATGCCCCCGAACAAGGACGCCTCATCCACGATGCGCCCGGCGCGGGTCTCTCCAGACTCCAGACGCTCGGTCAGGTCGACGACGACGGGGTCCTCGGCACCGGTGCAGGCGAGTAGAAGTAGAGCGGGGACAATGCGCACGGGAACTCCGATCGGTCCGACAGTATGCCTGCAGAACGCGCGTCGTGAAATGACCTCGCCCTGGGGTGGCCCCAGCGCGGCCGCCGTGCCACCCTAGCGGTGCTTGGAATGACCCCGCCAATCCCGGGGTCCCAGCTGCACTTCGATGGACCCCATCAGGAAGGCCCCATGCGCCGCATTGCGCTCCCCTCACTTGCCATGCTCTTCGTCGTCACCGGAATCGCCTGCTTTGGCGGTGGCGAAGGCGGCGATCCAGCCGTCAACGCCGAGATCGAACGGCTCGATGGCACCGCACTCGTCGCCGACGAGACGCCGATGCTCGCACCGATCGCGATGTCGGAATCGGGCCGCCCCCAGACCGATCTCGGAGATGGCGTGCAGGTGTTTCAGGTCTCGCCGGTTGGGTCCGATCGCCGCCCGCTCCAGGCTGCCGTGGTCTTTGACCGAGCGATGGTTCCGCTCACCGGTCTCGCGGACATGAACGCCAAGCTGCCGCTGAGCTGTAGCCCCGACGCGGGCCTCTCCGGTCGCTGGGCCGGTACGTCTACGGCTGTGCTTATGCCCGAGTCGGGCGAGTTCGCGCTGGCGACGGAGTTCACCTGCTCTGTGCCCGCGGGCACCGCGGCTATCGACGGGGTCACCCTCGAGAAGGACCTGTCGTGGAGCTTCGAGACGGCCCGTCCCCGGGTCACCTCCTCCACGCCGTACCGCGGCGCGTCGCGTTGGGAGCCTCAGGAGCCACTGACCCTGCGCTTCGACCAGCCGGTCACCCTCGAGTCTGTCAAGGCTCACACCAAGGTCAAGCGCTCCGGAAACCCCGTCCCGGTGACGATCACCGCCGATCCGGACCAAAGCAACGGATTCTTGGTCAAGGCCACCCTCTCGAAGGACACCGAGTACGAGCTCGTTGTCGAGCCCGGCGTGCTCGCCACCGCAGGACCCCTGCCCTCGACCGAGTCGCTCTCCACGACCTTTCGCACCTACCCGCCGCTTGCTGCCGAGGCCAAGCGGCCCCTCGGCGATGTGCGCCCTCACGAGTCTCTTTCGATCGAGTTCACCACGCCGGTGTCGCGAAGCCAGGTGGCCGAGCACCTCACGGTCGACCCCGAGCCGCCCGGCTGGGAGCCGCAGACGGGTGACTGGACCTCGACCAACTACTGGTACTACCCGAGTTGGCAGCCACGCACGTCGTACACCGTGACCCTCGCCGCCGGTCTGGAGGACGAGTACGGCCAGGTCCTTGAAACCCCGCTGGAGTGGAGCTTTGAGACCGGTGACTTCAACCCATTCCTGAACGTGCCCACGGGTATGCGTCTCGTAGGCGCGAACAACCCCGCTGAGCTGCCGATGCAGCACCTCAACGTCGAGGGCCTACACACACGCATCGCAAGGCTCGACCCCAGCAGCGTGAACCCCTTCAGCTGGCAGGCCTACGCGGAGCGGTCCACCGCAGGCGCCTCGCGCATCGACATTGCGTCTGGCCCCGTCCCGAACGCCGTCGCGCGTGCCGACGTCGCCTTCAACTCCGCACTGGTCGACGGCTTCGGATGGATCGCCACCGACGTGAGCACGAGCAACATGCTCGACTGGGAGAAGAAGCCCCGCCACAGCCGCTCGCTGCTCGTCGTGACCGATCTCGCCGGAACCCTGAAGCTCTCCCCCGGAGCGAGCGAAGTGTGGGTCACCTCCCTTTCGTCCGGCGATGCGCAGGAGGACGTGCAGGTCGAGCTGCTGCGCGGAAATGACGTGGTCGCGACCGCGCAGACCGGCGCAGATGGCCGAGTGAGCTTTGACACGGGACCCCAGCCCGGATGGCGCCCATGGGGCGACGCGCAGTACTGGGCACGCCTGACCAAGAGTTCCGACGTGAGCCTGGTCACCCAGCACATGAACGACGGCATTGGCCCGTGGAACTTCAGCATTCACGCGGACTTCGAGCCGCGCGGCTACGACGTCGCCGGACATGGGTTCGCAGACCGCGGCGTCTACCGCCCGGGCGACCCGATCTACGCCCGAGCCACCTTCCGAAAGCAGAGCGCCAAGGGCCTCGAGACGCCGAACGCGAAGGTGGCATGGAAGCTCAGCAGTCCTGACGGCGACGAGGTCGCGGAGGGCGAAGGCGAGCTCGACGAACGCGGCGGATTCAACATCGAGACGGCACTGCCCGACGACGGCATGCTCGGCGGCTGGGACCTCGTCGTCGAGGCCAAGGGCGAGGGCTGGAGCGAGCGGGTCTACATCTCGATTCCCGCGCATGCCTACCGCGAACCCGCGTACCGCGTATCGGTCAGCGCCGACAGCGACGCCATCGCCGGTGATGCGGTCACGGCCACCGCGCACGCCCGCTACCTGTTTGGCGCTCCGCTACCGCGCGCCGAGGTCAGCTGGAGCACATGGACCGAGAAGGCCAGCTTCGACCCGGAAGGTTGGGACGGCTGGTCCTTCGGCCCAGCGCCCACGGGCTGGTGGGAAGACGAGGAGTACGGCGGCAACACCAGCCTCTCCCGTGAAGTCACCGAGCTTCTCGACGGCACCTCCTCGTTCGAAGAGACCGTCTCAGACCTCACCGAGCCAGTGCGCCTGTTCCTCGAAGCGGGCGTCGAGGACATCGACCGCCAGTACATCGCGGCGAGTGCGTCGACCTTCATCCACCCCGCCGAGGCCTACGCCGCCGTGCGCGCCGGTGAGCGCATGCCCGTTGCGGGCGAGGAGACCTGGGTCGAGGTCGCCGCCGTCGACACGAAGGGCGTGGCGACGACGGGTCTCGATCTGCAACTCGAGGTCAAGCACACCTCGTGGGACTCAGTCCGCGAGAAGGGCATGGATGGACGGTGGCGTTGGGTCACCAACAAGACCGAGACGCCCGTGCACTCCGAGACGCTCACGTCCGCAAGCAGCGCGGCAAATGTGCGCTTCACCCCCTCGGACACAGGCCGCCACACGGTGGTGGTCACCGCCAAGGACGGCAAGGGCCGCAAGACCGTCGCCGAAGAGACGCTGTGGGTCATCGGCTCCGGCTACGCAGCCTGGGCACGGCGTGATGATGGGCTTCTCGCCCTCGTCCCCGACAAGGAGGTCTACGCCCCCGGTGACACCGCACGCATTCTCGTCCAGTCCCCGATGCCGGGCCTCAAGGCACTCGTCAGCGTCGAGCGCGAGGGCGTGCTCTCCAGTGAGATGGTGGAGCTTGAGAGCACCGCGCAGACGATCGAGATTCCGATCACCGCTGCGCACCGACCCAACATCTACGTGAGTGTAGTAGCCGTCTCTGGCGCCGGTCCCCAGGATGCGCCTGACAAGGGCCGTCCCGAGGTGCTCGTGGGCATGAAGGAGCTCTCCGTCGAGACGGAGGGGGAGCATCTCGCCGTGACCGTGTCACCCACCAAAGAGGTCTACCGTCCGCGTGACGAGGTCGAGGTCAAGGTCAAGGTCGAGCGCGCCGGAGCCGCCGTGGCAGGCGCTGGGGTCACCCTCTACGCTGTGGACGAGGCGGTCCTCTCGCTCACCAACTACCAGACGCCCGATGCGCACGGCGCGATGTACGTGGACCGTCCCCTCTCCACGCTCACGGCGGATGCGCGCACCAGCGTGCTGGATCGCAGCTCGTACCTGACCAAGGGCGCAAACCGCGGCGGTGGCGGCGGCTATGGCGACGGACCCAAGCTGCGCACCGACTTCGTGACCACCGTCACCTGGCAGCCCGACCTGAAGACGGGGCCCGACGGCACCGTCACCGCCAAGTTCACCCTCAAGGACAACCTCACCACGTTTAGGGTGATGGCGGTGGTCGACGCGGACGACACCGGCTTCGGCTCGGGTGACCGCGAGATCACGGTCACCCGACCGCTCATCGCGCGGCCAGCGCTCCCCCGCGTCATGCGACCTGGCGACACCGCATTCGCCGGCATCGTGGTGCACAACAACTCCGACGAGGTCTCCGAGATCGTGATCGAAGCGAAGGTCGAAGGGCCGGTCACCCTCGAGGGCTCGCCGACCACCATCTTCCTGGCTCCCGGCAACGCCCGCGAGGTGCCCTTTAAGCTCTCCGCCACCGGCGAGGGCGAGGCCACCTTCGACTTCACGATCAGCGACGGCATCGAGCGCGATGGTGTGCGCCACAGCTTTGATGTGGTGAAGGACCTGGTTCGCGAAGTCGTGGCCAG
>JAGSGY010000022.1 GCA_023954855.1 Pseudomonadota bacterium | reverse complement strand
TTTCTCTAGGGCGCGGGCTCGAGCTTGATGCCGACCATCACCTGAGTGGGAGCAGTGGGACGTGCACCGAAGGGACGCCAGGACGTCACTGCCTTGCTGCCCGTAAGGTTGCTGCCCGTCGCGTAGACCCGCAGCAGGGGTGAGACCCGGACCTCGGCTGCGGCATCCAAGAGAAACAGCGCCGGGACGTCCCCATCGCCGAGCGCTTCGCTGCCGGCACGGTCGCGCATACCCGTACGTGCGGTCGTTCCCACACCGAGGCGGAAGAGGTCATGCTCGAGGCTGACCCGTGCGCTGCCACTGTGACCGGGAACGTAGGGCAAGCTGTCGCCGGCCGTCACCGCTCCGAACTGCGGAAAGCCACTCACGAAGCTCGTGCGAAATCGGGAGTGGGTGAAGGTGTAGGTGGCGTCGATCGGCAGCTCGAGCCCGCCGGGAAGCAACCAGCGATGGCCGGCCACGCCCTCGAGTCCGGCCACCCAAGCGCGGCCCCCGTTGAACTGCTGGTCGACCATTTCGCCCACGCAGCCACCGCTGATTGTGCATTGACCGGTGAGGTTCACGTAGTCGTTCACGAAGCCAGTGAGCTCGGCATGCCGCTCCGCATCCCCCACGCGCGCGCCAAGCTCGTAGTTCCAGCTCACTTCGGGTCGCACCTCGATCGGCTGCCCGGGTGCCACCGGCGAGAAGCCGCGATGTCCGCCAGCGTAGATCTGGGCGTGCGTACCGAGCTCGACAAGCGCCCCGAGTCCGGGCAACACCGCGACCCGGTCCACGGCCTTCTCATCCACCCGCTGGGTGCGAATCGCCTCGACGCGCGCACCGGGAAGCACGTGCACCGGTCCGATGGCCACTTCTTCCTGAACGTGCGCGGCGATGGCCAGTGCGACGTCGCGACTGTCGAGGAGCACATCGGTGTCCCCTCCCATGTCCACGAGGCTGCCGGACGTCATCGCAAAGGCCTCTTCGGTGTGCCGCCGGTCGACCTGGTCGCCGTGTAGCCGCAGGCCGAAGCGAAGTGTGCTGTCGACCTTCTCGCCCCGGACGTCCCACTGGCCGGTGCTCTGGATTCCGGCACTGTGGTAACGGCGGTCGTTGGTGCCGATCTGCAGCGCCTGTTCGGCCGTCTCGGTGTCGGCCTCGCCGCGCAAGATGGCCATGTACGCGCCCGCCGTCCCCGCCGTCGGATCGGCCTGCAGCAGCGCGTGCACGTCGGGACCGCCGGCAAAGCGGTTGAACTTCGTCCACTGGCGGCTGAGCCAGTGGTGGTAGGCCACCGTCCGGAACTTGAAGTCCGCGACCTGGGCGGACCAGGACAGCTCAGTCTGGGTGCGGTGCCAGCCCATCTCGCCGTTCTGAGAGGCGGCGTACCGCCGATAGGGAGTGGCCGCGTAGTCGCTCGGAGACAGCCCGAGGTAGGTCTCGTGAGACACCTCGCTCGCATAGCCGAGCTTGAGTTCCACAGCGTGGGAGGCCGCCTCTCCCGAGGTTCCCAGGCGACCCTTGAACATCAGCTCGTTGCGCTCAAAGCCGGTGGGCCCACCCCCATCCAGGGTCTTGAAGCCTCCCGTCTCGAGCCGGACAGCCTCGAGCAGCGCCCCGTGGTCACCATTGCCCGTGCCCACCCATCCGTGAAGCCGTGCCGTGCCCCTCAGGCCCGCCGCGACGTCGAGAGCTCCAGTCGTCTCATCCGGCACTTCGCGAGTACGCAGATTGATGGCCCCGCCTACGGTGTGAGGCCCGTGGGTCGTCGCCGCCGGCCCCTTGAACACCTCGACTCCCACCAGCCGTGCGGCCATGGGGAAGTAGTAGGCAGCGGGTGCCGCGTAGGGTGCAGGCACCAATGGGACGCCATCTTCGAGGAGCGTGATCTTCGCCGACCGGTCGCTGTTCACGCCGCGAATGCCGATGTTCGGACGCAAGCCGTAGCCGTCCTCGCCTCGGGTGGTCACGCCCGGAACCGCCGCCATCGTGCGCTCGATGTCGTCGTGCTGGTACTGCTCGAGCACATCTTCACCGATCTGATGGGCCGAGCCCGCCACCCGCGGCGTTCCATCGGGCGCGTAGACGAGGATGTCCTCACCGTAGGAGGCCCAGTCGTCTTCGGTCGGCGCAGGCTCGTCCTCGGGGTCTACCGGTTCCTGCGCGCTCGCGGTCATCGCGGCAAACAGCGTGAGCGCCGGTGCGAACGAGCGAAGGGCATCGCGGAGAGGTCCGAGCCAGGCCGAGACGAGGTCATCGCCATGGTTGCGCTCGGCCTCGGCGAGGCCAAATTCCGTGACGGGTTCGGCCCCCGCGAGCCGCAAGGTGCCGGCCATGCGGTCCCAGATCGCGAGCCAGGTCCCGTAGTTGCTCTGCTGAAGGGCGGGGTCAACGGCGTGGTGCATCTGGTGCTGGGCTGGGCTTATTAGCCAGCGCTCGACACGACCGAAGCGCAGCCAGACATGCGAATGCCGGAGGTTGCCAAACACCGCGTTGAGCACGAAGCCCGCCGCGTGCACGCCGAGCAGCGAGAACACCTGGGCTTGCTCGCGGAACACCCAGAAGAACAGTCCGGCAATCGCAGCGGTCACGCCTGCGGACCGTAGCTGGTAGAGCACGGACTCGAGCGGGTGCAGACGGTGGAACGTGAGCGGCGTCAACACTTCAGCGGAGTGGTGAAGCTGATGGATGGCCCACAGCGCAGGCACGCGATGCATCAGCCAGTGCACGACGAAGCGCGACGCATCCCAAGCGACGAACAGGACGGCCGAGTAGAGCAGCCCGACCCAGAAGACGTCGAGTGTCGGCGTGGTCGGACGACCGAAGGCCGCATCCAGCCAGCGCACCCCGTGGGAAGCGAGCCAGAAGCTGCCCACCAACGCGCCGCCACCCCAGAGCAGGCCGAGCAGCTGTCGACCCAACAAGAGCTGAATGTCGAGGGCCGTGGAGCGGTGCCGCAGCGTCCGGAGCAGCTCTGTCATCGACGCGCGCACTCCGACCAGTGAGGCCCCAACGGCCACCAGAATCCCCACCGCCAGACTCCCCACGTAGGTGCGGCTCCCAGGATCGATGAATGGAGCGACGAGCGCGTCCAGGACTGGCGGCAGATCGATCAGTCGTTGTCTCCCGCGGCTTCGCTCGGGATCTGCAGGAGCAGGACCGTGGCGAGGTCACCGCGAATGAGGTCGGTGGCGACCTTGATGTCGTCGTGAAGGGCTTCGACCGAGGCCGCGTCGCTCGCGATCAGCGTGTCCATGGCGCCGTCGAGCCCCTCGGCCGTGGCAATGGCTGTGGCCAAGGCCGCATCGAGTTCGGTGCCGATGTCGCCGTGGCCGACCTCGACCAGGAGTGCATCCAGGCCGTCGTTCTCGCCGCCTGCAACGAGCTGACGTGCGGAGATCAGGTTCTCGCGAATCCAGCGAATCGACGCACCCGACAGCCTGGACTCGACCAGTGCCTCGCAGTCGACGGTGCAGTCGCGCAAGCTGAGCGGCTCGGCGAGCTTGCGGTCCTTGGTCCGCGTCTCGAGGTAGAAGAGCCCGTCGTAGAGCGCGTTGACCGCTTCGACGCTCGACGCCCACGGCGCATCGCCCGCAGCAAAGGCCAGCCCGAGGTCGCCACTCCAGCGCGCTTCGAGGTCCGCAGCGACCCCGTCGAGATGGTCAACCAGAGACTCGGAGTACGCCGCGCGATTCTGAGCCACACCCGTGGATCCAAGGGCATCCCAGCCGGCCTGGATGCCCACCTGGGAGGGACACTCGGTCGTCGGTGACGCGTACAACAAGTGCTCGAGCGCGTCTAAGCCGTAGCTGTTGACGAGATTGCTCGTGAAGAAGTCCGCGTCGTCCCAGACCGCTTCGACCGTCTCGGTGTCGACCCGGCAGCCGCTGACGGCTTCGGGCCAGGAGTAAACCTCATCGCGCAGGTCCTCGCCGCCGACTCCGGTCAGAGAGCTGGCTTGGGGCCCGATCTGGAGGACCTCAAGCCGCTGCCAGACTGCCATCGTGTCGAGGTAAGCGACCCGCGCCGCGTCGAGTTCCGTCGCGCCATCGCCGCTGTCGAGAGACGTGCGCCACGCGGCGAGGGCTTCGTCCAGCGTCGAAAGAGCCGCGCGAAACGCCGCTAGCTCGGCGGTGACCTGCTCGGCGACGGGCGCCAATGCAAGCGCGAGCGCCTGTTCTGAGATGCCGTCGTCCACCTCGGGCGGATCACAGGCCACCGGCTGCAGCAGGGCCAGAGCGGTGACGACGGTGAGCAGCGACCAGGAACCCCTACCAGCCATTTAGACCGTCCGTGTCGCCGAGGTTGGCGGCGTCGAAGCCATAGGCATCGCCGAGCAGGGCGCGAGCCTCGAGGAGGTACGCTCGGTAGTCAGCGATGTCGGACGACGTCGCCGTCTCGAGCACAGGCCCGGTGCCGAACTTGTCGTGCAGCGTCGCGAACTCTGTGGACGTCATCGGGCTGTGGGGAGAGAACTGCAGCGAGAGCGCAAAGCCCTTCATCTCGGACCAGTGCTTGGCCGCATCGCCGAAGCTGTAGTCATCGGTGCCGATGGCGTCGGTGTCGACGAGCACATCGTTGATGTAGTGCACCACCGTCGAGGCGATGGCCTTCTCCCAGGCGAGCACGGCCAGGTCGCGATGCTCCTTGAGGGTCGCGAGCTCGTCGTCGGTCAGCGCAGCATCGGTCGATGCGATCAAGGCGCGTCCTTCCGAGAATCCAGTCCAGGCATCGCCGACGAAGTCGGTCGTCGTCACGGCACCGCGGTCGCGCTTTGCGGCATTGACGCTGTGTCCCCAGCTCATCTCGGCGAGCAAGTCCACCGAGCCGGACCCATCGACGTCGACGGCCCCATCGGCAATCTCGTCGAGTGTCCAGGAAGGCGTCGTACGCGCGGCGCCAAAGTAGCCGAAGCCCTCGTCCCAGGCGTGCTCGAGAGCGGTGTAGGACTTGCCATCGACCAAGGCGGTGTGGTCAGCGAGCAGGCCCTTTCCGTCGACGTCATCGTCGAGGTAGTCATCGGCGCCCTGCGAGAAGGTGATGGCACCGAGCAAGAACTTCTGCAGTAGCTGCTGGAGGTCCTGCCCCTCGGGCGTCACGTACACGGCGGGAACCGGGCTGGAGTCGGGTCCAAGCGGCGGGCTGGTGTTCCAGGCCACGGCTTGCGCATCGACGACCGAAATCCAGTGGTCGACCAGAGTCTCGGGCGAAGTCACGCCGTCGGCATCCCAGCCCGCAAAGGCGGTGATCCAGTCCTGATGGTCGGTCGCACTGTCGTTGCCGGCCAGCTTGCCGCGCAGGTCCTTGCCCGACGAGATGTCGTCGTAGGTGCCCTGCTCAGCACCGTCGACGCCGATGGCGACCGTACCGCCCACCGAGCTGTCGAAGTCGACGTAGAAGGCCAGCTCGCCCTCGACCACCCCTTCGGTCGGGAAGAACGAGCCCCCGTTGAGGCGATCCGTCAGCCCTCCCATGTGCGACTTCATGTCCGCGATCAGGACCTGGCGAAAGACCTGGCCCGAGTACGAGACGGAAGAGCTCCCGTCGCGGCCATCGAAGGCGTACTCGGCGATGCCCGTGATCGGCGAGCCTGAGTCGGAGTCCACGCCAGGGTCGTCGTCGTTTGTGGCCGTACAGGCGGCGAGGAGAACAAGGAGCGGGAGATGACGCATCGAGCCTCCATGAAAATGATAATCATTTTCAATTGGGAGGTCCTTTTTAGCGAAACGCCCCGACCTTGTCCACGGACATTGATGTCGTAGATCACCATGAAGAGCCGCAGATAGGCCTACCAGGCTCCTTATTGAAAGGTGTTTTCAATAAAGAAAAGGCGCGGGTCCTGGCGCCAAACGATCCGACGCCCGAGAATCAGCAGCCATCACCCTGGATGTTCAGCGTCGCGGAGGCGGAGTTGCCGCAGTTGTCTGTGCCTAGGCCATAGGCCTCGACGACGATGTTGAACACTGCGCCCGGCGTGCAGTCGAGCGACACCCACTCCTCGGATCCGCCGCCCTGGACCGAGGCATCAAGGCACTGATTGGTGTTGCAGTTCGCGTCGAGCACAATCAAGTCGAAGTCACACTCAGGCGTCAGGTGCACCCAGGTCTCACCCGTACCCGCACAGGTGAAGGTGTACATCTGATCGACACCGCCGCCCCAGTCCGTGCACGGGTAGTCGGAGTAGTCGTCGGTGTGGGAGGCGCGGGAAATCGTCAGACTCATGACGTTGCAGCTGAGCGCCGTCACAGGCTCCGAAGCCACACAGTCGGTGTCGGCATCGGTATCCGCATCGGCGTCAGCGTCACTGTCAGCATCAGCATCAGCATCAGCATCAGCATCAGCATCAGCATCAGCATCAGCATCCGCATCGGTGTCGCTATCGGCGTCTGCGTCCGAGTCGCTGTCGGCATCCGCGTCGGTGTCGGTGTCGGTCTCCATGCCGGTGTCGGAGTCGACCGGGTCGCTATCCTGCGGGTCCGAGCCCGCGGTCACCACGCAGCCGGCGAGCAGAATCACGGATAACCAGCGCATCGAGCCTCCAGAGGTCGACATCTTGGACCCTTCCCCCTTGCGGCGCAATGACACCGTGCTCGCGCCACCCCGGAATGCAGGGCGAACTAGGGCTCCGAGGTGCCAAACAAACCGAGCGAGATCGCGAAGAGCCCCTCAGGGTGGTTCCCTTGATCGTCCAGGAGTGGCTGGGAGTCCCGAATCGAGAGCTCGAGCGGAGGGAGCGAGTCGCCAAGACCGCCGAGGCCTCCACCGCCACCGAGTCCACCCGCGAGGTCGGCCAGGTCGAACTCGAACTGCCCGAGAAGCAGACCGGTCGAGCTCTCGATGAACCCGCCGAGCCCCTCGACGACCTCGGCTTCGTCCCAGTCGTCGGTGGTCTTGTAGTCGAGCACCGCGCCATCGGTGATCTTGAGGTCGAGGCCAATCTGCGTGCCGCGTTCCACCTCGAGCTCGAGCTCGAAGGCGAGGGATGCGAGCAACCAGGGCTCACAGTCCGAGCCCTGCTGGCGTCCGACGTCGATGAGTACGTCTGGCAGGTACACCACACCCAAAGGAGCGGTCCCCGCCTGAAGGCGAACGACCTCTGCGGGCTGTGGCGAGATGTTCAAGCACCAGCCGTCCCCTTCTGGGGCGTCGTCCCCGCCCGGAATCGACTCGATGCCATTTCCGATGAGGTCGCCGAACACGCCCCCGAGCTCGAGGTCCTGGTCGAGCATGTCGAGCAGTCCGCCCGTCACGGCCAGGTGGAGCGGAGCTTCGTGCAGGCCGATCACCGCGTGGGTATCGGGATCGAGGTCGCTTCCGTACGGCACATCGAAGACGGTGGGCGCGGGCTCACCCAGGCCCAGACCGAGTCCGAGCAGAGCGCCCTCGGGGTCACCACCGGCGTCGGAGAGGCGCAGCCCCACGGGCAGACCGAGCAGGTCGAAGTCGAAGGCGTAGGGCCCGCCGAGCGGAATCTCGCCAAGGGCACCGCCGAGCAAGCCGCCGAGTCCGCCGGAGAGGCCGCCAAGCCCGTCGCTCACCGCGGTCAGCAAGAAGCCCATGATCAGAGAGCTGGCGCCATCGACGGTAACGGTAGGCTCGCCGAGCTCGATGGCGGGTTCGCCAAGCTCGAGGAACAGCATGCCGTCGGCGTCCACGCGTGGCACCGCAAACAGCGTGATCCGAATCTCGTCGTAGGTCAGCTCCATGGGAACGGGAGCGGCACCCGCAATCGACAGATCCATCAGGATGGTGACCTCGCGCAAAGCGACACCCACGTCGAGTCCACCGGGCACCCCGTCGATGACGATCGCCGAGGGCGCGTGCGTCAGACCGACCGGTGTGGCCGAGAACAACGACGTGTCGATGGGCGGCACGATGCCGAGCAGCATGTCCTGCCAGCCGAGCCCGTCGATCATCGGGCCGAGTCCGTCGCCCACGGTCGCGAGACCGGCGTCGGTCACTCGCGCTGAGAGGCCTCCGGGGAAGGTGTCCATGGGGTCGTGCCGATCAAAGACGGGCACGCGGACGCGCTCACGAGCGCCGTAGAACTCCGCTTCGACATCGACGATCTTGTAGGCGTAGTCGAGCGGAAGCTCGGTCTCGAAGGTCCCGGAGTTGTCGTGCTCGACCCGCTCGCCCTCGACGAAGACGACCGCGTGAGGCGGCGAGATCGTGCCGCGGACAAGGATCGGGCCGTCGCCGAGGAACTCGCCATACTCGGGAGAGGTCACCGCCAGTTCGATAAGGTCCTCGGCACGCGTCAAGTCGTAGTCGGACTTGCACGCGACGAGGGAGAGCGCGACGAGAGGAGCGATGAGCCGCATTGGAACTCCCAGAGTGGCGCAAGGATGACGCAATTTCGCCCCACACGCCAGCACCACACTCGGTCGTGACGCGATAGAGGCGCAGCCAACTCGGGAGTGGCCATGTACACGATCTCTGACGCGCTGAACGGTGAGCTGTCCTCCATCAAGGACGCCGGTACCTTCAAGGACGAGCGCATCATCGTCTCTCCCCAGGCTGCCGACATCCAGGTTCGCGGCGGAGCCGAGGTCCTGAACTTCTGCGCCAACAACTACCTGGGCCTCGCCGACAACCCGCGCCTCATCGCCGCGGCCAAGAAGACCCTCGACACCTACGGCTTCGGCATGTCCTCGGTGCGCTTCATCTGCGGCACGCTCGACATCCACAAGCTGCTCGAGCAGAAGGTCACCGCCTTTCTGGGCACCGAAGACACCATTCTCTACGGCTCGTGCTTCGACGCAAACGGCGGCCTGTTCGAGAGCTTCCTCGGCCCAGATGACGCGATCATCAGTGACGCGTTGAACCACGCCTCGATCATCGACGGCATCCGCCTGTGTAAGGCCAAGCGCTTTCGCTACCTGCACGACGACATGGACGATCTGCGCGCCAAGCTCGAGGCGGCCAAGGACGCCGGTGCCCGCCGCGTCCTCATCGCCACCGACGGCGTGTTCTCGATGGACGGCGACATCGCTCGCCTCGACCTCGTCTGCGATCTGGCTGACGAGTACGGCGCGATGGTGATGGTCGACGACTCGCACGCCACTGGCTTCACCGGCAAGACCGGCCGCGGCAGCATCGAGCACTGCGGCGTGATGGGTCGCATCGACATCGTGACCTCGACGCTCGGCAAGGCCCTCGGCGGCGCGTCGGGCGGCTTCACCAGCGGTCGCAAAGAGATCATCGACATGCTGCGCCAGAAGTCGCGCCCCTACCTGTTCTCGAACACCGTCGCCCCGGTCATCGTCGGCGCCGCCATCGAGGCCTTCGACATGCTCAGCGAGACGACCGAGCTGCGCGACAAGCTCGAGGCAAACACGCTGTACTTCCGCGAGAAGATGACCGAGGCCGGCTTTGCCATTCGCCCCGGCGTGCATCCCATCGTGCCGATCATGCTTGGCGACGCGGCCCTGGCTGGGCGCATGGCCGACGCCATGCTCGAGCGCGGCATCTACGTCATCGGCTTCTCGTACCCGGTGGTCCCCAAGGGCGCGGCCCGCATTCGCGTGCAGATCTCGGCGGGTCACAGCACCGAGCACCTCGACCGGGCCATCGCCGCTTTCACCGAAGTCGGCCGTGAGCTGGGCGTACTCGCCTAGCACCGCGCGCGAAATCCTCCAGAGCGCGATACGCTCCGGGCGATGTCGCCTCGCCTGAAAACCGCCCTGCTGCTGCTGTTGGCCACCATCGCCATCGGCTGGCACGGTGCGAATGTCCAACGTGCCTGGGAGCACAGCGGAAAAGGCACGGCGGCACGGGACTTTGCGTCCTACTACTACGCCGATCTCGCCGCAGACGCGGGCAAGGACCCGTACACGGTCAAGAGCCTGGCCGGCCAAGCGCGCCCGCGGGGCTATCGCCAGGTCCTGCACCCGTTCTTCTACCCCCCGCCGTTCTTGCTGGTCACCAGCTGGCTCTCCAAGTTGGACATCAAGACCGCGTACGGCGTCTGGTTCTGGCTCGACGAGCTCGCCGTTCTCGCCGTCGCACTCGCCTTGGGCTGGTGGTGGCGGCGCCTGGGCATCGGCGTCACCGTGCTCGTGACCTTCGCGCTTGCCCTGCTCACGGCCATCACCAACAACCACTCTATGGGCCAGGCCAATCTGCCGGTTCTCGCCCTGGTCATTGGTGGACTGTGGGCAGACTCGGACGGCCGAAGTGAGCTGGGCGGAAGCCTGATGGGGGTGGCGTGCATGCTCAAGATGAGCCCCGCACTCTTCGTGGCGTGGTGGCTGCTTCGCGGGCGAACCACCTCGGCCATCTGGGCCGTCGGCATGGGCATCGTGCTGAGCATCGCCACCCTCTGGGTCATGCCGCTCGAGACGCAGATCCGCTTCTACACCGAGGTTCTGCCGACCTTTGGATCGGGCGACTACAACGGACTCATCGTGCCCATCGGCCTGTTCGGTAACCACAGCATTCCCGACATCTTCAACGCGCTGTGGCCCTCACCAGGCGGAAACGTACTGTCGAGCAACGCGCAGATGCTGTCGACGGTGACCGCCCTCATGTTGCCCGCCCTCACGCTCTACCGCCTTCGCGACGACCCCGTCGATGCCTGGGCTGCCGCCGGCCAAGTGGGCGCGCTGTGCGTGTGCGTGCTGTTGATCCCCGTGTACACCTACGAACATCACGTCGTGTTCGCGCTCCCAGCCGCAGTGGCCACCCTCGGCGCCGCCATTCACGGTCGGCTGCACCGCGGATGGATCCCGACACTCCTGCTTGCTTGGGCATTGTGGTGCGCTCCGCTCCCCGTCTTCAAGCAGCAAGCGATGGCGCTGGGAGGCATCGCCGGCGTGCTCATTGAAGAGAGCAAGTTCCTCGCGCTCCTCCTGTTCTACGCTGCCAGCCTGTGGCTCGGGTCCGCGCTGCACATCCCCGCAAAGGCCGAGAGCACGTGATGAGCGATAAGTTCGACGTCGACGCCCAGAAGTACCCCACCTACGAGCGCATCTACCTGGTGCTCGCGAGTGTCTTCGTGGTCACGCTAGTGCTCACGAATGTGATTGGCATCAAGCTCTTCCGAGCGCCCTTCAACCCCGAGTTCGCCCTCACCACCGGCATCATCACCTACCCCATCACCTTCTTGGTGACCGACGTGGTGAGCGAGGTCTACGGCAAGGCGCGCGCGAACTTCATGGTGGTGCTCGGCTTCTTCATGAGCGTACTCATGCTCGTGATCGTGCAGATCGCCCTGGCCGTGCCCCCCCATCCATACTGGGTGCCATCCGACGGTGCCTTCTACGCCGATGTCGACGGCTACCAGACCGCATTCCAGTCGGTCTTCGCACTCAACGGCATTCTGCTCTTCGGGTCGATGCTCGCCTACCTCGTCGCCCAACTGGTCGACGTGTACCTGTTCCACTTCTGGAAGAAGGTCACGAACGGAAAGCACCTCTGGCTGCGCAACAACGGCAGCACTTCGATCAGCCAGCTCGTCGACACCGGCATCGTCAACTCGATCCTGTTTTTCATCGGCTTCGGCATGGACTTCGCGACTGGCTTCAAGATCATGGCGACGATCTACGTCTACAAGCTCTGCCTGGCCGTGCTCGACACTCCGCTCATCTACCTCGGCGTCTGGCTGGTGAAGCGCGCCCTCGGGCTTCGCTGGGATGAAGACCTCACCATGGAGGCCACGACATGAGACGCACCGCACTCGTGACGGGAGCGGCCAAGCGGGTGGGCCGCGCGATTGCCCTCGAGCTGGCAGCGAACGGCTACGACCTGGCCATCCACTACCGGAGCTCCGCGACCGAAGCCGAAGACGTGGCCCGCGCTTGCCGCGAGTCTGGAGCCCACGCCTTCCTCATTCGCGGCGACCTGTCCGACGTCGATGCCTGCCGCGAAGTCGTGCGCGCCGTACGTGAGCAGTGGGACACGGTCGATCTGTTGGTCAACAACGCGAGCCTGTTCGAGCCTGTGCCCTTCGAGCAAGTCACCGTCGAGCAGATCGACACCATGCACGCCCTTCACGTCCGCGCACCCTTCTTGCTGAGCCAGGGGCTGCTCGAGCCCTTGCGAAAGGCCGAGGACGGGCTGGTCATCCACCTCTGCGACATCGGCGCAGAGCGTCCCGTGCCTGGCTACGCCCACTACAGCGTGTCCAAGGCCGCGCTGGTCATGCTCGTTCGCGCCATGGCGGTCGAGCTCGGACCCGACCTCCGCTGCGTCGGAGTCAGCCCGGGTCAGGTCGCCTGGCCGCCCAGCTACTCCGAAGAGAAGCGCGCCCGCCTGGCGAAGAAGATCCCGCTCGAGCGGGCAGGAGAGCCCGAAGACATCGCGCGTCTGGTGCGCTTCGTCGCGCTCGAGGCGAACTATTTGAACGGCTGCATCCTCCCCGTTGATGGCGGACTCTCCGCGAGGTACCCGTGAATCGAGACACCATCACGCTGACCGCCTGCACCCTCGACGCCACCATCGGCATTCTCGACTTCGAGCAGGCGCGAACCCAGCCCCTCGAGTTCGAGATCGACATGGTGCTCGATCTCGAGCCCGCCGCGGACAGCGAAGACGTCGCGAACACCGTCAACTACGCGGTGATCACCAGCCAGCTCGAGCTGCTCGCGGATGCCGGGCGGTGGTGGCTGCTCGAGTCCCTCGCAAAGGCGATCTGCCGCGCCGTGCTGATTCCACCTGCACCCGGCGAGGGTCGCGCCGACGTCAAAGAGGTCGAGGTCCGGCTGCGCAAGCCCACCATCCTCGACGGCCGCGCCATCCCGGGCATTCGCATGCGCCGAGGTACACCGTGGTGTCGCATCGAGCATGAGCGCGTGTCCGAAGGCGTCGAGCTCGACTGGATCGCGAAGACCAAGCTCTGCGATGTGGCCCGCGCTCGACTGCGGCCGCACACGACCTACGTCATTCCCGACGACGCCGAGGCCATCACGCTGGCCGGCCTGCCGGACGGTCGCCACCGCTTCGGCACCGAGCTCCGCACCCACGACGACCCCGCTTGCCTGCTCGTCGTCTGGCAGCGTCCCTTCGTCGCCGCGTAAACGTGGAATGGCCAATGCCGCCTGTGGGCTATGGTCTCGTCCATCCATTGGAGAGTTGATGCTCAGCCCATCTGCACGCCGCGCCGCCACCCTTCTTGGCGCCGGCCTGGTCTATGCCTCCCTCGCATTGCCCATGTCCGCCGACGCGAAGCCCACCGAGACTCTCTCGAATGGCGCTACGGTCGAGCTGCTCTCGAAGGGCAAGGGACCGAAGCAGACCCTTCGCTACGCGCCCGAGCCAGGGACGACCGAAGTCATGGCGATGACGACCAACTTGCAGATGTCGATGGACATGGCCGGCAACGCGATGCCCACCCCAGCCATCCCCGCCTCGACCATGAAGCTCGCAGTCACCATCGATCGCGTCGAGCCGAACGGCGACATCGTGTACAGCTACGAGATCGCCGATGCCAAGGTCGACGAGACCACCGAGACCTCGCCGGAAGTCATCGACAGCATGCGCGGCTCGGTTGAGGCCGCGGTCGGACTCGGCGGCGTCGCAACGATCAGCGCGCGCGGGCAGACGCTGTCCACCGAGCTCCGCATCCCAGAGGGCGCCGACCCGGACGCCACCGAGCAGATGCAGCAGTCACTCAAGAACAGCGCGACCTCCATCCTCCCCGAAAAGGCCGTTGGCGTCGGCGCAAAGTGGCGTCTGACCGAAGAGATGAACCAGAACGGCATTGATCTGAAGCAGGTCACGACCTTCGAGCTGCTGAAGCTCGATGGCGACGCCGTCACGCTTCGTGTCGCCATCGCACAGGAGACGCTGTCGACCACCGCGAGCCTGCCCAACCTGCCCCCCGGGTCCACTGCCGAGTTCGTGCACTTCGAATCGGCCGGCACCGGCACCAGCCAGCTGGACCTCGGCCACGTGAGCCCCACCTCAAGCGCCGTCGAGGTCGCGCTCGACATGCGCATGGCCGTGTCTGCCGCCGGCCAGGCGATGGAGATCGGCACCGCCATCGCGACCCAGATCGACATCGTCCGCGAGTAGCTAGGGTCTCCGCCTGCGCTTCGGAATCGCCACGTCTACCGGGACCTGGCGGTCGACAGCGCGGACCACCGCATCCTCGTCGAGCCAGAGCCGCAGCTCACCGAGCCGCGTAGACCCTTGCGTCGAGCGGACCCAGAGCGCCCCTTGCTCGGTGGATGCGTCCCAGCGCGCCGTATAGCCACCCGCCTCGATGAGCACGTCGACGCCAGGTAGTGCAGCGAGCTCGTCGGTTGCGGCTCCGGTCTCGTAGGCGAGAACCACGACGAGGTCCGCCTCTGGAGCGCTCGCGAGTGCCGCGCGAAGGGCCGCGACAGGCTCTTCACCCCCGAAGCCCTGCGGCCAGCGGTCGGCCGCGGTCGTCGGAGACACGCCTGTGATCGCCACCGTCGTCGTTCCCGCAATCACGGTCTTCCAGGTACTCGTGCCGGGACCCTGGACGCTCGCTGAGACCAAGCTCGTGGGCATTTGAGGCCTCAGGTCGGCCGCAAGGGCCGTGCCCCTGTCGACGTAGCGTCCGAGACCGACCGGCTCGCGAAAGCCCACGTTCAACGCATCCCAGTCGGCGACCTGTTGAACCATGGCGTCATTGCGCTCGGACTGGCCGGGGCGAGCATCCAGCCAGCCGCCCGCGTTGAGCAAAATCACTGGACTGCCGGTCTTCTCGACGGCGCGCGAGTAGCCTCGGATCCTCTCCATCCCACCGCGCTCCACGGCGTCACAGCCACACGGCCCGACCTCACCATCCTGCCCGGACCCGTAGAGCAGCACCACGTCGGCGTCGTCATGCACGAGCCTTCGACGAAGCGTGCCCGACGGATCGTCAGCCACGACCTCGGGCCCGGCCATCGCCAAGGCAGTCCACAGCAGCAGCACACCCAGGTTGCCTCCAGTGAGATAGAAGGCAGATTCACCCGCTTCGCTCCGGAGATCCAGTGTCCATCCTCAAGGTCGCCCGCATGGGCCACCCCGTGCTCCGCCAAGTCGCCGTCGAGGTTCCGCCGGAGCTCATTCCAAGTGAGGTCTTTCAGCGCTTCTGCGACGACTTGCTCGAGACCATGGATGAGTACGATGGGGCCGGCCTCGCCGCTCCCCAGGTGCACGAGCTCCTGCGGGTCTGTGTGCTCACGCTCAGCGACGAGCGCGGCCCCGAGTTCCTGATCAACCCCGTGATCACGGTCCTCTCCGACGAGACGCAGCGCTACTACGAAGGCTGTCTCTCGGTCACCGACATGCGCGCCGCCGTGGACCGGCCCTCCCACATCCGCCTCGAAGCACTCGGTCGCGACGGGCAGCCCAAGGCGTACGAGCTGCAGGGATTTGCGGCGATTGTCACCCAGCACGAGTGCGATCACCTGGATGGCGTGCTGTTCGTCGACAAGTGCGACACGACCACCCTCGCCTTCCTCGAGGAGTACCGCCGCTGGGGACCGCTCGACGAGATGGTCGACGGCGACATCGAAGATGATCAAGACTGGGAAGACGACGACCTCTCTGACGAACTCGAGGAGGCCTGATGGGTCTGCTATCCTGGCTGTTTCCGTCCCCTGAAGACCGCCTCAACACGGCTCGTGGCCTGATCGAGAAGGGACGCTTCGCAGACGCGCGCCTCGAGGCGATGGACCTCGATCTTCCTGAAGCAAAGGAGCTTGTTTCAGAGGCCGAGCGCCACCTGGCCGAGCTGAATCTCGAACAGGCCGTGTCGTGGGGCGAGGCCGGAGACGCGCGTCGTGTCGACATGCACATGGAGCTCGCCACCAGCTTCAAGCAGCCTGGAATGGACGAGCAGTTCCGCGATGTTCGCCGACAGCTGCGCGAGCAGCGCCAGGCCCGTCAAGAGTCGGAGCGTCGCCAGGCAGAGGACCGCGAAGCCCGCCTGACCGCAGTCGATCCGCTCGGCATCGGCGGCAGCTCGTCCCTGCTCGACCCGCCGCCGAACATGGATCCGCTGGCCGAAGATGCCGAAGAGCGCAGCCAGCGCATCGCGTTGATCATCGAGAACTACCCCGCGGAGCTACGCAGCGGCCTCGAGGGACTCGGCGCCGAGTTTAGCCAGGCCATTCTCGACATCGAGGACGGCCGCCCTGACCTCGCACTCACCCCGCTGCTGACCATGCCCGACGACCGCGCCCTCGTGCGGTGGGAACGCGCGCGTGCCGCCTACGCCCTGAACGATGCCAAGGCCGCTGCACGAGAAGTGGGCGCCTTCGCAGAGCTGGCCGGTGCCCACTTCCCGATGGGACGCCTGCACTCCGGCGTCTTCCACGCCCAGCTCACCGCCGAGGCCGGAGACCTTCCCACGGCTGTACGCCTACTCCGCAATCTGCGAGTCAAGCAGCCCAAGGTCGGCGGCGTGTTGCTCGCACAGCTACTCGAAGCCACCGGCGAGCTCTCCGAGGCCGACGGTCTACTGCGCGCCGAGATCAAGGCCCACCCGAAGGCCATGCAGCTCTACCACATGCTCGCGCGGGTCCGCGTGCGCGGCGAGGACCGCAAGGCCGCCATTCAGGCTCTCGAAGCCGCCAAAGTGCACCAGTGCGCCAGCGGCCGATGTGGAACGGTCCCGATTCAGCCCGAGATGCTGCGCGATCTGGCCATCCTCTACTTCGAGGAGGGCGTCGAAGCCGAGCGCGCCCAGGACCTCGTCCGCGAGTCCCAGGCGAAGGGTCTCAAGCCGACCTGGGAATCCGGCTACATGCTCGCTCTGGCCGCAAAGGCCGAGGGACATCCGCAGGCTCCAGAGCTCGCTCGTGCGCTGCGTGAGCAGACCCCAGAGGGCCCACTGTCGACGAAGCTAGACACGCACCTGGCCATCGCCAGCTAGCAGGCCGTCCGCTCCCCCAGCTGGCAACCGCGTCAATCCCCCTCTGAGGCAGCACCAGTGCTACTCTCCGGCGAATAGAGGGAGCGAATGGGCAGCATTGGCGGAAAGAAAACGACCGGCCGTCGCGTCGCGGGGCCGGATGCCGATCTCGTCGAGCTGTCCTCAGGTGCCTGGGCACTGGTGTTTCACGATGCCTGGGCCGACGACATCGAGGGCTCCCTCGACACCGTGCGCGGCTTCCTCGAGATGCCGATGGTTCCGGGAGTCATCGAGCTCGCCGAGGTGGACGGCGCCGCCTACATCTATCCGAGTTCCGGCACGATTCCGGTCGCCAGCCTCCTCGCGAGCGGCGCGAAGTCGCTTCGCGCAGGACTCGAGCTCTTCGTCCGAGCCGCGAAGATCCTTCTCGAAGCCGCCGAAACGGGTGAAGCCCAGGGCGTGTATTGCCACGGCAACGTCAACCCGTGGCGCATCCTCGTCGATGCCGAGGGCCAGGTGCACTTCGTGGGTCACGGCCTTCCACCAGCAGACCTGCTGCGCTTCCTCGACGGCGAGGGAAGCCCTCCGGCAACGAGCTTCCGCTACGCGCCACCCGAGCGTCTCGACGGGGAGCCCGAGGACCACTACGCGGACCTCACCTCGCTGGTCCTCGTCGCTCTCGAACTCGTCTCCGGAAAGCCTCTGTTCAGCGGCACCGACGAGGAGGTGCGTCGCCAAGCCGCCGATGCCGACGGTCCCCTCGCCCTCCCTCGTCTGAAGCTCCCCGGCCCGCTCGAGACGGTGTTCACCGAGGCGCTCCGGCGCTACCCGGACGAGCGCTACGAAGACCCCTACGCCTTCGTCGATGACCTCGCCTACGCCCTCGACGACTACCAAGACGGTGCCTCGCTCGCCGAGCTCGCCGCCGCGGAACTTGGCGCTGCGCCGCCTGCTGAACAGGACGAGGACGAGGACGAGGACGAGCACGTCGAAGAAGAGCCTGAAGCCGAGGAGCCGGAGGCTGAGGAGGAGACGGAGGAGCCGAAAGCTGAGGAAGAGCCCGAAGAGGAGCCCGAGGCGACGACCGCTTCCGACGAGCTGTCCGAGCTGCGCGCAGAAGCCGCAGATCTGCTCGACGCCGCCAACGACTTCGCGGACGAGGCCATTCGGGCCTTTGACGACGCTGAAGCTGCCGCGGAGGGCGCCGATTCCAGCGCCGTGAGAGATGCGGTGGACGCGGTCTACAAGGCTGCGGAACAGGCGCGAGACGCGGCGGCCGAGTGCGAAGAAGCCGAAGGACAGGTCGCGTTCGCTTCGAGCGAGGCCGACGCCGCGGCGGCGCTCGAGTTGGTCAGAACCACCGCCGAGCGTGCCCGCGATGCCGCCGAGGCGGCCGACACCGCAGTCGAGGCCCTTGAGCTCGCCCTGAACAGCGCCGCGGACGAAGCGACAACTACGCCAGAGCCAGAGCCAGAGCCAGAGCCAGAGCCGGAGCCAGAGCCAGAGCCAGAGCCAGAGCCAGAGCCAGAGCCGGAGCCGGAGCCGGAGCCGGAGCCGGAGCCGGACTACACCGCCGAGATCGCGGCAATCGCGGCAACCGCCGAAGCACTCCGTGCGCCCGAGTTCGCCGATGCCGCCGAGGGTCTGCAGACCGCAGAGGCCGACGCCGTGCGTGAGAGCGTCGCAGCTCTCGACGCGGCGGTGGCCGAAGTGGCCGCAACGGAGACCCCGGATGAGGCCAACACGGCCCTCTCTGCTGCCCAAGAGGCCCGTGCAGCCGCCGACAGCGCCGCCGAAGCTCTGTCTGCCGCCCTTGCTGAAGCGGAAGCCACCCAGGCCGAGATTCAGGCGCTGGCGGTCAAGGCCCGCGCCGCGTTGGCGCAGGCGCCCCCGGCCCCCGAGCCGGAAGAAGGCGACACCGAGGCGACCACGGCGGCGATTCAAGCATTCACCGAGGCCTTGGCCACGCTGGAGGCCGCTGCTGATGAGGCCGGTGCCGCCGACTCTGTCGAGGCCGCCACCGCAGCGTTCGCGCGCGCTGAGGCCGCAGCCGGCTCGCTCGCGACGCTCCGCGACAATGCCACCGAAGCGCGAGAGCAGGCCAAGCGTGACGCGGCCACACAAGCCGCCGCGGCCCGCCTTGCTGCGGCCATTGCCCGCGGAGATGCGCTGGACGGGCCGATCGCCGAGGCCCGCCAGGCCCTCGAGGTTGAGGCCTCCACCGACGCCGAGTCCGGGAAGGCGCGCAAGAGCCTGACCAAGGGCATCGAGGCTGCAGCGGCCTCTCTGGCCACGCTTCGGGCATTCACACCCGCAGGCGACCCTGACGACACCCGCGCCACGGCCGAGAAGGCCGAGGCCGAGGCCGAGGCCGCCGAGAAGGCCGTCGCTGAGCTCGCGCCCCTGCAGCAGGCGCTGACCGCCGCCCTCGCCGCAGCCCAGGAAGCCGATGCAGCCGCCGAAGCCGAGCGCGAGGCGCTCGCGACGGCGAAGCAGGCGCTCGATGCCACCGCAGAGTCCCGCGACACGCTCGCCGGACAGCTGACTGAAGCACGCGCGAAGCTCCTCGACACCCCATCCGAGTGGCTCGGCCAGGACGATGTCAAGGCGGCACAAGAGGCCGGTGAAGCGGCCATCGAACAGGTCGCGACCGCACTGTCCGAGGCCGAAGCACGCGCTACCGAGGGCGGCAAGTCCAAGGATTCCTCGGCAGCAGAGGCATGCCTGAAGGCCTGCGAAGAAGCCGTAGCAGAGGCCAAGACCCACGCCGCGAGCCTGCCGACGCTGCTCGAGGCCGTCGAGGGCGCCATCACCGCTGCCAAGACCGTTGCCGCAGCGCAGCTCGCTGAAGCCGAGGCCCTTGAGGCCGCTCGTGAGAAGGCCACAGCGAAGGCAAGAGAGAGCCAAGACCGCGCTCAGGCCATCGATACGCATCGCGCCCTCGCCGCCGAGACAGCAGAAGGGCAGCGTGGCGAGGTCCGCGCGGCGCTCGCGGAAATCCTCACTCGCGTCGATGCCCTTTCCGCAGACCTTGAAGCGCTGGGCGCGCAGGTCAGCAAGGCCGACATCGATGGCCTCCAGCAACTGCAAGCGCAGATCAGCGAGCAAGGTGCCGCACTCGCGACCGCCCTTGGCGAGGTCGACGCCGCGGTGTCCGCCATTCACAGTGCGGATGGCGAGGCCGCCGCGCAGGCCGAACAGGAAGCTGCCGAGGCCCAAGCCCTACAAGACGCCCAAGGCCGCGCGCAGGCGGCAAGCGCCTCGATCGCCAGGGCCCTGGACCGGCGTGGCGAGGCTCCACCTGAACTCCCAGACGAACACGCAGCGCCGAGCGTCATGGCGGCGCGGCAAGACGTCGAATCCAGCCACACGGCCGTGCTCGCCACACTCAGCGGCATCGACGATCTGGCAAAGCAGAGCACGGAACAAGGCCAGAAGGCCGCAGCTGCCTCCACATCCGTCGAGGCAGCCGAGCACGCTACGGCTCTCGAGACCTTTCTGGTCACCATCGACGACACCCTCGGCAATCTCGAGAATGAGCGCAGTACCCTAGAAGGCGCACTCCGCGCCCATGTGGCTGCCCAGACGGCCGACCAGCAAGCGCACGAGAAACTCGGGAGCGAGGCGACGAGCTCTGCCGCTGCAGCCCGACGGCAGGCTGAGGCCGCCACACGGGCCGTGCACGATGCGAAGGGAGAGCTGGCTTCCGCCAGTGACGACGCGAAGCAGGCAGAAGCCCAAGCCGCCACCCACGCCGAAGAGTCGACGGCCGCCGCAGGGCGAGCCGCAGACGCCGCGGAAGCTGCAGTCAACGCTAGCCACGCGGCAGCCGCAGAGCCCCATGTCGCCGCCGCGCAGGCGGCAAACCTCGAAGCAGAGGCGTCCGCCGAGGCCGCGGCAGAGGCCATCTCGTCAGCACTCCGCCTGGCTCGAGACGCCGCCGATTCCGCAGCCGCGCTCGCCTCGTCCCAGCAAGAGGTGGCCCAGCTCGCGAAGCGCGCCCAAGACGCCAGCGAGCGCGCCGCAGCCACTGCCGACCGTGCCGCCGAGGTCGGTGGAGACTGGTCTCAAGCCCAGATCCACGTCGAGGCCGCGAGCACCGCCGCGCAGGCTGCCGCAGAGGCTTGGGGTACGGCCAACCAGGCCGTCGAAGCGGCCAGCTCGGCCGCCGATGCCAGCGCTGTAGAGCCGCACGCACGCCTTGCTCGCGACGCTGCCAAGACCGCCGTCTCGGCTGCTGATCAGGCGTCCGAGTCTGCACGCCAGGCTGCCGAGAGCGCGGACGCCCAGGCAGAAGCGGAGGCCGCTGCCGAAGCCAAGGCCCTCGCGGACGCACGAGCGGAGGCCCGAGGCGCCCAGCAGAGGGCCAAGGACACACTCGCGGAGCTCAACGCCGCCAAGAAGGCCGCAACTCGTGGTGCCCGCGGCTACGCAAGCCAACCGGTACTCGACGCCCTGGATACTCTGACTGCGGCGATCGACCACGCCGCCGAGGGCGCGAAAGCGGCACGCGACGCCGACAAGGCCTCCCGAAAGGCACAAGTGAGCAGTGCGGCACTCGAACAGGCCGCAGCCGCGTCTGCTGGAGCCGACGCCACTGCAGCCGCTCTCGAGCAGCTCACCTCGCTCACTGCGGCCATCGAAGCTGCACAAGCCGCCGAAGATGAGGCGAAGGCAGCCGCCGAGGCTGAAGCCGAGGCTGAAGCCGAGGCAATCAAGCGAGCAACGGCGACTCTCGAAGCTTGCGCCGCTGCAGCCCGCGCGCACGCAGACAAGGCGGCAGGAGCCGTCGCCGACGGCGCCCGCGTGGTCACCGAGCACGACGTCAGCGGAGAGGACGTTGCCGCCGCCCAACAGAGGTTGGCCGACGCCGCCGAGAGTGCCACGGCCCACGCGGACCAGGCCGAAGAGGTCGCAACGACCGAGATCAGCGGGCGAGAGCACGCCGAGACCCTCGCCACAACCGCCCAGCAGGCCGCCGACGCCGCAGAGGACCAACTGCACCTCGCCGAGGCCGCCGCCGAACAACTGCTCGCCGCAGCCGAAGAAGAAGCCAGGCTACGCGCCGAGGCTGCGCGCCTGGCGAGCGAGGAAGCCGAGGCCCTCGCCACCGCACAGCGTCGCGCCAGCGCAAGCGTCGACGAGGCCGGCAAGGCCTATGCAGAGGCCGAAGCCGTTCGTACCGATGCAAGCGGCCTCATCGCAAGCGAAGATGCCGAAGCGAGCGCAGCCCGCGAGCGGGCGGACCAGTCGCTACGGGCCGCCGAAGAGGCCTTGGAACAGGCCAAGGCCGCCGCAGCCCTCGCGAGTGAGGCCACCACGTCAACAGCCGCAGCCGAACATGCGGCGACCTCCGGAGACGCGTCTTCTCGAGCGATCGAGGCTGCGAAGCAGGTGGCTCCGGCCGTCGACGACGCCATTCGCCTTGCCCGTGCTGCCGCGGACACCGCAGCCGCTCTCGAGACCGCGAAGCAAGAAGCCGAAGCGCTCTTGGTGCGTATCGAGCGAGCCGCCAGCGCCGCAGCACAGAACGCAGCCGCGGCGCGGGAGGCCGCCGAAGGGTCGCCGGCGTCAGATGGCCCTTCCGACACCGCCGCCGAGGCTGCAGAGCAGGCGGCGACCATCGCACAGACCACCGCGGCGAGTGCCCGCGCCTCGCTGGGGGAAGCCACGCTCGACGAGTTGCCCGCGGTCGAGACCCTGCTCGACGCGTTGCGCGCCTCGCTCGCCACCGTCACCGATGCGGCGGCCCAGGTCGAAGCGCGGGCGAGCGAAGCTGCGGAGGCCGCGAAGGCCGAGGCAAGCGCGAAGCAGGCCGCCGATGGACAGGCCGTGCAGGCCGCACAGAAGGCAGCGACCGACGCCCTCCGTGCTGTGGACCAGGCGCTCGAGCGGGCACACAAACTCGCAGGCCAAGCCGCAGACCTGGCGCACCCCCCAGAGGCTGCGCTCGACCTCAGCGCGGTGACCGCCGCCCAAGAGGCGGCAACTAGCGCGCTGCAAACCGCGCAGCAGGCGACGAGCCCCGCCGAAGCCGAGGCCGCCGCACAGCAGGTTCAACAGGCCGCACAGCGTGCCCAAGACGCTCTGCCCGACGTGGAGGCCGCACTCGCGCTCGCCGTCGAGGCCTCTAGCGCAGAGCAAGTCCGCCTCGATGCCGAGGCCGCCGAGGCCAGCCTGCTGGCAGCCCTCGAAGCTCTTCGGTCCGAAGCCGAGGGGATCGACGCCAGCGAAGCCGCCGCCCGCGCGGCCCAGGCGCTCGCCTCTGCCGAGGATCACCTCAAGAACACGGGCAGCTCAGGCGACGAAGTCTCAGAGTGGATTGCCACAGTGCGCTCCGCGTCCGCCAAGGCCGCCCGCGGCGCAGAGGCTCTCAACGAGCAACGCAAGACGGTGGAGGCAAGCGAGGACGTCGAGAGCTGCAAGGTAGCGCTCGACCGCCTGCGAAGCCTGCGCGACGACACTGTGGCAGCGGCGAGCGAAGCTGAGTCCGCCGCCGAGCGCTTGATCAGCGCCGCCGATCAAGAGGCCGCCGAGCGAGAAGAGGCCGCCAAGTTGGCCGAACAGGAGGAGGCACGGGCACTCGCCGAGGCTCAAGCCCAGGCCCGCACACGAGCCGCCGAGGCTCAGACCGGCCTTGCGGAGATCGAGCAGGCCCTGGCCCGCGCCCGGGCAACGCACGCCGAGGAGCCCACCGAGGGTGGAACGGCGGCCATCGCGAATATCGAGAAGGTACTCGCCGACGCCCAGTCGAGCGCGGCCGAGGTCGATAAGGCCATCGGCTCCGTCGACGCCGCGACCAGTGCCACCGCGGTTGTCGCACTCACCGCAGGACTGGCAGCAGCACTCGCCGCGATCGCGACCGCAGGTGGGGCAGCCCACCGCGCAGCAGAAGCGACAGAGAGCGCCGCCAAGCGGGAGCGCGACCGCCGCGAGGAAGAGCAACGACGGGCAGCGGAGATCGAGGCCGACGCCCTCGCCAAAGCGCACGCCGCCGCCGATGAGGCCACCCGCCTCGTCGACCACGCGCTCGCACAGGTCGAGGCCCTGACCGAAGACGCCGCAGCGCAGCTCACCGACACGGTGTCGCCCCAGGCCCGCGGCTACCTCGAACAGCTCCCGGACAAGCTCGAGTCGCTCCGCACAAAAGCGGAGACCACCCGGTCCTCTGCAGCGCAGGCCAAGACCTCGGAGACGTCGGCGGATGCGGCCACCTCGGCGAGCCAAGCCCGCGAACATGCCGACGTCGCGACCGAGCTGTCGCGTACCCTTATCGACGGACTCGCCACCGCCGTTCGCGCATCCCAGCAGGCCGCCGTGACCAACGAAGCCCTCGCCGCCCTCCTTGTCGAAGCCAAGATTCACGTCGATCGCGCCATTGAAGCGGCCGAGCGGGCGGACACCTTGGCCCAACAGGCTCGAGACAAGGCCGAAGGCTGCAGCTCCGAAGCGGTTCAGGGCGCGCTTGGCGCCCTCGCCGGACCTCTGGCCACGACCCAGTCGCACATCGAAGATGCGCGCAAGGCTGAGAGCGCCATCGCCGGCGCGCAGAGCGTGCAGGAAGCCGAGCCGCAGGTGGGCTACGCCGCTCGCTCCGCAGCCATGGCCGAGCAGGCCGTCGCATCCGTCCGCACTGCCGCGGCAGCCGTGCAAGACGCCGCCGAGCAAGAGCGCGCCGAGCGCGCCGCGAAGTCCGCCCAGATCATCGCGATGGCCCGGGCCCAATCGGCCGCCGCCGCAGATGGGGCCCGCGTCAGTGCAGAGCGCGCCACAGCGGCACTCACGGCTTCGGAGGGAACGACAGCCCAGCTCACCTCGGAGCGCGTGGTCAAGGCCATGGAGAAGCTCCGCCAGCTGGTGCACGAGGTTGATTCCGCCCACCTCGAGGCCCGAGAAGCCGCCGACCAGGCCCGCAGCACCGAAGACGCCGACCTTGCGGAGTCGTCCCGGAGGGCGGCATCCGATGCCTCCGGTCGCGCCGCGATGGCCGCCTACGGCCTCGACGAGGCCCTGGCCTGGCTCAATGACGCCGTCGGAATCGAGCGGGAAGAGCTCCGCAAGGCCGAAGCTGCCGCGGCGCAGGCGGCCCAGATGCTCGCCGCATCGATCGCAGAGGCGCAGGCCCTGATTCGTACGGCACGCGGCGCCAATGAAGCCGTGCTCGCATCGCGAAGCCACCTCGAGCGCGAGCTCACCGAGCACAAGGCCACCGGCGACGACGCTCACAACGCATTCGGCAAGATGATCGAGGCCACGGAGCGCGCCGCATCTGCTCTCGAGCAGGCCGAGCAAGCCTTTGAGCGCTGCGACGACTCCGACACCGCCGACCGCGCCATCCGCTTTCTCGAACAGCTGCGCACGGCCGTCGAGGCCATCATGCAGGCCCGCGGCGAGGGCCAACGCGCCGAGCTCGAGGGTGTGGCAGCCGCAGAGGCCGAGACCTTCTCCAGAGCCGAAGCGATTCGCCTCGCCGAGGAAGCCGAGAAGCAAGAGGCCGAGACCCGCATCACCGCGCGCAACGAGGCCACTGCCGCGTCACAGCGCGCCGAGATGATGCTTGGTCAGGCCGAGACGGCCATTGCCGCGACCCGCGAGATGCTCTCCGCCACCGATTCGCCTGAGGCGGTGAAGTTCCGGGATACCGCGCTCGCGGAGCTTCAACGTGCGCGCACGAACGCGCAGAGCGCCAAAGACAGGGCCGCACGCGCTCTGGCCGCACAGAGTGCGTCTGTTTCACGTCCCGCAGCAGACTCGGCCATCGAGGCCGCCGACGCGGTCGCCGCCGCGATTCAGATCATCCAAGACTCGCTGATGGAAGCGGTCGAGTTCCACGGCAAGTACGCCTCGGATCAGACCGAGCTTGCGGCGATGCGGTCCGAGATGGCGCAGCTCGTCACGCGCAGCGAAGAGTACGCGACCACCGCACGCGCGGACGCCGACGGGTGCGCAGAGGCCACCGAAGGGGCGAGTCTCGACGCGCGTTCCCTCGCGGTGGCCTGCGAAGATGCGGCCCGCATCGCGACGACGGGGCGCGACACCATCGCCGAAGCGTCCTCTGGCATGCACGGCCAGCGTTTCCCGGCCGATGCCCTGCGCTTCCTCCTGCAAGCCCGCGAGGCCTATGAGCAGGTGACCGAGGCCGCTAAGCAGGCCACGTCAAAGGCCTCCGAGGCCACCCGCCTCGCTCGCCGGGAGCACGTCGCAAAGCAGCGTGCCGACGCCGAGGCCGTCGACATCGCGAACGAGGAAGGTCGCACCGTCTCTGCCGCGGCCCAGATGAGCCTCGCCGGACTCACCGAGCGCATCGCCGAAGTCGAGGCGATCACGACAGGCCACGATAGCCCCGACATCGACCGTGGCATGGGCATGCTCGGCAAGATCCTCGCCAAGGCGATGGAACTTCAGGCCGCCATCGACGGTCACGTCAGCGCCATTCAGACGGCCGACCTCGCCGAACCGGCACAAGAATCGCTGCTCGCAGCCACTGAGGCCCTGCAGAAGCTGGTCAAGATCTGTGATGCCGTCGATCGGCCAATCGAGATCGTCGCGACAGCGGTCGCGACGGCCGAAGCTGAGATCGAGCGCGTCGCCCGCGAGGCCGCCGAGCTCGCCGAGGCGATTCGACAGGCCGGAGAGCCCGCCAGCGCCGGCGCCCTGGATCTCAAGGAGCGTGCAGCAACGGCAGAGCAAGCGCTCGATGCCGCGCTGACCGAGCTGAAGGATGCCCCCGAGGGGACCGCAGAAGAGGCCATCGAACAGCTCACGGGCATCGCCCTGGCGTTGGCACAGGTCGCCGACGAAGGCAGCCCGATCGCCGAGCGCGCCGCGGCCGCCGAGACGCTCGAGGGGGCCACAGAGGCTGCGGCACAGGTCGCTACGCTCGTCGAAGCCGCAAACACGAAGGCGGAGGGCATCGCCGGCCTCCTCGAGTCCATCCTCAGTGCAGCCGCCGAATCGAAGGCCGCAGCGGCGGCAGCGGCGGCAGCTGACGAGAGCCCGTCGAGCCGCAGGCGTCGCCTGCTCGCCAAGCGCCAAGCCGTCGAAGGCGCCGCGGACGCCGCCGAGAAGGTTCTCGAAGAGGCGGCGGCCCGTGCCCATGAGGCCGTCACCGCCGAGCCAGAGCCGGAGCCGGAGCCGGAGCCAGAGCCAGAGCGGCCACGACGATCGCTCCGTGATCGCGGCGACGGGGACCGCCCTCGCCGAGGCGCCCGAAACCGCGACAGCGGGGACGGCCCGCGCTCCCTTCGCCGCAGAGGGGAGGACTCAGAGGACCGTCCTCGACGCAGCCTGCGCCGACGGGGTGATGGTGAAGAGCGGCCCGCCCGTAGCCTGCGCCGACGCGGCGAAGCCGGCGAAGAGGGTGAGGAGCGCCCACGTCGCTCGCTGCGCAGGCGAGGAGAGGGCGCAGACGAGCGCCCACGTCGCACGCGCGGCGAGGACGCGCCCACCGAGCGCAGTAGGCCTGGCTCAGACGGCCCCCGCCGCAGCCTTCGCCGTCGCGGAGAGGACGGCGATGCCGAACGCCCGAGGCGCAGCCTGCGTCGGCGTGGCGATGAGGAGGGCGGAGCCTCGGAGCGCCCGAGGCGCAGCCTTCGACGGCGCGGCGAGGAAGGTGAAGAGGCCGGCCCCAGACGAAGCGCACGCGGTGATGCACCGAAGCGCGGCCTTCGCAAGCCGGGCGCCGAGGGCGAGGAACGCCCACGTCACTTGCGTCGTGGTGGTGATGGCGATGGCGAACGTCCACGCCGCAGCCTGAGGCGTGGCGGGGATGGCGAGGCCGATGAAGCACGCCCACGCCGCGGACTGCGGCGCGGTGCCAGCGAGGAAGGCGGTGAGCGCCCCCGCCGCGGCGGGCGCGGAGAGGACGGACCTCGCGGACCCCGACGGGGCGCGCGTGGCGATGCGTCCGGTGTTGACAGCACGCGCAAGGCCCTGCGAGACGCGGCGAAGTCCGTGCGTCCGGAGAGAGGACCGCCACGGGCGGCGCCGCCCAGCGGAGACGGCCTCACGCCAGAAGAACGCCTGCGACGCCTGCGTCAGAGCCGCGAAGCCTTGCTTCGCAGCACCGACGACGACTAGAGCGGCAGCTCGATCTCGGGCTCTTCATGGCGACGCTTGTAGAGAATCGCCGTGTGACCGATCGTGCCCGCCACCGAGCAGCCCGTGGCCTCGGCAACCGCGACGGCCGCCTCTTTGATCGACAGGGGCGAGTTCTCGCCGCACTTCATCTTGATCAGCTCATGGTCCTCGAGCGCAGCGTTCACGTGGCCGACCAAGGCCTCGCTGATGCCGGCATTGCCGACGAGAACGACCGGCTTGAGGTGATGCGCGAGTCCACGCAGATGACGCTTTTGCTTACCTGTAAGCTCCATCCGAGCCTCCCGGCGCGCCAAATAGCCGAACCGAGCCCTCACGTCACCCGCGAGCGCGTTCCGCGAGTCGGTACATCACCTCGTCTTCGCGCTTGAACCAGGCGTCGAGCTGCGACGTGCGCTCCGAATCAGAGAGCAGAGAGCCCTCGCCCAATGCCCGGGCGCGGTCGGCCACCGTGCTCAGCACCATGCCCGCGCTCACACTCACGTTCAGCGACTGCGCGAAGCCTCGCATGGGGATGGTCACAATCCCCGCGGCCGCCTCGAGCGCAGCCTCATTGACGCCGGCGAGCTCAGCACCGAACCACAGACAGACCTTCCGGTCCACCGGCACCGCGTGCGCCTCCACCGCATCGTCGCGAAGGTCCGCACACCAGATCTCGTAGCCGTCGGCCTGAATCGCCTTCACCGCATCCTCAGCATTGAGATGATGCTGAATCTCGAGCCACCGCTCTGCACCCCGAGCCGCGCCCTTCGACGGCTTGAAGTGGCCCTCGACCAGGTGCACTCGATGAATGCCCAGCGCATCCGCGGTGCGCATCACCGCCGAGACGTTGTGCCGGTGGTGCAGCGCCTCGATGGCGACAGACACCGAACCGAGGCGCTGATGAAGGATAGAGCGGATGCGCTGACGACGTTCGTTCATGCGCCCCGCCTAACCCTACTCGACCGGGATCCCCAGCCGACGCTCCTTGGAAGCGGCGTTGACCACCGGATCCGGGTCGTCCGGACCGTGTCGCTCGACGACCTCGCCGTCACCCCAGCCATTCCCGACGTCCCAGCCGGCATCCCAGCCCTCGGGGGCATCGAACTCTTCAGGATTCGCCGCGTAGTAGACGTCGTTCGGAACGAAGTAGCCGTCTTGCCAGGCGTTTCCGTCAAACCAGCCGGGCACCCAGACCTGATCCTGCTTCGGATCCAGCGGCTCCCAGAAGCCAGAGTGGTAGACGCCGTTGGCATCAAAGTAGGCGCCACTCCACGAGAAGCCGTCGCGATACATCGGCCGCCAGAAGCCATCGATGTAGGCCTCGCCGTCCCAGAAGCCAGGCTCCCAGGTGTAGCCCTCGGGCCCGGGCTCGGTGGGACGCCAATGGCCAGGCACGTAGCTTCCGTCCTCGAGGTACAGCCCTTCGATCCACTCCCAGTCGCCGTCTTCACGTGCGTCCGAGCGGTAGTAGCCGTCGACGTAGACCTCGCGTTCCCAGTAGCCCGGCACGTAAACGTAGTGCACCGGCGGTGGCGCAGCGGGCGCCCAGTAGCCGGGGTTCCAGTAGTTTCCGGCCCAGAAGCCAGGCATCCAGATCCAGCCGGCGCGATGCGGGGGAATCCAGGTGTCGACCCAGGCCATGGTGCCGTAGCCGGTGTGCACCATGATGTAGGTGCTGTACTGCCAGCGGTAGTAGGGATGCACGTACCAGCGCGTGTAGTAGGGCCGGTAGGTGTAGCGATGCGGTGTGGCGTAGGTCGCGTAGCCGCAGTCGTGCACGTGCGCGTAGTGCGGGCGGGCGTAGCGGTGGTCCCGCGTCTGGTAGCCCTGCTGCACGGGGGTCACCGGCTCGGCTCCCGCCACGGCGGGCCGGCTCGGGTCGGTCACAAAACCAGGGGCAGCAGGCCCTGATGGACGAAAGGCGTTCGGCCCGCCAGCAGAGGGGTTTCGTACCGGACCATCGCGCTCGATGCCCAGCGGGTCTGATCCCACTGCTGTCGGAAGGCCATCACGGGGACTGCCGGCATCGGGGTTGCGCGCGGCACCTTGCGGAGCAGGCAGGGTCGAAGGACGCGACGCCTCCGGGGTGCGAGGACTGGGGTTGTCGTACACCGGCTGGCCCGGCGTGCGGGGATTCCGCGTCGGCGCCGGTGGGTTTCGCGTCGGCGTCGGTGGGTTTCGCGTCGGCGCCGGGGGATTCCGAGTCGGGACCGGCTTCGGCGCCGGGTTTCCCCGAGTAGGCTTGGCGGGTGCCGAGTCGCGCGGCTTGGTGGTCTGGCCACCACGGTCCGGCGAGCTGCCACGCGGCTTGGCGTCCGCGGTGGACAGGGTCAGTGCGAGAGAAATCATCAAGGCGGACAGCGCAGTCACGACAGTCTCCTCCGTTCGGATCGCGTAGACGTGCCGGCGAGCCAAACCATTCAAAGAAAGTTGTAACGTGCGCCGGGCCAAGGGTCTGCCAGCGCTATTCTCTCGACGTGAGGCTCACTCCGCTACTACTCATCGCCTGCGCAACACCGGGCCGCTTCGACGACGGCCAAGGCGTCCAGGCCCTGCAGACGGCGCTCTACGCCATCGACGTCGATGCCTACGGCGACCCGCAGATGGTTCTCCTTCTCTCGAATGGCGCCTTCGCGTGCGACTTCCCGCTGAGCGAAGACCCAAGCGAGCTCCAGGCCGCCCGCGCCGCCATCTTCGCTGCGGCTTGCCGCGAGGACGCCCGGCACGTCAAGCTCACCCTCCATCGCGACGCCGGGCTCGAGTGGGCTGGTACCTACGACGGGACCGGCGTGTCCACTGGATCCGGCCGGGCGCTCGTCGGGAGCTACTACGCCGTGTACGAAGCTGCGCTGTCGGTCGAGGACGGTCTCGTGCGGCAGTTCTCGGTCACCGAAGACGAGTACGTGCCCGGCATCATCACCGGGACGGCGACGGTTGACGACTTCGAGGATGGAGTGAGCGCCGGCCGGTTCAGCTTGCCGAACCAAAGACTCGCTGGGCGCTTCAGAGCCGCCGAATGTAACGCCGACGACGCCCTGTTCCGCCTTCTCGCGCTCGAGGGGAGGCTGACCTGCGAGACGGACTAGCTCTTGAGCTCGCCGCAGTCACCAAGACGTGGCCGAGCGGAGTTGTCGCATTGCGTGGCCTCGATCTGAGCATCGCCCCCGGCGAGGTGGTCGGCCTCGTCGGCGACAACGGTGCCGGCAAGAGCACCGCGATGCGAATTGCCTCGGGCCTGGTGTTCCCGAGCGAGGGTCGTGCGGCGCTGTTCGGAATCCCCGCCCACGAGCCCCGCGCACGCGTCGATCTCGGCGTGGTTCCGGAATCGGCACGACTCGCGGATCGGCTCTCACCCCGTGCTCTGGTCGCTCGCATGGCCGCCCTCTCAGGCCGCGGCGATGTCGACGAGGTGCTGCACAAGACAGGGCTAGTCGAGCTTGCAGACCGGCGGCTTGGACAGCTCTCCAAGGGGTATCGACAGCGCGTGCTCTGGGCCTGCGCGCTGGTCCACAAGCCGAGGCTCCTGCTCCTCGATGAACCGTTCTCAGGCCTCGATCGCCACTCGCGCGAAGCGCTCGCCAAAGAGGTCCAGCGCCGCGTCGCAGACGGGTGTGCCGTGCTCGCCACCTCGCATCGGCACGAAGACCTCGAGGCACTCGGCGCGCGCCTAGTGCCCCTCGTCGACGGACGCGCATCATGAGAGTCGTGATTGAAGACGCGCTGTCCGAGGTGCTGCACAGCAGGCTGGCCGTCGCCGTCATCGTGCTCGCCGTCGTGCACGCGTTGCTCGCCCCCGCCGTCGGCAGCGCCTCGCTCGGAGACGGAGCCCGCGCCATCGCGTCGGTGGGAATCTGGCTCTGTACCCTCGCCGCCCTCGTCGGAAGCGTGTCGATCGGCATCTCGGCCATCGGCGGAGCGGTAGCGGATGGCTCGGCTCAGATGGTCCTGATGCGCCCGATTACCCGGCGCACTTGGGTCGTCGGAAGGGCATTGGGCGCCGCCCTCGGGATTGCCGCTTGGTGCGCCGCGGTGGTGCTGTCCTGGCTGCCCGTCGCTGCCTGGTGGGGACTCGTCCAGCCCGCCCTGTTCGCCGTTCTCGCGGCCCTGATTCTCGAGATGTGGCTGATCGGCGCCTGGGCGCTGCTTCTCGGAAGCCTGGCCCGCCCGACCATCGCCGCCATCGCATCCAGCGCCCTCGTCTTCGCCGGCGTCTTCGCGGACGAAGTGCTTCTGTACGCCGGCGAGCGGGGTCCTCTGCCCGAGGTCACCGCCCGCGCGCTCTACACCGTGCTCCCCGACCTCGACCTCTTCGACGTGCACGTATCGATGGTCACCGACAGCCCCATCGAGTGGTCGGTGCTCGGCTTCGGCGCCGCCTACGCGGTCAGCACCGCCGCCCTGTTGGTCGGACTGGCCGCACAAGCGTTGACGCACCGAGACCTGGCATGAGCGCTCTCCGGCGATACTGGCGACCCATGCCGACCTCGACCCGAGCCCGCTGATGGATCCCTTCTGGGCCCTCGGCCACGTCTTCGCCGCATTGTTCGGGCTGATCATCGGCTCGTTTCTGAACGTGTGCATCCTGCGCTGGCCCGAGGATCGGTCCGTCATCGCCCCCCGGTCCCACTGCCCGCGATGCGGCACGACCCTCGGCGTCGCGGACCTGGTGCCCGTGCTCTCCTGGGTGGTTCTGCGCGGAAAGTGCCGCCACTGCGAGGCCCCCGTCTCGGGGCAGTACGCACTCATCGAGCTGCTCGGCATGTTCCTGTCGCTGCTCACCTTTCGTCGCTTCGTGCCCACTCCTCATCTACTCGACCTTCCGCACTTCGCAGCCTGGCTCGTGTTCTACAGCTTCATGTGCATGCTGGTCATCGCGATCTACGTCGACATCCGGCACCGCATCATCCCGGACGAGGTCACGATCTACGCGACGCCCGTGGCCATCGGCATGATGGGAACCCTCGAGTGGCTTGGCTACGATGGCTGGGGCGGCATCGGCCTGAAGCAGTCGCTGATCGGCGCCACCGTCGGCGGGGTTGGCCTGGCGATCGCCGCGCTGGTGACGGCCTTCCTGCTGCGTCGCGAGGGACTCGGATGGGGCGACGTTAAGCTCCTGGGACTCATCGGAGCCTTCGTGGGACCCATCCCCGTCATCTTCGCAGTGCTCCTGCTCGGCAGCGTGCTCGGCTCGGTCACCGGGCTCGCGCATCTCGCCATCACCCGTCGGCGCTCGCTGCTCCCGTTTGGAGCCTCACTCGCCCCCGCCGCCATGCTCTGGGTGCTCTACGGCGACCTGTTCTTCCCGCTGTTCTTCCCGGGCCTCGCTCTGCGCTACGGCGTCGGCTGACTCGAACCGACGCCAGTCCCCGTCCTCGAGACGCTCGTGTGGGAAGTAGAGGGACTTGTACGCGAGCTGCGGGCAGTCGCGCACCCACAGGCCCAGGTACAGGTGGTTGCGGCCGGTATCGCGGCAGTAAGCCACCTCGCGCAGCACGCTGAACACACCCGGCGAGAGCTTCGAGATCTCGGGACTCGGATCGAAGAAGAAGTACACCGAGGACGCGGACGTAGCACCGACATCGAGAATGCCCACCGCCACGAGCCGATCGTCGACGTAGTAGTCCATCTCGACCGTCTCCATGCACGAATGCACGAGCCAGCCGACGTAGCCCACCGGCGTCATCTCGGGCTCGTTCGGGTCATGGAGCCCACGGACTCGCTTGTGCCGATTGAAGAGTTCGAGCTTCTCGGGGGTGTAGCTGGGAGTCCCAATCTCGACGCGCACCCGCTCATTCCAGCGCCGCCAGACCCTGCGCTGCGACTTGGTGGGCTGAAAGACACCCACCGGGACGCGGATGCCCTTGCACGCAGAGCAGGTCGGACAGGCCGTTCGATAGAGCGCATGGCCCACACGGCGCTCGGCATTCGCGAGCCGCTCGTCCGTCTCGGAGGGAGAGAGGCGGCGAAGCTGCCGATACAGCGGCATGCGTGCGACCTGTCCCTGGAGGTAGGGACAGCGCTGCAGGCCGTCGTAGACGAGAAGCTCCTTCTTGGTCATGGCACCAGTCTAGCCCGCCCCGCCGAACGACGAATGGGATACGTCTTGGGCGTGCGCATCGTGGTCCATGATTCCTACGCAAAGCTCGATCCAGCATCCTGGGATGCACTGGTCGGTGACGCGTCGCCGTTCTTGGAACACGCCTTCCTCGCGGCACTCGAGACCACCGGCTGCGCGACCGCAGAGACCGGCTGGGTCCCCCACCCCATCGTCATGGAAGACGACCAGGGAAACTGGCTCGCGGCCGCCCCCGCCTGGCTGAAGAGTCACTCGATGGGTGAGTTCGTCTACGACCACGCCTGGGCCGACTTCGCCGAACGGAACCGCATCGCGTACTACCCGAAGCTCATCGTCGGTGTGCCGTTCACCCCTGTGACCGGGCGACGTCTGCTCGCCAAGCCCGGGGTCGACCTGACTCCCCTGCGCCAAGCCCTACTCGCCCTGGGTCAGCGCGCCGCCGGGGTGCATGTGCTCTTCGACACCGAAGACGAGAGCAAGGCTCTGGCTGATGCCGGCGCCTTTACGCGGCTTCAGTTCCAGTTTCATTGGAAGAACGAGGGCTACGCGACCTTTGACGAGTGGCTCGGCGCGTTTCGCAGCAAGTACCGGAAGAACCTGAAGCGGGAGCGCAAGCGGGTCGCCCACCTCGAGTACGAGACCATCGAGACGCCGGACTCGGCCCAGCTCGACCACCTGTACGACTTCTACCGACTCACCGTGCAAGAGCACCCCTGGGGACGCCAGTACCTGAGCCGCGCCTTCTTCGAAGAGCTCGGAGCCAACTGGGGGAATCGCATCCTCGGCATCGTCGCCAAGGACGGAAACCGACGCATCGCCGGCGCCTTCTGTGCCACAAAGGGCGACCGCATCTACGGCCGCTACTGGGGTGCGCGCGAACAAGTCGAGTTCCTGCACTTCGAGGTCTGCTACCACCGCACCGTCGCCATCGCGATCGAGCGCGGCCTCGGCTGGGTCGAGCCGGGGCATGGCGGAGGCCACAAGTACCGCCGCGGCTTCTTGCCGGTGCTTACCTACAGTAACCACAGGCTCACCCACCCCGGACTGCACGATGCCCTGCATCAGCACACCGAGCGGGAGTGCCATCAGGTCAAGAACCAGGCCTCGCAGCTCTGTGCCAAGAGCCCGTTGAAGAGCGAGAGCTGAGGTCGGCGCGACGGCCGGCCCACGGTCACGACTCGCCGAATTCTTCCCCGCGAATCGCCTCTCTGAGCCACACTGGAGCAGGAGGTCTTCACCATGCAGCGCGCCCCTTCCATTCTCGTGATGCTGAGTGCACTGGTGTACGCCGGCATTGGGCTGTTCTGCTTGGTCGATCCGGTGACCGCCCTCGACCCGGTAGGCCTGGCTCCAACGAGTGACCTCGGCATGGTCGAAGCCCGCGCGATGTACGGCGGCCTTCAGCTGGGCATGGGCGCCTTTCTAATCTGGACCTTGGGTACGCCAGAGCGAACCCGCATTGGACTCGTCGCCGCGACCCTCTCGATCGGGGGACTCGGACTCGCACGTCTGCTCAGCTACGGACTTGCCCCCACCGAGGGCATCGTGATGCCCCTGCTGTTCTCGATCGAACTCGGGGGCGCCATCGCGGGCGCAGCAGCGCTTCGGCTCACGTCAGCGTCATGACTGTGGGCTGAGCGAAGCTCGAAACTACGCGAGCTCGCCGGGACGCTTTCCGGCCCGCTCGGACTGGAAGAAGTCGACGCGGCGGTTCTTCTCGCGACCGGCCTGCGACGAGTTCGACGCCACGGGATGCTTATAGGCGTAGCCGGTGGCGATGTAGGTCTTGTCGGGGTTCTGCGGCTTGAGCCGAGCCTTGACCGACTCGGCGCGCTGCATCGACAGGCCCATGTTGTGGCCGAAGCTACCCATGTCGCAGGTGTGGCCCTCGATGTAGACCGTCTCGACCTCGGGGTGCTCCTTGAGCTGATCGGCGAGGTCGTCGACCGTGGCCTCACCCTCGGGCGTGAGCTCGGCGGAGTCGAACTCGAACTGAATCGGCTCGGTCTCGATCTTGTCGGGAAGCGGCTCGGGCGTGGGCGGAGGGGTCGGCTTGGCGTTGTCGATGTAGATGCCCTCGTGGGCGATCTCAAAGCTCTCGATGGCTAGGTCGGAACCGCCGCCGTTGAAGGCTGGGCCTTCCCAGGACACGGGCCAGCAGCCGACGAAGTTGAAGCGACGCAGCTCGGCACCGGCGTTGTCACGCATGACAATGCAACCCGTCGTGTCCTTGCGACCGTCGAAGCCATCCTGCAGGTACTTGTCGCGCCACTCGAGCAGTACGGTCGACGCAGAGGTCGCGTACTTGAGCACGATGTTGTCCCACTTGCTACGGCCGACAACCTTGCGCGTGCCGCTGTTGTAGCCACCTTCTTCGATCTCGAAGACCTCGGCGCTCGACTTCAGGCCTGAGCACTCAGTAAAGCGACCGACCTCGGTGCCATCGAGCTCAAGCGAGAAGATGTAGTTGCCCCAAGGGTCTTGAATCTTAGACATGGTGCACTCCGACAGGGACGCAGAGGAGGACGCGTCACCCAACACCCCTATCATGCCCTATCGGCAGCGGACGATCCACCGCCGATGTTTGCCTAGCCATTCCTCGCGAAGAAGCCGCTCTCTCCGAGCACCTCGTCGGACCGGCTGTAGCGCAGGTACGTGGCCATCAGCGCGCCCTGAAGGAAGGGTACGGTGACCACCGTGAGCAGGCCCAGCGTGCAGCACAGCGCCACGTTGACGAAGGCGATGGCGCCCTCGACCAGCGCGAAGAGGAACAGGTGGAGCACCACCGTGAAGCTCGACGTGGCCCGCCAAGAGGCCTTGATTCCTTCGATGCCGCTGCCCTCGACGATCGCCGCGGCCGGCGCAAACCGCAGTCGGAGCTGAAGGTAGAAGAGCGGGAGGAACACAATGGCAAAGCCTGCAAGTCCGGCGCCCGCACCGTACATCAGCTGCTCTTCGACATTGGACGCGACGGCGACCGCGACGCCCACCAGCACACCGACGAACAACAGGAACGGAACCTGGATGAACCCGACGAGCAGCACCGAGACGATGAACGCAAGCAGCGACGAGGCCGACGGCAGCGCGTTCACCGGCTGCACATCGCCATGAACGATGGCTTTGGCCGAGGCCGAGAGAATGCCGGCCATCGCCACCCAGAGCAGCGGAGCGGCCGCGAGCTGGACGAGCATCTGAATGCCCGAGCTCGCCACCTGGGCCATGACCGGGTCGCTTCCCGTCGAGCTGAGGATCGAGCCGCCAAAGTTGGCGAGCTGAGCGACGATTGCGGCCGCAAACCCAATCCCCCAGAGCAAGAGCCCGCCACCGATCAACGGGACCGTGGCCTCTTGAAGCAGGGCCGCGCCCCACTTGATGAGGTTGCCGATGGTGACGACCTCGTCCGCCGGGATGTTGCCTGGCTCGGCGGGACCGAAGTCTTCATCCATTGCCGCGGCACCGGCCTCCCATACGTCGTCACTCATGCTGCCTCCCCCACCCCCCTTGACCGTGTAATGAAAGCCCGTCAAGGGACTCTGACTCGTTCCGGAGGACATCGATGAGCTACCTCGAGACCGTGCACGATGTGTACAAGCAAGCCGCCGAGACGCCCGACAACCAGCTGTGCTGCATCTCGACCCCGCCGTGGAACCTGCCCGACCTCGACGTTCCCAGCATCATGTGGGACATGAACTACGGCTGCGGAACCACCGTCCAGCCGCGCGACATTCCTCGCGAGGGGCCCATCCTCTACATCGGCGTCGGCGGCGGTCTCGAGCTCTTGCAGTTTGCCTCGCTCGCCCGCCGTCCAGGTGCGGTCATCGGCGTCGACACCGTTCTCGAGATGATCGACATCTGCAAGCGCAACATCGGCATCGCCAAGGCCAGCAATGCCTGGCTTCAGGACGACTCGATCGATGTACGTCACGGCGACGCCCTCGACCTTCCGGTCGGCGACGGTGAGGTCTCGCTGGTCGCCCAGAACTGCCTGTTCAACGTCTTCCGGGACGCCGAGCTGCGCAAGGCTCTGTCCGAGGCTCACCGCGTACTGGCCGACGGCGGGGCCCTGTCGCTCTCGGATCCAGTCTGCGACAAGCCGATTCCCGACGCCCTGCGGGACGACGAGCGCCTGCGCGCCCAGTGCATCAGCGGCGCCATTCCGCTCCAGGACTACCTAGACCTGTTGGTCGAGACCGGCTTCGGCACCATCGAGGTGCGTGCTCGCCGGCCGTACCGCATGCTCGACAAGCGGCGCTACGACGTGCCCGAGAACATCCTGCTCGAGAGCGTTGAGATCGTCGCGTACAAGACCCCCGTTCCGGCCGACGGCGCCTGCATCTTCACGGGCCGGTTCGCGATCTGGACCGGGGATGCCGAGACCTACAACGATGGCCTTGGCCATCACCTCGTCCGCGACGTGCCCCTAGGCGTGTGCGACAAGACGGGAGCGGCGCTCGAGGCACTTGGCCATCCCGACCTGTTCGTCACGGACCGCAGCTGGCACTACGCCGGCGGTGGAACCTGCTAGTCGAGCCCGAGCACGCTTGCTGCGTGGGCCATCAGGTCCCGCATCAACTCGCCCTCGAAGGGTGAGCGCAGTCCGGCGCCCGAGAGCAGCTCGAGCACGCTGCCCGTGCCACCTAGTCGACACAGCTCGAGATAGGTCTCGAGGCAGGCCTCGTGGTCCTGTCCGTCGAGCAGACCGAGCTGCATCGCGGCCGTCTCGGCGATGGCGTAGTCGATGTAGTAGAACGGGTAGCGGAAGATGTGCAGCTGCGCGTACCAGCGGGAAGACGCGTAGCGAGCGGCATCGCCGGACCAATCAAGCCCGGGCATGTACTCGTCCTGGAAGACAGTCCACTGGGCATCTCGGGCATCAGCGGTCGCGGTGGGATTCTCGTAGACCCAGTGCTGGAAGGCATCGACCACACACACGTAGCAGAGGAGCTCGACGGCCTTCTTCCAGCGGCTGCGGGTGAACTGCTCGAGCTGAGTCGGGGTGAAGAACTCATCGAGGTAGGGCAGCGTCAGGTACTCCATGCCCATGGAGTGGACCTCAGCGGCATCGAGGCTCGGCCAGCGCAGGTCGATGGCCTCGATCCACTGGCTCTCCCAGCCCTGGAAGGCATGGCCCATCTCGTGGGTGAGCGTGCGAACATCGCTCTGGTCGCCGATCGAGTTGCAGAAGATGGCGACCTTGGCCTCGTCCGGGAACGAGGTGCAGTAGGCACCCGCCGCCTTGCCCTTGCGGTTCTCGAGGTCGATGAGCCCCTGCGCGCGCATGTTCTCGAAGTGTGCTGCGAGCTTTGGCGACAGGCGTTCGAACACGCGGCCGGCCTTGTCGAGCTGCTGATCGATGGGCTCGGCAACGCCGGTCGGGAGGGTCAGGTCTGGATGGAATCCGCGGTCCCAGGGCCGAAAGCTGTCGGCTCCCAGCGCCTTCGCCTGATCGGCGCCAATCTTTGCGAACAGCGGGGAGGCATAGGTTCGCACGGCATCGCGGAACTGCTTGGACTCGGCAGGGCCGTAGTCGACGCGGCCCATACCGGCATAGCCAAGGCGCACGTGGTTCTCGTGGCCGAGGTTGCGTCCCATCTCGTCGCGTACCGCCACCTGCTCGGCGTAGATCGCAGCGATGGCATCGCGGTGGTCGATGTACCAACCGTAGTAGGCCTCGAAGGCCTTGCGCCGCGTCGCTGCATCACTCGAGGTGGTGAGGCCACGCACTCTGGGAAGCGTCAGCGTCTCGCCATCGATGACCACCTCGCCTGAGGCGACCAGCTTGTCGTAGCGCTTGGCCAGCTCTCCGGCTTTGACCCGGAGTGCGCTGTTCTGCGGAGCTAGCGTGGGCTCGTTGACCTCGAGCACGCGGACCAGCTGCTCACCATAGTGCTCGGCGAGGTCGCCGCGGTGCTGGCTTGCGAGCAGGGCCTCGATCAGCGCCGCGTTCGCGTCTTCCGAAGCAGGGACGACCTGCTCGCGAAAGGTCCGCTCGGCCTCTTCGGATGCCGCGTCCCGCATGTCCTTCGTGTAGGCGTACCGAAGCCGGCTGCCCTCGCTCGAGACATACGACTTGAGTGCGTTCCAGTCCGCAAACAGGCTTCGCCACGGCGTCGCGTCCTCGGCGGCCTCAGCACTCGCGCAGCGGCCAATGAGCTTGGCGTACTCGGCCTCGACAAAGCCGGCAGTCAGGGTTTCGGGGCGCTCGGGGTGGTGCACAAAGCTCATCAGCAGTCCTCGCAGTCGGACAAGATAAGGCCTCGGCGCTCGATCCGCTGATCCCAGGCTTGCCAAGACAGAGTAAGGTCACGGCGGAGGTGCTCTCATGCCCACTGAAGAAGACCGTGTCGACCCCGCTGATCTCATCGTGAAGTCCAAGGTGAAGAAGCTCTTCGCAGAGGCGGACATGCGCATCTCCCAAGAGGTCTGGAACGAGCTCGGCCATCAGGTGACGCGATCCGTGAAAGTCGCGATTCGCCGGGCCAAGGCCAACGGGCGCAAGACGGTCAAGGCGCAGGACGTCTAGCGACCCGAAGGACGGGCGGATGCCATCAGGGCGCGAACCCTCGCAATGGCTCGCGAGGCCTCCGCGTTGGGAGCGTCAATCGCCTCGAGCAGGCTTTGCGCATCTGCCGGCATCCCACGGCGCCAGAGCACCTCTGCTCGCGCGGTACGGGCAATCGCAATCATCATGGGGTCGGCGGCCTCAGAGAGAAGCGCGTCGGCTTGATCGAGTGCCGCAATCGACCGCTCGTCACAGCGGATGCGTGCGAGCTCCGCAAGCCAATGCCCCTCGTAGCGTCGGTCTCCGACCTGTCGCGCGGAGGCTAGGGCAAGCTCGAGTCTTCCTTCGGCAAGTGCCCGTTCCCCGCGCTCGCGATGAACCAGGCCCATGAACCCACGCACTACGCCGAGACTTCGGACGTCGCGAGCTCGCGTCGCCGCTGCCTCCGCCCGTTCGAGCAGCGCTGCGGCTTTCTCGAGTTCGTCACGCTCGAGGTTCATGAATCCGAGGTTCGCGAGCATCCGTCCCTGGCCGCCGGCGTCACCGAGATGCGCATACAGCGCGAGGGCCTGCTCGAAGTGGTCTTCGGCAGCCTCGAAGTCATTGCTCTCGAGGCCCAGCACCCCGAGGTTGCCGTGCACGGACGCCACGCCAGCCTTGCGGCCCAGCGACCGATCGAGGTCTTGCGCGCGCTCGAGGACGGCCATGGCCTCATCGGTGTGCCCCATCGCCATGAGCCCATACCCAAGGTTGCCGTTGGCCATCGCCTCCACGCGGATATCGCCGAGATCCACAGCCTCGAGAACCACGCGCCGGTAGAGGGCCACAGCTTGCACCGCATCCCCAGCGACTAAGGCGATGTTGGCAGACGAAAACTGGGCCAGAAGCCGCATGGAGCCGGCCTCGTCGCCGAGAAGCTCCAGTGCGTCACCGCACAGCGTCCTGGCGTCCTCGAGACGCCCCGCATGCCTGGCCACGGCGCCCGCACGTCGCAGGGCTACGCCCCTTGTCTTCGGGGAGGAGCCCACCGCCAGCTCGAGGGCTTCGCCCGCGTACGCCTCCGCCACGGCGAGATCTCCGCCCGCCCCCAACCGCTCGCGGAGTTCATATCGTCCGAGCCACTGCATGTGGCCGACGATACCGCCAGCGGACCACCGACGGAACCTGCGGGGCTGCGACCTGGGCGCGATCGGTTAGCCGATGTCCATGCAGCTTCTCTCATGGAATCTGTTCGGCCTCGAAGATGCCGAGCTCGACGAACGCACCGAAGCCGCGCTGTTCATCAGCATGCTCGGAGGTCTGCCCGAGCAAGTGCTCGCAAGCGCCGAGCCTCCAGCGCCGCCTCCTGAGATCTTGATGTTTCAAGAGGTGGTCGACCGCAGTCTCGACGCCCACCTGCGGCCGCACTTGAGCGCGGCGGGGTACACGCTCGTGCACAGCTCCCGGGATCAGCGCGAGTACTACGAGCTCATCGCCGTCCGCGCGCCGTTTTCAATCGTCGACTCCCGCATCCTCCCGCTCGACAGCGCCCAAGGGCGCGAGCTGCTCGAGATCGATGCAGAGTGTGAGGGCAAGCTCTACCGGTTGAGCACCGCCCACCTCGAGAGCATGCAGCAGGGCAAGCGGCTGCGCATGGGCCAGACCCGGTTCATCGTCGACCGTCTGCGTGCATGGCAGGGTCCCGCGCTGTTCGGGGGCGACACCAACCTGCGCGTGGCCGAAGCCGAGGCCATCGGCGGACTGCCCGATGCGTGGGAAGCCACGGGCTCTGTGGCCAGCGAGCGCTGGACCCGCGTGAGTGAGCGCACGCAGCGAAAGGCTCGCTACGACCGGATCTGGGGACATGGGGTTCGCTTCTCGGGCTTCCGCTGCTTGGGACGCGAACCGGTCACACCGACCGGCCAGCCACCGTCGGACCACCTCGGTGTGCGCGTGGGCTTCCGCCCGGCATGAAGCGGTCCTGAGGTAGCTTGACCGCCACCCGGACACCGCCCTGACCTCCCCGAATCCCAGCCTTCGCGCTCGCCTGTCTCAGCCGGACCGGACACCGATGTTCGGCCTCGACCCGCGCGCCCTCGCCCTGTTTCGCATGGGGATCGGCCTGATGGTGTTCTTCGACGCCATCACGCGAGCTCCAGACGTCTACGCGTTCTACTCGGATGGCGGCGTGCTGCCCCGTACCGAGGCCCTTCGCTTGTACAGCTTCCTGCTCTTGCCCTCATTCAGCCTTCACATGGCCTCGGGAAGCGTGTGGTGGCAAGGCGCCCTACTCGCAGCGCAGGGCCTAGGTGGACTCGCCTTGGCGGTCGGCTGGCGCTGCCGCATGGTCGCCATAGCGCTGTACGCACTGGTCGCGGGTGTACAGCTTCGAAATCTGTACATCGGCGCCGGAGATGATGCACTGCTGAGACTGCTGGTCTTGTGGTCCATCTTCGCCCCCGTCGGGCGGGTGTGGTCGGTGGATGCCGCAGCTCGATCCGAGACACCCGACCTGAGTCCGGCCCGCGACCTGGGTTCACTCGCGATCGCCGCACAGCTCATCGTCGTCTACCTCGGCACCGGCTACGCCAAGTACACCGTCGAAGCCTGGCGTACCGGAGGGGCTCTCGCGCTGCACCTGCAGTCCGACTTTCACGTGCGTTGGCTTGGCCACCAGCTCGCCGCGTTTCCCGAGCTCTGCGCGCTGCTCACCCACACCACAGTCTGGCTCGAGCTGCTCTGGCCCGTCGTGTTCTTGGCGCCCATCTTCCGTGGACCGGTGCGCACCCTAGGCGTGACGCTGATGGGGGTCTTCACCCTCGCCTTCGTGCTCGCCCTGTCAGTGAACCTGTTTCCCATCATCGCGACCATCGGGCTCGTCGCTCTGCTCCCCGCCTGGTTCTTCGACGTCGTGGGACTCACCGAGGACCGGCTCGCACCCGTGTTCACCGGCATCGCCAACGCGCTGCCAACGGGAGAGAGGCCGCTGCAGGGTTGGTCCCAAGCGGGGGCCCAAGCGGTCGCCGGGGTGCTCTTGGCGTGGGTGCTCGTGTGGAATGTCGGCGTGGCCCGCGACAAGAGCTACGAAGGCCCCACCTTCGCACGTGGGCTGGGGCAAGCGCTCTTCTTGCAGCAGGGCTGGCGTATGTTCGCGAGTCCTGCGACCGAATCCGGATGGGTCACCGTTCGAGGTGAGACCTTTGGGGGCGACGTGGTCGACCTGATGCGCGAAGGGGGCCGCTCTCCACACGGGCAGCTGGCCACCGCACTGGCGCCGAGGTCCGAGACCCGCACCCTCTCAAACATCTACGCGAACGGCCGCTGGCGTCAGTTCATCAAGCGCATTGCCTACGAAGCCTCACCCGAGGCCGCACTGCAGTTCTCGCGCTACCACTGCCGCGAATGGAATGCCGAGCGCGATGGCGACGACCGCCTGAAGGAGCTCGAGATCGTGTTCATGTGGCGGCCCGTTCCGGATCCAAGGGAGCAGGGCTACCACGCGCGCATCATGTGGCAGCACGGCTGTTACCGCTGACGAGAAGGCCCCGACGTGGGCGAGACGCCGGGCATCGGGGCCCACAGGCGCCTGACTAGGGGCAGTTGAGCTTGTCGTGAGTTGCGCCATTCGCCCCAGGAACAGCCGAGCTACCGCCGGTTCCGGGTGCGCCCACACGAAAGCTCTCGTTTCCGTCCGTGGTGACGGTACTTCCGTCGCAGAGAATGCCGATGACAGGTCCGCCGCCACCACCGCCGCCGTCTCCGCCATCGCCGCCGTGGCCGCCGCGACCGCCTGGGCCGCCGTTGCCGCCATCGTCCTGCTCACCACTGCCACCATAGGCATTCTGCGGTCCGCCGTTTCCGCCGGTTCCACCATTGCCGCCGGCACCGCCGGCACCGCCGTCGCCACCCGCGCCCGTTGCGATGATGCCGCCACGCATGTCCACAGACGACGCCTGCAGAATCACCGCGACACTCGCGCCACCGCCGGTACCCGCCGTACCCTTGGTTCCACGCTGGCCGGCTCCACCGCCGCCACCACCGCTTCCACCGTAGCTGTCGCAGTTGTCGTCGCCGCCGCCGCCGCCGCCGCCGCCGCCGCCGCCGGTTCCATTGGTGCCATCAATGCCGTTCGTGCCGTTGGACGGAGTGTAGGTCGCTCCCGCCCAAGTTCCCGTGCTGGCACCCGCGCTACCATCGCCACCGTCAGAGCCGTCCGCTCCCGCGGTGCCGATTCCGCCATTTCCGGAGCCGCCACCGCGACCTCCGCTACCACCCGCGCCTCCGGGCCCGGATCCTCGGCCGCCCGTATCGCCCCAGCCACCCTCATGGCCTGGCCTGCCACCGGAACCACCACCATTCACAGGTGAGGAGCCTGCCGAACCCGCCCCTGGCCGACTGCAGCTTGCACAGGCCAAGATGCTGTCCTCGCACCCGGGTACGCCCTGGCCACCGTTCCCGCCGTTCCCGCCGCTGCTACCGGACGAGCCCGATCGGCCGTTCGCTGCGTCACCGGACTCCACCTGAACCGACTCCCAGACCAAGCCAGCCGAGCCATCCAGAATGAGAGCGTAGGCGCTGCTCCCCGTACCCGATGCATCGGCGCCGTAGATGGAGAGCTGCTGCCAAGTCGTCGCCACCGTCCACCCAGAGAGCGTCTTTCCTGACGCGGGGACAGCGATGGACGGAGTGATAAGACCACTCCGGTCCCAGTCCGAAGGGTCGTAGCCGCCCGCGAGATTCACCCCAGGCTGAAAGTCCCCTGCCAGCACCACATCACCGGCGGCGAGCAGAATCCAGGGCACGCCATCCGCAGCGGCCACCGAGTACGCTTCGTCCAGCGTGCGGACGGGCGTGGACATGCTGCGTCCATCGTTCGAGTTGAGGCCCGAAACGGGGTCGAGGAAGACGCTGTTGTTCAGGTCGCCGTCGACAGTGTCGCAGTTGCCATCGGTGTAGAGCATGTCTGGAACGTCGTCACCGTCAGGATTCACCAAGGGCTGGCTGTCTTCGCAGTCGCCCGGCTCAATCGAGGGACAGTCGGTCGCGGACGACCCGCTGCACTCGGGGCCCTCACAGAAGCAGTCACCGTCGTCGTCCCAGTCGGGGCCGCGATCCTCTGCGAAGGTCACCACAGTGGTGTCTTCGCTGATGTTGCCATCGCTGTCCTCGACCTCGATGCGCACCATGAAGTTGCCGAGCGACCCCGGGTTCCACGTCGTCGTGGTTGTTCCGGAGCTATGGGCGTTTTGCTGGACGATGAGCGTGCCCGTGCCGTTCTGCGGGCCCCCGTACCAGCGCGTAATCAGGTCCTCGGGTGCGTCCTGGTAGTCGCTGACGGCCGCTGAGAGTACGGCGGACTCCCACGGGTAATAGAGCTCGAAATCCGTGGGACTCGTGATCTCGACATCTGGCTCTTGCTGCGCAGGGTCGATGATGACGGTGATGGTCTCTTCGGCCGAAAGACCCTCTTCATCGGTCGCAGAGAGCGTGATGATGTGGGTTCCGACGGCAAGGAACGTCGTGACAGAAGTCACGCCTTCAGCGTTGACTTCGGCCTCGCCGTCAAAGCCAAGCGGTCCATCCACACTGGAGGTCCAGGTCACCAGCGCCACATCCTCGATGCCATTTCCATCCTGGACGTTGCCGACCAATTCGATGGCGGCGTCAGAGAAGAAGTTGGCTCCATCGACGGGGGAGTCGATCGCGACGGCGGGCGCCACATTGGCTTGCTCTTGGATGGCGATGTCGTTGTTGCAACCGGCAACGACAAGCGCAGTCAGGCCAAACGAGAGAGAAAAGCGCATGCGGATCGAGCTCCAGAGTTCCCCAGATGGTCCCGATCTATGGAGGCGATGTCAACAACGAACACGCGTCAGCGAGTCCGAACGCCGCAAAAGCGGTAGCATCGGGTCGCACACACCGTTCTACGATCACGATGAGAACCGACCTCACGGCTCCGGGCACCCGATAGCCGTATCCACCTTTCCCGAAAGTGCCAATCCAGCGCTCACCCTGCCAATCCCAGCACCCACGCGCGCGGCACTCGGAGCCACGCGCGCTTTGAACCATGGGGCCCAGACCCCAAACTGGCCCTTGTCTCACCGCCTCTGGGCTCTACGTTTCTGAGGGACCCGACCCCAACTGGAGGCAACGATGGCAAACGGCCAAACGGACATTCTCAAGCGGCTTACCGATGAACTCAAGCTACAGGCATGGCTCGCGAGGGCAGAGTGGAACAACCCCAGTCTGAAGCACGATACGGCCCGCGACGAAGTCGACATGTTGCTCCAGGCACGCGACGAGCTGCGCGTTCAGCTGCATCTGGGGCATCGCGAGGCCAACGACGAGTGGAAGCGCCTCGAAGAGAGATGGGGTGTGGTGAAGCAGCTCTCGGTCGTGGCCGATGATCTCGGTGAAGCCCTCGACGAGGCCATTGCCGACATCCGTGAGGGCTACCAGAAGTTCCGCGACAGCTAGTCCTGCCGGTCCTAGCAGCAGTCTCGCGCTGCGACGGAAGTCGATCTGCACTACATTGCACGCATGACCAAGCGCGTCCTTATCGTTGATGACGAGCCCACTCTCCGCGAACTCCTCGGCCAGAGCCTGGAAGAACTCGCGGACGATGGGGTCGTCTTGCACTTCGCCACCGACGGCCTCGAGGGGGTGTCTCAGTTTCGCGAGCACCGCCCCGACGTCGTGCTGCTCGACGTGATGATGCCCGGGATGAACGGCTACGAGGTCTGCGAGGTCATCAAGAATGACCACACGCACACGAGCAAAGTGATGATGCTCACTGCGCGAGGACAAGCCTTCGACAAGGTGCAGGGGCAGATGGTGGGCGCGGACCACTACATGACCAAGCCCTTCGACCCCGACGACGTCCTAGCGATCGTGCGCCACTGGCTTGAACTCGGCTAGTCGCCGCGTTTGTCGGAATCTGCGTACCGAGCGCTATCATCCGGCCCATGCGAAACCTGCCCATTCTCTTCTTGCTCGCCTGCGCGGGCACAAAGCCTACCGACGACTCCGGCACGCTGACCTGCGCCGAGCAGTGGCCGAGCGGTGTCACCGCACCCGACGCAGACGGCCCGGACACCCAGTTCCACGGTACGAGCGCTTTTGACGGCGAGCACATCTGGATGGCCTGGAACCGACGCGACTCCGCCAGCGGCTTCGACATCTGGCTGGCCCGCCTCGGCTGCGACGGCTCCATGGAACTCGGCCCCTTCGAGGTCACCGACACGGACAACCTCGAGCTCGACCCCGTCTTGGCGGTCCATCCCAGCGGCGTGCTCGTCGCCTGGGGTTCAGACAACGGCCAAGGATCCGCGAACCTCGATGTGCGCTACCGCATCTACGACCTCGAGGGCGCGCCCCAGACCGACGTGATCGAGCTGGAGCACACCCGCGGAGGCGTCACCGTTGTGGGCAATGTCACCCAACCCGACGTCCAGGCCGACGGCGCAGGCTTCTTGATGGCCGCATCGCGCGGGCACGACGATGCGCCCGGCTTTCAGGCCTTCGGCATTCCCATCGACCTCGACGGCACGGCAGGACAGGCGATCGATGCGCAGCTCGACGCCACCTTCGGGCAGACCGAGGTCGCGCTTGCGCTCGATGGCAGCGCTGCGCACCTGATCTGGCAAGAAGACTCGACGACCTCCACCGAACCCTCCGTGTCCGCCGGCGTGCTGGGTGAAAACGATGGGGCCGAGGTCGCCACGCCCGGGGCCCGACCCGACATCACGGTGGGGTCCGGCGGCGTGTGGCAGACCTTCGACACCGACAGCGGCTCCGTCGTCGTGCTTCCCCCCTCTGCGCCACAGCTGACCCTGAGCGAGACCGGCCTGCTTCACAGCCCGAGCATCGTCGCTGCCGGAGACGGCGCCTTCTTGGTCGCCATGGAACAGGTGACCGGCGTCTTCAACCGGCTGCACGTGTACAAGATCGGCGCGGACGGAGCGGTCGCGGCCTCGACCACGCTCGCCACCGAAGGAGCACCCTCACCCTACGGCGTGGACATCACCGCGATCGACGACAGCCACGTGGTGGTGGTCTACCAGGATGGCCCGAGTCCCGACTTCAGGCTGAAGGCGGAGTGGCTCACGCTGTAGGGGGTCGACCGCGGTAAGGTCCGCCATGCCCGCCCCTCCCGAGCCGAAGGCGACTGTCGCTCGCCTACACGCACTACGCCGCTTTGGCGCGCTGTCCGACGCGGCCCTTGCCGAGGGCGTGCGCCAACTCACAGCCACGCGGGCGGCGAAGGACTGGCGGCGGTGGCTGACTGCAGTCGCCCTCTCGCTCGGCGTGCTTCAGGTGTTTGGAAGCAGCGCCTACTACGCGGTCGTCAACTGGACCGAGATGGGCCGCTATGGCCAGATCGGCTTGGCCCTCGGCTCGTTTGTCTTGGCCGCGGTCGGGGGCCTGCGCCTCGGTACGGATGGACTGGGCGGCAAGCTGGTGACGACAGTCGCTGGCGGGTTGATCGGTCCCCTGCTGGTCGTTCTGGCGGCGGTCTACCCAAGCGAGGGCGATTGGTGGACGCTGCTCGCGACCTGGGCGGTGCTGATGGTCCCGTTTGTGCTCGCTGCCCGGCTGTCTGCGGCGGCGCTGGGATGGGTGGCGGTGCTGAACATCACCGCTCTCGCCTTCTTTGAGCCGGCCATGCGCGCGTTTCGGGACCTCCCGATGTCGGCGCCGGGTCTCGCCCTCGCTGCCGTGAATCTCGGCGGGCTAGCGGTCTGGGAGCTTCTCGCACCGCGGGTCGAGTGGATGCACGGCCGCTGGCCACAGCGTGTTCTCGGAGCCGCTGGCATTGCCGCACTCGTCGCGACGGCGCTCCCCACGATCTACGACGAGGTGGACGCTGCCGGCCTGATCGCACTTCCCGCTCTGGTCGCACTGCTCGTCGTCGCGCAGGCTCTGTACTGGCCGCGCGCGCGGGACCTCTTCCTCGCGGCCGCCCCATTGCTTGCGGCCATCATGGTCATCGCGAACGCCGGTGCCCGCGCCATCATCGAGCTCTTCGACAAAATGCTGCTCGTGGTGGTCGGCACCCCGGTTCTCGTCATGGTGCTGCTCGGAATGACGGTGGCCGTGCTCGCCTGGCTTCGCGCCGGCCACGCACTGGCGCAGGGGGATGCATGAGCACCCTCCGCGAGCTCGGTGAAGCCCTCCAACAGGCCGATCTCCTCGACGACGTGCCGAAGATGCTCGACGCGAGCCGTAGCATCGAAGCGGACCCCCTCGAAGCCGAGCTGCCCTGGTACTTGCGCGTTGTCGTGGGGGCAGGAGCGTGGCTGACCGCGTTCTTCTTACTGTTCTGGATTGGCTTCGTCATCGTCTGCTTCGCGGGGCTCAACGATGGCGGCGTGCTGCTGGTGGTCTCGTTTCTGCTCGGCATCAGCTCACTGGCCTTGTCCATGGGGACAGCCTGGTGGCCCGAGGTGGTTCGACTCGGTCGCGAGCGTCGTCTCGCGGACGAAGACGATGCCCTCCCTGCACGCGGTCGCATGGTCCTGTTTGGCCGCACCGTCGGCCTCGACTTCCTCGGCCAGATGGGGGTGGTGGGGGTACTCGCCGGCCAAGGGGGCTTTGCCATCGGCCTCGCCGATGTGGTGCGTAACGAGGAGCTCATCTACGCCGTGCTCATCGCGCAGTCGCTGTGCTTGCTCACCAGCCCACACTTCGCACTGCGCTTCTTGTCGGCCGCGGGCGTCGGAATGTGGGCCATGCTGCTCGAGGACGAGCTCTTCGACACGCGGGGACTCACTATGGCCATCGCCACGGTCGCGCTGGTCGCGATCTGGATGGCTCGGCCCCTCTGGCTGCGTACTCGGGCCTGGGCAGCTCACGCGCCCATTGGCCACGGTCTCGCCGCGTTTGTGCTTCTGGGACACGTGGTGGCCAACGAGATGATCAGCCAGCCGTTCGTCAATGGACTCGCCGCAGTGGTCGTCGTGCGCACCCTGCTGCATGAGGCGCGTGTGGGTGCACTCGGACAAGTCCTCGGAGTGGTCCTTGCCGTCGCTGCCGCCGCACTGACGGCTCCGGTGCCTGGGGTCATCCTCTCGCTGATCGTGCTCGGCCTCGGCGCCCGCGCAAGAGACGTGGTGCTTCAGGGAAGTGCTGTGCTGGGACTGCTTGGATACGGCGTCTACGACACCATCGTGTGGGACGTGAACCACCGGGAGCGCTTCCTGATCTTGCTCGGCCTCGGGCTCGGGTTCCTCATTGCGGCGAAGCTGCTCGACCGGCTCGACCCGACCGCGGCGCCGGAGGGAACATGACGCCCAGGCGGTGGATTGCCGTGGGACTCGTCCTCGTGCTCGTCGTCACCTTCGGCTGGATCGCCGTCGGAGAAAGCTCGGACGTGGCGCCCGCCGCGCCCGTCTCAGACTAGCCCCGCTCAATGCGCGTCGGCGGGCCCCACCGAGCCGTAGCCCAGGATGACGCCGTCTCTGACCTTGTCGTGAGCCAGGAGTCCAGTCACCTCGACCCACTTTCCGCAGCCTGGATCGAGCAGCTGCACTTCGGAAGGCGCAGAGCCGGCAGCCTCGACCATCGCGAGACCGGCGACGTCCGGGCACATCGCCTCGAACTCCTCGCCGCGCACGCGCCACCTGCAGTAGCCCTCAGCCATGTAGGACGGAATCTCAACCGTCTCGCCCTTCTTGATGGCGCGCCCTTCGACGGTCAGGGCCTCGCTGGCCGTGAATTGCTGGACAGCCCGCAGCGTCACGAAGGCTTCCCCCGCGCTCCACGGGTGGTAAACGCCGGCTTCGAGGGTGCACTTCGTGGAGCTCTTTGCGTCGCAGGGGTCGGCATAGGCCGGAACGGTGACGGCCTCGGTGACATCGATGACCGGGTGCGGATACTCGCCATCCCAGAAGTTCACGCGCTGCAGTCCGCCCGGCGCGCACGCGGCCTTCTCGGTGAGTCCGGCCGGGGTCCGTCCAGCCGACGGCTCTTCGCTCGGCTCCTCGGCCTCGGTGGCGACCTCGTGCACGATGCTGGGATGCTCGAGCGTCGGAACCTCAGCGCCGCAGGCGAGCGATACCACGAGAAAGCCGCCGGCCATGATCGCTGCCGCCGCCGGCAGCATGTCCCGGGGGGGCTCGGCACCGGGCCTGGCGCAGTCGATGTGGACATCCTGAGGCAGCAAGGGCATGCACGCTCCTGGCCGTGGCTAACCCGATCGCGCCGGGCGCAACGGCCACGCCCCTAGCGAAGGTCGTGCGGCAACACCGTGCCATCCTCCAGGGCCTCCACAATCGCCTCAGTGGTGCGCCAGCCCGACTCATAGAGCCAGGCAATGGCCCCGGCCGTCTTCAACCACTCGGGATGACGTCCTGGATGAGGCTGCCAACCGCGGCGTGCGGAGGCAGTGGCGCGCGACAACTCCACAGATTCCACGGCGTCGAAGACCGCCCCGGCGGCACCGACCACATCCCCTGGCGTGACGCCGCGAAGCTCGGCGGGGCCGACGTAGACCGACCAGCCCACGCTCGCGGCCTCTCGGAGCGTATCCACCCACCCGTGAAAGTCGGCAGTGAGCTTCGGAGGACCCGTCCGGGACACAAGTCGCACCAGCCCGTGCTCGGTCACGACCCACCAAACGGCAGGCTGGTGACGCTCGCGCAGCTGTGCCTCGACCAGACGACTCACCGCGAGGTCTTCGCGCCAGCGCGGAGCAACGCGAAGCAGTCGGGTCACGACGGCCTCACCCCACCACCGGTAGACCGGGAAGCGCTCGTGCACGTGGCCCACACGAAAGTGGGCATCCCACTCCAGGTGAGACACGGCGTGCTCGCCAATCAGGCCATCCGGAAGCACCGACCGCATGCGCGAGATCCGGCTCTCCACCGGCAGGTTTGCCGTTCGCGCCTTGGCCCATCGGATGAAGGGATTCAGCTTGTCCGCCGCACGACGACGCCAGACGACCTGGCGAATGGCCTCTCGGTCCTCCCGTCGCAAGTCCACCTTCTCAGGCAGATCATCGCGAATCAGGCGCTTCAGATCCTGACGCACCGCTCGACGGTTCGCGCGCTTGCTGCGAGCCTTCGCCCGCCGCGCACCCCGCCACCTCGAAGGCAGAATGGACCGCGCCATCTCCTTCGTCTTTTCGTTTCCGTACAACAACACGACCCCCACGGGGGATCGCACGAATCCCCAGGGTTAGACTTCACTTCCGGTCATGTTGGGTTGAGTGAGCAACGGGTCTCCTGGTGGGATGAGGCTTAAGAGGACTGCCTTGACACGTCAAGGAGATTGTTCGCAGGCTCGAGGTCACGATCGACGTGGCTGGCGTCCTCAAGGCTCGTGAAGCGCAAACCGCAACACACTGAGGCATTCCACTCAGTTCATTCGCATGCCAGTCATGGCTAGATGAGGAGCTTTACCCTGGCTTCCTCCCTGCGATAATGCCATGCGAAGTTTGACTCTCCAGGCACTCCTTTTGTGGAGTTGCCAGCCTCCGGCGACCTATGAAACGGCCAGCACATCCGAGTCAGACACGGACACGGATGCAGACGCCGACACGGATGCAGACGCCGACACGGATGCAGACGCCGACACGGACGCAGACGCCGACACGGATGCAGACGCCGACACGGATGCAGACAGCGACACAGATACAGACAGCGACACGGTCTGTGCAGGTCGCGAGATCCCGCCCGCCGACCTCGGCCAAGATTGGTCAGTGGACGTCCTGAGCGCGGTCGACACCCCGAACATGCTCGCGGAACCTTCAAGCCTCTACGTGCCGTCCGACGAGCCTATGAAGATGGTGATGGTGTTCGAGAAGCATGTGGCCGGGACCGTCGAATACCCCCACATCGACTGGCGCGAGTCCGCGTACCGCCACGATTACGCGCTGCTGCAGGTCGAGATGAATGCCGATGATGACCGAGATGTTGCCTACAACTTCCCCGACCAGGTTGTGCTCCGCATGGAAGACATCCTCGCCGCGGCCGCGGAACAGAGCGGGCGTCCAGAGCTCTCCACCGTTCCCATTGCATTGTTCGGCCACTCGAGCGGAAGCCACTTGATGGTGCCGGTTGCCTCGAGGATGACGAACCGGGTGGCCGGCTACATCGCATACAAAGGCGGCGTGAAGACTCAAGACGAGCAGGGCCTCGCCGACCTCGGCCTGCTCACGCCGCAGTTCCTCGACGTACCTGGACTGATTGTCGTCGGCGCCAAGGAGCCCGGTGGGCTGCGAACCGCGGGCCTGAACCTGCACGATGTCGGCAGGGCACACGGCGGATTGATGACCCTCATGCTGGAGCCAGGAGGCATTCACGCCGGCATCGGCACCACTCACGATCTGATGGTTCCGTTCATCGAAGCCTTAGTGTGCGAGCGAATCGCAACGCTCCCCGCATCAGGGCTCGTCCCACTCACCGAAGAGGACGGATGGTCCGGGCAGCTGCTGTATCACTGGGTCGACGACGGCCTGCACGGCGAAGAGATCATCGATGACGCCGCCATCGCAAGCTACGGGGCTGGCGCATGGGAAGCGCGCGACGGCACGTGGTTTCTCTCCCGGTCCTTCGCAGAACAATGGCTGGCGTACGAGTCGCCCTAGGACACTCGCAGCGTGCGGGAGCGCCGGATACATCGGCCACCGGAGGACACCATCTCGCTGCTCACCCCACCCCCCGCCGGCTCGTCGTGGGAACTCACGTACCGCCCGTCAGCGCGCTCAAAGCGGGCTTTCAAGACGCCGCTCGACGCCGCCGAGCTCATCGACCCTTCGGGCACGAGCCACGTCCACCTCGAAGCATCCCCCGCAGCCGTGCAGGTGCGTCAGACCCATCCGCTCAAGGCCGGGTCCATCTCCGAGACCCTCGATCTCGACGTCGCTCACGGCACCATGCGCTCAGCCCGCTTGCTTCGCGTCGTCAAGGACGGCTCCGATCAGGAAGTTCGGCGGGAGGAGGTCGACTTTCGTTCCGGGACCATCCCCCTGCCAAATGATGCCTACCCCGAGGTGATGGTTCCGTTTCTGTTGGCGCACCAGGACTGGTCGCGCCGCCACACGCTGTACACCTGGATGAACGACCGCTTCGTGGCCCGAGTTCACGCTGAGGGAAGGCCTGGCACGGTGAAGCTCCACGGCCAGAAGCGACAGGCCATGGCGGTGCAGATGTACCCCGACTTCAACGACTGGGTCCCCCTCGGGGGCTTGCTCACCAAGCTCACGAAGCCCCTGCTTCCGCGGTACTACATGTGGTTTGACCCCAACACAAACGAAGTGCTTCGCTTCGAGGGGCCGTACGGACCCCCGGGGGCGCCCGAGATCGTCCTCGAGCTCGACCGCAACGCGTGACAGCGCATCGCAAGGTGACGCCTGGCCGAGGGTGTGTACGCTCTTCGCGTAGCCCATGCCCGCCCGAGGTCCCATGACCGCCACTCCTCTCTCCGACCTTCCACCTCGCACGCGTTCGTGGAACGTGGCCATGGGCGTGTCGCCCGGCCCGCTCGACCTGACCATCGACCCCTCACAGATCGAGGGCGAGATTCCCCAGGCCCTACGCGGCGGGCGCATGCTCTCCAACGGGCCAGGGTGGACGCGCATCGGCGACCGCACCGCCCACCCCTTCGATGGACATGGCTACATCCGCAGCCTCGCGCTCCAACACGACGGCTCCCTTCGTCTGCGCGCTGCCTTCGTGCAGACCCCGTCTTACGTGGCTGAACAGGCCGCCGGAAAGCTCGTCCACCGCGGGCTCGGCACCAATACCAGCGACCATTTCTGGCAGAACCTGAGCATGGGGCCACCGCGCAACGTCGCCAACACGACCATCGTGCGCTGGGGCGACCGTCTGCTGGCCGGCTGGGAGGCCGGAGCCCCGTATGGCATCGATCCGGTGTCCCTCGAGACCCGCGGCGAGGAGCACTTCGGCGGCATCCTCGAGGGTACGGCCACCCTCGCCCACATGCGCAAGGACGCTCAGCAGCAACGCTTGGTGCTGTGCAGTGTCGCGATGGGCCGAAACACCACCTTCACCTTCCGCGAGATCGACGCCGACGACCAGGTAGTGCAGAGCACTGAGGCCCCAATCGACGGCATGCTGTTCACCCACGACTACGCCCTCTCGCCGACGTACTTCGTGCTTGGCGGAAACCCGCTCCGGCTCAAGCCTGCAAGCTTGGCGAAGTCGCTGATCGGTGTGGGGACCATGCTCCACGCCGTCGCCCCCGACATACGCGCGGCCACCGGAGTGCTTCATCTCGTGCCTCGCGCGGGCGGCCCGGTTCGCACCGTGACCCTTCCCGATCACGCCTTCGTGGTGCACTTCGGCAATGCCTTCGAGCGGGATGGCGACCTCATCGTCGACGCGTGCGCCTTCACCTCCTTCGAGTTTGGCGAGGAGTTCGGGTACACCGGCCCCCACGGCAACTTCGACCCCACACTGCCCGAGAAGCGGGGCGCACAGCGGGTCTACCGCATCACCGTCCCGAAGGACTCGGACTCCGCGACCTGGGAGTTGCTCACCGAACACGGCGTCGACTTTCCGCGCTTCCATCCCGAACACGAAGGCCGCGAGACGCCCTGGCTGTTCGGCGCCACCCGCAAGGACAAGCGCTTCAGCGACCCCTTCGACTCGATCATCGGCATCGACCTTCGCGACCCCGCATTCCCCGAGCAGCTGTGGACGGCGCCCGACAACGTGTTCGTGGGCGAGCCCCTCTTCGCACCCGCCGACGATGCCGAGGACGACGGCCACATCCTCGCGTTGCTCACCGATGGGCTGGCTGAGACCACCACCTTGGCCATCTTCGAGGCCACCCGCCTGGCGGACGGTCCCGTCGCGCGGATTCCACTCCCGCTGCTGCCCATCGCCTTTCATGGTGATTGGGAGCCTGCTCCGTAGCTCGCGGCCACTCCGTGCCACACTGCGGCTGCACGAGGAGCCTGCAGATGACCATCGACCTCTGGATCTTGGCCGCGACCGCCCTGTTCACCTGGATCTTGATCATGGCGGACGCCACCCCGTCCATCCTCGGCAAGGGGGTCTCCTGGGCGTCGGGCAATCGAGAGGAAGCGCCGGATCCCGTCGGCATGCACGGACGACTTCATCGCTGCAACCTGAACATGCAAGAGAACTTCCCGATCTTCGCCGCGGTCGTACTCATCGTGCACGTGTCGGGACAGGCGAATGGCACCTCAGCACTCGGGACCGAGGTCTTCCTGGCCGCTCGCCTTGCGCACGCTGCAACTTACCTCGCGGGCATCAGCTACCTGCGGACCGCACTCTGGGGCGTGTCGATTGCGGGAATGGCCATGGTCGCCTCGGCGATGTTCTAGTCCCGCGCGACGCCCAGGGATCGGTACGTGAAGGCGTAGAGCCCCGACTTGATGCCTGCCCAGATCAGCATCACCACCATCATGACCGACATGGCGATGACGAAGGCCGATCCAAACGACTCGGCGAGGTGCTGCGGAAAGTTCGGGTCGGTCGCCATCGTCGCGGTGAACTGGGTCTGCAACGTGCCCCGCCGAAGGAAGACATATACCGCCCCGTAGAGCGCGGAAACGAGCTCGAAGACCACACCAAACAACAGAACCGGGCGAAGCACAGACGGGCCAAGAGCGGCTCTCGAATGCACAGCGGGGTGTCCGAGCACCAGGAATCCGCCGACGGCCATCCCAAGCGAGAGCCCGAGCTTCACCAGGAGCTGAAGCACGGTGAGCGGCATCACCCACCACCCTTGGGCGGCTTGGATGTCTCGCATCACTTGGGCTTGCTCGGGCGAGGCCGCCATGGCGTCCGCAAGCACGTACTGGGTGCCGATGGACACGCCGGAGTAGCAGCTAAAGCCCGCACCGATCAGGCCGAGGAGCGTACACAGGATGACCGCGAGGGAACGCGCGACAGAGCGCGGGGACTCCGCCTTCGGCGGCTCAAACACATCAGACAAGGTCGCCTCCGCGAGAACCCTACCCTAGGGAACATGCGAGGTGTCGGACGCAATTCAGGCGTCGAGTCGTCCCAATGCGCGCTCGAGGAAGCGCCGCTCGGGTTCGGTGCCGACGCGCTCGAGTGCGGCGACGAATGCCGTCCTCGCAGGTTCGATACGCCCACAGCGACGAAGCAGCTCCCCGCGCGAGGCGTGAAACAGGTGATGCCCGGAGAGGGCCGTCTCGAGTCCGGAGAGCAGCTCCAGACCCGCGGCAGGACCATGCACCATGGCCACGGCGACGGCGTGGTTGAGCGCGACGACCGCAGAGGGTTGGTGGGTGAGAAGAACCCGATAGAGCGCCTCGATCTGGGGCCAGTCGGTCTCTTCCCAAGATGCCGAGGTGGTGTGCAGCGCAGCAATTGCGGCCTGCAAGGCATAGGGCCCCGCTCCGCCACGCAGCGCGGCCTCGACCAGCGGCCTCGCCTCGTCGATGCAGGCCCGATCCCAGCGCCCTCGGTCCTGGTGCTCGAGCAAGACCAACTCGCCATCGACCTGCCGCGCATCCCGACGCGCATGGTGCATGAGCATCAGCGCGAGCAGGCCGGCGCACTCGCGGTGATCGGGTCGAAGCCCGACGACGATGCGAGCCAGACGAATCGCCTCTTCGGCGAGGTCGACGCGGGTGGTCTGCTCACCCTCGGTCGGGCTGTAGCCTTCGTTGAAGACCAGGTAGAGCACCGCCAGCACCCCTGAGAGACGCTCGTCGACGGCGCTGCGGTCCGGCACACCGTAGGGAATGCCCGCGAGCGTGATCTTCCTCTTGGCGCGAACCAGGCGCTGGGCCATGGTCGGCCGCTCGACGAAGAAGGCCCTGGCGATCTCGTCGGTGGTGAGCCCGGCGACGGTGCGCAGGGTCAACGCGACCCGTGCATCCATGCGAAGCGCCGGGTGGCAGCAGGTAAACAGCAAGCGAAGTCGGTCGTCTGGAAGCTCGACCATGCGCGCCTCCGGGGACGACGGGTGGGGAGCAAGCTCCTGGAGCTCGCCAATGACGCGCGCCTTCTCGCGAAAGCGCTGGCGCCGACGGATGATGTCGATCGCGCGATTGCGTGCGGACCGAATGACCCACGCGCGGGGGTCATCGGGGATGCCCCGCTCCGCCCAGGACTGGTGCGCCGCGATCAGCGCGTCCTGCACACAGTCCTCGGCGAGTTCGAACTCACCGGTGATGCGCACGAGGGTCGCAAGCACCCGACCGAAGTCGTTGCGCATCACCTGGGTCAGAGCGGCGTCGACCGTCATTCGGGCTGGGGTAGCGCCATGATCGGACGAACTTCGACGGTGCCGTACAGGGCCGCCGGAATCTCTTTCGCGATGGCAATCGCATGGTCGAGGTCCCGCGCTTCAAGCAGGTAGAAGCCGCCGAGGGCCTCTTGCGTCTCGGCAAAGGGACCGTCGGTGATCAGCTCCTGACCGTCCCGGACGCGAATCGATGTCGCGGTCGAGGTCGGCAGCAAAGCCTCACCGGCGAGGATGACCTCTCCGTGCTTCTTGCCGAAGTCGAACCAGGGCTGCATCTCGGCCTTGGTGGGTGGTGGACCGCCTTCGGCGCCGTAGATGAGTGCGAGGTATTGCATGAGTCTCTCCTTGGATTCACCCCCTAGACGAACGGGGAGCGGCGGGATCGACTGCACCCTACAAAAAAGCGAAATTCTCGGTCATCGACGCCGCCAGATCCCTATTGGCGCAGGCCCTTCGCGTCGGAAGCCTTCCCGAGTAGACTGGCGCGAACTCGGAGAAACGAATGCTTTGGACCTTGATCGCTTGTAGCCTCGCCCTCGCCGGACCCACCGACTCTGATGGCGATAGCGTGCTCGATCACCAAGAGCAGACCGGCGATACCGACGGCGATGGGACCCCCGATGTCCTCGACTCGGACGACGACGGGGATGGCATCCCCACCATCACCGAGAACTGGGACATGGCCGCGTTTCAGTGCACGGGCACGCTTCCCGTCGGCAACGGCGTCCTGACCACGGACCGCGATAGCGACACCATCCCGGACTACCTCGACGCCGACGACGACAATGACGGGGTGCCCACCCTCTACGAGGTCCTCGCGAACACGGACCCGCTGTGCACCGACTCGGACTTGGACAATGTGAGCGACGGCGACGAGTGGTGCGACCACCCCTGCGTTCACCCCCTCTCCGATGCGCAATACCGCTCGCCGCGGAACACCGACAACGACACCCTGATCGACGCCCTCGACGAGGACGACGATAACGACGGCATCATCACGTTCGACGAAGGCGATGACGACATCGACGGCATAGCCATCGGCGCCAATGGCCCCCTCTCGGTCGGCTGCTCCGTGTCCGAGATCATCCGTTGCGATTTTCAGCCCGATGGGCTGCCGAACTACATCGACACCAACTCAGACGGCGACTGCTACCTCGACGGCGAGAGCGGGGTCGACACGACCCCGGACCCCGACCACACCGTCTCGGAGACGCCGTTCGCTGACCAGGACAACGACGGGGTACCGGACATCTTCGACTGCCTGGACAACGACGGCTGCAACGCGGACAGCGATGGCGACGGCCTCGACAACTGCGACGAGCGCGACGTCTACTTCTCGAACCCCTACAGCGCCGACACTGACAACGACGGCATTCCCGACGCAGTCGAGGCGGGCCCACTCAACAACCCCACCAATAGCGACGGCACCCAGTGTCCGTACACCGACCTGCTCGGGAACACGTCGAACCAGCCCTGCTACGACATCCGCGATCCAGATGACGACGACGACGGCGTGCCCACCTCCATCGAGCTCTGCACGATGCCTCCGTCGGTCGGGGGCGACTGTGCGGACCAAGACCGATACGTCTGGCCCACCTCCGGCACGCCCGAGCCTCCGAACACCGACCGGTTCGAGCCGGCCAACGCCGATAGCACTATCACCATCGACCTGGTGCCCGACTACCTCGACACCGATGACGACGGGGACGGGGTGGCCACCGCCGACGAAGACAGCAATGACAATGGCGACCCGGTCGATGACGACAGCGATGGCGACGGCATTCCCGACTATCTCGACGTGCGCAACGACGGCCCCTGCGGCGACAGCGACGACGACGGTCTTCCGAACGCCATCGAAGCCTACTTCGGTCTCGACGAGGACGGTGAGGACTCCGATGACGACGGTGTGCCCGACGCGGAAGAGCTCGGGAGCGACCTCCTAGACTTCCTGGCTTCGGACACCGGGATGCAGTACTGCCAGGACCCTACCCTGGACGCCGACATTGACGGCAACCCGGATCTCGACGACGTCGAGCTCACGGACACCGACGCCGACGGTCGACCGAACGCCCTCGACACGGACGACGATGGCGACGGCATCCTCACCGCAACCGAGCTCGAGAACAGCGCTGCACCTCCGACGCTTGACCACGACACCGACGGAGACGGAACGCCGGACTACCTCGACCTGGACAGCGACGACGACGGACTGCTCGACGAGGTCGAGGGAGCAGCTGACGACAACCAGGACGGCACGCCCAACTACCTCGAGCCCTACGAGCCCGGAGAGACTCAAGATCCACCCGATCTAGACGACCCCGGCTGCGGCTGCACGCAGGCGCCCTTGCAACTTGGAGCGGTGGTGCTGCTGCTGCCGCTCGCGCTCCGTCGACGGCGCTGACATGCTGTTCATCCGAGACGCCACGGCCGCCGACGCCGCCACCATCCACCGCTTCATCGTCGAGCTCGCGGTGTACGAGAAAGAACCCGACGCCGTCGAGGTCACGCCAGCCGTGCTCGCCGACCAACTCACTCAAGAGCGTCCGCCCTTCGAGTGCGTCATCGCAGAGGCCGACGGCGCGCCCGTGGGGTTTGCGCTGTTCTTCCCGACCTACTCGACCTGGCGCGGTGCAGTCGGAATGCACCTCGAGGACCTCTACGTCACCCCGGACCAGCGAGGTCAAGGCTATGGGCGGGCCTTGCTCGCCCACCTCGCCGCCATCGCCAAGGATCGAGGCTGTGCGCGACTCGAGTGGGCCGTCCTCGACTGGAACACGCCAGCCATCGGCTTCTACGAGGCGCTCGGCGCAGCGCCGATGAGCGAGTGGACGGTGTTTCGCCTCACGCGTGGCCCTCTGGAGCGGCTTGCAGCCGAGGGGGCGTCAGGTGCCGCCACGCGCGCTGAAGCCGGCGACGAGAAGGTCTAGCAGCAGCCGGAGGCGTGCCGGAATCGAGCGCCCTGCGGGATAGACCGCCCAGAGCCGCGCCCGAGGCAAGCGCCACTGCGGCCACACCCGAACGAGTCGGCCGTCGTCGACCCAAGGTGCCGCGAGCACGTCGCCGATGATGCCGACGCCCACCCCCATCGCCACAGCTTCGCGCAGAGCGAGGTAGTGAGTGTGGCTCTGGTACCCCTCGTGGCGCAGAACGCCCCCTCCCAGAGCCGAGAGCGGGTCGAGGCCATTCGCACGCTTGCTCACCGAGCCAGCTTCGGCTGGGGCACCGTCGTGGGCCTGTTGCTCATCGCCGGGGCCAGGCCACTGTCGCAAGCCTTTACCGATGACGCGGAGGTCACCCCGCACATCGTTCAGTACTTCTGGATTATCGGCGGGTCGTACGGCTTCTACGGACTGCTCATGTCGACGACGGCCATCCTGAACGGGCGTCAGGAACCGCGAAGCAGCCTGATGCTCCTGCTCGTCAAGACGGTCGCGTTGACGATTCCAGCGATGTGGACCGGCGCGCAGTTCGGGGCTGGAGGCCTCTTCGCAGGCGTCGCTCTCTCGAACGTACTGGGCGCAGCGGTATCGCTACGCTGGGACGCACTCAGCGGCCTGGCGCGTCGCCATCCGGCGGCGGATGCGACGGGCAGTGAAGGATGAAGCCGGCACCGAAGGCCATGACCGAACCTGCACCCGCGAGGGGCACCAGGCCCAGACCGGCTCCGAACGCCAGCCAGAGCCAGGAAACACTCATGATCGAGATCGCGAAGACCTTCACCTTCGACGGAATCACTCGGTAGAGGTGCCAGGTCTGAAGCGGAGGTCCGAAGAGGTGGTGGGTGTAGAGCCAGACATGAAAGCGCCTCGAGCTTCGGGAGAACGCCCACAAGGCGAGCAACATGAACGGAGTGGTCGGCAGCACTGGCAGGATGACGCCCACCAGTCCGATGGCCGTGAAGACCAGTCCGAGAGCCAGCATGAGCCCGCGAACCACTGGGCTCACCGCCGGCGCGAACTCTGGAAGCTCCGATGGCGATGGTCCTGACGTGCGCCCTCCCGCGGGGGCTCTCGGTAGGCCCTCGGACCGACACCGTCAACCCAAGCTCGGCTAAGCTCGGACCATGCCGCTCTCCAACGCCACCTTCTTTCGCTTCGCTGTTCGTTTGCCCGAGAAGGGTGACCTGCGGGCGATGTCCAAGCTGCTCACCAAGTACGCCGAGCACCGCGACGAGCTGCTCAACGGCCTACGCAAGGGGTCCGACGGCTACACCTACGGTGCCCTCGTCTACGCGAGTTGGCTCGCCAACTTCGACGACCATCGCTCCGCCCGAGACGTCGCAGAGTGGCTCATTCGCGAAGGGGCCCAGCCAGACATCTGGACGTACATCGGGCTCGAAGACGAGCCGGCCTTTCTTGCCGAGCTCGACGCGAAGGCCGACTGGGTTCATGAGCCTCACCCGATGTGGGGCAGCCCGATGCTCGAGGCGGTACCCGAGGCCTGGCGACCGCATCTTCTCTCGCGTGGAGCGGTGGTCTCCGACGTGTTCAGCGCGCTGGTGCTCGGCGACCTGGACCGCGCCAGAGAGCTGATCGACGCCGACCCTAGCCTGCTCGAGACGGCGCGGAAGACCGGCGACGGCGCCACGGTGCTCCAGCACGCGCTCTGCAACCAGCACGACGACTTCGCTCTCGAGCTCCTCGACCGCGGGGCCGCCAACGAGCCCGACACGACTGGCCAGACGCCGCTGCTCATGGCCGTGGTCTGGGGCAACGAACGCACGCTCGCCCAGCTGATTGAGGACGGCGCAAACCTCTCGATACGGCCGTGGAAGAAGTCCCTCGTTGGCTACGTCGTGGACTCGCCAGCCCCGAGCGCGTCGGTCCTTCGCACCCTGCTCGCAGCGGGGGTAGACGCGAGCGAGGACCGCTTCGACGTCGGGGACATCGTGGCCCGAGCCGAGCAGCGCAACCTCCCAGAGCTGGCGACGATCATGAGGGCACACGGACTCGGCGTCCACACCGGCAAAGACTGACAATCGGTACTCTCGCAGTCGATTTCATCTTGACCGCGGTGGGCCAGTGCCGACCTTCTTCGGACAAGGAGGTCAGGTGTCCGTCGGCTGGGAGCGTGCGGCGAGAAGGGTCGATCGGGAGGCAGCACAGAGGACCGCGCGGCGCGAGCGCCTCCGGGAGGGACGGCGGCAGGCAGCATGGCGTCGGGCAACGAGCGTCGCCTCGACGTGCGGAGCCTGTGGAGACAGCGTCATCGACGCGTACACGACAGCGACCGGGGCCCGGTGCTTTCAGTGCTTTGGTGCGCTCGAGGTCTCCGCAGCCCTCGCGCCGGCGACCCTCGTCCAGCGGATGGTGCTGGCGCTGTCGGGACTTCCGACCTGGGGGCTCGTGGCCGGAGTACTCGCATTGGTTCGTCAGGATGGGTGGAGCGTGAAGTACCTGATCGCCCTGTTCATGCTCTCGAGCGTGCTGTTCGCCTTCAGTCTGTGGGGAACCTTTCTCAACGGCATCACTCTCGATGCCGACCTGGCGCGCCATAGCGATGCCGAAGTCCAGGCCGCACCCATCGGCCACACGGCGCTGGCCGTCGCCGGCATGCTCTCTGGCGTGGGCTCGGCCACGGGAGCCGCAGTGGGAATGGCACTCGCGCTGGGCGGCTAACTACCGCGCAGTGCACTCGTCCGGGCACTCGCTCGCGTACACGGCGCAGACGTCCGAAGTGCTCACCGGCACGACCGCGGTGGAGACCGAAGGCATGGTGAGGCTATCGACGAACAGGTCGAGACAGTAATTGCCCCCGCCTGCGCAAGGGATGCAGTTCACCCCAATGGACGCCGCGAGCTCGCAGATGGCGTCGGGCTCTGCTCCAGGTTCGATGAGGTCAACCATCGACCGGGTGTCGATCGTCCCCGAGAACACACCGCCCACAATCTCAGTGCCATCGGTCGTGAAGGCCCCCGAGATCACGACGTCGTCGATGCTCACATCGCTACCCTCCATCGACAGCTGGACGGGTCCGCTCGCCGATGCCGAGAAGTAGGGATTGGCCGAGAAGTCCGCCGGGGCGAAGTCGGTCGTCGGCACACAGTGGTCCTGTACGGTGGGTGCCGTCGTGTCGCCCCTGGCGAGCAGAAGTCCGAGTTCGTTCGCCGTGGCAGACTGCACCGAGAGGTAGAGATTTGCGTCGCCCAGGTACTTGCCAAGCAGCGACCCCACTCCCTCCGGTCGAACGAAGCGGCCCGACTCGAGGTCGACCGAGTACACCCGGCCGTTGATGCGCGAGGCCTGGGTCGTGGCACCGACCTCAGAGGTCGTGAACCCGGTCACCACGGAACACGACGGTGCATAGGTGATGGTGACGTCGTAGGCGGTGGAGGCATCCAGAGCGGCGTCGGGCACAAAGCTGATCCGGTCTCCATCGACGGACACCACGCCGGCCACCGGGCCGCTCGGGTCTCGCAGAGCGATGCTCGCAGTGGCATCGTCGTCGTCGAGCCGCGCTTCGATGGCGGTCCGGTAGTAGACGTCCGTCGCTCCATCACTCGGAAACACCGAGTTCACGCTGTTGAGCGCGCAGGGGTCCATCCCGCTGTCGGCGTCGGCGTCCGTGTCGGTGTCGGTGTCCGTGTCGGTGTCGGTGTCGGCGTCCGTGTCCGTGTCCGTGTCCGTGTCCGTGTCGGTATCTGCTTCCGAGCAGGCCATGGAGCCGGAGCAGTCCGGGTCGTTGCAGTCGAACAGCCCGTCCGCGTCATTGTCCGCGTCGTCCGTGCACTCGCCGGGAAACACGCCTTCAACCCTCTCGGATTCGACCTGGCACGCGACAAGCAGGAGCAGAAGGGTCCAACGCATACAACCTCCGGTCTCAGTCTACGCGCCGGCTCCAGCCTTCGTCGAGTCAGCCGAGCCGTGACCTGGGTCACAAACACCCCCGCCCGCTTGAGTCGCGACAGCTCGTGCCTATGAGGAGCCCGGAGGATGGATGGACTTGAGCGAAGGCCCCGTGGAGAACAACCCCCTACGCCGGCAGCAGGCACGCGCTGAGCTTGGAGAGCACCTGTCCGCGGCTCTCGTCGAGCCCTCCGATGTCGGCCGCTTCGCCGCGTGGGTCGGCGGCGCCATCTTCGTCGCCTGGGCAATGGTCGCGCTCATGCTTCACAGCGCGACCTCGGTGATTCTCGTCGGCGCACTCGTCTGTGTCGGCCTTGTCGCGCTGGAGCTCTCATCCACGCTCGCCACCTGGACCCTCGCACGCCGGAAGCTGTTCCACGGCACTCGAGTCGTCGAGTTGATCCTCGAACTCTGCACGGACGTCGTCCCCGAGCTCGAGGCGATGGCCGCGGGCGAAGAGGAGCCGCCTAGCCCCGAGGAGCTCGTCCACGCGGTGTTCGAGGATGCGATTCGACCGGTGCTGCTCGAGCAGGCACAGGGAGGCTGGTTCTCGTGGCTGCTCGCACCGTTGTTCAGCGGACTGGCGAGCTGGGCGGAGCAGCGGCTGGTTCGCTCGATGGGGAGCGCGGACGTCCCGGTCAGCAAAGAGGCCATGGCCGCGGCTCTTCCTGCGGTCCAACAGCTGACCTACGGCCTTGACCGCTTCCGCGACACCGTGCTCTTCGGCTCGAAGCGCTTCATTCGCTGGGTGCTGCCGTCGATGGCCGCCACCGCCCTGATCGCGGCGTCTCTTCAAGCCCTGCCTGTCGTGGTGACCACTGCCGGCCTGGCCTCCGATATGCGCGCGGCCTCGGTGACCGGAACGCTGCAGTCCGACTCCCCCATGCGCGACCCCATCACCGGCGATGCGATCTGCGCCCTGGGGCTCGAGACCTCGTGGACGGACCCGGAGCGCACCCCGGTAAAGCGCGTGAAGCTCGCAGATGGCGTGCGCTTGGTCGACGGAGCCACAACCCTTCAGCTCGAAGGCAAGGGACTCACCCACCTCACCACCCACGCATGGAGCGAGAGCGGCACCTGGACGAAGGGCGCGCTCTGGGAAGACGGCGGGACGACTCCGCTCGACGACCCCTACCCCGCGATCGCCCCTCCCCAGCTGAAGGACGACCCCGACGCGACCGTTCGCTTTAGGCCCCAGCCCTGCGGAGAGGAGCTGACCGTGTTCGGCGAGCAGAGCGGCGCCACCTGGACCCTCAGCGAGCCTCCACCCCACCCAGCCGAGCGGGTGGCTCTCGGGTTTTTGTTGTTGTGGATGACCCACACCTTCGGAAGCCTCGCGCTCGTTCCGACGGTGCTCTTCACCCTCACTCAGCTCGCCTACACCGTCTACGTCACCTTCCGGCGCTAGCGCCGACAGACCCGCTAGTTACACACCGACATGGCCCTCGACCCCGCGCTGCTCAAGCCCATCCTCGACGCCGGCGAGACGCCAGCGACCACGCTCCTGACCTCGGGCGTGCACGTCTTCGTAGATGCCGATGGAAGTGAGGTCGAGCGACCGATCTGGGTCATCGCCACCGATCGCCGCTGCTGGGTCGCGGCGGCCGATACCGAGCATGCCTGGCATGAAGCCTGGGGTTCGCCGACAGAGGTGGAGCTGCTCAAGGGCTGGACCCGCGACGGACTGCGCGTCGGCACCTGGCACCTACCGCTACGCGCGGGGTCACGACCGGCCGCGGCCACTCTGGTCGAACGCTTCGCTTCCGTCGGGGACGGAGGCGAGCGCGTCGTTGGGTCTGTCCCGCTTGGGAAGCCCCGTGGGGACCGCGCCCGCGGAGCCCTGGGCATCCCGGACTGGGTCGCGCCCGAGCTTCCCGCTGAGGCCGATGAACGCTGGCTCTTCGGATTCGAGACAGCGGCAACCCACCCCTTCAACCACCGCAACGGCACGGTGGTACGCGAGCCGCTGCTGCTGTTGCTCTCGGACCAGCGTCTGGTGCTCGCCGCGCGCGCAGAGTGGGGTGAGCTGTTCGTCGAGCCGGCAGATTCCTTCGCATGGACCTCGCGGCGAACGGGTCGGGACACGCTGCAGCTCAACCGCCGAAGCCTGCCGGGGCCCCTCATCAGCGGGGATGAGCTCGCGACTCTGGACCGGCTGTACGCCTCGAAGACCCGTTGGGAAACCGCCGCGGCTGTCGCCCTCGAGCGCGGGGATCCCAAGCGAGCCTTGCTGATCTGGGACGAAGCCCTCTACCTCGGCCGTCCTGGCGCGTTCCTCGCCGACGTGGCCCAGCTCCTGCTGGCGACCGACCAGGCGTCGTCCGCCGTTAGCGCCCTCGCCGCCCACCTGGTGGCGCACCCCGATACCGAACTCGACCACGGTCAGGCCCACTGGCGGGCGCACAACCAGCCGCTTCGCAAGGCCGCGAACCGCGCGAGCCTGGATTGGTCGCGTGTCGGCGCCGCACTGCGCGACCGTCTCGCCGCACTCGACGATGCGACCCCTCCGGCCGGACTTGCCTGGCCCCCCAGCGGCATCTCCGAAGTCTGGGCGTGTGCGCTGACCCAGGCGGGTAGCGACAAGGCTGCCGATGCCTGGCGGGCCTGTTCCGCGTCCTGGCGCGAAGCCTCCAGGAACGAGGAGGCGAACGCCGCCCTCAAGCTCGCGGTGAGCCTCGACGCCTCCGGCCGAGACCACTGGCAACTCGCCGAGTGGGCGTGGACCGACGGCAATCCAGAGGGCGCCAGCGCACATTGGACCGAGGCCCTTGGGGTCGATCCGCTGATCCAGGACTGGATTGCGCTTCCCCCAGCGGCAGTCCGCCAGGTCGTTGCCCTCGCGACCGGCGAGTCGCGCTCGCGCCTGTACGCGTTGCTGTTGGCCCTCGTCCCCGAAGACCGAGACGCACGCGATGCTTGGGCCCATCTGCTCGAGCATGAGCTCGACGATCCCAAGCGCGCCGCTGAGGTCCTCGAGACCGGTGCTGAACTCGACGATGCACGGGGTTCCGAAGACCTCCGCTTTCCGCGGTGGATTGACATTGGCCGCCTCTACGCCCTCGCAGACGACCAAGAACAGGCGCGCGAGGCCCTACACCAAGCCATTCGCGGCGACTTCTTGCACCCAGAGGCCTACCGTCAAGCCTTGGACTGCCCGGGCGTCGACCTGCCCCCCGCCCTGGCCACCTGGTGGACCCATCTGTGGACGGTGCTTACGCCAGAAGTCGACACCGCCCACAGCCCCCTGGTCACCCAGTTCGACGAGGACGAGCTCGACGCACTGCACCCAGGCGGCGTCGGCTGGCTGGACAACGTCCGCACGCGCGTCGACACCAAGGACCCGCCCGAGCGCACAACGCTCATCCGAGGCCTCGAGCGCATGTCCGCGGAGGAATGGCCACGGGAACACGCTGTGCTCACTCGCGTCTGTGCCGCGCTCGACCTCGCCGTGCCCGAGACGCGCATCTACAGGGGCGATGCCGCCTGGGGTCTGTCGGCATGGCCGGTGTCTCCGCCGGTGCTGCTGATCGGCGTCGAACACCTGCGCGACGGACCTCGCCAGCTCGACGACGAGGCGCTCGCAATCGCGATGGCCATCGAGCTGGTCCACCTCAAGTGCGCCCACCCGCTCCTCGCGTTTGACTCGAGCCTGGTCGGTACCAGTACCTCTGTCTACGCCGCCTTCGGCGAGTACGCGGGCACCGCCGAGAACGTGGTCGACCTCCTCACGCTCGTCCCAGGCGTGGACCAGATCGCAAAGCTGCAGACCGTGCTCCGCCTGTCCCGAAAGGTGTTCACCGCGCGCTCCACACTCGACAAAGCCACAAGCGTCGCGACCCCGGTGATCGGCTGGTTCGGCACGGGCAGCGAAGACGACTCGGGCATCGGCCGCGAGGGCCTGAAGGGTGCCGCTCTCCAGTTTCGCTTGCACGCCGATCGCGTCGGTCTCTTGCTCGTCGGTGACCTTCGCGCAGCCATCGCGGCGATCTTGAGAGCCTCGACCACGAGCCTTGAGCAAGTGAAGACCTTCGAGGAGGACGGAGCGGTGGCCTTGCTCGGTCGCGCGTCGCTCAGCCCCGATGAGGGCCTACGGATCTCGGCGCTGCTCGAGTTCGCGGCACAATGGCCGCTCAACGGCCATTCCAAGAGGTAGCGATTGCGTTGTGCCCTATGCCAAGTCGAAACGCCCTCCGGCGCCTTGAATCGCGTCTCTGGGCTGTCGATCTGCGACCACTGCGCATCGGTCGATCCCCGCGACACCCTCATCGAGCGGGGCTTCGCCGTCGAGTGGGAAGCGGGCCGGATGGCGTGGAGCGCGAGTCTTCACGTCCCCGGTCTGGCCGCCGACTTCGAGCTGAAGTGCGTTCCTGAGCTCTGGCGCCACAAGGCTCTGAAGTGGCTCGTGGACGAGGTCGAAGTTGGGGACCCCACCTTCGATCGCCACATCTACGTGCGCACGAACGACGTCGCGCACGCGCGGAAGGTCCTGACCGAGTCCGTCCAGATCGCTCTGCTCGGCTTGCTCACCGGACTTCGGGCGGATGACTGGGGAAATGGCGTCGCCCTCACGGGCAAGACCCTCTCTCTGCACGTCAATCCTGAGTCTGGCCTAGGCCCTGACCGCATCCAGCAACTCCGGCTCGATGCAGCTGCTCTCGCCTTGCATCTGCGCGCCGGCAGAACCGCGACCTAGTTAGTTCGCGGCGGCCAGCGCCGTCTGCCGCACCGTCTCGTCGTCGACTTGCAGGAAGTCCATGGACGAGTCGCAGTACACGCAGCTCCCGAGCCCATCCCCGGACTCGACCAGCTTGCAGCGATTGCAGGTCCAGACCGGTAGCACCGCCGATTCGAGGGCACTTCGGTATGCGGGAAGCGTCAGCGGCTCCGGAGCTTGCAATCCGTACTCCTTCTGCATGAGCTGTGGAAAGGCGTTGATGCCAAGAATCACACCGGTGACGCTGATGACGGCACCCACGGCCCAGTCGGCGTACCAGGCGTCGACCTGCTCGAACCACAGCACGCCGAGCACCTGCACGATGCAGCCGAACACGAAGAAGAAGACCGCTGCGGCAGCTTGAATCTTGACCATGTCGCCTTTGTAGCCCGGCGAACCGCGGCTAGTCGATCACCAGGCGGTAGGCACCGAGCTCCGAGCGAGCGACATCCTGGTTGTGGGCGATGTTTGCCTTGTCGTAGCCATTGGCAAGCCCGCTCCGGGTGGACACCCTTGCGCGGTAGGTCCCGGCCGGGAGATCCGCGTAGAAACCGGGCCCGCCGATGACGGCCTGATTGGAGTCGATGATCTCGACGACGGCTTCAACCGAGGACACCTCGAGAGCGAACAGCTCGACCATGGCGCTGCCTCCGCGCCACTCGAAGCCAAACGCATCGACATCTTGCGGATGCCCGAGCACCGCCGTGCGAACAAGCTGGTGGGTGTCATCACACATCGCCAGCGGGGATCCGTCGACGTCGTCCACGCGCCAGCCACTCGAGCCACCACCGACATCGCGAACGCGCCGCTCGATGACGGCCATGGAGTCCTGCACCTCGCTGCTGCCCACCGAGCTCGCGCCGATGGCCCAGCCATTGCGCTGGCCCTCGCCGCCTCCGCCCATGATCGAGCCGTAGACGCCGTCCCAGCCCGACCAGTCCTCCCACTTGTAGAAGGTCCCCGCGTCCCAGGCACCGTTGTGCTCGAGGGTCATGTTGTGGCCGAGCTCATGGGCGATGCGGCGGCTGCGGTCCGAGCCTCGAACCGTACTCGACCCCACGTAGGCCCTGGCGTAGGGCGGGGTTCCGACGGCGGCGCTCGACAGCGACGCACGACCGCCGCTCTCCTCCTCGGTGATGAGGATCCACGCCCAGCCATTGGACGCCGCTCGAACGGCGTCATCAGTGGTGATGTTGACGTCGAACATCGCGTAGTACTGACTGACGTGCTCCCAGGCGCGCTCAATGTCGGCCTGCTCCGAAGTCGTGAACGTGGTGAGGTCACCGTCGGTGTCGTAGCCCGTGTAGTTGGTGGTTCCGCTGTAGCTGCCACCGTCGAAGTCGAGGAACAGGGCGATGGGCGCCCCCGGATTGCTCTGTAGAAGCGGAAGACCGGAGGACGCGAGGGAGGGTGGCCCGGGTTCAGGGCAGTCCACCGGAGCGTAGGTGCCGGTGATGCCGGCATTCGAGCAGGTGTCGAGATCGGCGGTGAGGGTCAGATCGAACGAGACATCGCTTGAGCCGGCGGTTCGGTTCTTGACCATCGCCGTGACGATGTTCATGCCGTCGACGAGCAATCCATCCACGAGATTGACCGAGGCCGTGTCATTGTCGCTGGACGTCGACGAAGCCCAGTCGGCGTAGGCCAGCCCATCCGCCACATTGGCGTCGAGCACGGGCGTTCCGTTGACCCACACCGCGATGCCGTCATCGAACACCACATCGAGCGAAGCGGAGGTTGCGGCTCCGTCGACGTAGACCGCACGCCGGAAGTAGTACGACGGCTCACCCCGCACAGAGGCCGGTAGCTGCGTGGTCTCATCAGAATCGCCGTAGCCGAGCTCGCTGGCGCCGGTGGACCACCCCGAGTCGTCAAAGCCGAGCGCACGCCAGCCCGTGCCGTGGTTGGTGCCGGTGTCCCAGGTCCAGATGTCGCCGGAGGCGATGAGCGGCAGGTCCTGAATCGAGACCGTCGCACACTGGATGGGGTCGGTGTCTGTGTCGGTGTCTGCATCCGTGTCTGCGTCGGCATCGGTGTCTGCGTCGGCATCCGTGTCCGCATCGGCATCGGTGTCTGCGTCCGCATCGGTGTCCGCGTCCGTATCGGTGTCTGCGTCCGCATCGGTGTCCGCGTCCGCATCGGTGTC